>JBGASF010000023.1:0-69697 GCA_044229835.1 Polyangia bacterium | reverse complement strand
CACGCAGCGCAACCCGGCCTCGCAGTCGCGCGTGGCGGCGCAGGTCTCGCCCTCGCGCGAGCGTGGGCCCGAGGGCGCCGCGGCTGGACCGGGGCCGGCGGCCGCGCTGGCGGCGCCGCTCTGGGGCGCCTCGCGCGCACAGCCGAACAGCAACGTGACGAGCAGCACCCCGGATCCGACCCTGCCGTGTAAAGCTCGCATGTAGATCGAGGGTGCCAGAAGTTGCGGCCCCGATGTGGACGAGGTTACCCTGGCTGCCCAAGGAGGAGTTCCCCCCATGAAGACTCGGACGAAGCTTGGTTGGCTGAGCGTGATGGTGCTGGCGATCGCGCTGGCGGGCTGCGGTGACGACGACGACGGCGGCACGGTCGACACCGGCGTGGTGACGCCTGATGCACGCGTGACCGACAGCGGCAGCACGGTCGACGCGCGCATGTGCGTGGATCCGCGCCCGGGCGTGGCCACGGCGGCGTTCTGCACCGAGTACGCCGCGACCTGCGGCTTCAGCGTCGCCAATGGGTTCACCTCGATGGCCGACTGCACCACCAAGTACGGCGCCTTCACGGCCAGCCGTCAGGGCTGCGCGGCGTACCACCTGTGCAACGCCGACGTGACCGCGAACAAGACGCTGCACTGCCCGCACGCCGCGGGCACCTCGCTCTGCCTGTAAGCAGCACGCTCGGGTCGGGCCGACGCCGGTGTCCCCCCAGGGGCGCCGGCGTCTTCGTTTTCGGGTCCGCGGGCGGGCACCCTGGCTATACTCGCGCGCTATGAAGAAGCTGGGTTGGTTCGGGATCGCGCTGGCGACCACGGTGATGGTGACGGCGGCGGCGTGCGAGAAGAAGAAGAAGCCGGCGCCGGCCAAGGCGGCGGGGCCGACCGGGACCGGGGCGGGCGCCGCGGCGCGCAACGCGCCAGCGCCGGCGGGGTCGGGGTCGGGCGCCGCTGCTGGCGCCATCGAGCTGACCCTGCTGGAGGCCGGCGCCGAGCCGCGCCAGCGCCTGGAGTATCAGCTCGCGCCGGGGGCCAAGCAGAGCTTCGAGCTGCGCATGAAGATGAACATGGGCATGGAGATGAGCGGCACCAAGATGCCCATCCCCGACATCCCCGCCTTCATCATGGTGATGGACCTCGAGGTCAGCGCGGTGACCCCGGGCGGCGAGGCCACCTGGTCGGCCAAGATCAACAAGGCCGAGATGGAGCCCGGCGGCGATCCCAGCATGGCGCGCGCCATGGGCAGCTCGCTCGACAGCCTGAAGGGCATGAGCTACCGCGGCAAGCTGGCCAGGAACGGCCGCATGTCGGGGCTGGAGATCGATCTGCCGGCGTCGCTGCCCCCGCAGCTGACCCAGATGGTCGACTCGATGAAGCAGCAGATGCAGCAGATGACCATGCCCTTCCCCGACGAGGCGGTCGGCATCGGCGCGCGCTGGAAGGTGAGCCAGAAGGTGGCCCTGACCGGCTTCGCCATCGACAGCAACATCGAGAACAAGCTGGTCGCGCGCGAGGGCAGCCGCGCCGTCATCGAGGTCACCATGTCGCAGTCGGCCCCGGCGCAGAAGATGAAGCTGCCCGGCATGCCGGTGGACGCCGACCTCACGCACCTGTCGGGCAAGGGCGGCGGCAAGATGACCTACGGCCTGGCGCGCGCGCCGTGGCCCGAGGACGTCGAGATGAACCTCGACATGGACATGGGCATGGCGGTCGACCAGAACGGCCAGCATCAGGAGCTGGGCATGACCATCGGCATGAACATGACCGGCAAGCTGCGCTGATGTGGCACGTCGCGCAGTACGAGCGCTATCGCGACGAGCGCGCGCGCCCGTTCTTCGACCTCATCGGACGCATCCCCGACCACGCCGAGCTGCCGGTGCACGCGGTGGCCGACCTCGGCTGCGGCGCCGGTGACCTGACCCGCACCCTGCTGGAGCGCTTCCCCGAGGCCGAGGTGGTCGGGGTCGATACCTCGGCCGAGATGCTGGCCGCGGCGGCCGAGCGCGCGGTGCCCGGCCGGCTGCGCTTCGAGCGCGCCGACGCCGCCAGCTGGTGCGCGCCGGCGCCGCTGGACGTGCTGGTGTCGAACGCCACCCTGCACTGGCTGCCCGATCACGAGCGGCTGCTGCCGCACCTGGTGGCGCAGCTGGGGCCCAGCGCGACGCTGGCGGTGCAGATGCCCGACAACGGGGCGGCGCCCAGCCATCGCCTGATCGGCGAGGTCGCGGCCGAGGGGCCCTGGGCCGAGCGGCTGCGCGCGTGGGCGCCCAACCAGGTGCACCCGCTGCCCTGGTATGTCGAGCGGCTGTGGGGCCTGGGCTTCGAGGTCGACGCCTGGGAGACCACGTACATGCACGTGCTGAGCGGCGACGACGCGGTGCTGGAGTGGGTCAAGGGCACCACGCTGCGGCCGATCCTGCGCCTGCTCGACGAGGCCGGGGCGGCGGGGTTCCTGGCCGCCTACGGGGCCCGGCTGCGCGCGGCCTATCCGGCCACCGCGCACGGCACGCTGCTGCCGTTCCGGCGCGTGTTCTTCGTGGCGCGGCGCGGGTAGCAGCGGCGTTCGATGTGTGGACGGTTCACGGCCAGCATGGGCGAGGCGATGTCACCCGAGGCGGTGGCGGCGCTGCTCGGGCTGGACGAGCCGGTGGCGGCGCGCGAGCCGCGCTGGAACGTGGCGCCGGGGACGGAGATCGGCGCGGCGCTGAATGTCCGCCCGCGGCGGCTGGAGGAGGTGTGGTGGGGGCTGGCGCCGGTGTGGGCGCAGCGCCGGCTGGTCAACGCGCGGGTGGAGTCGCTGGCGGGCGCCGGGCGGGGCGGGCTGCGCGGGGCGATGGCGGCGCGGCGCTGTGTGGTGGTGGCCGACGGCTTCTACGAGTGGCGCCGCGAGGATGGCGTCAGCCGGCCCTGGCTGATGACGATGCCCGATGGGGCGCCGTTCATGATGGCGGGGCTGTGGGACGTGGCGCGCGGGCCCGAGGGTGGCGAGCAGCGCACCTGCGCCATCATCACGCGGCCGGCGCTGGGGGTGGTGGCCAGGATCCACGAGCGCATGCCGGTGATCTTGCCGCCGGGTGACGCCGGGGCGGAGGCGCGCGAGGTGTGGTTGACGCCGGGGCGGCTGGAGCCGGAGGCGGCGCTGGCGGTGCTGGAGGATGTGCGCGGGGCCGAGGCGCTGGTGGCGCGGCGGGTGGGCATGAAGGTGAATGATGCGCGGAACGAGGGGGCGGAGCTGGTGCAGCCGGCCGCGGTGGAGGTGGAGGCGGAGGTGGAGGCGGAGGCGGAGGCGGAGGGGGAGACGGGCACGGGCACGGGCACGGGCACGGGCACGGGCACGGGCACGGGCACGGGCACGGACAAGGGCACGGGCAAGAAGGCAGGCAAGGGCAAGGCGAGCAAGCAGCTGGGGCTGTTCGGGAAGGATTAGCGGCGGTAGCGGGCGGCCAGGACGCCGAGGCACTCGTCCTGCACCACGCTGTAGCCGGCGGCGACCAGGCGGCGGGCGCTGGGGTCGTGGCGGATGCCGGTCTGCAGCCAGACCACGTCGGGGCGCAGCGCGGCGGGCAGCGCGATGAGCTCGTCGGTCAGGGCCGGGATGGCGTCGATGCGGCGGAAGACCTGGACCAGGTCGGCGCGCTCGGGCAGCGCGGCCAGGTTGGGATAGGCCGGGGCGCCCTGGCTGGTGCTGATGGTCGGGTTGACCGCGATGATGCGCATGCCGCGGGCGCGCTGCATGGCGGGCACGTCGTAGGCTGACTCGCCGGCGGCGTGGTCGCCCTTCATGCCGACCACGGCGACCACGCGGGCGGCGCGCACCACCTCGGCCAGCTCGGCGTCGGACTCGATCAGGTGACCGCTCATGGCGCGAGTATGCCGCGGGAATGCGCACGCCGCTCGTGGCGTATGCCCGCCGTGCCCGTGCGCCCTGCCCTGCTCGCCGTCGCGATGACCACGCTGGCGCTGCCGCTAGTGGCGGGGCTGCCGAGCTGCGCGCGTGAGCGGGGTTCGGCCCCGGTGACGCGCTGGGCCTGGGAGCGGCCCGAGGATCTGCGCGCGCTGCAGGGCGACGTCGCCTTCCTGGCCGCCACCGTGCGGGTGCGCGCCGGCGCGGCGGACGCCGGGCCGCAGCTGCTGGTGGCGCCGCGGCAGCAGCCGCTCGAGGTCGCGCCGGGTGCCAGGCTCACCGCGGTCGTGCGCATCGAGGTCGCGCCCGGGCTGGCCGCGGGGCTGGACGCCGCCGTGCGCGCGCGGATCGTGGCCGTGGCGCGGCGGGCCCTCACCGTCCGCCCCGCCGGCGCGCCGCCGCTGCCCGCGCTGCAGCTCGACTATGACGCCCGGGTCTCGGAGCGCCCGTTCTACCGCGCTCTGCTGGCCGACCTGCACGCCGCCCTGCCCGCGACCCGGCTGTCGATCACCGCGCTGGCGTCGTGGTGCCTGCGCGACCGCTGGTTCGACGATCTCGACATGATCGACGAGGCGGTGCCCATGGTGTTCGACCTCGGGCCGGATCGCCGCCGGGTGCGCGCGGCGCTGCTGGCAGGGGCCGACTTCGGGAGTCCGCTGTGCCGGCGCAGTCTGGGGGTCGCGCTCGACGAGCCGCTGCCGGCGCACGTGCTGCCGGGGCGCCGCCGCTGGCTGTGGAGTCGACGACCGTGGGGAGAGACGCAATGAAGAGCAGGTCACGCTGGCGCCGCCGGGGCGCCGCCGCGCTGCTGCTGGCGGGGCTGGCGCTGGGGCTGGGCGGCTCGTCCCGCCGCGCCGACGGCTGCGGCCCCGAGTTCGAGGCCGCCTTCTTCCACTACCAGACCCGGCCCGATCTGCCGCTCGGTGACTTCGCCGCGGGCCGCCTCGGCGTGCTGCTGCCCAGCTTCGCGCGCAGCTACCTGGTCATCGCCTACCGCCACCTGGCCGGCACCGGGGTGACCCCGGCCGAGCTCCCGGGGCTGCTCGAGCTGTGGACCCGCCGCCTCGATCTGCTCGGCTTCGGTGATGGCGACGCCGCCCGGCGCTGGACCGAGGCGCGCGCCCGCCTGCTGCCCGCGCAGCCCGAGCCGGGCAGCTTCCGCGCCGCCCCCTCGAGCTACCAGTCCTACCTCAACTGTCACGACGACGCCTTCGCACGCGCGACGCTGACCCTGGAGGAGCGCACCCGCACCTGGGGCAAGCGCAGCCCGTGGACGCTGGACTGGCTGCACGCCCAGGACGTGGTGTTCGGCAACTGCGAGTCGGGCGGCGCCTTGCCCGACCCGGCGCCACCGGGTGCGCCGCTGCTGCTGCGCCAGGATCGCGCCTACCAGACCGCCGCCGCGCTGCTGTATGGCGAGGCCTTCGACGAGGCCGCGGTGCAGTTCGACGCCATCGCGCGCGACGCCACCTCACCGTGGCGCGAGCTTGCGCCCTACCTGACCGCGCGGGTGATGCTGCGCAAGGCCACACTGGCGGGGCCGCCCGCCCTGTACGCCGTGGCCGAGCAGCGTCTGCGCGCGCTGGTCACCGACGCCACCCGGCCCACGATGCGCCACCCCGCCGAGCTGCTGCTGGAGAGCATCGAGGCCGACGATCCGCAGGCACCGCCCGACCGGCTGGCGACGCGCCTGGCCAGCGTGCACCCCGACGACCCTGGCGCGGTCGGGCGCTGGCTCGACGACTACACCTTGCGCCTCGACGGCGCGATCAGCGACGACGCCGCCGCGCGCGCCGCGCTGCACGCCGAGAGCGAGCTCACCGACTGGGTGCTGACCATGCAGGAGCCGGGCAGCCTGGCCCAGGCCCACGCGCTGCTGCGCTGGAACGTCACCCGCTCGGGGCCCTGGCTGATCGCCGCCCTGAGCAAGCTCGACAGCGCGAGCCCGCCCGACCTGCGCGACCAGGTGCTGGCCGCCGCCGCCGCGCTGCCCGCCAGCGCCCCCGGCTTCGTGCACGCGGCCTACCACCGCATCCGCATGCTGGCCACGCTGGGGCGCGTCGCCGAGGCGCGCGCGCTGTCGGACCAGGTGCTGGCGACGCCGCTGCCGCGCTCGGCCGCCGATCTGCTGCATGGCCAGCGCCTCGGCCTGGCCCAGAGCCTGGCCGAGCTGGCGCGCCACCTGCCCCGGCAGCCCTCGGGCGTGACCGTCGACGAGATGGGCACCGGTCGGCGCGATGAGCGCGGCAAGCGCCCCGGCCCCGGTCCGCTGTTCGAGAGCGTCGGCGCTCGCGTGCTCGAGCAGGGGCTGCCGCTGGGGCGCCTGGAGCAGCTGCTGTCCGACGCCAGCGTCGGCGCCAGCCTGCCGCCGCCGCTGCGTCGCGCGGTGGCCCAGGTGGCCTGGACGCGCGCGCTGCTGCTCGGCAACGACGCCGCGCTGCAGCGCCTGACCACCCAGCTGGCAGCGCTGGCGCCCGAGCTGGCGTCCGACCTGGCCGGCCTGACCGCCGCCGAGAACGCCGAGCAGCGCGCCTTCGCCGCCACCCTGACCATCCTGCGCCACCCCGGCCTGCGCCCGTCACCCGAGGACGGCCTGCCCCGCCGCGTCGCCCTCGACGAGCTCGACTCCTTCCGTGACAACTGGTGGTGCGAGGGCGTCGGCCAGCTGCAGAGCCGCCGCCCCGACCCTGCCCTGCCCGCGCCCGAGGAGCCGAGCCCGCCGGCGCCCGCCGCGCTGCCCGACTTCCTCACCAGCGCCGACCGCGACAGCCTGCAGCGCCAGCGCACCCGCCTGCGCGCCGCCGGCAGCGGCCCCAGCTTCCTCGGCCACCAGGTGCTCGCCTTCGCGCGCCACAACCCGCGCGACCCCCGCGTGCCCGAGGCGCTGCACCTGACCGTGCGCGCGACCCGCTATGGCTGCCCCGACGAGGACACCTCCGAGGTGTCGTGCGCCGCCTTCGGCATGCTGGCGCGCAAGTTCCCGCGCTCGCCCTGGACCAAGCGCACGCCGTACTGCTTCTGACCCCTGACGCCGGCGCGCCCGGTCACTGGCTGGCCAGCTCGAGCGACAGCCCCTCGATGGCGGTCTGCACCCGCGCCCGCGCCTCCAGCTGGCGCGCGTTGGCGGTGACCAGGCGGCGCGCCAGCTCGTCGGCGTGCGTGGTCTGCGCGGCGATGCTGGCGATGAGGCGCTTCTTGAGCGCCGCGGCGTCGGGGCCCGGCAGCTTGGCCACCGTGGCCAGGCTGCGCTCGAGGTCGCTGCCGCGCTCGCTGGCGTCGGCCAGGCCGTCACGCACGGCCTCGATCTCGCTCTCGACCTTGCCCAGCTCGGCGCGCGCCTCGGCGATGACGCGGACCTGCGCCAGCACGGTGGGCGGCAGGTTGGCGCCGTCGATGTACAGCGCCAGGCTGGCGCCCTCGCGATCGAGGATGGCGATGCGGCGCTCGACCGGCTGGCGCTCCTCGATGACCAGCTTGCTGACACGACCGCCGACCAGCGGCACCGGCACCAGCAGGGCGCGCTCGCCGCGTTCGCTGCCCGGCGGCAGCTCGCCCATGGTGAAGCCGGCGGCGGGCTCGTGGCGCAGGAAGATCCGGCCCGCGGCCTGGGCGCCCGGCTCGATAGTGTAGGTGGTGCGGCGGATGGTGGCGTTCTCGACCGTGGCCACGCCGCGCGCGACCGCGATCAGGCGCTGCGGGCGCTCGTCGCCGGTGACCTCGACGCGCACCACGGTGCCGCCGTCGACCGCATATGGGATGTACGCGGTCTCGCCGCCGCTGGTGCGCTCCAGCAGCCCCTCACCGGCGAAGGTGCCCTGCGAGAACACCGCCACCGGGCCGGGCTCCAGGCCGACCTCGCGCGGCAGCACGATCCGCGCCGCACGCAGCGGGTGCAGGTCCGACCCCGGCGCGCCCGGATCGGGGCGAAACAGGAAGACGTCCTCGCCGGCGGTGCGCTTGCTCAGCACCGAAACCAGGGTGGACGCACCGCGCGGCACGCTGACGCGCTCGGCCAGCTCGTAGCGAGTGGCGCCAGCGACCTCGCGCGTGCTGCCCCGGGCCGCCACGCTGCGCGCCAGCGCCTCGGCGCCGATGCCCCGGCGCGGGCTGACCGCGCGGCCGCCGCCATCGCTGGTGCCGTTGACGGTCTCGCTGTCGACGTCGCGCCCGGTGATGTCGAACTCGACGCGGCGGTTCTTCTCGGCCTCGCGCGCGATCGGCTGGGTGTCGCCGAACGGCACCACCTCGAGCTGCTGGGTCACGCCCTTCTCCTGCAGGATGCGCCGGATCGCGGTGGCCCGCCGCGCCGACACCGCCCAGGCGTCGCGCTCGTCACTGGCGGCGTGGCCCGCGATGCTGAGCGACCTGATCTGCGGGTTGCCCTTCAAGGTCGCGGCCACCGCGTCGATGATGGGGTACGCCGCCGGCGGCGGCTCGACCACGCCGACGCCGAAGTAGACCTTGTCGAGGATCATCAGGCGCGACTCGCTGATGAGGACGCGGCCGCGATCGGGGCAGCCGTCCTCGTCCTCCAGGCCGTTGTAGATCTCGGGCTCGTTGGGGCACCGGTCATCGGCGTCGAGCACCCGGTCGTTGTCATTGTCGAGGTCGGGGCAGCCGTCGTCGTCCTGGAAGCCGTCGCGATCCTCCTGGTCGGGGCAGACATCGCTGGCGTCGGCGATGCCGTCGGCGTCGCGGTCACCCGGCTTGCCACGCTCCGCGAGCACCGGCGCCAGCGCGCCCGGCTGCACCAGCGTGCCGGTGGCGTCGGGCCGCGGCACGAAGTGCGGCGTGCGCAGATCGGTCGCGAACGACAGCGGCGCCCCGGTGGCCAGCGTCAGCTTGACGCCGCGCCAGGCCTCCTCCGAGACGTTGTCGACCATGGCCCAGGCCTGCAGCAGCGCCTGGCCGCCCGGCTTGTCGGGCAGCGCGACGCGATAGGTCGCCTTCCAGCTCGCGGTCGGCACCGCATAGGCGACCTCGAGATCCCGGCCCGGTTTGGACAGCACGATGTCGATGACCACGCGCTCGCCAGTCGACTGCGCCGGCGTCGGCAGCACCGCGGCCACCGTCTGCGCCTGCCCGGCGCGGTCGATCACGGTCAGCGTCTTGATGACGTCGTCGACCTCGTGCGGGCGCAGCGACAGCCGGAGGTGGTTGCCCTCGAGGTGGCCGCTGCGCTCGAAGTGGCCGATCCCGTTCTGGTACAGCACCACGCGATCCAGCCGCATCGGGTCCGGTCGCGCCGTCGCCGGCCGCGACGCCGCACACGCACTGACCCACACGACTCCGCCCAGCGCCAGCGGCGCCCATCTCGACACGCGCATTGGTTGACAGCCTCCACTTGATGCAGTGGCGGCGAGGCCCGGCGCGGTTACAGTCGGTGCGTGCGCCGCTACCTGCCCGAGCAGCCCCTGCCCTCGCGGCCCTGGCTGCCCGGGTGCGGCCTGCCGCACCCCGCGCCGTCGCCTCCGGGTGCGCCGCTGCCCGCCACGCGCTGGCGCGACGACGACGGCTGGCTGTGGGGCGTCGACCTGTGGAACGCCGGCTTCCCGTGGGAGGCGCACGAGGCCTGGGAGACGCTGTGGCGAGGCGCCGCCGGGGCCCAGCGCGAGCTGCTGCAAGGCCTCATCCAGTGCGCCGCCGCCGCGGTCAAGCTGGCGGCCTCTGCGCCCGGCCCGGCCGCCACGCTGGCCGCGCGCGGCACCGCGCGCCTGCTCGCGCTGCCGCCGCTGATGGGCGTCGAGCCGGCAGCCTTCGCGCACGCCGTGCTGACCTGGCTGGCCAGCGCGGCGCCGGCGCTCGCGACGCGCCCGCTGCTCGAGCTGCCCACGCACCGCGTGCTCGCCACCGCGCGGCTGCACGTGCGCGAGCTGGCGCTCGACGATCTCGACGACCTGGCCGCGCTGTGCGGCGACGCCCACGCCATGCGCTTCGTGGGCGACAACCGTCCGCTGTCACGCGCGCAGAGCCAGCGCTGGATCGAGACCTCGCTGGCCAACTATCGCGAGCGCCCACATGGTTTCGGCACCTGGGCGGTGTGTGCGCGCGAGGGCGGCGCCTTCGTCGGCTACGCCGGCATCGTCTACCCCGAACCCGAGCCCGAGCTGATCTATGGCCTGCTGCCGGCGCGCTGGGGCCACGGCCTGGGCACCGAGGTGGCGCGCGCGGTGCTCGCGCACGCGCTGGCCCGCGTCCCCGAGGTCATCGCCACCGTCGACCCGGGCAACACCGCGTCCAGGCGCATCCTGGCCCGCCTCGGCTTTCTGCCCGAGCGCACCGGCCAGGACGAGCACGGGCTGCCCACCGAGTGGTGGCGCGCCCGGGCCCGACCAGGCTGACGCGCCCGGCCGGCCCGGCTCAGTGCCGCCGCCGCAGCTGGCGGCCCCAGGTGGCCAGCGCGTGCAGCCCCGCGACGGTCTCGACACCCGCGCGCGCCGCCGGCGCCCCGCCCCCCCCGAGCAGCAGGCGGACCGCGCTGGGCAGGGCGGCGCGCAGCCGGTTCACCGCGCGTGCCGAGGCCGCCCCCCTGGCGGCGACCGAGATGCTGACCGCCACGGCATCGGCATGGGTCTGGAGGGCCGCCTGGACGATCTCTCTCGGCGGCGTCTCGGTGCCCAGCACGAGGGTCCGGCAGCTCGCGGAGGCCAGCACCAGCGCCGCCATCTCGAGGCCGAGCGAGTGGCTCTCGCCCGGCAAGGTCGCCAGGCAGACCAGCGCACCGTCAGCGCGCTCCTCGGCGCTCAGGCGCAGCGCCCTGAGCAGATCGCCCACGCGAGCCGACAGGAAGTGCTCGTGGCGAACCTCCAGGGTGCCGGTCGCCCAGGCCTGGCCGACGGCCTCGAGCAGCGGAGCCACGCGCTGCACCATCAGCTCGACGGCGCCCAGCCGCGCGGCGTCGGCGAGCAGGATCCGGGTCAGGCGTGCGGCGTCCATGCGCTCGACGATGGTCAGCAGCTCGGGCAGGTCGGCCGCGGCCTCGGCGCCACCGAACCCGGTGCTGACGGCCTCGAGCGCGGTGCCCGCGACCAGGGCTTCGAGCTGCGCCGGGCTGGCGCCGAGCACCTCGCTGGCACGCAGGCCGCGCGACAGGGCCGAGGACACCGTGCGCAGGTGGGCGACCGTGGGGAGTGGGTACAGGCGGTGGCCGGACGGCCGCCGCACGGCGGTGGGGACGCCATAACGCGCCTCCCAGGTCCGCAGGGTCGGCACCGGGATCCCGGTGGCACGCGACAGCGCGCCGATCGACAGCATCGCCTCGCCGGACCCTGAGACCTTGGCGGACACTGGCGGTCAGTCTAGCCTGACCGAGGGGCCGTGTGGCGCGTCACTGCGGCGACACCGCGGTGGCCGACCAGGGCGCCGCGCTGGTGTCGATGACGACCAGACGGAAGGCCTGCTCGTCGCTGGCCGGTGACAGTGCGCCCACCGCGGCCGCGAACAGCCCGCGGCCGGCCGGCATGGTGAGGCCGAAACGCGCCACGGTGCTGGCCGAGCCTGCCGCGGCGACACCGATGGTCAGCGGGCCCGCTGGCAGCGCGACGCCCGCCTCCCCCGAGGCCGCCGGGAAGGACAGCCCGGAGAGCGCGCTGATCGCGCCGTAGGTGCCCGCGACCACACCACCGACATCGACCGCCGGGGCATCGGGCGACGCGTGGATGACCCGCACCAGCGCTCCCGGATCGGTGCCGAAGCGCTCGGCGAAGGCCTCGACGCGGAAGCCCTGCTCACCCGCGGCGGGCGACAGGAAACCGGTGGCGATCGCGAGGTAGCGCTCGCCGGCGGCCAGCGCCGGGGTCGGGTAGCTGAACGCCGGCGCACCGGTGGGACGCGTGGCGCCCGCGGCGTGCGCGAACAGATCGAGAGTGTAGCTGCCGGGCGGCACCTGGATGGCGCCGCCGAGCTCGGAGAAGGCCAGGTTGTCGGTCAGCTCACCGGCGCCCGCGAAGATGTCGACCGCGGGGGCGTCGGGCGACGCATGCAGGGCGTACACCACCGGGTTCTGCTTGATGAAGCCGACTGCCGCGGTTGGCGCGATGGCCAGCAACGCGAAGCCGTCGGCGACGCGGGGCTTGGCCGCCAGGCGACCAGTCGCGATCACGAACAGCTCGGCGCCCTCGGGCAGCGCCGGCGTGGTGAACGCGGTCACGCGCGCCAGCGGGCTGCCGGCCCAGATCCCGAGCTGCAGCGCCTGCGCGGCGGGCAGCTCGATGCCGGCTGCGCCAGTGTCGGCGAAGCGCTCCAGCGCTGGCACCTCGGCGCTGCCGTCGTTGCCGACGTCGATGGCCACGGTGGGTGCGTCGGCGGAGGCGTGCACGACCCGCACCCGCACCCTGCCGGTCGCGTCGGGTCCCCACTGCTCGAGCATCGGCAGCACACGCAGCTGGCTCGCCGGGTCGGTCGAGCCCAGCAGGCCGACCGCGATGGCCGTGACCCGGGCGTCCGCGGCGAGCGACAGCGTCCCGGTGCTGTGCGCCGCGGCGCTGCTGGCGGGGGAGCCGGCGGCGCGCAGCTCGATCACGTAGTCACCGGCGGGCACGGTGATGTAGTCGGTGGCGGCGCCGTACGCGACGGCGCTGAACAGCGGGGTGCTGCTGCCCTTGGCATACACGTCCACGGCGGGCGCGTCGGGCGAGCCGTGGACGACGCGCAGCGAGGCGGTGCCGGCCGGCGTCCCGCCGTCATCGTCGTCACAGCCGGCGGCGACGGCCATGGTGGCCAGCAGGGACAGCGCGAGCAAGCGCTTCGAGGTTCTCTTCGACATGACGTTCTCCTTCTTTTCGGAATCCAGTCTCAGGTTCATCGTCAACACACCGTCAGCGCTACGACGGCGGCAGCATCACCGAGTCGATGACGTGGATGACACCGTTGGAGGCCGCCACGTCGGTCGCGATCACGCGCGCGCCGCCGAGGCGGACGCCGTCGCTGGTGTCGATGGCGATCTCGCCGCCCTGCAGGGTCGTGACCGAGCCCGCCTTCATGACCTCGGCCGCCATGACCCGTCCCGAGATCACGTGGTAGGTCAGGATGGCCTGCAGCTTGGCCTTGTCCTTGAGCAGCGCCTCGACGGTGCCGGGCGGCAGCTTGGCGAAGGCCTCGTCATTGGGTGCGAAGATGGTGAACGGGCCGGGCCCCTTCAGGGTGTCCACCAGGTCCGCCGCGGTGGCCGCCGCGAGCAGGGTCTTGAAGGTGCCAGCCTGGCTGGCGGTGCCGACCAGGTCCTGGCTGGCGCTCGGCCGCGCACTGACGCTGGCCGGGCTGCTGCTCGGGCTCTTGCTCGAGCTGCCGCAGCCCAGGCCAACGAAGACGGGAACCACCGACAGCATGACAATTCGCTTCAGATTCGACATGGCGACCTCCGGGGCAGTGGGTTGACGTTGCAGAGCCCATACGATGCCCGAGGCCGAATGGATGTTGAATAGTTTTTGAAGATATATTGCACATGCTGGCGCGGGAATTCGTTCATGGCACAGACGACCGGCTTCGGTCGGCTTGGCCTGGCGCGGCCGCCATGCGTCGAACTCGCTGATCTTCCGTGTGTTCTGACGGAGTGGGGTGACGACGAGGTGCTACCGACGTGGGGGAAGCCTGGCCGAGCCCAGCAGGGCCCTGGAAGGGCCTAGAAGGTGACGGTGCCGTTGGTCTCGCGCGCCAGCGTGGCCGAGGTCAGCGGCATGGCCTCGCCGTCGACGTCGAACTGCCCGACCGTGACGGCGTTGCGGCGCGCCGAGAAGCTGAACGAGATCTGGGTCTCGTCGCGGAAGAAGCCGCGCTCGCGCGTGACCGTGCCGGTGCCCAGCCAGTGCAGATCGAGCTCGATGGTGACCGGCGGCCCGCCCGAGTACGACTCCGCGACCAGGCTGCCGCGGAAGCGCGCATAGAGCAGGCCGACGACGTCGAACTGCCCGGTGGCATAGCCCGCGAAGCCGCTGCCGGTGCCCAGGCAGATGTCCTCCTGGACGCCGACCACGTAGAGGCCGTTGGCGTTCTCGGACGCCGTATGCGCCTCCAGCACCGCCAGCTCGCCCGACACGATCTGGCAGCCGTCGGCCGAGATGCGCTCGAAGGTGGCCAGCGCCGCGCCACCGCGCACCAGCGCCACCGCGGCCTGGGCGGCGTCGACGCGCGCCCCGGCCAGGACCACCATCGCCGCGATCAGCATCGTCACTCTACGCATCAGAACTCTCCCGCCAGGACCAGCACCCCGCCGTGTGCAGTCGCTGTCGCGCCAAGCCTGGCGCCCTCGCGTGCGCGGCGGCGCACGAGCACATATCGAACCACACCACCGGCGACCAGACCAGCCCCCACGAGCGCGCTCACCGCGGCGACCGTGTCCCGGCCATCGGCGCGTGCATGCAGCCGCTCGAAGTCCTGGTAGGCGTAGGCGTCGTCGGCCTCGGCGCGCACGCCCTGGGCCGAGACATGGAAGCCCCACGCCACCGCCAGCAGCCCGACCCCGGTGCCGGTCAGCACGCCGCCCCAGGTGTCGCGATACCAGGCCTTGCCGTCGCGCGCCGGCGCACCAGCGGACGTCGCGGGGGCATCACCGCTCGAGGCGGAGGTGCTGGGCGTCGTCGTCGCGGCCGCTGGCGCCGCCGCGGTCGGCCCGGCCAGCGCGGGTGACGTTCCCAGAGCGCGCTCGCAGCGCTCCAGGTTCTGCTGCGCGGCGGCCTGCTGTGCCGGGGCCAGCGTGCCCTCGAGCAGCCGGCGATACAGCACCACCGCGCTGGGACAGTCGCCCGACAGGCGCTCGGCCTGGGCCCAGCCGAACAGCGCATCGGCGCTGGCGCTGGCCGCATAGGCGGCCTGGAACTCGGCCACCGCGCGCTCGTAGTCACGCGCCCCGTAGGCGTCGACCCCGGCGGCCAGGTGGTCGGGCTCGGCGGGCGTGACCATCACCGGCAGGGCGCCCGCCAGCGGCTGGGCGAGCAGCGCGAACATGACGACGATCGGGCCCAGCACGGACGCACGCATCGAACCTCCAGCCGCGAACTTCAGCGCGGGAGCAGCGGTGAGTCGGGATCCCAGCCTGGCGACGCTGCCGGGCGCCGGCTGCGGCCGCGGGGACGGGACGACGGAGATGGCGCGGGCGCGGAGTCGGCGGCGGAGTCGACCGCGGGGCCGCTCGCGGGATCGATCACGGGAGCGCTCGCGGGATCGATCACGGGCTGGGGCTCGGCGGCCGCCGCCTCACCGGCTGCGCGCACCACCTCGGCCACGCCCGCGGCCAGCGGCGCGGGCGCGCCACCCACCGCGATCTCGGCGCGCAGCTCGGGCGCCGCCGGCGCCAGCGCCGCCTCGGCCTGCGCGGGCGTGACCTCGCTGGCGACCGCATCGGCCGCGGCACGCGTGGTCGCCGCGGTGGCGCCGCGGTGGCCGCCGCCAGCCAGGCTGCGCCAGCCCAGCAGCGCCAGCGTCACCACCAGCGTGGCGCCGCCCACGACCAGCAGCGCGCGCAGCGGGCGACGCGCCAGCTTGCGCAGCGGCCCGGTGCGCTGCAGGCGCACCGGCTCCACCACCTCGTCATCGGGCTCCAGCCGCTCGGCCAGCGCGCTCGGCCCGCTGGGCTCCCACAAGAGGCCCAGCGCCGGCGCCGCGGTCTCGATCATCTGCGCGCTGCCCGAGTCCTCACCCTCGATGGCGCGGCTGGGCGCCGCCGCCGCGGGCGGCACCCCCGCGCCGTCGTCGTCGCCGGGTAGCTCCGCGGTCAGAGCCGCGTCAGCCGGCGCCGCCGCGCCGTCGTCCACCACGGCGTCGACCGCGCGCACCAGCTCCAGCTCGGCCTCCAGGTCGCCGTCGCTGTCACCGTCGCGCTCACCATCCAGCTGGGCCGCCGGCTCGGCGACCTCGAAGCTGCGCCCCGACATCTCCAGCGCGACCTCGCTGGGCACCGCCTCCAGCTCGCGCCGCACCGGCCCGCTGGCGCTGCCGACCGCCAGCTGCACCGGCGCCCCGCTGGCCCCGCTGGCGCTCACACCGCTCACACCGCTCACACCGCTCGCACCGCTCGCGCCGCTGACGGCGCTGACGCCGCTGCTGCGCGTCGCCGCCGGCACCATCCCGGTGCCGCCCGCCAGCGCGCGCGTGCCCGGCGCCGGGGTGCCGCGCGCGGCATCACCGAACAGCGTGCGCATGAAGCGCCGCATACCGACCGCCGACAGCCTGAGGCCGAGCTGCTCGGCCACCTCGGCCACCGCCAGCCCGAGCTCCTCGGCGCTGCTCCAGCGCGCCTCGCGATCGCGCGCCAGCGCCTTCATCACCACCGCCTCCAGCGCGGCGGGATAGCCAGGGCGGCGCGTGCTCGGCGCGGGCAGGTTGCCGGCCGCGACCTGCATGATGAGCTCGTAGTCGGTGCGCGCGACATACGGCCGCGCCCCCACCGTCAGCTCGTACAGCACCACACCCAGCGCGAACACGTCGCTGCGCGCGTCGACGCCCTCGCCCATGCACTGCTCGGGCGACATATAGGCGACCTTGCCCTTGAGCGTGCCGGCCTGGGTCTCGCGGCTCTGCGTGCGCGCCTTGGCGACGCCGAAGTCGACGATCTTGACCGCACCTTCATACGTCAACAGCACGTTGGCCGGCGACACGTCGCGGTGCACGATCCCCAGCCGCTCGCCGTCGCTGCCCAGCTTCTCGTGCGCGTGGTGCAGCCCGGCCGCGACCTCGTGGACCACGAACAGCGCCTGCTCCAGCGGCAGGCCGCCCGCGCTGCGCGCCGCGCGGATGACGTGGCGCAGGTCCTGCCCGGCGACGTACTCCATGGTGAAGAAGTAGCTGCCCTCGGCCTCGCCGATGTCATAGACCTGCGCGACGTTCGGGTGATCGAGCTGCGCCACGATGCGCGCCTCGTCGAGGAACATCTGCACGAATTCGGCGTTCTCGGCCAGGTGCGGCAAGATCCGCTTGAGCGCCACCACCTTCTCGAAGCCGCCCTGACCCTGCTTGCGGGCCAGGAACAGCTCCGCCATGCCGCCCATGGCCAGGCTGCCCAGGACCTCGTAGCTGCCCAGCCGCGTCCCGCGCGCCACTGTCGTCACCATCGGTGCGGCCTGGGCGAGCGGTTCCCGAGCCATCGTCACATCCTCACCGAGCAGAAGGGCCCGACCTCAATCTACCTTCTGTGTGGCTGCCTTCAATGATGGTGAATCCGGCGAGGCCCCCGACAATCGAGCGCCCACCACAGCACATGTGGGCCCACGGGCCACCCGAGACATGCCGAGGAGTTGCCTCGCGTGCGATGATGCCCCCCGTGTCACTGCTCGCGCACCTCGGCACACTGCCGCCGCACCCGCTGGCCGACGACGTCGACCTGGCCCGCGTCGGCGACTATCGCGGCTATCGCGAGATCATCGCCAGGCTGGCCGAGCTGGCCGATAGCCCCGGCGCCAGCGCACGCAGCATCGGCCGCAGCGTGCGCGGGGTGCCGCTGTTCGCCCTCGAGCTGGGCGCCGCCGATGCGCCGGTGGCCACCGCGATCATCGCCGGGCTGCACCCCATCGAGTGGATCGGCGTCGAGACCGCGCTGGCGCTGCTGGCCCGCCTGTGCGCGCGCCCGCCCGAGGGCCGGCGCATCGTGGCCATCCCGCTGGTCAACGTCGACGGCTTCCAGGCCGTCGAGGCCGATCTACGTGCGGGCCGGCGCCGCTTCCGGCGTGGCAACGCCCGCGGGGTCGATCTCAACCGCAACTTCCCGACCCACTTCCGCCCCGCCGCGCCGCACGGTCTGCGCGCCGCCCTGGGCG
Source organism: Polyangia bacterium (assembly GCA_044229835.1). GTDB lineage: Bacteria > Myxococcota_A > Polyangia > Haliangiales > JADYYK01 > JADYYK01. The sequence goes on along the minus strand of JBGASF010000023.1, from coordinate 52,054 downwards.
GCTGGAACCACGGCGGCCCGCACGCCCTCAGCGAACCCGAGTGCGCCGCGGTGGTCGCGACACTTGACAGCGTGTCAACACACACGCGCATCGATCACGCGCTGTCCCTGCACTCGATCGGCCGCATGATCCTGACCCCGTGGGGCGGTCGCCTGGGCCGCCCCAGCGCCGCGCCGCGCCTGACCGCCGCCGCCGAGTCGGTGCGCGCCCGGCTGCCCGGCTACCGCGCGGTGCAGTCGTCGTGGTGGGTGCCCGGCCTGCGCGGCCACGGCATGGAGCTCGACCACCTGCACGCCGCCTATGACGCCACCGCCCTGCTGGTCGAGTGCAGCGGCGGCGGCGCCACCCTGCGCGAGCCGCGCAGCCTGGTGCACCCGTTCCGCTGGTTCAACCCGCCCGATCCCGCCCGCCACGCCGACCAGCTGTCGGGCGCGCTGGAGCCCTTCGTGCGCGGCCTCTAGCGAGCGCGAACGGAACCGGACGCGAGAGTTCCAGCTTTCGCCGCTGCGCGGCTCACCTGAAGCTCTCGTGGTACGCAGGATCCTCGATGCCCAGCGCCGCCGCCGTCGGCTGCAGCGCCAGCGTGGTGTCCAGCATCACCGCCAGCTCGTCGGTGTGCTTGCTGCCGACGCTGGCCTCGTAGGCGCCCGGGTGCGGCCCATGCGGGATCCCGGCCGGGTGGTGCGACATGCTGCCGGGGCCGACGCCGCGCCGTGACGTGAAGTTGCCGCGGCAGTAGAACAGCACCTCGTCGCAGCCGGGCGACGAGTGCGGATACGGACACGGCACCGCCTCGGGGTGGAAGTCCACCGGGCGCGGCACGAAGCTGCAGATCAGCGCCCCGCGCGCCGCGAACGTCCCGTGCCAGGTCGGCGGCAGGTGGGTCAGGCCGACGCGCGGCTGGAAGCACAGGATGGGGAACGCCCACGGATACACGCTGCCATCCCAGCCCACCAGATCCAGCGGCGAGGCCTCGTACTCGAAGCCGCTCCAGACGCCGCCGCGCTTGACCACCAGGGCCCGCAGCCCCTCGTCACGCGGCGCCGCGAACACCGGCTTCCTGAAGTCGCGATGGCAGTACGGCGCGTCCATGCGCAGCTGCCCGGCCGGGTTGCGCCACTGCGCCGGCAGCCCGATCCCGCCGGCGCCCTCGATCGACAGCCAGTGCTGCGGCCCCGCCCCCGGCAGCAGCCGGTACACCAGCGCGCGCGGGATGTACACGTAGTCGCCGGCGTTGAACTCCACGTCACCGAGCTGCGTGCGCAAGAGGCCGCCGCCCTGGTGCACATAGATCAGCTCGTCCCCGTCGGCGTTGGCCACATAGACCGGATCCGCCGCGTCGGGGAAGGCCACCGCCAGCACCACGTCGGCGTTGCCCAGCAGCGGCACCCGGGCATCGACCGGCGCGCCGCCGCGCCGCTCCAGCTGCCCCGACAGGTAGTGCCGCTTGGCCAGCCCGCGCGCCGCACCGGCACCGGCGCTCGCACCCGCAGCGGCCGCACCCTGCCCCGCCGGCGCGAACGCCGTCCAGCCATGCGCCGCGGCGGTCGCCCGCTGGGTGTGCGGGCGACCGCGGTGATACATGATCGTGTACGGCCCATCGAAGCCGTCCTGGGTGAAGCACTCCTCGTGGCACAGCGCCTGGCTGCCGGGCTCGCGCAGGGCGATGTGGTGCTTGCTCGGCACCAGCCCGCACACCATGCGCTCCAGCGCGCCCGTCGGCATGGTCAGATACGCCCCTCGGCGCGCTGCGTCCGCTCGATGCTCTCGAACAGCGCGCGGAAGTTGCCGGCGCCGAAGCCGCGGTCGCCCTTGCGCTGGATGACCTCGTAGAAGAACGGCCCGGCCTCGGGATCCCCATGCAGCGCGGCCCACTCCTTGACGAAGATCTGCAGCATGTACTTCCCTTGCGCGTCGCCGTCGATGAGGATGCCGAGCTCGGCCAGCGTCGAGATGTCCTCGTCGATCTTGCCGATGCTGCTCTGCTGGATGCGCCCCGGCAGCATGTCGTAGTAGGCCTTCGGGGTCGGCATGAAGCTGACGCCCTGCTCGCGCAGCCCGCGCACCGCGCCCAGGATCTCGGGCACCTCGAGCGCCACGTGCTGCACGCCGTCGCCGCGCAGATCCTCGTTGAAGACGTTGATCTGCGACGCCTTGAAGAACGGCCGCATGGGCTCGTTGTTGGCGAACTTCACGCCCGACTGCGGCTCCCACATCACGATCGACTTGAGGCCCGAGCCGCCCGAGGCGCCGCCATCGACGTCGCTGGTGTGGAACGCGACCTCCCAGTACGGCTCGAAGCCCATGACGTGCTCCATCCACAGCAGCGCCGGCTTCATGGTCTGGAAGTTCGAGGTCACGTGATCGACGCGCTGGAACCCGAAGCGGTTGCCCCCGCGCGCCCCGGTGGCCGCGACCTCCTCGAGCCCGCTGTACAGCGAGCGGAAGCCGCCGCGCTGCACGAAGCGGAACGTGGTGTCGCCGAACGGCGTCGTGATGTTGAACATGGCCAGCGTGCCGCCGTCGTCCTGGAAGCGCTGGATGTCGGTGATGGGCGTGCCGCCGCGCTGCTCCAGCAGCTTGAAGGTGCGCTCGATGTCCTCGACCTCGAACACGATCGACCCCACGCCGTCGGGGTGCTTGCGCAGGTAGCGCCAGGCCCGCCCGCCCTCGCCCACCGGCTGCGAGCACACCACCACCACGTCGCCGGCGCGGAACACCGACGAGCGCTGCCGCCCGGCCTGCTCCAGCGCCGGACTCGAGCGCCACACCTCGGCGAAGTCCATCATGTCGACGTAGAAGTGCCGGCTGCGCTCGAGGTCTCGCACGTAGTAGTGCAGCGCCTCGAGCCGCTTGATGCCCAGTGGTTCCAGCTTGCCCATGTCTAGCTCCGCTTCTCGATGGTCGGCGCCACGACCTTCTGGTCGATGGCCCCGAACAGTGACCGCCCCCCACCGTCACGCATCTCGATGTGCACCCGATCGCCGACGCGCATGAACGGCGTCACCGGCGCGCCCGACTCCAGCGTCTCGATCATCCGGCGCTCGGCCAGGCACGAGATCCCGCGCGCGCGATCGGCGTTCGACACCGTGCCGCTGCCCAGCAGCGTGCCCGCGGTGAAGCGCCGCGTCCTGGCGATGTGCGCCACCAGATCGGCGAACGAGAAGTGCATCTCCGGCCCGGCGTCGCAGTCGCCCACCAGCTGGCCGTTGTAGGTCGTGCGCAGGCGCAGGTGCACGCGGGCGTCCTGCCACGCCGCGCCCAGCTCGTCGGGCGTGATGGCCAGCGGCGACAGCGCGGTCGCCGGCTTGGACTGGAAGAAGCCGAAGCCCTTGGCCAGCTCGCTGGGCACCAGGTTGCGCAGCGTGATGTCGTTGACCAGCACCAGCAGGCGCACGTGGCGCGCCGCCTCCGCCGCCGTCACCCCCAGCGGGGTGTCCCCCAGCACGACGGCGACCTCGGACTCGAAGTCGAGCCCCCACGCCGCGTCATGCAGCACGATGTCGTCGGTCGGCCCCAGCAGATCGCCCGAGCCGCCCTGGTAGATCAGCGGATCGGTCTCCAGCGTGGGCGGCGGCTCGGCCCCGCGCGCCTTGCGCACCAGGCGCACATGGTTGAGGTAAGCCGAGCCATCGACCCACTCGTAGGCACGCGGCAGCGGCGCCATCAGCCGGCGCGGCTCGACCGGCTCGCCCGCGACCTGGCCGGCCTCCAGCAGCGCGGCCAGCTGCTCCAGCGCCGGCGCCGCGCGCTCCCAGTCGTCCAGCGCCGCCTGCAGCGTGGGCGCGATCTCGCGCGCGCTGACCGCCACCGCGCCGTCGCGGCGCACCACGATGAGCGCCCCGTCGCGCGTGCCGTCTCTCAGCGTCGCCAGCTTCACGCGGCCTTCAATAGCACGAGGCCGTGAAGGCAGGTCAACACCTTCACGGCCTCGGGTTTTGCTGCACTGCGGCGAGGAGCCGCCGCCGGACGCCCCGGCTACGGCTTCTTGTCGTCCTTGTTCTCTGGCTTCTTCTCCTCACCGCCGCCGAGGCCACCGAGCAGGCCGCCCAGGCCGACCTTGCTGGCCAGATCCTTGACCACGCTCGACTGCCCCAGCCAGCCCGGCACCTTGCCGGCGTTGCTCTTCATGAACTCGACCACCTTGTGCGCGGTCGCCTTGTCGAGCCCGCACTTCGTCATCAGCCCTTCGATCATCTCTTCCATCGGAGACCCCCTCAGCGACCCGTCAGGATCGTGAACTCGATGCGGCGATTCATCGCCTTGCCCTTCTTGGTCTTGTTGTCACCCACCGGCTTGTCGGGGCCATAGCCGCGCGTCTCGATGCGCTCGGCCTGGATCCCCTTGCCGACCAGGTAGGCCTTGACCGCCTCGGCGCGCGCCGCCGACAGATCCAGGTTGGCCTCGCGCACGCCGGCGTCGTCGGTGTGGCCCGAGATCTCCACCTTGACCTCCGGGAACGCCGCCAGCACCTTGGCCGCGGCGTCGAGCACCTTGAACGAACCCTTCTGCACCACCGCCTTGCCGTTGGCGAAGGTGATGCCCTTGATGGCGCCGGTGAACTTGGCGACCTCGGCGGGGACCTCGTCGGGGCAGCCGTCGTCGTCGCCGATGCCGTTGATGGTCTCCTGCTTGTCGGGGCACTTGTCGTCGGCGTCCTTCACGGTGTCGCCGTCGTCGTCGAGATCGGGGCAACCGTCGTCATCCTGGTAGCCGTCGGCGTCCTCCTTCTCGGTGGGGCACTTGTCGGTGTCGTCCTTGAGGCCGTCGGCGTCGGTGTCGGGCAGCTCGTCGGGGCAGCCGTCGTCGTCCTGGTAGCCGTTGACGGTCTCGCCCTGCTCGGGGCACTTGTCGGCGTCGCCCACGATGCCGTCGGCGTCGGCGTCGACCGGCGGCGCCTCGTCGGGGCAGCCGTCGTCGTCCTCGAAGCTGTTGGCGGTCTCGGCCTGCTCGGGGCACTTGTCGGCGTCACCCACGATGCCGTCGGCGTCGGGGTCGGGTGGCGGCGCCACCACCGCGGGGGCAGCCGGGCCCTCGTCGCCGAAGCGGCCATAGATCCCGAGCAGCCCCTCGAAGTCGGTCACCACCGACGACGAGTCGCTCGACGGCGGCAGCACCACGCGGCCGTCCACGCGCACGCCCCAGCGCTTGCCCAGGCGGTACTTCACCCCGGCCCCGGCGTGGGCGGCGAAGTCGGTGTCGAGGTCGATGATGGTGCGGTTCGACGACGACGAGGTCTGGCTGCCGGCGCCCACCAGCACGAACGGGCGCAGCTTGGCGCGCGGCGCGGCGAAGTGAAACAGCGCGTGGCCGCGCAGCGCGATGACCATGACGTCGGCGTCGGCGTCGCGCACCGTGGTCGGCGTCAGCCCCAGCTCGGCCTCGAGGTCGAGGCGACCAAACAGCGCCGCGGCGACGCGCACGCCGCCGATGAGGCCGTTCTTGGGCGACGGCGCCCCGGGCTCCTCGTAGACGCCGAGCTCGTTGTCCTCGGAGAAGATGTGCGCCCCGAGGAAGCCACCGACCTCGATGGCGCGATCCGCCCGCGCCATCCGGGGGCCCGCCAGCGCACACACACCCAGCACGACCACCGCCGCGATCCGCTTCATGGTGCCTCCCTCCCGCCTCGTCATTGCCATTGCGCGCATCACAGCAGGTTCACGATGAGGGTGGCCTCGGTCGTGGTGTCGAGCTGGTCCGCGAACGGCGCGAAGCCGGCCGCGAAGGGCAGCCCCAGCGGCGCCAGCGGCGCCGGCGTGGTGTCCACCTTCATGGTGAAGCCGAAGCCGAACGAGATGCTCTTGGACAGCGAGGTGGTCAGGCCGATCTTGCCGATGGCGCGCACGTCCTCGAACGCCTTGGCCTCGTTGCTGCCGTCCTCGGTCGGGGTCTTCTCGGTGTTCAGGTTGGCCAGCACCTCGAGCTCGGCGTTGGCGCCGGTCGAGTCGCTCAGCTTGAGGGTGTAACCTGCGAAGACACGCGCCGAGTGGATGGTGACGGTGTCGGGCGCCGAGGTCAGATCCTCGACCGACAGGTCATAGCCGAGCTCGGCCTTGACGATGCTGCGCTTGTCGGCCAGCAGCTGCCGGCTGTAGCCGATCTGGCCGCCACCGACGAAGTTCTTGCCGGCGGGCTCGTCCTTGCTGGCGACCGCGGTCAAGAACGCGGAGTTGTTGGCGCTGAAGAAGCGATCGTAGCGCAGCTTGCCGGCGAACGCCTTGGTGGTGGTGCGGTCCACCGACGTGATCTCGTCCTCTTCGATGGTGCCGTTGCCCGCGGTGCCCATGGCGTCGTCATCCACCGCGATCGAGATCCCCGCGCGCGCATAGGCCGCCGAGGCCTCGATGCCGATCTTGTTGTTGCCGGCCTTGCGCGACGCGGTGCCGCCCGCCGACAGCGTGCGCGACTGCGAGTTGCCGGTCGAGATGAGCAGGCCGGCCTTGGCGGACGCCTTCCACTCCACCTTCTTGACGTCCTTGACCTCGTCCGCCTTGCCATACTCGAACTTGGGCTCGGCCCACGCACTGCCCACGCTCACGCCCAGCCCCAGCCCCACCAGTACGACAATCCGCCCGAGTCTCTGTGCCATCGCAGTCTCCTCGCGCCCCAGCGTGGGGCGCCGCGTCCCTCCGATAGCACGATCCGTACCTGCCTGGGAGCCCGGGGTGACGTTGGGCGAAGCTTCAGCCCTGACCGGGGGTCAGGCCGTGGCGACGCAGCAGGCGGTACAGGTGCACGCGCGCGATCCCCGCAGATTGTGCGGCCGCCGCGACCTTGCCGCCGTGCTTGCGCACCAGCGCCTCGGCGTAGCTCTTCTCGAAGGCGTCGATGGCGCGCTTGCGCGCGTCGGCGTAGGCCAGGTCGGCGTCGGCGGCCGGCGCCACCTGGGTCAGCGCGGCGATCTCGCCGATGTGAGTGACCCCCGAGATGGGCAGCGCGTCCTGGAACACCAGGCAGCGCTCGAGGTAGTTGCGCAGCTCGCGCACGTTGCCGGGCCAGGCCGCGCGGCGCAGGGTGGCCAGGAAGGCCGGCGTCAGCAGGGCGTGGATCTCGTGCGGCTGGGCGCGCAGCGTGGCCAGCAGCGCCTCGGCCAGCAGGGGCAGATCCTCGGGGCGCTGGCGCAGCGGCGGCAGCGTGATCTTGATGACCGCGAGGCGGAAGTAGAGGTCGCTGCGGAAGCGCCCGGTGTTGGCGTCGCTGCGCAGATCGCGGTTGGTGGCGGCCACGATGCGCACGTCGATGGGCACGTGCTGGTTCTGGCCCACGCGCCGGATGGTGCGGGTCTCGACCGCGCGCAGGAGCTTGGGCTGCAGCTCGGGCGGCAGCTCGCCGATCTCGTCGAGGAACAGGGTGCCGCCGGCGGCCTCCTCGAAGGCGCCCACGCGCCGCGCGGCGGCGCCGGTGAAGCTGCCGCGCTCGTGGCCGAACAGCTCCGACTCCAGGAGATTTTCCGGGATGGCGCCGCAGTCGACCACCACGAAGGGGCCGTCCTTGCGCCCGCTGGCGCGGTGGATCGACTCCGCGGTGGCGCCCTTGCCGGTGCCGGTCTCGCCCTCGAGCAGCACGGTGGCGTCGGTGGCGGCGGCGCGCTCGAGCAGCGAGATGGTCTGTCGCATGGCCACCGACTGGCCGACCAGGGTCTCGAAGCTGGTGCGCTCGGACAGCGGGATCTGGATGGTGTCCTGGCCGAGCTGGAAGCGCACCACGGCCTCGCCCAGCTTGATCAGGCTGCCGTCGCGCAGGTAGGCGTCGTTGACGCGCACGCCGTCGACCACGGTGCCGTTGAGGCTGCCGGTGTCGCGCACGTGGGCGCCCTCGGCGTCGACCAGGACCTCGCAGTGGTAGCGCGACACCGTGGGGTCATCGATGATGATGTCGTTGCCCGGCTGCGAGCCGATCGAGCAGCGATCGCCCGACGAGTGCCAGTGCACCGGTGCCTCCGGGCGTGGCTCGAGCACCTGCAGGCGGAAGCGCGGCACCAGCACCTGTGGTGTGGCCGGACCGCCCTCGACCTCCTGGGTGCGACGCCCCCCGTCGCGCTCGCGACTCCCCATGCGCGCGACCATACCACGCAGGTTTTGTGACCGCCGAGGTGACAGCGCAGCGCGATCTGTGTCTTCCGGTGATACTGCAATCGTGCACAGTAGACGGAATTTCGCTGACTGTGAAAAGTCAAAGCAGCTGACGCACGACAAGCAGCTGAAATCACGCAGTAGCGCTGTCAGGTCGGCTGCTCGGCACGGTCAGTGCTATTGAAATATTCTGCAAATAGCGTTATTGGAGGGGACGGTGTTGGCGAAGATTCTCGTCGTGGAAGCCGAATCGGAAGTCCGCAAGAGCTGCATGGCCTGCCTGAGCTCGATCGTGGACTGGACCGTGCTCGAGGCAGCCTCGGGGCTGGAGGCGATCCGCCTGGCCGTCGAGGAGCAGCCCGACGTCGTGCTGCTCGACGCCGACCTGCCCTCTCCCGATGGCCTCACCCTGCTGTCGACGCTGCGCCGTCACAACATGACGGTCGTGTTGCTGACGGCGCCCGGCAAGGGGCCGAACTACCACGCTCTCGGCGCCGTCGGCGTCATCGAGAAGCCGCTCGACGTGGTCGCGCTGGCGCGCCAGGTCCGTGACGTCCTCGACCGCGAGGTCGAGCAGACCAACCCCGCCATCTACTCGATCACACGCCGGCGCTAGCACGCCAGCGCCAGCGCCCCGCCGCCGCGGCCGTTGCGCGGGCGCGCGGGCGCGTCTACTGTTCGCCCGTGCTGTCCTTCGTCGGCCTCGGCCTGGGTGTGATGGGCCTGTTCATCGTCACCTTCCTGGGCACGCTGGCGCTCAAGAAGACGCAGCCGACGTGGATCTTCGACGGCGGGGTCGTCATCGGCGCGGCGCTGGTCGTGGTGGGCTGGCGCCAGGGCGCGGCGTGGTGGCTGGCCGCGGGCGCGGGCGCCACCGTGCTGATCTGGTTCGCATCGACGCGCAAGGAGCTGTCGCTGCCGCGCGGCAGCGGCCTGCGCGTCAAGGTCGGTGACACGCTGCCGAGCTTCAGCCTGGCCGGCACCGGCGGCGCGCCGGTGACCGACGCCGAGGTGCGCGCGGCGGCGCCCGCCCTGGTGGTGATGTACCGCGGCTGGTGGTGCCCGTACTGCGTGACGCAGCTCGACCAGCTCGGGCGCGAGCACGACGCCCTGCGCGCCGCCGGCATCAAGCTCTACGCCATCTCGGTCGATCGCAGCGACGAGCAGGCCCCCCTGGAGAAGCGCCTCGGCGGCAAGGTCAGCTTCCTGTCGGATCCCGAGGGCAAGCTGCTCGACGCCATCGGCGTGCGCCACCCCGACGGCGTGCCCTGGTACGACCGCCTGCTGCTGGGGGCGCGGCGCCAGGACATCGCGCTGCCGACCTCGCTGCTGGTCGGCAAGGACGGCAAGCTCCTGTTCGTCGAGCGCGCGCGGCGCATCGATCAGCGCACCCCGCTCGACGCCGTGCTGGCGGCGGCGCGCAGCGCAAGCTGAGGCGCGGGCCCGGGCGGGACGCAGGCGCGGCCGCGGCCGTGTCGGCTACGGCTCGATGCGGGTCAGCCGGCCGAAGATGTGGGCGGCGCCGATCCAGCCGTTGATGCCGCCGCGGTTGTTGCCGATCCGGAAGCGCGGGCCGTCACGGTCGATGGCCTTCACGAAGTGCAGGTACTCGGCGCGGCCGACCTTGCACAGCACGATGTCCCCGACCTTCAGCGCGGCGGGATCGACCGGCGTCACGGTGCACAGCTGCCCCGACTGGATCTTCGGCGCCATCGAGTTGCCGCGCGGGCGGAACGACACCGTCTCGCCCGCCGTGAGGCGCGTCATGTATCCAGCCGCCCAGCCCATCGCGGCAGTCTACCGGATGGTCCGGCTCGCCGTCAGGGCTGGTTCCCGGGCAGCGGCACCGAGGGCACCCGGCGGCGCACCATGCGGACCTGGAGCCCGTCGATGCCGCGCTCGAGATCGAGGCCGGCCTCGGTGCCCGCGGCGCCGCGCAGCCGCGCCATCACCTGCTGCACCGACCAGCCCAGGGTCGACTCGCCGTCGATGGCGACGATGAGGTCGCCCTTGCGCAGGCCGGCCTCGGAGGCCGGGCTGTCATGGAAGACCTCCGCGATGGCGACCGCGCGCGAGGTGCCTTGCAGGCGCATGCCGAAGCCGACGAAGGGTCCCCCGACGATCCCGACCGGGCCCGAGATCTCGCCGACGGGCGCCGGCGCAGGGGGGGACTGCGCCGCTGCGGCAGGCGCGGCGGGGTCGCGTGACCCTGCCCGCGGCTGCTTCTTGCATCCGTACGCGGCGAGCGCGGCGAGCGCGAGCAGCGCCAGCGCGGAAACGGCCAGCAGGTGCGGCGCTCGCTTCGCCATCTGCAGGAGTGTATCTTCGCGGCCATGAAAACGCTCACGTTCGCGCTGGGACTGCTGGTGCTGGGCGCCGTGGGCTGCGGCGGCGGCAGCGCGGGCGCGGGCGACGACGACGACGTCGGCAGCGACGCCCAGGTCGCCGGCGGCGATGGCGCGGTTGCACAGGGTGACGGCGGCAGCGGCGCCGACGACTTCGTGATGCAGGCGTCCGACTTCGAGTGCGTCACGCGCTGGCAGAAGGTGCGGCGCTTCCGCATCACCAACAAGCTCGGCCACACCGCCGAGGCCGTCGCGCTGGCCACCGCCAACACCGGCGGCGACTACCCGGTCGGGACGCTGATCCAGCTGGTGCCCTTCGAGGCCATGATCAAGCGCAAGGCCGGCTTCAGCGCCACCAGCCGCGACTGGGAGTTCTTCTCGCTGTCGGTGTCCGCGAACGGCACCACCATCCGCTCGCGCGGCAGCGACGGCGTCGTCAACCAGTTCGGCGGCAACTGCCTCAGCTGCCACAACAAGGCCGAGCCGCGCTGGGATCTCATCTGCGAGAGCGGCCACGGCTGCGACGCGCTGCCGCTGTCGGCGGCCCAGATCGACTCGCTGCAGAACAACGACGCCCGCTGTCCGTAGCGGTTCCGCCCCGCCCCTGCCGCGGGTATCATCCCGCCATGCGAACCTGGATGCTGGTGGTGGTGCTGGTCTTCGTGGGCTTCGGGGTCACGGCGCGGCAGGCGCAGGCGGGTGGCTGTCCGACCTGCACCAAGGCCAGCGACTGTCCCAACGCGGGCGACTTCTGCGTGCTGCACAGCGCCGACGTCGGCTGTGGCGCGCAGCGCATGCTGTGCTGCCCCGGGCAGGGCTGCAACACCTTCAGCGGGCGGCCCTCGTGCGAGGGCACCACCTGCACCGTGGTCGGCGGCAGCGCCACGCCGGACGCCAGCGTGCCGCGCGACGGCAGCACGGCGACCCCCGACGGCGGCACGGCCGGCACTGACGCTGGCGGCGGCAACGGCGACGGCGAGGACTCCGGCTGCAGCTGCCGCACCGGCGTGGGCGCGAGCAGCCCCGCCAGCAGCGCGCTGGGTGGGTTGCTGGCGCTGGGCGCGCTGGGCCTGGTGCTGGCGCGCCGGCGCCGTCGCTAGCCGCGAGTCGCTGGCCGCGGTCCCTGGTCGCTGGCGGCGGGCCGCCTTTGCCAGCCGCACGGCTTGCACCGCGGGCGCAGATTTGCTATGCGGCCCTCGATGTCGACGCAGAGCAAGCGTGTGTGGTGGACGGTGGCCGTGCTGGCCGCGGTGCTGTCCGGGTGTGGTGGAGGCGGTGACAACGATCCCGACCTCCTGCTGGGGTCGTGGCGCAAGCTGGATCCGGTGTCGCGCGCGGTGCAGGCGCAGCTGACCTTCGATCCGGGCGGCCGCGTCTCGGTGCAGGCCGAGGGCGCCACCAGCGCCAGCGCCGGCCTGTTCGAGGCCGACGACGCCCACCTGATCATCGAGTCGACCGACGCCAGCGACGGCATGCGCTATCGCGATCGCTACCCCTACAAGGTGTCGAAGGATCGCCTGATCATGCGCGTGCTGGAGCCGACCGGGCGCCACGACGGCATCGTGGGCACCTTCAAGGGCGCCTTCTCCGCCACCGTCCTCGGCCCCACCGGCAGCTGGGACAAGGCCTTCGCGGTGACCTGGACCATCACCTTCCGCGCCGACGACACCGTGCGCCTGGTCGAGACCCCCGACGGCTCCAGCAGCCCGCCGGCCGGCTCCACCGGGCCGGGCGACGGCAGCGCGGCGGTCGCCCTCGAGGGCACCTACCGGACCATCGGGCCCAACGCCTACCAGACCAGCTTCGCCACCTCGACCGAGACGCTGACGCTGAACTTCAGCCTGGCCGACGGCGTCATCGGCGATCTCTACGTGCGCTGAGCCGGGCCGCCCCCCGGCGCCTCAGTCCGGGTAGGCCAGCCGCCGGAGCAGCCCGCCGTCGCCCCCCATCCAGGCGTCGTCGCGGCCCGGCCCCCACAGCGCGCGCATCTGCCGCGCCGGCCGCAGCGGCGACAGCGCCCACGCCTTGCCGTCCCACTTCAGCACCACATCACCGGTGGCCCACAGCTCCTTGCCGCGCGGCCCCCAGACGGCGCGCAGGTTGGCGCTGGTCGGGCTGGCCACGCTGACCCAGCGCTCCTGCTGCCAGCGCAGGATGGTGCCTCCGTCACCGACGGCCCACAGATCGTCCCCGACGCCGAACAGCCCGTACAGATCGCGCCTGGTGCCGCTGTCCACGAAGCTCCACCGCTTGCCATCCCAGCGGCGCGCGCGCCCGTTGCGCCCGACCAGCCAGGCCGCGCTCGGCGAGCGCGCCCACACCGCCAGCATGCCCAGCCCATCTTCGCCATCGGGCGCGGCGAGCTGCTTCCACGCCGTGCCGTCCCAGTGCATGGGCAGGCGGCCCTCGCCGACCGCCCAGACGTCGGTGCTGCCGCTGCCGTGGAGCGCGGTCAGCGGCGGTGGCGCGCGGCCGTCGCCGGGCGCCGGGACCATGCTCCAGCCCTTGCCATCCCAGTGCTCGACGTGGTCGCCGACGGCCCAGACGTCGGCGCTGCTGGCGCCCCACACCGCCTGCAGCCCGATGCCCTCGCGCGCCGACCACTGCGTGCCATCCCAGTGCCGCCGCCAGCCCCCGACCGCCCAGACGTCGTCACGGCGGCTGCCCCACAGCGAGCGTGGATACAGCCGCTCCACGAACGTGAAGTGCGGGCGCAGCTGGCCGCCCTGGAGCCGGAGCAGCTCCTCGTCGGCGAGCACCCACGGGGTGGCGCCCGACACCACCGCCCGATAGCCGCGGGCCACGCCAACGCCGAGCAGCGCTCGCAGCGCGCCGCCGGCGAGGGGGCGGGTCCACAGCGGCGGCCCCTCGGGGTCGTCGCCCAGCACCAGCAGGTCAGCGCCGCGCACCGCGAGCGCGCGGCCGCGCCCGCCAGCGTCGAGCGGCTCGCTGTGCAGCTCCCTGCCGTCCCAGCGCCAGAGCTGCTCGCCGACCAGCCAGACCTGCCCAGCCGCCGCCAGCAGCGCGACCGGCAGCCCGACCACGCTGGTGACCTCGCGCCAGCCGCCGTCCCAGCGCAGCAGGCGCCGCCCCGCGGTGCTCGCGCACAGCAGCCAGGGGCCGTCACCATCGCCACCGCCATCTCCGCCCGCCAGCCGCTGCGGCGCGCAGGTCGGCGGCGTGCGCGCCTCGAAGCGGCTGCCGTCGTAGTGCCAGACCACGCCGTCGCCCGCGAACCAGACGTCGCGCGGGCCGGCGCCCCAGACGTCCTCGAGCTTGCCCGCGCCGGGCAGCGTCGCGCGCACCCAGGTGACCCCGTCGCCATGCAGCACGAGATCGTCTCCCACGGCCCAGACGTCCTTGGCGCTGCTGCCCCAGATCCCGCGCAGCGGGACGTCGATCTCGGTAGGCACCGAGGTGACCTCCTGGCCGCGCAGGTGGAGCAGCGTGGTGTGGGCACCCACGAACCAGGCCTCGTCGGGGCTGCCCGGCACGACCCAGCCGGCGTTCAGCGCCTGGCCCTGCGGCAACGGGCTGGACCAGCACCAGAAGTCGAGCGAGCACACCCCGGGCCGCTCGTTCCAGGTGCTGTAGGCCTGGCCGGCCAGCGGGTGCGCGCCGGCGTCGGCGCTGGCCCCGCGTGGCGACGGCGCGCCGGCGCGCGCGGGTTCACGCTTGCAGCCGGCCAGCGCGAGCACGAGTCCGAGCCCCGTCTGGGCCAGCGCGCGCCGCCTCACCGGGTGCCGACGCCCAGCCAGGCGCGCATCTCCAGCGTCACCGGGCCGCCGCCGGCGCGCTCGCGCAGCCGGCCCAGCAGCTGCTTCTCCAGCTCCAGCCAGCCCGGCTCGCCGATGCGGCTGCGTAGCAGCACCAGCGGCGCCATGCTGCGCGAGGTGTCGGCCCAGAAGGCGTCGACGTCGGCGAACTCGTGGGCGTGCACGACCTCGTGCAGCTCGGTGGCGCTGAAGCCGGCCGCGCCCAGCTCGGCGCGAAACTCGTCACCGTCGCCCAGCGGCGCCTTGCCCTTGCCGAAGCCCAGCCCCGGCATCAGCTCGCCCAGCGCGGTCATCAGCAGGTTGAAGGCGAACACCTTCTCCATCGGCTGCCAGCTCGAGACCACGGCGCGACCGCCGGGCCTGAGCACCCGGCACAGCTCGCGAAAGCCGGCCGCGCGATCGGGGAAGAAGATGAGGCCGAACATCGAGAACGCCGCCGCGAACACGCCGTCCTCATAGGGCAGCGCCTGGCCGTCGCCGACCACCGCGATGATGTTGCCGATGCCGTTGCGGGCGGCGCGCGTCTTCAGGCGCCCGACCATGTCGACCGAGAAGTCGAGCGCGTCGACCTGGGCGGCGTCGCCGGCCGCCAGCAGCGCCAGCGTGCCCGGACCGCAGGCCACGTCGAGCAGCCGTGAGCCCGGCGGGGCCGCGGCCAGGCGCAGCGCATCGCGCGCATAGGCCTCGAACTTCGGGACCACCAGCTCCTCGTAGGCGGTCGACACCAGATCCCAGGGCAGCGGGGTGGCCAGTGGACTCTGCGGCGGCGCAGGCGGGGGCGCGTCGGTGCTCATGGGGCGAACTCTACCTCAGCCACGGCCGCGTTGACGGCGGCGCGGCGCTGGCCCAAGCTCGCGGCATGAAGGCCGAGGGCATGCAGGTGACTCCGGCGCGCGCGGCGCTGCTGGTGGTCGATATCCAGGAGCGGCTGGCGGCGGCGATGCCCGCCGAGGCCATGGCGGCGTGCGAGAAGAACACGCTGATCTTGATCGAGCTGGCGCGCCGGCTCGGGCTGCCGGTGGTGGCCAGCGAGCAGTACCCGCGCGGCCTCGGGCCCACGGTGCCGGCGCTGGCCGCGGCGCTGGCCCGCCCCGAGGGCGGCCTCGACGTGCACCGGCTGGAGAAGCTGGAGTTCTCGACCGCCGACGCGCCCGGCTTCGCGGCGCTGAACGACCGGCTGGGGCGCAAGCAGTGGATCGTGGTCGGCATGGAGTCGCACGTGTGTGTGTGGCAGACCGTGCGCGGCCTGCTCGGGCGCGGCGCCGAGGTCCAGGTCCCGGCCGACGCGGTGTGCTCGCGCACGGCGGACAATCGCGCCACCGGGCTGCGCCTGATGGAGCGCGCGGGCGCGGTGGTGACGTCGACCGAGACCGTGGTGTTCGACGCCCTGGGGCGCGCCGGCACCGACGAGTTCAAGGCGCTGTCGCGGCTCATCAAGTAGGGCGGCAGCGGCGTCAGGACGTCAGACCGCGACGCCGATGACCAGGCTCTGGATCGAGGCCACCTCGGCGACGCGCTCGAGGCGGAAGCCGGTGGCGCCGAGCAGGCGCTCGAAGTCGGCGCGCGAGCGCTGGCGCCCACCCACGCACACCATCAGCATGTGCAGGTCGATCATGGGGCCGGGGTGCACCGCCTGGTTGGCCTCGACCAGGGTCTCGATCAGCACCACGTGGGCGCCCGGCGCGGCGGCGCGGCGCACGTTGGCCAGGATCTTCATCGAGCGGGCGTCGTCCCAGTCGTGCAGGATGTCCTTCAAGACATAGGCTCCGCAGCCGCCGGGGATGCTCTCGAAGAAGCTGCCGGCGACCTTCTCGGTGCGCGCCAGCACGCCGCGCGCGCGCAGCAGGGCATCGGCCTCGGCCAGCACATAGGCCTCGTCGAACAGCACGCCGGTGATGCCGGGGTGCTGGACCAGGATCTCGGCCAGCAGGGTGCCCTGCCCGCCCGCGACGTCGCACACCTTGCCGGCGTCGCCGAAGCGAAAGCCGGCCGCCAGCACCGGCGCGTCCATGCTGGTGCCGTCGCGCATGGCGCCGGCGAAGGTCTTGCCCTCGTCGGGGTGCGCCGCGAACCAGTCCCACACGTTGTGACCGTTGACGGTCTCGAAGGCGTTGACCCCGGTGCGCAGCGCTCCGTCGAGATCGCTGTAGGCGCGCAGGTTGGACGCCGAGCCCATGTAGTCGGCGAAGTTGCGCAGCGAGCCGGGCACGTCGCTGCGCAGGAGGTGTGACAGCCGGTTGTTGCTGAAGCGGCCGTCGTCGTGCAGCGTGAACACGCCCAGCGACGCCAGCGTGCGCATCACCCGGTGCGTGGTGTCGACGTCGGTCCCGGCGCGCGCCGCCAGCGCGGCGGCGTCGAGTGCGCCGTCGGCCAGGTGGTCGGCCAGGCGCAGCCGCGCGGCGGTGCCCATGGCGGCGGTGCGCACCACGCCGAACATGCGATCGAGGACGGCCAGCTGCGCGGGCACCATGCGATCGGCCAGGGCGTGGGTGTTGCGATACAGCGACAGCGCGGCGGACACCATGAAGCGCGGGGGGTTGGGCATGGCGCACTCTACGATGCCGGTGCCGTGCCGGTCGCCTCGCCGGAGCGGCCTTGCACAGGCGCGGATCCGCGCTAATGTCTCCAGTGGAGACATCCGAGGAGCCCGCCATGCAAAGGCCCAGCCCCACCGTCATCCGCCGCCGCCTGCGCCTGACCGCCGACGACGGCTTTCACCTGGCCGCCGATCTGTTCCAGGGCGCCGCGCCGCCGCGCGCCACGGTCCTCATCGCCTCGGCCATGGGCGTGCCGCGCCGCCTGTACGCCGGCCTGGCCGAGACGCTGGCCGCCGCCGGCCTGACCACGCTGACGCTGGACTACCGCGGCATCGGCGAGTCGCGCCCGCCCTCGCTGCGCCGCCTGCGCGCGCGGCTGTCCGACTGGGCAGAGCTGGATCTCGCCGCCGCCGTGCGCGAGCTGCGCGGTCGCCACCCCGAGCTGCCCTTGCTGTGGCTGGGCCACAGCGTGGGCGGCCAGCTGCTGGGCCTGCTGCCCGACGCCCCCGCGCACGTCCACGCGGCCCTGATGATCGGCAGCCAGTCGGGCCACTGGCGACACTGGCCGGGTTCGCGGCGCTGGCTGATGGCGTCCTTGTGGTGGCTGGCCATCCCGGCGCTGGTGGCGGCGCGCGGCTATCTGCCGATGTCCGCCCTCGGCCAGGGCGAGGACGTGCCCGCCGGGGTGGCGCGCCAGTGGGCCAGCTGGGGGCGCGCGCGCGACTACATCGGCAGCTATGCGCGCTCGCGCAAGGCCACCGGCTTCGAGGCCTTCCGCGGCCGCCTGCGCGCCATCGCCATCAGCGACGACGCCTTCGCGCCGCAGCCGGCGGTCGAGGCGCTGCTGGCGCTGTACCGCGGCGCCGCCGTCGAGCTGGCCTCGCTGTCGCCGCACAAGGCCGGGGTGCGCCAGCTCGGCCACTTCGGCTTCTTCCGGCCGCGCTTCCGCACCACCCTGTGGGCCGACGCCCGCGACTGGCTGCTGTCCACGCTGCCGCCGGCCCCGGCGCCGCCGTCCCCGCCGGCGCGCTGAACACGCCGAGTTGTCCCCGGGGCGCCCCCCGTGCGAGAGTGCCCGAGGGAGGCCAGAGCAGAAATGGCATCGAGAGGCGTGGGAGCAGCCCTGGCGATCGCGGCAGCCGGCCTGCTGGCAGCATCAGCCCTGGGCAAGGGCTGGATCAGCGCGGGCAGCGCAAGCGTCGGCCTGATGGGCGGCGAGATCTGCCGCGACGGCAAGTGCAAATCACTGGAGCTGCCCGAGAAGGACGGCTGGCGCACCACCGGCACCGTCGCCTTCGCGGCCGCGCTGGGCGCCGCGGGCCTGGGCCTGGTGGCCGGCATCATGGGGCTGGCGCGCAAGCGCAGCAAGGTGCCCGCGGTGCTGACCCTGGTCGCCGCGCTGGCGGCGCTGGGCGGAGGCATCGCCTTCATCCTGGTGGCACCCGGCAAGGACGTCATGGAGCACCTGGCCTGGGGCACCTACTGTGGTGTCGGCGGCGGCGTGTTCGCCCTCGTCGGCGCCATCCTGCTGATGCGCGCCGCCGGCGCCGGCCCGAACTATGCGGTCGGCATGCCCGGCGTCGCCGGCCCCGCCGCGCGCACCCTGATGCTGGCCGAGACCGCCAAGGTCGCCGGCCCCGAGGCCAAGACCATGGCGCCCGGCATGGCGATGGCGCCGCAGGCCCAGGCCCCGCGCCCCAGCAAGGGCGCGCCCGCGATGGTGCCGCCCTGCCCCAAGTGTCACGGCCCGCTGCAGTTCGCCGGCCAGTTCAACGCCTGGTACTGCCCGCGCTGTCAGAGCTACCTGCAGGTCTGACATGAGCGCGGCCGACGAAGCGCCCGGCGCGGACGCCCCCGCAGGCGACGCGACCGCCAGCGAAGATCCGCGCGTGCTGCGCCCGATCATCGTGGCCTCGTCGCTGGGCACCCTGTTCGAGTGGTACGACTTCTACCTCTACGGCAGCCTGGCGGTCTTCTTCGGCGGCCTGTTCTTCCCCAAGGGCAACGAGACCGCGCAGCTCCTGGCCAGCCTGGCCACCTTCGGCGCCGGCTTCGGCGTGCGCCCGCTGGGCGCCGTGGTGTTCGGCTACATCGGTGATCGCGTCGGGCGCAAGTACACCTTCCTCGTCACCATGGCGACCATGGGGCTGTCGACCGCGTTCATCGGCCTGCTCCCGACCTACGAGCGCATCGGCATCTGGGCCACCGTGCTGCTGGTGACGCTGCGCCTGCTGCAGGGGCTGGCGCTGGGCGGCGAGTATGGCGGCGCCGCGACCTATGTCGCCGAGCACGTGCCCGATCGCAAGCGCGGCTACTACACGAGTTACATCCAGACCACCGCGACGCTGGGCTTCTTCCTCAGCATGGGCATCATCGGCACCGCGCGCCTCGGCCTGGGCGAGAGCGACTTCCGGCGCTTCGGCTGGCGCCTGCCCTTCCTGCTGTCGTTCGTGCTGGTCGCGGTGTCGCTGTGGATCCGCGTGCGCATGCGCGAGTCACCGCTGTTCTCCCGCCTCAAGGCCTCGGGCAAGGCGTCGCTGAACCCGCTGCGTGAGAGCTTCGCGAATCCGACCAACCGCCGCTACGTCCTGATCGCGCTGCTGGGCGCGACCGCCGGCCAGGGCGTGGTCTGGTACACCGGCCAGTTCTACGCCCTGACCTTCCTGCAGGCCGGCCTCAAGCTGCCGTGGAAGAACGCCTACATCCTGGTCTCGATCGCGCTGGCGCTGGCGACGCCGCTGTTCATCTTCTTCGGCTGGCTGTCGGATCGCATCGGGCGCAAGCGCATCATGCTGGCCGGCTGCGCGCTGGCGGCGCTGACCTACGTGCCGATCTACATGGGCCTCACCGCGCTGACCAACCCGCACGGCCTCAAGGTCGCGGCGCCCGGCACCGGCGCGCAGGTGGGGATCGTGGCGCTGCTGTTCGTGCAGATGATCTACGTCTGCATGGTCTACGGCCCCATCGCCGCCTTCCTGGTCGAGCTGTTCCCGACCCGGATCCGCTACACCTCGATGTCGATCCCGTACCACCTGGGCAACGGCTGGTTCGGCGGCTTCCTGCCGCTGATCGCGACCGCGCTGACGACCTCGGCGTGGGCGCACGAGCACCTCGGCAAGCACGCGCGCTACGCCGGCCTGGCCTACCCCATCGCGGTGTGCCTGCTGACCCTGCTGGTCGGCGGCCTGTTCATCCGCGAGACCCGCGACCACAAGATCGACGTCTGACATGCGGCGCGCCGGCGTGCTCGCCCTGCTGACCGTGGTGCTGGCGCTGCCGGCGCCGGCGCGCGGCAACGGCAACAACGCGCACATCTGGATCTCGCGCGAGGCGGTGCGCCAGCTGCCCGACGGCTCGCTGCGCCGCCTGCTCGAGCGCCCGGCGCTGAGCGACTGGCTGCTGTCGGGCACCATCTTCCCCGACGGCGGCTATGTCATCGGCGACGACTATGGCGAGATCGCGCACTGGGAGCCGTTCGCACGCGTGTACAGCGCCTTCATCGCGCGCAGCTACCCGGGCTCGCTGGAGCGGGGCGTGGCCGCCGAGCAGATCGCCTTCCTGATGGGCGTCATCTCGCACGGCATCGCCGACCAGACCCACGACGCCATGTTCATGCGCGCGGGGCGGGTCGAGGACGCCGCGGGCTGGTCGGACGACACCTTCACCGGCTTCGACACCTGCAACGACGTCTTCCTGGTCGAGGCCACGCAGCGCTTCGAGACCGTGATGACGCCGCGCCTGCCGCTCGACGTGGCCACGCTGTTTCGCGACGAGCTGGCGCACCCGGTCAGCCAGAGCACCATCGAGCTGGCCGAGTCGCTGCTGGCCAGCGACGTCATCGGCTGGCCGCAGAAGGTCGCGCGCGGCGAGGACGTGCCCGCGCGGCAGGCCTGCCACACGCGCTATCCGTGGTCGCAGAGCCGCCTGATGCAGCTCGCCGAGCCGGGCTCTCCGCCGTGCGAGGCACGCGTCGCCAGCGCCTACATGCTGGCGCTGTGGGATCGGGTGCACGGCGTCAACGCGCAGCAGAACTTCGTCATCGCCACCGTGCCCAGCGACGGCGCCGCCGGCCACCCGACCGATCCCACGCGCGAGCAGGCCCAGGTCGTGGTGGTGTTCGGCCATGGCATGGCGGCGGCGGCCTTCGCGGGCGCCGACGCCGTGGTGGTGCGCGACGACACCGGCAAGCGCTACGACGTCGATGTCCGCCCCTGGCGCGATCCCAGCAACGTCTTGCGCATCGTGCCGCGCGAGGCCTGGGCGGCCGACCGCGACTTCACGGTCACGCTGGCGGCCGGGCTGACTGCCATCGATGGCCTCAGGCTGGAGGCGCCGCTGACGTTCCGCTTCAGCACCCGCCCGATGACCGCCGTAGTGGCCGAGTGCGCCGATCCGACCCCCCACGTGGGCGAGCCGCCGCTGCGCCCGGTGGCCGATGCGGGTGGTGACGGCGGCTGCGCGGTGGCGCCGGGGCGGGCTCAGCCCGCGGCGGCGGCGTCGGGCGGGCTGCTGGTGGGCGCGCTCGGCGCGCTGCTGCTCGGCGCGCTGCTGCTCGGCGCGCCCGGGCGGACCCGCAGGCCGCGCACCACCAGGTAGCTGCCGCCCGCGGTGCCGAGGCCGCCGAGCAGCAGGAACAGCACCACGATCCCCCCGGCGTGGCTGCGCTCCGGTTCGTCGAGCGAGTACAGCCACCAGTCCACGCGCACCCCGCCCCAGGGGCTCTTGGCGCCGTCCAGCTTGAGCGTGGTGTGGCGGCGCCAGGGCGCGTCGTCGCGCGCCTGCTCCCACTTGTCGCCGAACGGCACGTGCTTGAGGAACCACCAGTGCAAGAGCACCGGTGAGAACGGCGGCAGCCAGTTGTGGCCGTGCATGTCCTCGAAGCAGGAGTCGCAGATGCCCCGGTTCTTGTCGCCCGGCACCACCGAGCCCGAGCGGTTGGCCGCACCCAGCCACTGCGGCCGCGCCGCCATCGAGATGCGCACCGCGTGGCCCCAGTAGAACGCGCTGCCCAGCAGCTGGATGAACAGGCCCAGCGCCAGGAAGCTGCCGAACACGCCGCGCCGGAGCCAGCGCCGCGCCGCGACCTGGTCCAGCCACCAGGGCACCGCCAGCATCACCGGCGCGATCATGTAGAGCAGGTAGCGCGGGCCCCAGCAGTAGTCGCCCGACCACGACAGGAAGCGGGTGTACAGCGCCAGCACCGGGACGCAGACCACGCCGACCGAGACCCCGACCTTCCAGTGCGCGCGCCAGAAGCGCCACGACACCCAGGCCGCCAGCACCAGCGGCGGGCTGTAGATGAACATGCTCTTGCCGAACGAGAAGAACAGCCCCCACAGGCCGATCAGCGGGTGCTCGTGCAGCAGCACCAGGGTGTCGTCATAGCCGGTCTCGAGCGGCCCGCCCCAGCGCGCGGCGTTGTACCAGAGCGCGGCGCCCAGCAGCGGCAGCGCGGCCACGCTGCCCCACAGCACGACGCGCCTCAGCTCGGCGCGCTGCTTCCACAGGGCGATCACCAGCCAGACGCCGGCGGCGCCGATGCTCAGCGCGAACACCGACTTGGCGTTGAGCAGCGCCCCGGCCCAGCCGCCCAGCCACAGCGCGCGCCGCCGCGTGGTCTCGCCGAGGTGCGTGATGCGGATGAGCTCGGCGAGGAAGCCCAGCGCGCACACCGCCTGCAGCGCCTCCGAATAGGTCGACCGCGCGTACACCCAGACCATCGTCCCGGTGCCCAGCATGATGGCGCCCAGGGTGGCCGACCACACGCTGGCGCCCAGACGCACCGACAGCCCGAAGAACAGCGCGCACAGGAGGCCCCCGAGGATGGCCATGGTCAGGTGCACGGTCAGCACCAGGGTCAGCGGCGCGGCGCGCGGCGCCACCTTGTCGAGGGCGCGGCGCAGCAGCACGCCGGGCAGCGACACCAGCGACGGGCCCAGCGCGTACTGCGAGTAGACCTTGCCGCCGCGCCCGCGCTGGCTCAGCGGCGGGTGCTCGGTGCGCACCGCGATCCCCTTGCCGGCGCCCAGCTGCTCGGCGACCTCGTACATGATGCGGGCGTCGGCCCACGGGCGCTCGCGGCTGCCCAGCAAGGTGACCAGGCCGGTCAGCGCCAGGGCGAGGCCGATGGCGATCATCCAGCGCTGGCGGGGGCTGCTGCTGCCGGGGATTGCCGGGGTCATGACGCGGCGGAGAAACTAACACGGGGCTCGGGGAAGGATTGGTCGGACCTGTGGTATGCAAGCGGGTGATGCGCGTCGTGATGGCAGTGCTGTGTCTCGGGGTGGTGCTGGGCGGCTGCAAGAAGGCGGCGTCGCGCCGGCCCGAAGCGCCAGCGCGCAAGCAGCCGGTGATCGATCCGAGCCGGCCGCGCGCCGGGGCCACGCCGGTCGCGGCACCCGATGCAGGGCTGGCGGCGGTTGCGGCCGACGCCGGGCTGTCGCCGCAGGCGGCCAAGGCGGCGGCGCTCGCGCAGGCCAAGACCGCCGGCATCCTGGGCACCCTCTCGTTGCAGAACGGCAGCGCGTTCAAGTCGTTGACGGGCACCGGCAACTTCAGCGCGGGCTTCGACGATCTCGACATCAAGGGCGGCCTGCTCGGCAACTCCGCCGACGACCTGAAGAGTGGCTTCGGCCTCGGCGGCAGCGGCTACGGCCTCGGCGGCGGCGGCACCGGGGGCGGGGGCACCGGCTGGGGCACCATCGGCACTGGCAGGTACGGCACCATCGGCACCGGCAGCGGCACCGGATCGGGCTATGGCGTCGGCTCGGGCTACGGTAGCGGCCGCGGCAGTGGCCGCGGCGTCGGCGGCCTCGGCAGGTCGCCGTCACCCAGCCCGGCGCCGAAGAAGCCGGTGCCCCCTGCGCGCACCTCGCCGCCCGCGCCCGCGATGCCGTGACCTCCGCGCCGGGCTATGCTCGAACCTAGATGGCCCGCGCTCGCTCGTGCTCGTGCTCGTGCTCGTGCTCGTGCTCGTGCTCGTGCTCGTGCTCGTGCTCGTGCTCGTGCTCGCGCTCGCGCAGCGCCGGGCGCGCGGTCAGCATCCTGATTGCCGGCACGCTGCTGGCCAGCGTCGGCTGCGGCGGCAAGAAGCGCAGCGCTGCGCCGCCCCCTGACGCCGCCGTCGCGCGCCGCACCGGCGCGCCGCTCATCACCACCGACGCCCGCGTCGAGCTGCTCTCGCTCCTGTTCCGGCTCGCCGGCGCGCCCGAGTACAACAAGGGCTTCCAGACCCCCTACCTGGCCGCGGCCGTGGCCCACTTCGGCCGCTTCGTCGATCACCCCGCGGTGCTGGCCACCCGCATGCTGCGCCAGCAGAGCGGCATCGGCTACAACGCGCCGCTCGGTCTGGCCGTGTATCTCGATCCGACCACGCTGGCCCCGCTGGTGCCGATGGAGCCGCTGCCGCCCGGGCTCGACGTGCGCTGGCGCGGCGTGCCGCTGGCCGACTATCTCGACAAGGTGCGCGACTTCGCCACCCGCAGCGACTTCGCCGGCTTCTTCGCGACCCAGCGCCCGTACCTGACCCGGGTCGAGGCCCGCGTGGCCGCCGCGCTGGCGGGCCATGACAGCGCCAGCTGGCTGGAGCGCTGGTTCGGCGCCGCGCCGTTCGGCAGCTTCGTCATCATCCCGGGGCTCATCACCGGGTCCTGGAACTACGGCGCCAGCACCACCACACCCGGCGGCCACACCGCGTTCCAGATCGTGCAGCTCGAGCGGCCCGACGCCGAGGGGCTGCCGCAGCCCAGCGACGACACCCTGGCGCTGCTGGCGCACGAGATGTCGCACTCGTTCGTCAATCCCATCATCGAGAGCCACGCCGCCGAGCTCGAGCCCGCGGCGACGCCGCTGTTCACCGCGGTGCAGGCGGCGATGACCAGGTCGACCTATCCGTCGTGGCTCTTGATGGTGCAGGAGTCGTGCGTGCGGGCGGTGACGCTGCTCTATGCGCGCGCCGAGCTGGGGCCGGCTGCGGCGCGGGCGACGCTGGCGCGCGATCACGAGGCCGGCTTCACCTGGATCGAGCCGCTGGCCGACGTGATGGCGGCGCAGCGCGCGAACCTCCCCGACGCAGGTGCCGGGTCCAGCCTGGAGGCGATGGTGCCGGCGCTGGCTGCCTTCTTCAGCAGCCAGACGCCGACGGCGCCGCCGCCAGGGCCCTGAGCCAGAGCCGGAAAGCAGGCTGGCCGGGGCCACGCCTGCGGCGTGTCCCAGCCAACCAGCTAACGCTGATCGTTCTGGTAGACCTCGTACTCGCCCTGGCCGGTCAGCGTGCCGTCGGCGTTGAGGTTCGGCTTCATGTTGAGGACGATCTTGCCGTCGGGGCTCATCAGGGTCAGGCCGCCTTCACACAGGCCCGAGCCACCCGAGGTGACCTTGACGCGCGCATACGGATCCGCCGCGTTGGCGAGCAGATCGTAGCTCTCGTCGCCGGTCAGGGCGTCGCGATGCACCTTGAACGAGAACTCGGGGTGCAGGTTGAGCGCCTCCGAGCAGCCGTTGCGAACCACCGTGGCAGAGAACTTCCAGGTCCCATCTGGCCAGCAGCCATCGACGTCGGCCGGCTTCGCGGCCCCGTCCACCAAGGTGCCACGGATGGAGAGATCGGCCGAGCACACGATCCCGAGCGTCTTGGCTCGAGTGTCGCCGCCAGCCATGTCCCCATCCACCGCACCGCCAACGCAGCCCGCCAGCCCGATCGAAGCCACGAGGCCAGCGAGAACCTTTGTCATCCGAGCGAGGTGCTTGTTCATGGCTGAGGCGTTTTGCAAGGCTGCGGCCAGTTACAAGATTGTGATCTCACTGGCGGACGGCACACCCACACTGGAGTCTGGGCCCCCACCTTGGTGAGTGCGAACCCCGTGGAAACCAAGGATTCAGGGGGGCCTGGCGCTGGAACGGGCAGTGCAGAGCAGTTGTGACATGAGGCTCCCCGATCGCATCCGCACCCCCTCGCGCACGCGGGCCCGCACCCGCTCTCCATTGCTCCTCTGCCTGGTCGTCGGCGCTGGCGTCGGAGGCGCGTCGTCGTGCAGCAAGCGCGACAGCGCGGTCAGCGAGGCGCACGCCGCCGATGCTCCGCCCGCCGCCGGCGCCGCCGCGGCGAACGCGAGCGCCGCACCGGCCGCAGCGCCCGCGGCGTCGCCCGCGCCGAGCGCACCCGCCGACATCTTCAGCGAGGATGACGAGATGGGCGGCGGCGGCCCCAACGCCGGCGGTGAAGGCCAGAAGGGCAACAAGCGCTGGCGCGACACCGGCGTCTACCTCGATGGCGTGCCCATCGCGATGCTCAACTTCGGCGAGATGCCGCTCGGCCTGGCGCCGGTGTGGATCGAGGATCGCGTCTCGGTCGACATCGAGCCCGGCAAGCCGGGCCCTGGCTACAAGATCGTCAAGCAGCGCGAGTATCGCTTCACCGACTACCTGCGCGCGCTGCACGTCGATCTCGCCAAGGTGAAGGAGCTCCACGTCCTCGGGCCCAAGTTCACCGACTCCATCGTGGTCGGCGGCGCCGAGCTGAGGAAGCGCGGAAAGAGCTTCCTTTTCCGCTTCGGCGCCGAGGTCGGCGGCAAGGCCATCCCGGTGGTGCCCGACAAGTTCGGCAACGGGCGCAGCCCCGACAAGGTGTCGGCGGTGATGATCTACATCGACAAGAAGCCGCCCGTGATCGACCAGGAGCTCGGCATGGTGCTCGATGGCAAGGTCATCACCGAGGTGCCCTACTTCGGGCTGCCGCTGCGCGGCGGGGTGCGCGTGTACCAGAACGATCGCATCGCGCTGCACATCAAGCGGCCGCTGCTGCGCAAGACCACGCCGGCGGGCCACGACGCCGACGGCACCCCGCGCTGGAACCTGCTCGCGGTGCTGAAGGAGAACGGCGTCGCCACCGACAAGATCGTCGAGGCCTGGGTCATCCGCCACGAGCGCTGGCAGGAGCGCCTCGATCGCGCGGCGCTCGAGCAGCTGACCTTCGTGCTGCCCGAGAAGGGCAGCGGCAACATCCTGCTCGGCGACGGCAAGATCCTGGCGCAGTCGATTTCTCTGCGCGCCAAGCCCGTCAAACCCTCCGACCTCCCCCAGATCCTCCCCGACGAAGACTTCTGATCCCCCTCCGCGCCTCCCCAAAATTGCCTGTCGCCTGTTTCCCGTTTCCTGTCCCCTGTCACCTGTTCGTCCGGCCCCTCCCCCCGCAACCCCCCGGTTAACCAAAGTTTCCGCTGGCACCTGCTCCCCCAACCTGGGGCCTCGACTCTCCAATGTAGGTGTCACAACTCGCTCATATTCCGTGGCTCGAGGGTCGGCATGGCCGCTGCAGAGGTGGGTGTACGTCGCTGAAACACTCCCCCACTTTCCCGAACCGGAAAGGTGACCATGAGCAACAAGAACATCGCCCTCGCCTTCGCAGTCCTGGCCCAGCTGTCCCTCACGGGCGCTGCCCTGGCCCAGACCACGCCCTGGACCCCCAGCGTGGCGAAGATCCAGAGCGCCGACCCCACCGACCTGGCCCGGGTCGAGAACGGCCGTCTGCGCAAGACGGACGAGGAGTTCACCAACGAGATGGCCGTCGCCAAGATCTTCTCCGACGGCAAGAAGGGCCTCTTCGTCCAGATGCGCACCGCCGCGCTGGCCGACGGCACCAAGCCGCAGAACCGCATGCAGGCGTCGTGCACCCCGTTCGAGCTGGTGCAGGGCGCGGGCGGCGCGGTCGGCGCCGAGGTCCGCCCCGGTGAGCGCTTCATCACCAACAACCGCGGCAACGAGTACCGCAACGCCAACAAGCCCGAGCTGATGCCCATCAACGGCGGCAAGAACATGCTGGTGATGTACAACTTCCAGCCCCAGGGCCAGAACGACACCAAGCGCTACGCCAAGGTGCTCGACGCGGCTTGCAAGGAAGTGCCGATCACCAACGGCCAGAACCAGACCCGCACGCAGGTCGTCATCATGGAGAAGAACAATGATGACTGCGACATGCACCAGACCGGTGAGGGCCCCTGCGCGATCGCGACCGACGCCAACGGCAGCACGCACCTGACCTGCTGGGCCGGCTGCAACGGCAACGGCACCGACGACGGCTGGATCAACGACATCACCGTGCAGTGCCAGAACGGCGCCGACGGCGCGGCGACCAGCTGCAAGATCATCAAGAACTTCGACGCCTCGCTGGCCCAGCGCGAGGAGCGCTCGCGCGGTCGCTGCTCGGTCGCCGACGCCGACCCCAACACCGCGATCTGCACCTGGACCGAGGGCAACAACCAGCCCCAGCGTGACGGCACCTGGATCGCCGCGGTCGACATCGGCCCCGGCGGCGAGACCGGCCCCGAGGCGCAGTCGCGCGTGCTGTGGAAGAAGATGATCGAGGGCCGCAAGGGCGGCAACGAGAACGGCGGCAATGGCCAGACCCCGCGCTCGTACAGCGTGCGCGCCAAGTCGTCGCGCGTCCTCATCGCCAAGGCGGACGGCACCCTCGAGAAGTCGGACATGCTGTGGGTCGAGACCGGTGACCTGGTCGGCAACAACAACAACGACCGCAAGGGTGGCCGCTATGTCGATGCTCGCCTGGGTATCGCCAAGGCGACCCGCGCCGGCCTCGAGTGGGTCATGCCGATGAGCAGCGTCAAGGACCTGATGCTCGGCATCGACGGCACCCACCTGACCATGACCGGCGCGGTGGTGCAGGACGGCGCCAACCTGCTGCCCGCGCTGACCTTCCTGCAGGGCAGCCAGAACGGCGGCGGCGCCTCGTCGCCCGACCTCAAGGTCATCGGCCTCGACATGGCGGGCAAGAAGTTCGTGGACTACGGCACCTACGCGGCGGGCGGCTCGTACGACCGCCACCTGTACTCGAACTACCTGGGCAACAACCCCGGTAACCAGGGCCGCAACTTCGCGGGCAGCGTCATGGTCGCCAACCCCTTCGTGGGCATGAACGGCAACGACGCCAAGTTCCTGCTGCTGCACGCGCTGACCGGCAAGGATCCGGCGGACGTGGCCAAGCCCGAGCTGAAGCCGAGCTCGTACCTGACCGTGATGCCGCTGTTCGCCAAGGGCATCCCGGCGGCGCCGCAGACCGGTAACAACGGCACCGGCGGCGGGCAGAACGCGGGCGGCGGCACCGGCACTGGCACTGGCGGCGGCACCGGCGCGGGCACTGGCGCGGGCACCGGCACCGGCACCGGCGGCGGCATCGGCCCGGGCACCCCGGTCACCGGCGGCGGCACTGGCGCGGGCACCGGCACGGGTACTGGCACTGGAACCGGCACCGGCACTGGCGGCAACACCACCAACCCGGCGCCCGAGACTCCCAGCACTGGCGGCGCGGCTCCCATGGCCGGCTGCGACACCAGCGGCGGCAACCGCGCTGCTGCTCCGGGTGCCTTCATCCTCCTGGGCCTGCTGATGGCGGCCTTCATCCTGCGGCGTCGGGCGTAGTCGGCGAAGTCAGACGACAGACGAACTCGGACCAAGCAGGAAAAGGAGAGCGCCATGACCCGCAACTTCGGCCTCGCTGTACTGACCTCGCTGACGATCGGCATCACCGGGTGTGTGAGTGAGATCGGCCAGCAGCAGGGGCCTGACCCGTCGGCCTCGCCGAATCCCTCGGCGTCGCCCAGCCCCTCGGCCTCGCCGAGCCCCTCGGTCTCGCCGAGCCCCTCGGCCTCGCCCACGCCGTCGCCCTCGCCGTCGCCCTCGACCCCGCCTGTCACCGGGTCGTCGGCCAAGGCGCTGTTCGACGCCAACGTGGCCCAAATCATCACCAACAGCTGCGGCGCCAGCACCTGCCACGGCTCGGCGGCGGCGCAGATTCGCTTCGCGGCGGCGCCCCTGGCCGGCCTGTATGACTCGGTGCTGAGCTTCAGCGACAAGCTGGTCAACTCGAACTTCGACAAGACCCGGTCGCAGATCCTGACCAAGATCGCCGGCGGTCACTACGCCGTCGTCTACACCCCGACGCAGAAGACCTCGATCGAGCAGTGGCTGGACGCCGAGGTCGCGGCCCGCATGGGTGGCCCCGCGCTGCCCAACGTGCGCCGCCAGCTGATGTCGCAGTGGTCGGGGTGCATGACCCTGACCGACTGGAACGCCGACAACGTGGCGCCGCAGTGGGCGCAGAAGAACACCGGCGAGGGCACCTGCGAGGTCTGCCACATCAATGCGCAGGGCTTCCTGGCCTCGCGTGACAGCCAGCGCGTGTTCGACATCCTGACCACCCAGGTCAACGCCCGCACCGGCGGCATGTACATGGAGATGTACTTCGTCCCCGACATCACCACCGACCCGGCCAACCCGAAGATGATCATCAACCGGGCCGGCCTCGAGCGCGCCGCGGCGGGCAACGCGCAGCACCCGCGCTTCAACGTGGACGGCAACGCCATGACCGCGCTGACCAGCTTCTACACCAAGACCATGGCCAAGAAGACGGCGAACACCTGCGCGACCCCGCGCTTCATGCCCTGATCGTCCCGGTCGCGCTGCCCCTCGCCTCCCCCCCTCCCGACCTCGACTCCCCCCGCGATTCTCGCTCTCCTCGGCCCGGTGCTATAGTGCCGGGCCAAGGAGAGCCAATTCATGCGCAAACTCGTGCTGGCGATGGTGGTGCTTGCGTCCCTGGGTGTCACGGGCTGCAAGAAGAAGAAGAAGGCGCCGGAACCGACCGCGACCCCCACCCCGACCGCGAGCGCCAGCCCGACCGCTGAGCCGACCGCGTCGCCCAGCGCGTCGCCCGACACCACGCACGCGATGAACAAGATGAAGAACTGCCCCAACGCGGCCCTGGGCGCGACCACCACCGTCGAGGACGTCGAGGGCGGCGTCAAGCTGGTCATCGTCGGCGCCGACGCCGCCGCGGTGACCGAGATCAAGGCGCGCACCAAGACGGTCATCGCCGCCTTCAAGCCCGAGAACACCGAGGTCAAGCACACCGGTGAGGGCACTGGCCTGGGCGCCGGCGGCAAGTGCCCGCTGGTCCTGGTCGACGCCACCGCCGAGGTCAAGGAGACCGACAAGGGCGTCGAGGTCACGCTCAAGGTGGCCGACGCGGCCAAGCTCGACGAGGTGCGCAAGCGGGTCAAGGAGCGCAACGACGCCATGGGCGGCAAGGGTGGCGGCGACGGCACCGGCGGCGGACAGGGCACCGGCGGCGGCACCGGCGGCGGCGCCGGCGGCAACTGAGGTTTCGCAGGCTGGCGTGGCGGCTGGGGGTCGTGTCCGCGACCGGGGAGATGGGGCCTCAGTTTCGGCTCGTATCCAGCTGATTTCACGGCTGACCTACTTCGGCACACCCGTTGCTCTATGACGGGACATGACCCTGGTTCGACGCCTGTTTCCCGTCCTGCTCATGGTTCTCGCCCTGTGCCTCGCGGCCTGTGGTTCGGAGGGTGACGATGACATCGTGCCCGATGGCTCGGTGACGGTGGACTCCGGCAGCAGCGCGGACGCCAGCAGCGCCAAGAAGGCGTTCGGCGCGGTGTGCGCCAATGCTGGCGAGTGCGAGAGCGGGAACTGCTTCAACTTCAACAACCGCGGGCTGCGCTGCACCAAGACCTGCACGGTGGCGACCGCGGCGGTCGACTGTGCGCCGTCCACCCTGGGCTGCAACGGCATGGGTGTGTGCAAGACGCAATGACGTCGCTGCGCACAGCGCTGCTGACGGGCGCGGTCGCGGCGGCGACGGCGCTGTCGCTGTCGGTGTCGATGCCGGTGGCTGGCGCCGAGCCGGCCGATCCGACGCAGACCTACGAGACCATCGTGCAGAGCCGCACCCGGGCGCGCAAGGACGACCAGCTCAAGCTGACCGGGCGCGAGCTGGCCGAGCGGGGCGCGCGGGATCTGGCCGAGGCGCTGGACCTCTTGCCCGACGTGCGCGTGCGCGCGGCCGGGCGCGGCGGCTTCCAGGTCGACCTGCGCGGCGCGCGCAAGGGCATGGTGCTGGTGGTCGTCGACGGTGTGCCGGTCGACGATCCGTACTATGGCAACTTCGATCTGTCGTCGATCCCGGTGACCGACATCGTGAACATCCGGGTCTCGCTGGCGCCGGCATCACCGCTGGATGGACCGGGCGGTTCGGGTGGCGTGGTCGAGGTGGTGACGCGCGCGGCCACCGGGACGCAGCGCGTGCATGCGCGCTCGGACGTCTCCAGCGCGGGCGGCGTCATCGGCGCGGTGACCGCGCGGCGGCCGGTCGGCGGCGCGCTGGCGGTGCGGGTGTCGGCCTCGGGCGGTGTGACCGAGCGTGATCTGGTGCTGCTGGATCCGTCGGGCGCGCGCACCGGGGTGTCGACCACGGGTGACCAGGCCCAGGCCACGCTGCGCATCGAGCACCTGACCTCGCGCGCGCGGGTGGTGTCGGATCTGTCGGCCAGCCGGCGCACCATGCTCAATCCGCCCGGCACCGACCAGAGCGCCAGCCTGACCCGGGTCGCGCCCGAGTATGCCGCGCGCGCCTCGGTGGCGGCGGATCTGGCCGCCGGGCAGTGGCGCACCGGCGGTCGCCTGTACGGCAACGTGCTGTCGCGCCTGAGCGAGAGCTTCTCCGACAGCGGCCTCGAGCAGATGGTGGGGCGCGAGAACCTGCTGGCCGGGCGCGCGGGCGCGGGCTGGCACGCCGATCGTTCGCTGGGGCGCACGCGGCTGGCGCTGCGGGCCAGCCTGGACGCCGACTTCGCGTCGGTGCGCAGCGGGGTCGATGCCGGCACCGAGGCCTCGGGCAAGGGCGGCGTCGGCCAGCTGGCCTTCGGCGTGGGCCGGCCCGGGCGCGTGCGCGTGCAGGCCGATGGCGGCCTGGCGCTGCCGGTGAGCGGCGGCACGCCGTGGCCCGAGGCCAAGCTGACCCTGGGCTGGGACCCCGACAGGGTGGTCGGGCTGCGCGTGACCAGCGGCTACAAGGGGCGCGCGCCCAGCCTGCGCGAGCGCTTCGCGCCGCAGCTGGGCAACACCGAGCTGTCCCCCGAGCGGGTGGCGTTCGCCGAGACCGAGGTCATCGTGGCGCCGGCGCGCTGGCTGAAGCTGCGCGCCAACGCCTTCGCGCGGCGGGTCACCGACATGATCCAGTTCCGGCCCTCGGAGCAGAAGCTGATCAACACCGGGACCATCGCGGTGCGCGGCACCGACTGCGGCCTGGAGGTCGGCGGCGACGTGCTGGCGGGCGCGCTGTCGTATGGCTTCACCGACACCGACAGCGGGGCCAACCTCGACTATCTGCCGCGCCACCGCGCCGACGCCTCGGTGACGGTGCGCCGCAAGCGCGTCGGCGGCACCGTGCGGGTGCGCTTCAGCGGTGAGCAGTTCGACCGCGGCACCGCGCTGCCGAGCTACACCACGGTGGAGGCGTCGGCGTGGGCGCGGCTGCCGGGGCGCATGACCGCGACGGCGCGGGCGACGAACCTGGGTGACGTGGGGTATCGCGAGCGCACGAGTGTGATCGGGCCGGGGCGGACGGTGAGTGTGGGGTTGGAGGGAGTGTTCGACTAGGGCGGAGCCGGACGAACAGGCTACAGGCCACAGGAAACAGGCAACAGGCGACAGGCAATGGCGGAGGGGCGGTTTTACGCAGGTGTGACGTGGGGCGGCGGGGCGGTGCCGTAGCAAGGGGTATGCGATTCGTTGCCCTCGTCCTCGTCGTGATCGCTGCTTGCACTCATGAACCTCGGCAGCCGGAGTCACCGGCCCCGTCGCCAGGGGGCGTGTCGGTGGTCGAGCCTGTGGTGGTGCCTGTGGTGGTGCCGGCGGCGGTGCCGGTGGCGAGGGTGTCGTGCGTGGACTTCGGGGTGCCGTGTGGGCTGACGCGGGGGGCGCGGTTCGCGCCGGCGGGGGCGGTCGGGCTGCCCATCGATCGGGCGGGGTTCAGCAGGATGCATGTGCGGCGCGAGCTGGTCGGGGTCGCGCTGGCGGGGGATGAGCTGTTCGTGACGGTCGACTACTGCCCGCAGTGCGCGGCGCTGCAGCGCCGGACCTCGGTGGCCGATGTCAGCAAGGTCAGCGAGGAGGAGCTCGGCAACCTGCAGCTGTGGATGGGGCTGCCGGCGGCGCCGCTGTTGCGCAGCGGCGCGGCGTGGCGTCAGGCCTTCGGCTTGTGATCTTTGTGCGGCTTGTGTGGCTTGTGCGGCTTGTGCGGGCCGCGGGGGCCGGGCGGGCCTGATGCGCCGGGTGGCAGCCGGCGCGAGCCGGGGACGCCTGCGGGGCCGCTGAAGGGCGAGCCGTGCGGACGTGCGGCCAGCGGCCGGGACCCGCCCGGGGGCCGTGGGCTGCCGGGCCCTGGCGCCTCGGTGATGCGGGGCGTCGGCGTGCCCAGCAGGCTGGGCGCACCGGGGGCGCGCGGCGGGGCCGGGGTCTCGCCGACGCGGTCGCGATCGCGGCGCACCATCACCTTCTTGCCCTTGATGAGCTTGCCCTGCAGGCGGGCGACGACCTCGTCGACGGCCTCGCCGGGCAGCTCGACCAGGGAGAAGCGCTCGGTGATCTCGATGGCGCCGATGGAGCGGCCCGGCAGGCCGGTCTCGTTGGAGATGGCGCCGACCAGATCGGCGGGGCGGATGCCCTGCAGGAAGCCAGCGCCGACGAACAGGCGGGCGCTGCCGGCGGCCCGGGCGCGCGGCACCTTGGCGCCATGCAGGGTCTGCTGCGGGCGCGCCGCGCCGGGAGGCCTGGGCGGCGGCGGGGTCGGGATGTCCGGCTCGACCCGCTCGCCGCCGCGCGAGGCGTGGTAGAGGCGCAGCGCGGCCAGCGCGACCTCCTCCACCGAGTGCTCGGCGGTCAGCGCGGTCAGCAGCGCGCGGTACGTGCTCGTGCTCGTGCTCGTGCTCTTGATGGCCTCGAGCAGGGCGGCCTGGGTGGCGGCCATGCGGTGGGCCTCGAGATCGGCCACCGAGGGCACCACGCCGAGCTCGATCTTCTGCTTGGTCAGCGACTCGATGTTGCCGAGCAGGCGCAGCTCGCGCGGCTCCAGCAGGGTGATGGCGACGCCGGCACGACCGGCGCGGCCGGTGCGCCCGATGCGGTGCACATAGTCCTCGGGCGACGACGGCAGGTCATAGTTGATGACGTGCGACAGCTCGCGCACGTCGAGGCCGCGCGCGGCGACGTCGGTGGCGACCAGCAGCGGTGCGGTGCCCTCCTTGAAGCGGCGCAGGGCGCGCTCGCGCTGCTCCTGGGACAGCCCGCCGTGCAGCGGCTCGGCCGGGATGCCGCGCGCGGTCAGGGTCTCGCCCAGGACATCGACGTCGATCCGCGTGCGACAGAACACCAGCGCCAGCGTCGGCGTCTCCATCTCGAGCAGGCGCACCAGGGTGGCCATCTTCTGCGGCCGATAGGTCAGGTACGCGGTCTGGCGCACCCGCGGCAGCGCGCCCGCGGGAGCGACCTCGCGGGCCAGGCGCAGCTCGACCGGGTTCTTCAGGTGACGCGCCGCGATCTCGGCGATCCGTTTCGGCATGGTCGCCGACAAGAGCGCGGTCTGCCGGGTCGCGGGCAGCTCCTTGAGCACGGCCTCGAGCTCGTCGGCGAAGCCCATGTCGAGCATCTCGTCGGCCTCGTCGAGCACCACGACCTCGACGCCGCCGAGCAGCAGCGACTTGCGCCGGATGTGATCGAGCGCGCGCCCCGGGGTCGCGACCACGACGTCGACGCCGGGCGACAGCGCCTTGAGCTGCGGCCCGATGGGCTGGCCGCCGAACACCGCGACCGCGCGCACGCCGAGCGCCTTGCCATAGCGCTGCGTGGCCTCGACCACCTGCATGGCCAGCTCGCGCGTGGGCACCAGGATGAGGGCGCGGGCGCTGCGCGGCTGCCGCGCCACCGGCTCGCCGGTGAGCAGGCGCTGCAGGATGGGCAGCGCGAAGGCCGCCGTCTTGCCGGTGCCGGTGGCGGCCTGGCCGAGCAGATCGCGGCCCTCCAGCAGTGCAGGGATGGCCGCTTGCTGGATCGGCGTGGGCTCCTCGTAGCCGAGCTCGCTCAGCGCGGCGAGCAGGCGGGCGTCGAGGCCCAGGTCGGCAAAGCGCATGTGGCAGCCATCCTAACACCCCTTGCGCGAGCGGCGTCCTCGTACTATTTCGTATGACATGGCTCGTGAACCCAAGAAGCCGGTGCGAGGTCGCCGCGCGCTGCCCGAGAAGGAGCGCAAGGGCCGCCTGATCCAGACCCGCGTGGCCGAGCCGCTCGACGAGGCGCTGCACGAGGAAGCGCGCAAGAAGCGCGTCACGGTGTCGCAGCTGATCCGCAACGTCCTCGAGGACACCTTCAACCTGGTCGACAACATCGTGACCCACTCGACCCAGCTCGGCCGCACGGTGACCCGCGACGCGCAGCGCCTGGCGGCCTCGGCGCAGGGCATCGATCGGGCGCCCGCACCACCACCGGTGCCGGCGCCGCCGCCGGTCCCGCCTGCCCCGCCCTTCCCCGCGCCACCCGCAGCCCTGTCGGCAGCGCCGAACCCTGCCCTCGCGCTGGTCGACGCCTGGCAAGAGGTCGTCCTCAACCGCGACGCCACCTGCGCACGCTGCGGGACTCCGCTGCGCAAGGGCGACAAGGGCTTTCTCGGCGTGGGTGGTGATCCGGCGGCGCCACGACTGTGGCTGTGCGCGCCCTGCAGCAAGGCGCTGTAACAGCAGTCTCCCTGTGCCTGTGCCTGTGCCTGTGCCTGTGCCTGTGCCTGTGCCTGTGCCTGTGCCTGTTGCCTGTGACGTGTGACCTGTGACCTGTTTGTCCGGCTCAGGCCTTTTTGTTCGGAAAGCTCAGCCGCACCAGCCGCTTCAACACCCCGCCCAGCGTCCGCCCCCACGTATCAGTCCGATACTCCACCCCATGCTCACTCGCGATCTTGCGTACCTCGGGGGCGATCTCGCGCAGGCGGTTGGTCGGGAAGCGCGGGAACAGGTGGTGCTCGATCTGGCGGTCGAGCGCGCCGCACAGCACCGAGACCCAGCGCGGCACCTCGAAGTTCTGCGCCGCCTCGACCTGCATGCGGTACCACTCGCCGCGGCCGTGCGCGCGGGTGCCCTCGGGGTAGGTCTTGACGTCGTCGGCGACGTGGCCGCAGTAGATGGTCGCCGCCGAGTAGAAGTCGCGGATGGTCGCGGCCATGAAGTTGCCCAGCGCGACCTTCCACCACAGCGGGCCGGCCAGCGCGGGAAACAGGCCATATTCGCGCGCGTAGTAGGGCACGAACTTGCGCAGCGCCTTCTTCCAGGCGCCGCGCACGCTCTCCTTCGAGCGATCCTCGAGGAAGTCGAACTGCTCGGGGCGACCGTTGCCGGCGATGGCGTCGACCACGCCGGTGAAGTGCAGGTTCATGCCGAACAGGAAGGTCGACGCCTCCATGAGCAGCCAGGGCACCTGGATGTAGTGCATGCGGCGGTGCGGGGTGTGCTCGGTCAGGCGCACCGGACCGAAGTGGATGTCGGGATCCTTGCCGGCGATGTTGGTGTACTGGTGGTGGCGCACGTTGTGGCCGTAGCGCCACGACTCCTCGTCGATCGGGGTCGCCCAGCTGAAGGTCTTCGACGCGAAGGCCTCGGCGCCGGGCAGGCCGTCGAAGGCGCCGTGCAGCGCGGTGTGGCCGATCTCGGTGGCCTCGAGCTGCTTGTGCAGCCACAGCGCGCCCACACCGGCGAAGAAGCTGAGCGGCTCGGGGCTGACATGGATGAGGACGCGGCCGGTGACCTCCAGGGCGCGCGACAGGCGGCGCATGCGCTGGATGTAGGCCACGTCGTCGGGGCCGATCTCGGCCTCGACGCGGCGCTTGAGCTCGTCGAGGGCGGCGCCGAAGCGGCGCATGCGCTCGCGCTCCTCGACCACGGGGTCGAGCTCGGCGGCGGGGGCGGCGGGCGCAGGCGCGGGGACGCTGAGCGCGCGCGCGCTGGTCTGGGGCGTGGGGGCCGCGGGGGACAGCGCCGGAGACATCGCAGTTGCAGTCATGGGAACCTCGGGGCGGCGGAAACTGCCGCGTTGGTTGGGATGACGAGGATTGATGTAATACAAAATATGACGCGATGCAATACCGAATATGACAGCAGGTCCATGGCCACGAGACTGTTCAAGTCTCGCCAGGCCGAGTAGGCTGCGCCCCATGTTCGGCATGCCCGACTGGCTGTACGTGATGGCCTGCATCGTGGCGCCCCTGGGCGTGGGCCTGGCCATGTACCTGGGCTTCGGGGCCTGGGACCGGCGCCGCCGCAAGGGCGCCCAGCAGGCCGGGCTGCCGCCGGTGGACTACTCGATCTGATGTGGTCGCTGACGGTCGCGGGCAGCCAGGTCCCCATCCTGGGCATCGCCGCCCTGGGCACCGTGGTCGGCTACGTCGCCGGCATGTTCGGCATCGGCGGCGGCTTCCTGATGACGCCGCTGCTCATCGTCATCTTCGGCATCCCGCTACCCATCGCGGTCGGCTCCGGGCTGTGCCAGATCATCGGCACCGCGCTGGTGTCGTTCCTGCGCCACCGCAAGGTCGGACAGGGCGAGCCACGCTTCGACCTGCTCATGATCCCGGGCAGCCTGCTCGGGGTCGAGCTCGGTGCGCGCACGCTGTCAGCCCTGGCCAACGCCGGCAACCTCGAGCTCGGCGGCGGGTCGATGCCCTGGGTCTCGCTGGTGGTCGAGACCGGCTACATGGTGATGCTGCTGGTGGTCGCCATCCAGTACTGGCGTCACGCCAGCCAGCCCAGCGACTCGTTCCAGTTCCTGCGCTCGGGGCCGCTGGCGCGGCTGCGCTTCGGGCCGCGCATCGACCTGCCGGCGTCGGGGCTGACCGGCGTGTCGGCGCTGGTCATCGCGTACATCGGCCTGGGTCTCGGCTTCCTGAGTGGCCTGCTGGGGATCGGCGGCGGGGTGGCGCTGAACCCGGTGCTGCTGTACGGCTTCGGCTTCCCGATCCGCCAGGCGGTGGGCACCGGGATCGTGGTGCTGCTGGCGACCGCGCTGCTGGGCACCGGCGTGCACGCGGCGGCGGGCCATGTCCACCTCGGCCTCAGCCTGGTGCTGCTGGCCGGTGGCGGCATCAGCGCCCAGTTCGGCGCGCTGGCCAGCAAGCGCATGTCGGGCGCGACGCTGGCCCGCGTACACGCCATCGTCATCGTCGCGGCCATCGGCGCGGTGGCCTGGGACCTGGTGAAGCACCTGGTTTGACAGCGAGCCGCCGGGCCGGTCACGCTGCGGCCATGCCGGGCTTCGTGATCCTCATCATCCTCGCGGTCATCGCCATCATCGTGGCGGCGGTCTACTTCGAGAAGGAGCGCCGCATCAAGCGCGCCATCCGCGCGGTGCCCAAGGTGGCGCTGGCCGACGGGCGCACCGGCGTGGTGCGCGTGGCCGGGCAGCTCAGCTATGCCGCGCAGCCGCTGTCGGCGCCGCTGTCGGGGCGCGCCTGCGCGTACTACGAGGTCCGCGTCGAGGAGTGGCGGTCGAACGGCAAGTCGGGCTCGTGGCGCGTCCTCATCCGCGAGGTGCTGGGGCAGCCGTTCCTGCTGCAAGATCCCAGCGGGCGCGCCTTCGTGCACCTGGATGCGTCGTCGGAGATCGTGGTCAACAAGGACTTCCAGGACAAGTCGGGGACCTTCAACGACGCCAAGGGGCACCTCGAGGCCTTCCTGGCGCGCCACGGCCAGAGCAGCACTGGGCTGCTCGGCTTCAACAAGAAGCTGCGCTACCTGGAGGGCGTGCTGGAGGCGGGCGAGACGGTGACCGTGGTCGGGGTCGCCAGCCGCGAGCCCGATCCCACGCCGAACCCGCAGTTCTCGGGCTACCGCGAGCAGCCGACCTGGATGGTGGTGCGGCGCGGGCCGGAGCGCGGCCTGCTGGTCAGCGACGATCCGTCGCTGGCGTCGTGAGCCGCGTGCGGCGCAGGGCGCGGACCCTGGTGGGGCTGCTCGCGGTGCTGCCGGCCGTGCTTGCGGCCGCGTGTGCCAAGCCCTACCTGCCGGTGCGCGCCGAGCTGCCCGCGCAGCCGGCGGTGCCGCCCGACGTGGTCGCGGCGCACACCACGTTCACCGGCAAGCATGGCACCCAGCTCTACGCGCGCTCGTGGCGCCCCGAGGGCGAGGTGCGCGGCGTGCTGGTCATCATGCACGGGCTGCGCGACCACGGTGATCACTACGCGCCCTTCGCGGTGCGCCTGGTCAGGCGCGGCTATGCCGTGTACGCGTACGATCTGCGCGGGCACGGACGCTCGGCGGGGCGCCGGGTCACGGTCGACTCGTGGTCCGACTATGTCGACGATCTGGCGACCTACATCGGCCTGGTGCGCGCCGCCGAGCCGGGCCGGCCGCTGTTCGTGTTCGGCCACAGCATGGGGGGCGCCATCGTGGGGCTGTGGGGCCAGCGCGCGGAGGCCGACGCCGCCGGGCTGATCTTCAGCGCGCCGGCGCTGTGGATCGACAAGCCGCCGGTGGCCGCGGCGGCCATCCTGCTGTCCAGCGCGACGACGCCGAATGTCGGGGCGCTGGCGCCCGACAACCGCGGCTTCTCGTCGGACCCCGAGGTCACGCGCGAGATGGGCAAGGACGCGCTGATCTTCCAGCCGCCCGGGCCGGTGGCCACCGCGGCCGGGCTGATCGGCGCCATGGAGCGCTTCTGGGCCGGGGTGCACCGGCTGACGCTGCCGCTGCTGATGCTGCATGGCACCGGCGACGTGCTGACCGCGCCGGCGGGCAGCCGCGCGATCTACCTGCGCGCGGGAGCGACCGACAAGACGCTGCGCCTGTATGACGGGCTGTTCCACGATCTCGTGCACGAGCCCAGGGGCGGCGGTGAGCGGGTGCAGGACGACATCATGGCCTGGCTGGACGCGCACACCGGCGGGCCGGCCACCAGCTTCCCGGCGCCCGACCTGGGGCGGCGGCTGGCGGGTGACAAGGTGCGCCCCGCGGTGGCGGTGACCATGCAGGGCCGCTACCTGCGCAGCGACGGCGACGACCCGGTGCAGGGCGGCTCGTATGACGTGCGAACCCGGACCGTGCTCGGGGGGGCGCGCGCGGGCTGGGGCATTGGCCTCGATTCTTCGCTGGGTTCACTTGACGGGCTGTCATACCGGGTGACCGCACAGCCGATCGGCGTCGGGCTGGTCAGCTGCGCCGGGCATGTGGTGACCCTGGGGGTCGGGGGCGGCTTCTCGGATCCGGGTGGCGGGGTCGGCTTCGGCTGGGAGGTGCCGGTGGCGCTCGAAGTCGGGCTGCAGCTCGGGCCAGTGCGCGTGCTGGCGTGGGGCCACGCGGCGTGGGTGTTCAGCGAGGACGCGCGGCAGGACGGCAGCCGGACGCTGTCGTTCGTCGACGAGGCCGAGGCCGGGCTGGCGCTGCGCCTGGGGCGCAACCATCGCTACTGGGCCAGCGCCAACGCCGGCACCGGGCCGTCGCTGGGGGTCACCGTCAGCGAGCTCCTGGGCGCGCGGGTGTATGGCGTGGTGCTCGGGCTGGATCTGTGGGGCGGCAACTGAGCGCGCCGCGCTACCTGATCTCGCACCTGGTGCACCGGTGGCACAACCTGCTGGTGCCGACGCCGGGGCGCGTCGAGCTGGCGCATCGCGGCGGCAGCGCGCGGCGCACGCTGGCGGAGCCGCTGTGGCGGGCGCTCGGCGAGCTGGCGGCGCGGCCGTGCGACGAGGCCGCGCTGGTGGCCGGGCTGGAGGCGCGCGGGGTGGCCAGCGCCGAGGTGGCGGCGCGCGAGGTGCGCGCGCTCATCGAGGCGCGCTATCTGGTCGAGCCGCTGCGCGACTTCTGGACCGACCATGTCGGCGTCGGCGCGCTGGCTGGCGCGGCAGCCGAGGCGCCGCCGGAGCTGGCGCGCGATCGCCTGCGCTGGAGCCGCGACGTCATCGACCCGCACGGGCTGTGGATGTATCCGCGCTGGCTGGGGCGGCCGGTGCTGCAGACGCCGGAGGATCTGGTGCTGCTGCAGATGCTGATGGCCGAACTCCGGCCGCGCTTCGTCATCGAGACCGGGCGCTTTCGCGGCGGCGGCGCGCTGTTCCTGGCCTCGATGTGCGAGCTCCTCGGCGTCGGCCAGGTCATCTCGCTGGAGCTGCGCGGCGACCCCGAGGTGCGCGCGGCGCTGCAGGCGCACGCGCTGGGGCGGCGCATCACGCTGCTCGACGGCGACAGCGCGGCGCCCGAGCTGGTGGCGCGCGTGGCCGAGCTGGTGGGCGGGCCGGGGCCGCACCTCGTGATCCTCGACGCCGATCATGCCCGGGCGCACGTGCGCGCCGAGCTCGAGGCCTATGCGCCGCTGTGCACCGGCGCCGGCAAGCTGGTGGTGTGTGACACCTCGATGAGCCTGTGCGCGCGCTTCGCCGACGACAACCCGCACCAGGCGGTGCGCGACTTCCTGAGCGCCCAGCCGGAGTGGCGCATCTCGCCGTGGGCCGCGGCCGGCTTCGTGACCTGCGCCGAGGACGGCATCCTGGAGCGCCTGCCGCCGCCGCTGCAGGAGGGACCACGTCCATGTCCGTGATGCACCGGCTGCGCTTCTGGCTCAGGCAGGTGCTGTACGACCTCGGCGCCGGGCTGCTGCTGCGGCCGGCGTTGATCACGCTGGCGCTGGCGGGGCTGGCGGTCGGGCTGGTCGACCTCGAGGTGCGGCGGCCCACCGGGCGACCCGAGGGGCGCTTCGCCTGGATGCTGCTGGGCGAGCCGTCGTCGGCGCAGGCGGTGCTGGGCACCATCGCGGGCTCCATGATGGCGGTGGTGTCGATCGTGTACTCGGTGCTGGTGATGGCGCTGTCGCTGGCGTCGATGCAGTTCTCGCCACGCATCCTGGGCGGCTTCATGCGCGACCGCATCAGCCAGACCACCCTGGGCGTCTTCATCGGGACCTTCACCTATTGCCTCATCGTGCTGCGCTCGGTGCGCTCCGAGCCGGCCTTCGTGCCCGCGGTGGCGGTCTCGGGCGCCATCGTGCTGGCGCTGCTGGCGCTGGGCTGGCTGATCTTCTTCATCCACCACATCGCCTCGGGCATCCAGGCCAACAGCCTGGTCGAGCGCATCGCCCGCGAGACCGAGCAGGTCATCGACGAGGTCTGCCCGCACCCGGCCGTGGCGACGGACGCGGCCGCCGAGGTGCTGCCCGAGGCGCCGGCTGACGCGGTGGTGGTGACGGCGCCACGCGCGGGCTACATCCAGCTGATGTCGGAGGACAACCTGCTGGCGCTGGCGCTGGCGCGTGGGGTCACCATCAAGGTCACGCGCGCCATGGGCGACTTCGTGCCGCGCGGCGGCGAGCTGGCGCTGATGTGGCCGGCGGCGAGCGCCGACGTCGGCGCGCGGGCCGCGTGCGCGGCGGCGTTCGACCTCGGCACCGCGCGCACGATGCAGCAGGATCTGGAGTTCGGGCTGCGTCAGATCGTGGACATCGGCCTGAAGGCGATCTCGCCCGCGGTCAACGA
This sequence comes from Polyangia bacterium, assembly GCA_044229835.1. GTDB lineage: Bacteria > Myxococcota_A > Polyangia > Haliangiales > JADYYK01 > JADYYK01. Next base: position 8,959 of record JBGASF010000023.1, on the reverse strand, counting down.
CCCCAGCACGGCGGCGACCTGCATCGATCACCTGGGCCACCTGCTGGCGCACCTGGCCACGCGCGAGTCGCCGGCGGCGCTGCGCGAGCTGCCCCGCCCCGGCGGGGGCGCGGCGCGCGTCGTCATGCGCCGGCACAGCTTCCAGCGCGCGCTCGATCTGGCCCTCAACCAGCTGCGCCAGTACGGTCGCACCGACATGGCGGTGTCGATCCGCATGTTGCGCGCGCTGGAGGAGATCGCCGGCGCCACCAGCGCGCCCGAGCGCCTGGCCCGGGTCTGGCACCACGGCCGGCTGGTGGTGACGGCGTGCGGCAAGGACTTCCAGCCCGAGGATCGCGAGGAGCTGGAGCTGCGCCTGGCCAGCCTGGCGCGCGCCTGCGGCGTCGAGCCGCCGGCGCCCTCAGGGTAGGCCGGTCAGCGCGACCTCGAGCAGGCGGGTGGTGGCGTCCTCGGGGGCCAGCGCATCGAACGAGGCGATGGCCTGGGTGACCCAGACATGGTCGGGCTGCGCGGGTAGCTCGGGGTGCACGGCGAGGCCGGTGCAGAAGCCGGCGCGCGGCACGGCGCAGCGCGCGACCACCACGGGGGCGGACCAGGGCCCGCTCGGCGACAGGCCGCTGCGGGCCTGGATGACGTCGCCCAGCGGGGTCACGTAGAGCGCGTAGTAGCGCGCGCCGCGGTGCAGGATGGCGAGGCCGCCGCCACCGTCGAACAGCGGCCAGGCGTCTTCGAGGTCGGGGCCGAAGCTGCCGCCGGCGCGATAGAAGGTGTAGGCGGTGGGATCGGCCAGACCAGCCTCGGGCGCGCGCGCCAGGTAGCAGGCGTCGCGCAGGAAGCCGGCGTTGCGACAGCCATAGGCATAGATGAAGCCGTCCTCGACCAGCAGGGCGTCGCCGAAGCCGGCGCGGTCGCCGGTGAAGAGGTAGCTCGGCGCCGCCACGAAGGCGCCGCGGGCGTCGTCCCAGGTCGCGGCGGCGATGCCGATGCGATTGATGATGGCGAAGGTCTCGACCAGCGCGATGGGGCGGCCGGCCGACAGCGCGACGCCGAGCAGCTGGCCGGCGCCGGCGCCAAGCGGGCCGACATCGAGCGCGCTGGTGGTGGGCAGCGTGGCCGGCAGCGCGGGGGTCAGGCAGCCGGTGGGGTCGGCGGCGGTGAGGCTGACGACGACGGGGCCGAGGCTGTGGTCGCCGGCGCCGTCGCGTGTCTGCAGGGTGTCGGCGAGCAGGCGCAGGGTGCCGTCGGGGAAGCGCAGCGTGCGCACCCGACCGCGGGCGCCGACCAGGCCGCGGGCGGGGTCGGCCAGCAGCAGGCAGGCGGGCGGCGTGGGCACCGCGGCGTCGACCTCGGGCACCTGCAGCGGCGCGGGCTCGTCGAGCGACCAGGCGCAGCCGCTGCTGGCGGGCGCCAGGGCCAGCGCCGGCATCAGCACCAGCGCCCGCACCCGCGCGCGCACCCGCGCCCGCGCGCGCGCCGCCCGCATGGCCTTCACAGCAGGCTCAGCGCGCAAGACGCACCCCCGCGGCGATGCGGACCTCGTGACGGTTCACCAGCAGCCCCTTGCCGCTGCCGACCTCGAGCGCCAGGAAGGGCAGCGCCTCGCCGCCCGGCGCGGGCAGCCCGAGGCCGACCAGGGTGCGCAGAAACCAGCTCGGAGCGGCGTGGTCATCATGCGGGCGCAGCGCCTCCACGAACAGCGACGCCAGCGGCCGCAGCCGGCGCGACAGCCGCCAGCGCAGCGCCAGGTCGAGGCTGGGGGCGTGGGACAGCCCCTCCCCCACCGTGTCGGCCACCGCGTTGGAGGCGTCACGGCTGCCGAACAGATCGGGCAGCGCGTTCCAGAACACGCGCTCGCGCAGCCGCGTGGTCAGCGTGAAGCGACGCCCCAGGGGCAGGCGCAGCGCGGCGTCCAGCGTGACCCAGCCACCGCCGGCGCCGAACGGGATGTCCTCGGGGCGCGGTGGTGCCACGATCACCTTGGCCTCGCTGCCGCGCAGCTCGCGCGCGCGCTCGAAGCCGAGGCCGGTGCCGAGCTCGACCGCGGCGCCGGCGCCGAGGACGCGGGGCGCCCAGCAGTCCAGCGACCACGAGGTGTCGAGCTCGATGACCAGGCGGCCCAGCTCGTCGGGCAGCGGGCCGTCCTGCTGCGCGTTCTCGAACGCCGCCAGCGCGCCCAGCGCGAGGTGGAAGCTGACCGCACGCGGCACCCGCAACAGGCCCACGGTGCCGCCCAGCGACAGCTGCGCGCGCGGGCCGTAGGCGTACTCGATCACGGGGGCGTCGCGCGACGCCGACGCGCTGCGCGAGATGGCGTGCGCCTCGGCCGGCAGCGCCTGGGTGGACTCGGCGGCGGCGCGGCGCGGCAGCACCTGCGCGGCCACCGCCAGCAGCGGCAGCAGCCGGACGCCGGTGTGCAGGCGGCGCCTCATTCGGTGAAGACCCGGACGAAGTGCGGGTGATACAGCGTGGCGTCGAGCGCGGGCGGCTGTGACTCGAACGCGCTGGGCACATAGGTGACGACCAGGCCGCCACCGGGGCCGGTCAGCTCGGGGTGCGCCTTGCCGGCATAGTTGAACGAGCCATCGCGGAACGACTCCACCGGGCGGTAGACGTCGCGGATGCGCGACCACGGCCCCTCGGGACGCGGCGCGCTGCGCCAGCCCAGCCCGGTCGAGCCATAGCCGGTGCTGGCCACCATCAGGTACAGGCCGAGGCGGGCGTCGTGGTGCACCGACAGCTCGGGATAGCCGATGTCGATGAGGTCGCTCGGGGTGCAGCCCTCGGCCCAGGTGCCGCCGCAGTAGTAGGCCGGGTGCGACAGGTCGCCGGCCTGCATCGCCGCGGCGCTGAAGCGGGCCACGAACACCGCGTGGTGCGCGCCGTGGGTGCCATAGACATAGACGTGGTCGGAGCCGGGGTCGGGATCGCGCACCACAGCCTCGCCCAGCGAGGTGCTGCCGCTGGTGTCGGGGGGCAGCAGCGCGAGCCGGGGTCGCCAGGCGCTGGGCTCGGCGTCGGGGTTGTCGATGACGTGCGCGGTCCAGCCCTCGTCGGCGAAGCTGCTCGGCCCCGGGGCGCCATCCTGGCGCAGCCGGCCATAGAACAGCACCAGCGTCTGCCCGATGCGGATGCCCTGCCCGGGCCAGTACCAGTGGCCGCCAGGCTCCTCGGGCAGCCAGGACTGCGGCGCGCCGTCGTCGTCGTGACGCCAGTAGAAGCGCATGAAGGCGCGGCTGGGATCGCGCCCGGTCTGGATGGCCACGGTGTTGCGCAGGAAGGCCGAGGTGCGGTAGTTGCGCGTCTCGTCGCGCGCCACCAGGGTGTCGCCGAACAGCCAGAGCACGCGGTCGCCGCCGAGGTCGACGGTGTAGGCGCCGTCGGCGCCCAGGAAGCGGGTGTCGATCTGGAACAGCACGTCGGCGGCGGGCCAGGCCTCGCCACGCCCGGCTGGCGCGTCACCGGGGCCGCACCCGGCGCCGCCGGTCGCGGCGACAGCGACGCCGATGCACAGGGCCAGCTTCCGGAGGCCGAGGCCGCGCGCCATGGCGGCAGTCTACCCCGGGCGGCCGGGCGGTCGGGGTGCCTGCCGCAGTCTGCCCGTGTGCGCCGCGCCACGCCGGGCGGCGTGAACCGCCACCGCTTCTGCCACGGTGGTAGCATCGCCCCATGCCGCGCCTGTGCGACGTCGTGTCGGCATCACCGCCGCACCAGATCGATCAGCCGGCCGCGGCGGCCTTCGCGCGCGACATGTTCCACAGCCATCCGCACCTCGAGCGGCTGATGCCGCTGTTCGAGAACACCGGCATCGAGACGCGGCGGATCTGCCGGCCCCCGGAGTGGTACCGCGAGGAGCACGGCGCCGCCGAGAAGAACCAGATCTACATCGAGGCCGCCACCGAGCTGTGCGCGCAGGCGGCGCGCATCCTGCTCGAGCGCCGCGGCCTCGACCCGGGCGCCATCGATCACGTGCTGTTCGTCAACACCACCGGGGTGGCCACGCCGTCGATCGACGCCCGCCTCATCAATGTCCTCGGCCTCGGCCACAACGTGCGGCGCACGCCGATCTGGGGTCTCGGCTGCGGCGGCGGCGCGGCCGGGCTGTCGCACGCGTTTCACCACCTCATCGGCCATCCGCGCCAGCGCGTGCTGCTGTTCGCGGCCGAGATGTGCAGCCTGACCTTCCTGCGCGGCGACATCACCACCAGCAACCTGGTCGCCACCGCGCTGTTCGCCGACGGCGCCGCGGTGGCGCTGCTGTCGGGTGACGACACCGGGGACGCCGGCTTCGACCTCGTCGACACGCGCTCGACGCTGTATCCCGACTCGCTGGCGGTGATGGGCTGGAACGTGGTCACGCACGGCCTGCAGGTGGTGTTCGATCGCCGCATCCCGGCCATCGTGGACGCCCACGCGGCCGGCGAGCTGGACGGCTTCCTGGGCGCCCACAGCCTCGGGCGCGGCGACGTGGTCGAGTTCCTGTATCACCCCGGCGGTCGCAAGGTGGTCGAGGCCTATGCGACGGCGTATGGCGTCGGGGTCGAGGCCTTCGGCTGGTCGCGCGAGGTGCTGCGCGAGTTCGGCAACATGTCCTCGGTGACCGTGCTCTACGTGCTGGAGCGCTACCTGGCGGCGCACCGACCCGGGCGCGGCGGCCACGCGGTGATCTCGGCGCTGGGGCCGGGCTTCTCGTCCGAGTCCCTCCTGATGAGGCTGTGACATGACGATGGCGGAGCTGGTGCTTCAATATTCGTGCTGCAACGAGGACGCCCGCTCGGAGCTGGCGGCGCTGGGCGTGCGCGGGCGCCGCGTGCTCAGCATCGCGGCGGCCGGCGAGCGCGCCTTTGGCCTCTTGCTGGGTGACCCGCGCGAGGTCGTCGCGGTCGATCGCAACCCGGCGCAGATCCACCTGGCGCGACTCAAGGCGGCGGCGATCGCGCGGCTCGAGCGCGCTGCCTACCTCGGCTTCGTGGGCATCCGGGACGACTCCGGCGCCAGCCGGCTGGCGACCTATCGCAAGCTCGAGAGCGAGCTGCCCGACGACGCGCGGCAGTTCTGGGACGGTCGCCAGGGCGACCTCGAGCGCGGCCTGCTGTTCTCGGGCCGCACCGAGGTGGGGATCGCGCGCGCGGCGCCGGTGTTTCGCATGCTGCTCGGCGGCCATGTGGCGCGGCTGCGCGCGTGCAAGACGCAGGGCGAGCAGGCCGAGCTGGCGCGCTCGATGCTGCGGCGGCGCCGGGTGCGCGCGGTGCTGGCGCTGATCTTCAACCCCATCTCGGGGCGCTTCCTCCTGCGCGACCGGGTCTACTACGGCGACGCCCGGCGCGACGCCGCCAGCTACCTGCAGGACCGCATGGTCGAGACGCTGGAGCACCACCGCTTCGACGACTGCTTCATCCTGTCGCTGTTCTTCGACGGCGACCTCAAGAAGAGCCGCGCGCTGCCCGAGGATCTGACCGAGGACAACTACGCCCTGGTGCAGCGCCGCATCGGCCGGGTGCGCTTCGAGACCTCGTGCGTGATCAAGTATCTCGAGCGCCAGCCGGCGGCCAGCGTGGACGCCTTCTCGCTGTCGGATCTGGGCGGCTACCTCAGCGTGCCCGAGTTCCGCGTGCTGCTCGGGCAGGTCGAGCGCGTCGCCAGCGCGGACGGCGCGGTGTGCATCCGCGAGTACATCTCGCAGCCGACCCAGCGGGTGCCCTGGCCGGCGTCGCTGACGCGCGACCACGCGCTGGAGCGGCGCCTGCAGGTGGAGGATCGCTCGGTGGGCTGCACCTTCGTGTGCGGACGCAAGGGCGCCGGTGCGGGCGCGGCCGCGGGCGGGGCCGCGCGGGCGTGAGCGTGCGCTTCCAGCCGCCCGATCGGCGCGGCGAGGTGGTGGTGTCGCCGGTGCGCTCGCTGCCGCGGCTGGGGCTGGATCTGGTGCTGTTCGCGGGCGTCATCCTGGGGCTGCCCTGGCTCTGGCTGGGGCGCTGGCTGCTGCCGGCGCCGCGCCTGCCTGCGCGCGACCGGTGACGACGTGGGCGGCGGCGGCGTGAGCGCGTGCTGATCCTGCTCTGGGTGCTGGCCGGCGTGCTGGGGGCGCTGCTGCTGGCCTTCGGGTGGTGGCGCTTTCACTTCTTCCACCGCAACCCGACCCGCGTCATCCCGCCCGGGCGCGGCGTGCTGGCCCCGGCCGATGGCCGCGTGCTGTACTGCGACGAGATCGATCTCGACCTCGACGCCGGCGCGACGCTGCAGCCCTATCACCAGCGCGTGCGCGAGGCCTTCGCCGCCACCGGGCCGTGGACCGTGGTGGCCACCTATCTGTCGATCTTCGACGTCCATGTGGTGCGCGCGCCGGTCGCGGGCCGGGTCCGCCTGCGCCAGCTCGACCCCATCGGCGCCAACCAGTCGATGGGTGCGTCGTTCCTGTACAGCGCGCTGCGTCGCCCGCTCCCGGTGGGCAAGCGTGGCTATGCCGACAAGAACGAGTTCCTGGGCCTCGAGCTGCTGGCACCTGGTGACAGCGCGCCGCGCCTGCTGCTGGTCCTGATGGCGGACTGGTGGATCGACCAGATCGTGGCCTATGTCAGCGATGGCGCGGAGGTCGAGCGCGGCCAGGTCATCGCCAAGATCCAGATGGGTTCCCAGGTCGACCTGTGGGCCACCGCGGGCAGCCTGGAGCTGCGGCGGCAGCGCGGTGACCGGGTCAAGGCCGGCGAGACGGTGCTGGCCGAGCCACGCTGACGCCGGCCTGACAATCCGTCAGCGCGATCACGATGCCGATTTTTGTTGCCGCGCACTGCGTCAAAGGAACAGAAGGGGGGGTGTAGAACTTCGCGCGGGTGGTGGGGAGGTGCTGACATGTTCGGCAAGATGATGCGACTCGCGAGCGGCTTCGCGGACTACACGGTGGGGACGGCGATGGTGCTGGGGCAGCTCATGCTGGCGGAGCGTGGCCAGCGCCGGGCCAAGCTGAAGGCGCTGCTGTCACCGGGTGCGCAGGCCGGGCAGCCACCCTCCGAGGTGCGCCCGGGCCAGGGCCAGCGTCCCTTGCAGGTTTGAACCGCGGCTCCTAGGATGCGCGCATGAAGCTCATGCGCACGCTGCTCACCCTCTCGATCGCAGTCTCTCTGGCCGCCTGCGGCGGCAGCAAGAACGGCAGCAAGACCACGGCCCCGCCCTCCGGCATGCTGGAGATCGCCGGCTTCGCGACGCCGGAGTCGGCGCTGCATGTCGCCGATGGCGACTACTACCTGATCTCGAACGTCAACGGCGGGCCCGGTGACGCCGACGACAACGGCTTCATCAGCAAGCTGGGCGCCGACGGCAAGCTCATCGCGCTGAAGTGGATCGACGGCGCGGCGGCCGACGTCAGCCTGAGCGCCCCCAAGGGCATGGGCATCCGCGCGGGCAAGCTGTACGTCACCGACATCGATCACGTGCGCGTGTTCGACATGGCGACTGGCAAGCCGGCTTCCGACATTGCGATCCAGGGTGCGACCTTCCTCAACGACATCGCCGTGCAGGGTGACCAGCTGGTGGTCAGCGACACCGGCGTCGACGCCAAGTTCGCGCCCACCGGGGCCGCCGCGGTGTGGTCGATCGACGCCAGCGACGTGCCCAGCAAGCTGATCGGCGGCGACCTCGAGGGCCCCAACGGGGTCGCCATCTCGGGCGGACAGGTCTGGGTGGCGCCGTTCGGCGGCAAGCACCTGTACCGGGTCGATGGCGAGGCGCGCGCCGACATGACCGAGCTCGGCGCCGGGCAGCTCGACGGCCTGGTCATGCTGGCCGATGGGCGCATCCTGGTCTCGAGCTGGGAGGCCAAGGGGGTCTTCCTGGGCAAGGCGGGCGGGCCGTTCACGCAGATCGTCAGCGACATCGGCTCGCCGGCCGACATCGAGGTCGATGTGCAGCGCAATCGGCTGGTGGTGCCCAACATGATGGGCAACACGGTGCGCTTCTATCCTCTGAAGTAGCTCGGGACGACGAGCAGGTGCGACTACTTGGCGGCGGTGTGGCACTCCATGCAGCCGAAACCGCCGGCCTCGGGGTGCGCAGGATCGAACTCGGGCTCGCCGAGCAGCTTGGCCATGGCGGGCTTGACCTGCTTGGCCATGAACTCGACCGCCTTGGGCTTCTCGGCCATCAGGGCCTGGAAGCCCTCGGGCGTGGCCGGCAGCGGCATGATCTCGGGGTTGGGCATCTTGAAGGTCGAGTCGGTGGCGCCATCGCCGTGACAGGTCAGGCAGGTGATGGTGGAGAACTCGTCCTTGTCATAGGCCGCGAACAGCGGCTGCATGGTCGGGATGACGACCTTCTTCATGTAGGTCTGCTTCTGCTTCTTGGTCATGTCCTTCCACGCCACCTGGGGCGGGCCGACCACGGCCTGGTCCTGGTCCGACGTCTTCTGTCCCCCACCACACCCGACCCCCAGCAAGCACAGCGCAGCGATCATGGTCGTCTTCATGGTGTCTCCTGTTGGGGCGGCAATATACCCGGTGTGCATGAGACGATGAAGCGTGGCCGCAGAGCTGCGTAGCCTGGCCAGCCGGTTCCCGGCCCAGGATCGCTTCACCCTCCAGTACGTCATCGGGCATGGCGGCATGGGGGTGGTGTTCGCGGCGCACGACGCCAGCCGCGGCAGCGCGGTGGCGCTGAAGACGCTGCAGTTCAGCAGCGCGGCGGCGATCGCGCGCCTCAAGCGCGAGTTCCGCATGGTGCAGGGGCTGGAGCACCCCGGGCTGGTCCGCCTCGGCGAGCTGTGGGCCGATGGCAGCCACGCCTACTTCACCATGGAGCTGCTCGAGGGCGGCGATCTGCTGAGCTGGTTGCGCGGGCCGGAGGGGCCGCGCCTCGGGCGCTTCGCGCCCGCGCTGCGCCAGCTCGGCGACGCGCTGGAGCACCTGCACGCGGCCGGCGTGGTGCATCGCGACGTCAAGCCGACCAACGTGCTGGTGCGCGCGGACGGGCGGCT
>JBGASF010000239.1:0-7699 GCA_044229835.1 Polyangia bacterium | reverse complement strand
GGTCGTGATCCGTCGCGTCCTGGTGGCCTACAACGCCGACTGGCTGGTGACCGACGTGCGCGCCAACTCCGACGTCGTCGCGATGGCGGTCGGGGTGCGCAGCGCGCTGGAGAAGCGCGGCTTCTCGGCCGAGCTGCTGGCGGTCTCGGGCGAGGACGTGTGCGAGGTGGTGCAGCGCGTGCGCGGCCACCGGCCCGACCTGGTCTTCAACCTGTGCGAGTCGCTGCTGCGCGACGCCCGCCACGAGCCGGTGCTGCCCGCGCTGCTCGATCTGTACGGCATCGCCTACACCGGGTCGGCGCCGCTGGCGCTGGGCACCGCGCTGCGCAAGTCGCGCACCAAGGAGCTGATGCGCGCGCGCGGCGTGCCCACCCCCGAGGCGGTGGCCATCGCGCCCGGCGAGTCGGCCGACGCCGCGCTGCCGCTGGGCTTCCCGGTCATCGTCAAGCCGGGGCGCGAGGACGCCTCGATCGGCATCGAGGCCGGCTCGGTGGTGCGCACGCCAGAGGCGCTGGCCGACCGCGTGCGCCGCGTCCATGACGAGTTCCACCAGGAGGCGCTGGTCGAGCGCTTCATCGACGGCCGCGAGCTCTACGTCACCGTGCTCGGCAACGCCGCGGCGTCGCGCGCGCTGCCCATCCACGAGATCGACTTCGCGCACCTGCCCGCCGCGCTGCCGCGCATCGTGACCTACAACGGCAAGTGGAGCGAGGAGCACGAGGAGTATGTCGGCACCAAGCCGGTGTTGGCGCTGCTGACGCCCGAGCAGCAGCGCCGCTGCGAGGCCGCGGCGCGCGCGGCGCTGGCCGCGGTCGGCGTGCGCGACTATGGCCGCTGTGACATCCGGCTGACCGCGGACGACACCCCGTACGTCATCGACGTCAACCCCAACTGTGACATCTCGGAGGATGCCGGCGTGGCGCGGGCGGCGCGCGCGGCTGGCCTCGACTATCCGGCGCTGATCGCGTCGATCGCCGAGGCCGCGCTGGCGCGCTCGGCGTCGGATCCCGAGGCGCTGTGATCCGCCCGGTGCAGGCCGGCGATCGCCCGGCCATCGCGGCCATGCTGGAGGCCGACACCTTCGTGGCCAGCGAGGTCGCGGTGGCGCTGGAGCTGGTCGACAGCGCACTCGAGCACGCCGGCGATGCGCGCGCCGACTACCGGGTGCTGGTGGCGACCGACGCCGGCGCTGGCGCCGGAGCCGACGGCGTGGCGGTCGGCTACGTCTGCTACGGCCCCACGCCGATGACCGACAGCACCTGGGATCTGTACTGGCTGTGCACCGCGGCGGCGGCGCGCGGGCGTGGCATCGGTGGCGCGCTGGTGGCCGACATGGAGCGCGTCATCGCCGCGGCCGGCGGCCGGCGGGTGCGCGTCGAGACCTCGGTCGAGGAGGCCTACGGCGCGGCGCGCTCGTTCTATGAGCGCCACGGCTACCTGGAGGTCGGGCGCATCCCCGACTTCTACAAGCCGGGCGACGATCTGTTGACACTATGCAAACAGATCGGCAGCTGATTCGCACGGGTCTGGTGGGAATGGCGGCGCTGTCTCTGGCGCTGGCGGCGACCCTCGGCGGCTGCAAGCGCAGGCCGGCGCGGGCCCAGGTCGACGCCGGTGGGGCAGGGCGGGCCGACTCCGACGCAGGCGCCGGCGCTGGCGCCGGGCCGGCGGCCAGCGCCGACGACACCCCGCTGCCGCGCACCCGCATCATCGAGATCAAGGTCGGTGACGCCACCCCGCCGCCGCTGCGCCTGGTGACCCTGGACGGCGCCCGGCTGCGCGAGGTCGCGCAGCGCGCGCTGGCGGCCAGCGACGCCTTCCTGGGCGAGGCCGACAGCGGCGGCGCCACCCACAAGCTGCAGATCGACGTCGCCAGCCTGACCACCGCCAAGGGCAAGCCCGACCGGCCGGTGCAGGCCAGCGACAAGACGCGCGGCCCGGCCATCACCGAGATCCTGCTCGAGATCACGCTGACCCCGGTGGGCGGCAGCCCCGAGGACAGCCCGCGCATGACCCGCGGCGTGGCCCAGCGCGAGGTCCAGCTGCCCATCGCCGCCGACGTCGCGGCCCGGGTGCAGGTCGACGCCGAGCGCGCGCTGGAGGGCACCCTGGAGACGCTGATCGCCGAGGAGCGCCTGCGCTCGGGCGACCCGGCCGAGATCGGCGCCGCGCTGGGCTCGCCCGATCCCGAGCTCAAGGCCATGGCCATCCGCTATGCGGGGGCGCGCCGCTCGCGCGGCCTGGTCGCCCGGCTGGCCGGCTTCCTGCGCGATCCCGACACCGACGTGCGCGACGCCGCCATCGGCGCGCTGGTCGAGATCGGCGACCGCGCCGCGGTCAAGCCGCTGACCGAGGCCATCGAGTTCAAGGACCTCGACAGCATGCGGCGCATCCTCGACGCCCTGGCCGCGCTGGGTGGCGACGAGGCCCAGAGCTACCTCGAGCTGGTCTCGAGCGGCCACGAGGATCCGCGCATCCGCGCCCTGGCCGCCGCCGCGCTGGAGCGCATGCAGCGCAAGGCCACGCGCACGCCGTAGCCGGGCCTTCGCCGCGCACCGCGTCGCCCTGCTGGTCTCCGGCGGGCTCAGCCCGGCAGCAGGCCGCGCTCGCGCAGCACGCGCGAGCGCAGATACAGCGCGCGCTGCCCCGCGCCCGAGGCCCCCGCGGGCGCCTCCACGATGCCGTCGCCGCCCAGCAGGGCCTCGATGTCGGCCTCGCGCCAGAAGGTGTGCACCGCGCCGGCGATGACGTCCTCGTCCTTCCAGAAGAAGCCCCACACCACGTGGCGCAGCTTGTCGCGCGGCTCGACGCGCACGCCGCACAGCTTGATCTTGGCGTCGGCCGGGCGCACCCCGATGCGCGGCCCGCGCAACAGCGGCACCGCCTTGAACTCGACCACGTCGAAGTCGGGGCCGGCGCCGCGCCCGGCCTCGCGCCCGGTCCACGCCGCCAGCCGGCGCTCGAAGGCCTGCGCGGTCTTGCCCTTGTCGGCCTCGGGCGCCCCGGCGTGGGTCAGGCGCGAGCCGGCGCGCTCGCGGATGAGCGCCACCATCTCGGCCGCGACGCGGGTCGCCTCGGCGTCGCGGGCGGCCTGGTGCGCGGTGCGCGCGGCGGCCAGCAGCTCCAGCTCGGCGGACGACAGCGCGGCGTCGGGCTGAAACCCCAGCGCCGGCAGCACCAGCCCGCGCGGCCGCGACCGCAGCGCCGCCGCCAGCTGGCGCCGGCGCAGCGCCGGGCTGCCCTCCAGCGGCCGCGCCACCCCGAGCGCGCGCGCGGCCTGCCCGAGGGTGACGTCGTCCACGCTGCCGAGGGCATACTCCAGCGCCGGCGGCCCCAGCACCGCGGTGAGAAACTCGCGATGAAAGGGCGCTCCCGGCCGCAGCCGGACGCCCAGCACGCGCGCCACCTCGGGCGCCGACAGCGCGACGCCGAGGCGCCGCAGCAGCTCGTCATGGGACGCCCGCTCGGGGTCGCGCCAGCCCGGCCACAGCCGGAAGGCCGCCAGCTGCAGCAGCGCACGTCGCGGCAGCGCCGGGAGGCCGTCGAGCATGTCCCTGCTTTACCACGGCGGCCGCGCTATGATGCGAGCAGTGCGCTACGACGTCCTGTTCGTGGATGACGACACGCAGCTCCTCGGCGCGATGGCGCGCGTCTTCGAGGACGCCCCGTTCCTCGGCCACGCCTACTTCGCGGCCACCCCCGACGAGGCCCTGCGCGCGCTGGCCCGCCACCCCATCGGCGTCATCGTGGCCGACCAGCGCATGCCCGAGATGTCGGGCATCGATCTGCTCAAGCAGGTGCGCAGCGCCTACCCCGACGTGGTGCGCCTGCTGGCCACCGGCGCGGTCAACACCGACGAGCTCATCGAGGCCATCAACCACGGGCAGGTCTACCACTTCATCACCAAGCCCTGGCGCAACGACGAGCTGCGCCTGATCGTGCGCCGCGCCCTGGAGCACTACGAGGTCACCCAGGAGCTGCGTCGCCGCAGCCGCGAGCTGTCGGCCGCCTACGCCCAGCTCGAGGGCGCCCACCGCGAGCAGGTGCGCCTGTACGAGATGGTCATCTGCGACGACAAGACCGGGGTCAAGAACTACCACTTCTTCGACGTGCGCCTGGGTGAGGAGTTCGAGCGCGCGCGCCGCCACGACCACCCGCTGTCGCTGCTGATGATCGACATCGACGACTTCAAGCTGCTCAACGACAGCCACGGCCACGTGGTCGGTGACATCGTGCTGCGCGAGGTGGCCCAGCACCTGGCCGACGGCCGGCGCGGCATCGACGTGGTGGCGCGCTACGGCGGCGAGGAGTTCGCGCTGATCCTGCCCGAGACCCCGCTGGCAGGCGCGTCGATCATCGCCGAGCGCGTGCGCGAGCGCATCGCCCAGGCGCGCTTCGCCGCCATGGATCTGGCGCTGACCATCTCCATCGGCGTCGCGACCTACCCGCGCCCCGAGCTGGAGTCGCGCCAGGATCTGGTCGAGGCCGCCGATCAGGCCCTGTACCGCGCCAAGCGCTCGGGCAAGAACCGCCTGGTCCAGTACGGCGTCTGAGCCGGCTGGCCGACTCAGCGGAGGATCAGGAACAGCACCAGCGCGATGAGCAGCAGCGCGCCGGCGCCCAGCACCAGCGCGGCGCGGCGCACGGCGGCGCGGTCGACGCCGGCGGCCTCCTTCTCCAGCTCGGCGATGCGGTACTCCAGCGTGGTCAGCGCGCCGCCCAGCTCGTCGACGCCGCGGTAGGCCGCGGTCAGGCGCGGGTGCAGGATGCGATCGCGCTCCAGCTCCTCGCCGAGCAGGCGCGTGGTGGTCTGCGCCTCCAGCGCCAGGCGGTCGAGCTCGCCGCGCTCGCGCACGATCTCGGTGTCCAGCGCGGTGCAGGTGTCGCGCATGCGCTGCTCCTTGGCGCTGAGATCGCGACGGTTGGCGTTCTGCTCCTCGCGCGCGGCCTCGAGGTCCATGCGCAGCGCCTCCAGCGTGGGCGCCAGGGCGGCGACGCGCGCCTCCAGCTCGGGCGCCTCGCGCTCGATGGCCTCGCGGCGCGCCTTGAGGCCGGCGACCTCGACCGCGACGCGCTGCTGCTCGGCGGTGGCGCCGGCGCCGCTGGGCAGCTTGCCCTCCAGGCTGGCGATCTGCTTGCCGAGCTGGGCGTTCTCGCGCTCCAGGCGATCGGTCTCGCGCTCCAGGCCGGCGTGGTCGCGCTCGACCGGGCGCAGGCGGCCCTCCAGGCCGGCCATCTGGTCGGCGATCTGGGCGTTGCGCTGCTTGGCGGCCTCCTCGTGGCGGGCGTAGGCGGCGCGCTCGGCGGCGAGCGAGGCCTCGTGCTTGGTGATGGTGGCGCCGCGGCGCTTGCGCTCGTCGGCCAGCACGTCGAGCTGGCGGCGCCGCGCGTCGACCGCCTTGTGCGGCACCTCGGTCAGCGTCAGGGCCAGCTCGGCCAGCTCGGTCATGCGCTGGGTGCGCAGGGCGCGCTTGCTGGCGGCCTCGCTGCGCAGCTCGCGCAGCAGGCGGAAGCGGCGCGCGGAGTACAGCGTGACATGGGCGGCGTAGCGGATCGACGCGCCGATGCCGCGGGTCGGCGCGGCCACGCCGCCATAGGTGAGCGGCTCGATGGTGGTGGCGTCGGGCGGCGGCGGGCCGTGGCCCAGCGACAGCAGCGGCTGCGCGCCCGAGGGCAGGTCGCGCGCGGCGGCGGCGCCGACCAGATCGAGGGCCGACGCGGCCCGCGGGGCGCCCGGTGCCGGGCTGACCGGCGCCGCGGCGGGGGCGGCCTCGACGCCGGCGTCCGCGAGGTCGACGGCGATGGCGAGCTCGGCGCTGGCCTGGCCGGGGGCGCCTGGGACTCCCGCGCGTGGCAGCGGTGGTGGCCGGCGCGCGGCGGCGGCCGGGACCATGGCGGAGTGTTGCGTCCCGGGAGAGGCCTCGCTGGAGCGCGGCTGTGCCGGCGGTCGCGTGTGCGGTGGCGGGGGTGGTGCGGCTGCGGGCGCGGGCGCGGCTGCGGGCGCGGCTGCGGCGGGCGCTGGCGGCGGGGCGGGCGCGGGCGGCACCAGCGCAGCCTGGGTCACGCGTGCGCGTGACACCGCACCCGCCGCGGTGATGGGCTTGTCGCGCGGGCGCTGGATGGTGGCGTCGTTGTCGAGCGCATCGGAGCCGGTGATGGCGCGGCCGCGGGCAGTGCGGTCGACCGGGCGCGACGGCGCGGCCGACGTGGCTGACGCGGGCGGCGCAGGCGGGGGTGGGGTCGGCGCCGGCGCTGGCAGCGGCAGCGGGCGGGGCAGCAGCTCGGCGGGTTCGACGCGCTCGCGCGGCAGCGTCTCGGCCGACTCGTCCGGCCCCTCCAGCGCCTCGATGGCGGCGTCGAGGGCCCCCGGCAGCATGCCGGCGCCCGAGCCGGTGGCCAGCTCGGGCGCGGCGGTCGCGACCGGCGGCGCCTCGGGCGGCAGCGCGGGCGGCAGCACGACCTTGAGGCGCCCGGTGTCCCCGGGCAGCGCCCAGCCGTCGGCCAGCCCCCGGACCCGCTGCATGGTGGCGTCGCCCACGTCGCGCGGCGGCGACTCGATGCTCTGGTCGCGGCGCGGCGGCATGGTGGGCGAGACGCCCCCGCAGTTGGGGCAGGGACCGCTGCTCGGGCGGCTGGCGCCGCAGCTTGGGCAATGAGCCATGAAAACCCCCACAAGCTATCCCAGATGGCCGTCCCCTGCCAGAAAACGCGCACCCCGAAACCGCATCGGAGTTGACGATGCCTGACCGGGCTGTTACAAAGAAATCAGCGGCGATATCGAGCATATGTCAACCAGGTTGCCAGCGTCGGAGCGAGTCAACGAGCGCTACCAGCTGGTGCGGCCGCTGGGCGCCGGTGCCGGCGGTCGGGTGTATCTGGTGCGCGACCACCAGCGCGGCGGCGCCGAGCGCGCGCTCAAGCTGCTGGCCGGCGACACGGCGGAGCTGGGCGCCGAGTTCGACCTGATGCGCGGCGAGCGCCTCCTCGACCTGGAGAGCAGGGCGGGCAAGGCACCCGGCGGCTACTGCGAGACGCTCCACTTCCGCGGCCGCCCCTACATCCACATGAACGCCGTGGGCCTGCTCGACGACGTGAACACCCTGCTCCACGAGTCGGGGCATTCCTTCCACGCCTTCGCCTCGCACCGCCAGCCGCTGCTCTGGCAGCGGCATGTCGGGGCGGAGTCGGCCGAGCTGGCGGCGCCGGTGGCGCGCCCGCTGCACATGCTGGGGCTGGGCGGGTCGGTCGGGACCCCGAAGAAGGGCCTCGAGGCCGAGCTGCTGGTGGTGTCGAGCTTCGACGAGCTGACCGCCGCCGGGCCGCGGGTGAAGGGCAAGATCGTCCTCTATGACGTGGTCATGCCGCCCTACGGCGCGCATGGGTCGGGCTATGGCAAGGTCATCGGCTACCGCAGCCGGGGCGCCGACCGGGCCTCTGCGCTGGGGGCGGTCGCGGTGCTGGTGCGCTCGCTGACCGCGCGCAGCCTGCGCACCCCGCACACCGGGATGATGCGCTATGACGACAAGCAGCCGCGCATCCCGGCCGCCGCGGTCAGCACCGAGGACGCCGCCCTGCTGCACCGGCTGGCCGGCGCCGGCCCGGTGCGGGTGCGCCTCAAGATGGCGGCGCGCACGCTGCCCGACGCCGAGTCGGCCAACGTCCTCGCCGAGCTGACCGGGCGCGAGAAGCCCGAGGAGAT
>JBGASF010000238.1:0-8059 GCA_044229835.1 Polyangia bacterium | reverse complement strand
GCACGCTGGCGCGGCTGGCGCTGGCGCCCGCGGGCATCAGCGCCTGCGCCCCCAGCAGCAGTGGCGCGAAGCGGGTGCCGCCCTGCTTGCCGGCATCGCGTGCGATCACGGCCAGCCAGGCCCCGGCCGCCTCGACGAGGTCGCCGGCGCCCACCGCGCGCGCCGCCGGCAGCGCCCGCGACAGCGCCTCGAAGGCGTCGATCAGGTACGACGGATCGCCGAGCAGCGCGACCGCGCCGTGGTTGGCGATGCCGTCGAGCACATCGACGAAGGCGCCCAGGTAGCGTCCCGGCTCGCCGCCGCCGCCCTGCGCGGCCAGCCGCTCGCGCGCCTGCTTGCAGGTGCGGCTGACCAGCACCCAGTCGCCGCTGCCGGCCGCGATGCGCGCGGTCACCACCAGCGCCAGCACCTCGCCCCACGGCGTGGCGAAGCCGCCGCTGAGGCGCTGCATGGCCGCGCTGGCGCCCGCGGCGCCGGTGTGGCGCGCCTCCAGGTGGGCGAGAAATACGCGGGTCACGTCATCGACCGGCGGCTCGCGGTCGTCCAGCGCGGTCAGCGCCTCGGTCAGCTGCGCCGCCGGCGCGCGTCCCGCCAGGCGCCCCAGCAGCGCGACATACTCGCGCTCGCCGTCGCCCTGCTCGTCCTCCTCGAGCGCCTTCTTGGCCGACGTCAGCGCGGCCTCGAAGTCGCCGCGCTCCTCGTCCAGGCGCGCCAGCAGCGTCCACGGCACCCAGCGTGACGGCGCCGAGCGCGCCTGCGCCTCGATCACCGCGCGCGCCGCCTCGGGCCGCCCGTGCCAGGCCCAGCGCGCGGCCACCCGGCGCGCCCCGATGCGCTCCAGCAGCGCACCCGCCAGCTCGAGCAGCGCGTCACCGTGCGGGCGCCGCTCGGGCGCCGGCGCGGTCAGCTCGGCCAGCGCCGCCAGCACCTGGGCGCGCTCCTCGACGAAGCTCGGCGGCAGCGCCGCCTGCAGCGCGCGCTCGAGCACCGCGGGACGCGCGCCGCGCCCCGCCAGCACGCGGCGGAAGCGCTCGTGCGCGGGCAGCCGCGCCAGCGTGCTGTCGCCGTCGCCGCCCAGCGCCTGCTCCAGCGCGGTGCCCAGCGTCCAGGCCAGGCCCGGGTCGCCCGCCGCGCCGCCCAGCACCACCTCGGGGGCGGTCCACAGCCAGACCCGCTCGTCGGCCTGGGCCCAGTCAGCCGCGCTGAGCCGGGGCTGCGGCACCGCGACGATGCGCCAGGGATCCGGGCGCCCCGGGGTGTAGCGCAGGGTGGCCGGCCCGATCCCCCACAGCGCGTCGGTCATGCCCATCGAGGCCAGGTCGCGCCAGCACCCGCACATGAAGGCGATGAGCCCCGTGAGCAGGGTGGGGTGCGCCAGGGCATCGCGAAAGTGCAGCGCGAAGGCCTGATCCGCCGCCAGTGTGCCGGGCCGCTCCGGCGCCAGCTCGAACACCACCTCACCCGCCACGACCTCGCTCTTCGCGGGCGCGATCAGCCACGAGTCCAGCCGCGCCAGCGCGCTGCCGACCTCCGCCAGCCCGCGCGCCGCCGCACCCTCGGCGGGCACGCGCGCCCGCAGGCGCGCCCCCAGCTCGAGGCGTCCGCGCGGCAGCACGATGGTGGCGGCCTCGGTCATGAGCGGTTCTTCATCACCAGCACCGTGAGCGCCGCGACCGCGCTGGCGGCGCCGTCCTTGTCACCCATGGCGCGCGCCTTCTCGAGCCGCGTCAGCACGTCGATGATCTCGCGCTGCCGATCGGGCGGCAGCCCCTGCACCATCTCGCTGGCCTGCGCCACCAGCGCGTCGGTGGGGTCGCTGGCCGGGCCGACGCCGCCGGACGCCGCGCCGCCCATGCCGCCGCCGCCAGCCGTCGACACCTGCGGCACCGTGCCCGCCGACACCACCTCCGACAGCGCGACGCGCTTCTTCTCGGTCAGCCCGCCATCACCGCGGTCGAGCTTGATGTCCGTGATGGTGCCCTTCTGCACGTGCTTGATCTGCCCGGCGAAGATGCCGTTGGCGTCGAGCGCGAAGGTGATCTCGAACTGGTGCGTGCCCTTGGGCTCCGGCGACAGCCCCGAGATCACGACCTGGCCGAGGCGGGTGTTCTGGCTCGCCTTGCTGGCGTCGCCCTGGTAGACCGGCACCATGATGTTGGTCTGGTTGTCCTGCGCCGTGGTGTAGCCGCCGCGCACGACCTTGTGCGGGATGATGTGGTCCTTGGGGATCAGCGCGTCATAGAGGTCGTCAATCAAGCCGATGCCCAGGGTGTGGCTGACCACGTCCTTGATGTTGGTGTTGGCCAGGCCGGCGGGCACCAGCGCGTTCTTGTCGAGCTCGAGCTCGCGGCCGTCGAGCACCTGCGCGCCGGTGCTGGGGTCGTAGTTGAGGCCCATGCGCGCGGCGCCCATGGCGACGATCTCGTCGGGGTTCAGGTCCGACTTGATGGGCTTGCGATACTTGTCCTTGAGGAAGCGCGTGACCGCCGGGATCTTGCTGGAGCCGCCGACCAGGATGAAGGCGTCGATGTCGTCCATGCCGACCTCGTGCTGCTTCAGCGCCGAGGCCAGCGCGACGTCGACCTCCTTCAGGGTGCGCTCCAGCAGCGGGCGGATCATGGCCTCGAAGTCGGCCGGCTGCAGGGTGTAGGCGAGCTCGTCGATGCCCGCGGTGGGCGCCTCCAGGTGGAAGTCCTGCGGCGCGCTCTCGTTGCACAGGTTGATCTTGACCTGCTCGGCCTTGAGCCGGAGCTTGCCGACCAGCTTGGCGTCGCCGGAAAAGTCGCGCCCGTGCTGCGTCTTCATCTGCCCGAGCACCCAGTCGACGATCAGCTGATCGATGTCGCCGCCGCCCAGGCGCGCGTTGCCGCCGGTGCCCAGGACCTCGACCGTCTTCTCGTCCACGATGCGCACGATCGAGACGTCGAAGGTGCCGCCGCCGAAGTCGTACACGATGAAGGTCTGCGGCTCGCCCGACTCCAGGCCGTAGGCGACCGCCGCCGCGGTGGGCTCGTTGATGATGAGGCGCGGGTTCAGGCGCGCGATCTTGGCGGCCTCGCGGGTGGCGTTCTTCTGCGACTCCTTGAAGTAGGCCGGCACCGTGATGACGGCGTCGTGCACCGGCTCGCCGATCAGGCGCTCGGCGTTGGCCTTGAGCTCCTTCAGGATGTGCGCCGAGATCAGCTCGGGGTCGAGCTCGCGGCCGGCGGCGCGCGCCATCGCCTTGCCGGCGCGGCCCGACTCGCCCATCATGCGCTTGACCTCGAAGATGACGCCGCCGGGGTCGCGCACCAGCTTCTCCTTGGCCGCCTTGCCCACGCTGACCTGCCCCTGCGGCGAGACGTAGACCACCGACGGGGTGGTCGGCTCGTTCTGCCGGTTGGGGATGACGCGGACGTCCGACTTGTCGAAGTTGTACGCCGCCACGACCGAGTAGGTCGTGCCGAGGTCGATGCCGATCACCTTGTGATATCCGCCCATCGCGATTGCCTCTCTAGAGCTCGTCGGGGTTCAGCGGCGCGGCTGGCGCGTCGGTGGTGTGGGTCTCGGGGGTGCCGGGGGTGGGTGAGTGTACGTGAGCGGCCAGCGCGGCTTCCAGCTCGGGGCCGAGGCCGCGCGGCAGCCACAGCGCCGGGCTGTCGGGGCTGAGCAGCAGGGCGTCGGGGCCGAGCTCCTCGCGCAGCCAGGACGCCGCCAGCTGGGCGCGGCGGCGCGGCTCGAGCCAGCGATCGCGCTGGCTGGGCTGCACCGTGAGCAGCTCGTTCTGCGGGTAGTCGGCGTCGTAGATGGCCCGCGCGCGGGCGGTGCCGATCTCCTCCTCGATCTCCTGCAGGCGCGTGATCTCGGCGTCCTCCTCGCCGAAGGCCTCGCGGCCCTGCGAGCGGCGCCGTGCCAGCGCCTGGGAGCGGCGCTCGTTGATGAAGCTGCGGATGTCGTCGGTGCTGGCCAGCGGCGACACCCCGAGGCGCGCGTAGGCGTTGCCGGGATCGATGATGATGCGCGCGCGCGGGCGCGGGCGGCGGCTCTCGGGGGCGCTGCTCATCGGGCGCCCTCCGTGAGCCGCACCAGCTCGGCGTCGAGCTTGTCGTGCAGGCCAATCAGGCGCACGTGGCCGCGCGAGCGCGCGTAGGCCAGGCGCGGCTCCAGCAGCTCGAGCGCGGTGACGAAGTGGCGGCGCGCGGTCTGGTGCGCGCCGGCCTCGAGCTCGCGATAGCCGTCGAGCGCGCTGGCGAAGGCGCGGCAGTAGGTCAGCTCGAGCTGCTGCTCGGGGTCGCGCGGGGCGGCGCCGGCCAGCACCGCGCTGGCGCCGCGGGCGTCCTTGGCGCGCAGCAGGCGGGTCGCTGCGCCCAGGCGCGCCTTGCAGGCCAGATCGGGGTAGCGCGCGGCGAGATCGCGGGCGGCGGCGTCGCCGCCGGCGCTGGCGCGGTCAGCGGCGAGATCGGCCTCGGCGAAGCGCTCCAGCTTGAGCAGCAGCAGGGCGCGCTGCGCCTCGACGCGCGGCTCGCGGGCGTCCGGGCCGACGGCGGCGTCGGCGCCATCGCGGGGGCCGCCCGGCCTGCCGGTGTCGAGCAGCGTCAGCGCCTCGGCCCACTTGCCCTGCTCCATCAGGCGCGCGGCGTCCCCCTGCACGCGGGCGCTGGCGACCTGGTCGTCGAGGCTGGCGATCTTGGCCGCCAGCGCGGCGGCGGACGCCGACGCGGCAGGCGCCAGCTCGGTGACCAGCGCGCACAGGCGGCGCGCGCGCTCCAGGCCATCGGGCGTGGCCAGCGCGGCGGCCAGGCGGGGCTGCCAGGGCGCCCGCGTGGTGATCGCGGGCGCCGGCGGCGTGGCGCTGCCGCGGCCCAGCGCGGCGACCACCGCGGCCAGCTCGGCGCGCGCCAGATCGAGCAGGCAGTCCTCGGGCTTGCTGGCGGCGGCGACCAGCGCGGCGGCCTCGCGCACGGCGTCGGCGGTGCGCCCGTCGGCCAGCGCGTCGTCGATGGCGCGCCGCGCCTCGGCCAGCAGCGCGGGCTCGGCCGACAGCGCCAGCGGGCGCAGCACCGCCAGGTGCAGCTGCCGCGTGCAGCCGGCCAGCGCGCGCGCGAAGGCGGCCTCGGCGTCGCCGCGCCGTCGCGCCGCCAGCAGGCAGACCCCGTGCAGGTAGTCGAGCGCATAGGCACCCGGTGGGGCTGGCGCGGTGGCGCTGCTCGGCGCGGTCGGCGGGGTCGCCGGAGTCGCCTGAGTCGACGGCGCCGGCGCCGGCGCCACCGCCTTGGCGGCGGCGCGTCGATCGAGCAGCGCCAGCGCGGGCGCCCGCGAGCCGCGCAGATACACCTGCGCCGCCTGCGGCTCCAGCGCATGCAGCGCCTGCAGCCCCTCCAGCTCGAGGCCCAGCTCGCGCGCGCGCAGCTGGCCTTGCCGGCTCAGGCAGCGCGCCACCGCCTGCTCGGCCCAGCCACGCGCCTCGGCGAAGCGCTCCTGCGCGGCCAGCGCGAAGGCCAGCGCCTGGTAGGCGCGCACCGAGGTCGGCAGCCGTTCGATCTCGGCCTCCAGCTCGTCGAGGGCGCGCTCGCGCGGGGCCGCGGCGTCGCGCGCGTCAGCGCCGTCCGCGCCGTCGGCGTCGCGCCCGCTGCGCGCCACACCCTTGTCGCCCGCGGCGGCCTGCTTGTCGAGGATGCGCTGCAGCTCCTCGACGTCCTCGGCGAACTCGGCGCGCGCCTTGGCGCCGGCCGGCCCGCCCAGGGCGTGAAAGCGGGTCAGCGCCGCGCGCGCCTCGTCGAAGCGCCGCGCCAGCAAGAGGATGCGCGCGCTGCAGTACTCCACCGCCGGGGTGTCACCGGCCTCGCGGCGCGCCCGCGCCACCAGCTCCAGGGCGCGCTCGGTCCCGGTCACCGCCGCGCGCTCGACCTCGTCCTGGGTGCGCAGCGCCAGCCCCAGCAGCAGCGCCGCCGCCAGCTCGCCGATGATGTGCGCGCGGTCGGCGCGCCCCAGCACCAGCGGCCCGCCGTCGCCGCCACCGCGCCCGGCGCGCTCGAGCTCCATGCGCAGGTAGCCGGCCAGGAAGCGCAGGCTGCTGCCGTCGCGCTCGGGCTGCTCGCGCGAGGCCAGCTCCGCGCTCAGCGCCGGGCCATCCAGGAAGGGCGCCTCCGCGCGCAGGAAGTCGAGCACCTCGTCGACCAGCTGGGGGCGCCGCGGATCGGGCCGCCAGCGCCGGCACAAGAGCACCAGGTCGCCCAGGTTCTCCAGGTGGCGCCGGTGCAGGCGCTGCGCCTCGCGGTCGGCGGGCGCCTCGGGCCCGCGCGGGCTGTAGCGCGTGGCGACCCGGGTGTCGATGCGCCGCCAGCGCGCCGCCAGCACGTCGGCCAGCCGCTCGCCCTCGGCCTCGACCAGCACGCCCAGCGAGCGCGCCGCCAGCGCCAGCGCGGCCACGCGCTCACCCGCGCTGCGGGCATCCTCGGGGCCGAGCAGGGTGCGCGCCCCGTCACCCAGCGCGACGTGCGCGAAGGTCAGCTCGGCGCGCCGGTGGTGCAGCCACTGGCGCAGCTGCTCGGGATCGGTGTCGAGGCGCTCCTGGTTGACCACCAGGCGGGCCTCGCCGTGGCCCTTGTCGTGCTCGCGGCGGAACACGCCGAGGTGCAGGCGCGCCGGGCCGCGGGCGTCTTCGGGTGTCAGCCGCGCCTGCTGCGCGAACATGCGGTGCGGTCGCGCATAGCTGTGCGCGCTGGCGCGATCCAGCCGCCCCAGCAGCGCCAGGCGGTAGTGATGTCGATCGAGATCGGCCCAGGCCTCGTGCGCGGCGTCGGCCTCGCCGAGCAGCGTCAGCAGCGCGGCCCGGTTCTGGCGATGCACGGTCTCGACCGGCTCCAGGCGCTCGCACTGCTGCACGATGGCGAGGGCAGGGCGCAGCTGCTCCTTGGCGGCCAGATCGACCGCGTGGCGCGACAGCTCGGCGCACAGGCGGCGGCGCAGCGCAGGGCGCCCCGGCAGCCGCTCGGCCACCGCGCGCCAGGCCGCGGCCGACTCCGCTGCCCGCCCGGACTCGCCCAGCCGGTCACCCAGCAGGAGCAGCATGATCTCCTCGCGCCGCGAGCCCGGCCGCGCGGCCGCCACCGCGCGCTCCAGCTCGTCCGCGGGCGCGGCGCACAGGCGACCCAGCTCGGCCAGCAGCGCCGCCTCGCGGCTGCCCTTGCGACACAGCCGCGGCACCTCGCGCTCGAGGAACTTGGCCGCCTCGGCGGGGCGCGCCAGCGCGAGTCGCGCCAAGAGCTCCGCGACCGCGGTGCTGGAGCCAGGGTCGCGCAGCTGACCGACCTGGCGCTCGGCGATCTTGGGCTGATCGCGCGCCTTGGCGTCGGCCGCGATGAGGCGCGGCAGCGGCCCCGCGCCGGGCAGCTCGCCAGCCTCGGCCGCGATGTTGGCGGCGCGCTTGAGCTCGCCCTGGCGCAGCGCGGCCAGCGCGCGCGTCAGCACCGGTGGCGCCAGCCCGGACGCCGCCAGCGGCTCCAGCAGGGCGGTGGCCTGCTCGGGCTCGCCGAAGCGCAGCAGGAACAGCGCACGTCGCAAGGTGTGCAGCGGGTTGCCCGGCTCCAGCGCGACGCTCCAGACAGTTGAGCCGTCGGCGTCCAGCACGGTGACTTTACCGTTGTGGCTGATGACGATCTCGGGGCCGGGGTCGCCGCCCGGTTGCTGGCCGCGCCGGCCGCCGACCTCGGTCTCGACGGAGACCGGCTGGTGGCGCGCTGGGCGGGCGAGGATCGGGTGGCGGACCTGGGCTTCGAGGGTGGTCTCGCGATTGTCCCAAAACATCACGCCGCCGGTATTGAAGGCGGTGTTCAGAATGGTGGGTGTGTTCCGCTTCAGGGGCGCGAGGCCGACCGCGAGACGCGCGAGATCATCGTCGATGTGCGCGTAGAGCGACTGCCCACGAACTGGGCGGTCGGGCAGCGGGCCGAGGTCTACATCCTCGTGGCCCGGAGAGAGAGCGTCACCGTGCTCCCCGCGGGGCTCGTGCTGCGGCGCGAGGGTCGGACAGGCGTCATCGTCGACGACGGCGGAAGAGCTCGCTGGCGCGAGATCGTCG
>JBGASF010000237.1:0-8124 GCA_044229835.1 Polyangia bacterium | reverse complement strand
GGCATCGTCGACGACAACCTTGAGGTCGTCGCCCCCGGTGCAGGCCGGCTCGTCGCAGTGCACGAACTTGACGGCGCCCGCGGTCTGGTCCTGGTAGGCGATCGAGGGGCTGCCGTCGGCGCCGATCGCGATGGCGTTGTAGAAGCCGAAGTTCTCGCCGGACCACGGGGTGTCGACCGGCGTGATCTTCGGGGGCACCGGGATCTCGTAGCAGTCGACGCTGCCGTCGGCGTTGAAGAGCTTGGCAAACACCCCGTAGCTGCTGCCATCGTTGCCACTGGCATCCCCGTAGAGGGCGACGAACTGCCCGCCCCCCAGCGCCGCCAGCAACCCACGCACATCCTGATAGCGCCGCTCCGGCTCGCGATGCAGACACCGCATCACGATCGCCCGCAGCTCCGCCGGCAGCTCCTCCGGCGGCCGCTCGTACGGCGGCGCCCCCAGCACCGCGCGATACAAGATCGCACCAATCGAATACACATCCGCCCGCCCATCCAGCCGCCGCCCGCCACCCCGCTCAGGCGCCAGATACTTCTCCGCCCCACCCTCCGCACCACCACCACCACCACCACCACCACCACCGCCGTCCCCGGGCTCCCCGAGCACCAGCCCGCCCTTCTCCAGCGTCACGCCGCCCGGCCACAACGCGCCATGCAGCTTGCCGCCGCGCGCCAGCACCGCCTCGCACAGCGCCACGCCCAGCTCGCGCGCCGCCGCCACCTCCAGCGCCGGGTCCAACCTCTCGAGCAACGTCTTCCGCGGCCTGGCCGGCCCCGCCCCAGCGCCAGCAGCCGCGCCCGCCTCGTCGCCCGCTGCCACTATGCCGCCCTCACCCTCACTCCTCGACCCCGATGCGCGCGGCGTTGTAGCGCGCCAGGAACGTGTGCGCGACCCGCTGCGCATCCAGCTTCAGATAGCGCGCGTACTCCACCAGGAAGCCGCGCAGATACACCGGCGACAGCATGGCCTCGAAGCGCTCGTCCTCGATCGCCCGCAGATGGTTGATGCCCACCTTGGTGCGCTGCGAGATGTCCAGCAGATCGATCCCGCGCGCCTCGCGGATGGCGCGCAGCAGCGCCCCGGTGAACTCGGTCTCCGGCCCCACCGGCGGCTCCGGCATCGCCGGCCGCGCCGCCGCGACCGCGCCCGCCGCCGTCACCACCGGGCGCTCGTCGCGCACCGCCGCCGCCGCGATCCCCGGCACCGTGCTGACCCGCGCGCCCCCCGCCGGCACCGCGATCGGCCCGGTCGACGACTCGCGCGCCGGCGCCGGCAGCGACGGCGTCAGCGTCGGCGTGCGCCGCTTGGGCAGCCCATCCGGGAAGGTCGCGACGTCGTAGATCTTGCGCTGGGTGGCGTCCATCAGCGTGTCGTAGGCCTCCTCGGCGCGCTGCATGAACGCATCCAGCCGCTCGCGCGAGAAGAACCCGCACACCACCATCGACTCGTGCGCGTAGACCTCGCGCAGCCGTCGATAGGCGCGCCGGATCTCCTCCTCGCTGGCGCTGGGATCGATCTCCAGGAGCTCGTAGTGGTTGTGCTCCTCCGACGGCCGCGGTAGCGGCGACGACGCCCCCGCGCGCTCCGGCATCGACTCCTCGGACAGCAGGCGGCGCACGATCTTGTCGACACACTGCGACGCCGGCGCATCGGGATGCTCGATCAGCAGCGGCCGGCGCCGGCGCACCGCCAGCCACACCGCGTCGTCGGCCTCGACGTGGCCGAAATACTCGACGTCCAGCCCCAGGCGCCGGCGAATCGTCGACGACAGCGCCGGCCCGAGCTCGAGGTCGGCGCGCGTGCGCGTCTGGTTGACCACGAATTTCGGCTGAAACTCGTGGATCTCGCGCGCCAGCAGCGCGGCCAGCTCGGGATCCTTCTCGCGCGCGGCCAGGTACAGATCCAGCGGCGACGGGATGCCACCCTCGTACTTGGTGCCCGTCACCAGCGTCACCGCGCGCTCCAGCCCGGCGCGCCGCAGCCGGCGCAGGAAGGCGCTCTTGATGAAGCGCACCGTGTTCTCGACCGAGGTCGGCTCGGGCACGAACACCAGCAGCCCGACGTTGGCGACCAGGAAGAAGTCGAGCGCGTTGATGCCCGACCCCGGCCCCAGGTCGACCACCAGATAGTCGACGTTCAGGCGCTGCACCTGGGTCAGCAGCCGGAACTTCTGCGCCGGCCGCGGGTTGGCGATCCACGACGGATCACCCTCGCCCGAGACCAGCCCGAGGTTGGGCACCGAGGTCCCGACCACCACGTCCTCGACCTTGGCGACGCGCTTCTCGAACAGATCGGCCAGTGACACCGCCGGCCGCTCGACGCCAACGAAGGTGTGCAGGTTGGCGCCACCGAGGTCAGCGTCCAGCAGCACCACGCGCTTGCCGAGCTGCGCCAGGTAGATCCCGATGTTGGCCGCCAGCAGGCTCTTGCCCGCGCCGCCCTTGCCACCACCCACCGCGATGATGCGCCGCGCGCCAGTGCGCGCCGCCGCCACCGTGCGCACCGGCAGCGGGATCTCCATCGACGCCTCGCCCTCGACCACATGCGCAGCGTCGTCCACCGCGTCATGCGGCGGCTCGCTGCCCAGTCGCTCGCGCGGCTCAGTCACGCCGGCCGGTATAGCGGGTTTGCGCAGGTGCGGCAACAGGGCCCGAACGCGAACATGCGCGCGCCTATTCCTCGAGCGCCCCCGCCGTGGGGCGGTCCGCCACATGTGTCTGCCGCGCTCATGGGTTGCGACACCAAGCGGTGGGATTCATGCGCCCAGCGGGCTGCCGAGCCCCCGCACGGAACCTGCATTGAACGCGCCTCGACCGACCTTCTGGTCGGGGGGCGAACATGACGGCCAGCCATCCTCTGTCGAATCTGCTGCACACCCGCATCCCAGCCGTGTCCTGGGACTGGTGGGAGAGCTTCCCGGCGCTCGCCTTCAAGGCCCTGCAGTGCCGCGCCGTGCTGCTCGGCCTGCCGCGCGCCCGTGTCCTCGGCGTCGTGCCACCGCGGGCCAGGCCGAGCCTGACGCCTGACGCGCCTGACAGCGCAGGTGCCGCCTGATCCCGTCAGCACCTGACGCCTGAGCGGCAAGCTCACGGCGCCGGCGCTGGCGGCAGCCCAGGCGCGGGCCCGGGCGGGAAGCCACGCGCGGCGCGTGAGCGCACCGCCGAGGCGCGACAGGCCGGGGTGTCGCCGTCCCTGCGGCAGTCCTGCATGCCAGCCTCCTGGCAGGCGTCCCAGATCCCCGCCAGGCAGCCGCGCTCGTACAGCTCCTGGCTCTCCAGCCCGCGGTGGCCGTGGAGCTCGCGACCGCCGCTCAGGCAGATCCGGCCCGGGCGCAGCCGGCACGCCTCGAGATACAGCTGCGCGGCCAGCACGAAGTCCCGCGCCGGAGGCGTCGGCTGGCCCCAGCGCTCCGTGGGCAGCACCAGCACCGCCCCCCTCACGCAGGCGTCGGCGTCGCCGGCCCGGCACACCCGCGTGTGCACCGCCAGCGCCCGCGGCCTGGCCAGCTCGAGCTCGCGGCGCTCCAGCGCGACGCTGGCCTCGCGGCAGGGCTCGAGCTCGCCGCGCTCGCAGGCCTCCAGGGCCCCCACGCGCGCCGTCAGCGCGCTGCCCGCGGCACACGCCGCGCCGTCCCACTTGCACGCCTCGGCCAGCAGCGCGATGGCCTCGGCCGGGCGCCTGCGCCCCAGCATGCTGGCCAGCGCCGCACAGCGCCCCGGTTCGCGACAGCCACGCCGCGTGAAGGCCAGCGCGGCGTCCCAGTCGCCGCCGTCGCGCAGCACGATGTCGAGGTGAAGCTGGCAGGCCCCCGCGGGCGCCTGCGCCGACAGGCAGGCCTCGCCCGCCAGGGCCGCGCTGATGCGATCGATGTGCTCGATGGCGCTGATGCTGCTCTTCGCGAGCCGCTCGCGCAGCTCGGCCACGCAGGGCTTCCAGTCCTTGTCGAGCCGGCACGCGCGCGCCCGCGTCGCCGAGGCCTCTGGCTCGGACAGCCGCCCCGCCGCCATGACACAGCCAAACGCGCTGCCCTGGTGACAGGCGCGCAGCATGAGCTGCATGCCCACCTCGTCGCGCCCCAGCAGGTAGAGGTTGGAGCCGACCAACACGCAGGCATGCTGATCGCCACGCTTGCACGCTGGCCGCTCGCGCTCGAGCTCGCGGCGCGCCTCGGCCAGCCGGGCCTCGTCCTCGCGCTCGCGCTCGCGCTTGCGCTCCCAGTCGCCGATGGGGTCCATGCGCATGTGGTCCTGGCCGCCCTCATCAGGATCGGCCTTCTGCAGGACGCAGCCCGTCGAGAGCGACGCCAGCACACAGCCAAGGACGGTGATCGCGACGCCACGCATGCCCGCCCAACATAGCAAGGCGCACGCCGCCGACGAACCACCTGATCGCGCCGACCTCGCGCCGCGGCGTCAACCTGCCGTTGCCGCACCTGTTGCCCAGCCGTCGACACGGCATGCACAAGGGCGCGAGAAGACGCCGCGGCTGGCCGGCATGTCGTGTGCTCTTCACGGCAGGCATGAGAGACCTCGCGCCACAGCTGAGCATCGGAGCCGCACAGTCAGAGCAGGAGCACGTCGACGAACGTGCGCCAGGCAAGCGCAGTCTGACCGAGACCATGGTGCGCCGCCAGGCCCGTGACGCGCGCGGGGTCGCGGGCGATGCCCCGGAGGCGCTGGAGCGCGCGGCCGGGTCGGGCGGCGTCCAGCTGCCCGAGGGGCTCGGCGCCCGGCTCGCGACCGGGCTCGGCGCCGACCTGGGCGGCGTGCGCCTGCACACCGGCGAAGCCTCGGCGGAGGCCGCCGACGCGCTGGGCGCGCGCGCCTTCGCGGTGGGCCAGGACATCCACTTCGGCGCCGGCGAGTATGATCCGGCGTCGCAGGGCGGCCAGCGCCTGATCGCGCACGAGGTCGCGCACACCTTGCAGCAGGGCGCCGGCGCCACTCCGCAGCTGAAGTCGCTCGAGGTCAGCCAGCCCGGCGACCGCGCCGAGCTCGAGGCCGACCAGGCCGCGGATCGTGTGCTGGCCGGCGAGACCGACGTGGCGGCCAGCCTCGGCGGCGCCGGTCCGCGCCTCCAGCGCGAGCTGCGTGGCAACCTGCCCGGGGCGGGCAGCACGCCCGGGCGCGGCATGAGCTTCACCATCATGCGCATGGCCGACGTGGTCAACTGGGTCGACGGGCGCGCGGTGTCGCGGCGCAGCTTCGCCGGCGTCCTGCGACCAGGCAGCGCGCTGGTCGCCGAGCTCGATGTCGACGCCGGATCGCGCGGTGCGCTGCGCCTCGACCTGCAGGGCATGTCGTTCCAGGACAACCTCGTGATGCCCTCGAACAGCGAGTACAACCACATCCTGCGCTGGGACTATGTCGTCACTCCCCAAGGTGACATCACGACGCTGACCCCGCACCCGCAGGAGATCCACGACGGCAACAACAACATCGCACTGACGACCACGACCCAGGAGGACACCAGCCAGGGCCTGGTGCGGATCGCCCTGAACTACGGCACCTCGGGGACCGGCCCGGGCGGCGGCCTCAGCGCCGGCCCGGTGAGCGGCAGCTCCAGCACCAGCAACCACGCCGGCGGTCACACCTTCATCCTGACCCTGCGGCTCAACATCCGGAACCGGCAGGCCGCGCCCGCGCCCGCGCCCGCCCCGGTGCCCGCGCGCCCGGTCGAGCCCGCCATCCCCAGCAACATCGCGACCACGGCGCTGTTCGGCACCGGCGAGGGTCGCCTGACCGACGCTGGCATCAGCAGCCTCAACGACTGGACCCTGAGCCTCGACCGCGTCCCTCACCTCACCGAGGCCGTCGAGTCCGGCCTGGTCCCGATCCACATCATCGGCCGCGCCAGCGAGCTCGGCACCATCGCCAACAACATGCGTCACTCGCAGAACCGGGTCGACGAGATCCAGGTCCTGCTGGTGGGCCGCCTGGGTCGCAGCGGCGCCCGCACCGGCGGCCTGATGGGCGACTCGGTCCAGTTCCGCTCACGCGCCGTCGGCGAGTTCGGCGCCCGCGCCCCCATCAACAACCCGCTCGAGCGCAGCGCGCTGGTCTACATCGAGGCGGGCGAGGCCCGCCGCGGCATCATGACGCTGCTGGAGCGCCAGCAGCAGCAGGGCGGCGGCGCGGCCCCGGGTGGCGGGGGCGGTCGATGAGGCCCGCGTCAGCCCACTCGGTCGTGGAAGTCCTCCCACTCCAGCTCGCTCCACCACTCGCGCTCGACGCCCTGGCAGGTGTCACCGAAGGACGGGCAGACCACGCAGCCCTCGCCGCGCAGCCCCTCGGGGTCGGCGCTCGCCGGGTAGCGCCCGACCAGCAGCTCGCCGTCCGCGCGCGCCGCCAGCGCCGCCGCGCTGGGCTCGACCTCGGGCAGCTCGAGCACCCCGGCCCGCTGCAGCCGCGTCGCGCTCTCGGGGAGCAGCACGCTGTCCTCGGCGTCGATGTGCTGCCCCAGCGGCCGCAGATAGCCATGCACCGCCGCGACCAGCGGCGCCCCCGACGCCCGCGCCGCCACCAGCCCCGCCAGCGTCTCCAGCGCGCGCTCCATGGCGCGGTGCTGCGCCGTCAGCGCCGCCAGCGGGCCCGCGTCCGCGCGCAGCTCGGCCTCGCGCACCAGCGCCGGGAACAGCACGCCCTCCTCACGAGCATGGTGAAAGCCCCCCGCGAAGTCGCGAAAGAAGCGCACGAAGCGCTCGCCGTCCGCGGGCTCGGCGCCGTCGCCCCCGGCCGCCTCCGCCCACGCGCGCAGCGCCCCCGCCACCGCGTCGATGAGGCGATGCTCGGCCGCGATGGCGTCGAGGAACTTCATGCACTTCAGGCTAGCAGACCGTCAGGTCGACGTTTCAGCTGAAGCGTGTCCCGCCACCGCCCGCGCCAGCAGCGCGACCTCGCTGTCCGCGACCGTGCGCAGGTCGAGCAGCAGGCGGCCGCCCTCGATGCGTCCGATCACCGGGGGAGAACCCGCGCGCAGCGCGGGCTCGGCCTGCTCGGGTAGCGCGATGGCGAAGCTCGGCAGCTCGGCCAGCGGCAGCGTGCCGCCGCCGAGCTTGCTGACGACCGCGACGATGTCGAGGCCGCCGCCGGCCGCGGCCACCACGGCCTCGGCGCGAGCGCGCACGACGTCGGGGCTCGCGGTCAGCATCGCCCAGGTGGGGATCTCGGCCTCGCGACCGTCGCGCCACAGCTCGGTGGTGGCCTCCAGCGCGGCCAGCTCGAGCTTGCTCGGGCGCAGCGCGCGGTACAGCGGGTGGCGGGCGCAGCGGGTCACCAGGCCGCGACGGCCGAGCAGGATCCCCGCCTGCGGGCCGCCCAGCAGCTTGTCGCCGCTGATGGCCACCATGTCGGCGCCGGCAGCCAGGGTCGTCGCCGCGGTCGGTTCGCCGTGGATCTCGGCCATCGCACCCGAGCCGAGGTCGACCAGCACCGGCACCTGCCGCGGCGCCCCCAGCGCCGCCAGCTCGGCGACGCTGGCCTCGGTGGTGAAGCCGACGATGGCGAAGTTCGACCGGTGCACCTTCATCAGCAGCGCGGTCTCGGGGCGCAGCGCGACCTCATAGTCCAGCGCGCGCGTCTTGTTGGTGGTCCCGACCTCGACCAGCCGCGCCCCGCTGGCCGCCATCACGTCAGGGATGCGAAAGCCACCGCCGATCTCGATCAGCTCGCCACGCGACACCACGACGTCCCGCCCCGCCGCCAGCGCCGTCAACGCCAGCAGCACCGCGCCAGCACAGTTGTTGACCACCAGCGCGGCCTCGGCACCGACAAGCTCGGCCAGCGCCTGCACATGCCGCTCGCGCGCACCCCGCTCGCCCGCGGCCAGGTCGTACTCCAGGTTCGAGTAGCCCGACCCAATCGCCACGATCCTGTCGAGCGCCGCCTGCGCCAGCGGCGCGCGCCCCAGATTCGTGTGCAAGACGACCCCGGTCGCGTTGATGACCCTGCACAGCCCCGGCCGCAACCGCGCCGCAACCCCCGCCGCAATCCGCCCGACCTCGACCTCCGTGCTCGTGCTCGTATCGCCTGTTCCCTGTTGCCTGTCGCCTGTTGCCTGTCGCCTGTTCTCCGTCCCCGCCCCCGCTCCCCCACGCACCACCCCCCGCACCCGCGCAATCTCCTC
>JBGASF010000236.1:0-8418 GCA_044229835.1 Polyangia bacterium | reverse complement strand
GCTTGAGCTGCGCCTTCAGGCTGCGGCTGCTGTAGTCCATGGCCGCCCGGACGCCTTCACGGCGCAGCAGGTGGGCGAGCAGGCTGCGCGTGGTGCGCGGGGATGGCACGCGGTCGGCGGAGATCTTGAACGACTTCGTGGAGCGGCCCAAGGGGCTGGATGCGGTGGCGGTGGCGATCTGGGCGCGGGGCGCTGGTGGCGTACAGGTGCTGGTGCGCCAGGGCATGCGGCCGACCATCTTCTTCGGGCGCGCGCCCGAGCAGCTGGTGGTGCCGGATCTGGCGCGGCGGCTGTTCGTGGCCGAGGTGGTGGCGGGCATCGTCGAGGTCGCCGACCGCGGCGAGGCCGGGCTGCGCCGGCGCGCCGCTGCCGAGGTCGAGGAGGAGGCCGGCTATGTGGTCGCGCCCGAGGCGGTGGTGCTGCTGGGCGGCGGTGTGCTGCTGTCCCCGGGGGCGATGTCGGAGCGCTGCTTCCTGGCCGCGGTCGAGGTCGACCCGGCGGCGCGGGCGCAGCACATCCAGGGCGACGGCTCGCCGATGGAGGACGGCGCGCGCTCGCGCTGGTGGGACCTCGACGACGCCATCGCGGCCTGCACGCGCGGCGAGCTCGACGACGCCAAGACCGAGCTGGCGCTGCGCCGCCTGCGCGATCACCTCTCGGGGGTGGCCTCGAGGTAGTCGACCAGGGCGCCGGCGATCTGGTCCTGCACCGCGCGCACCGCGGCGCGCGACGCGCTCTTCTGCGCGAAGCCGTTGGCCAGGATGGCGAAGGCCAGGGCGGGGCGGCCGGTGGCGCCGACATAGCCCGACAGCGCGGTGACCCCGGCCAGGGTGCCGGTCTTGGCGCGCAGGTGGCGCTCGGCGCCGGTGCCCTCCAGGCGGCGGCTCAGGGTGCCGTCGATCCCCGCGATGGGCAGCGACGCCAGGTAGTCCGCGGAGAAGCGAAAATCGCGGTGAACCACGCGCAGAAGCCTTGTCAGCATGTCAGCGGTCAGGCGGTTGGAGTCATACAGGCCGGAGCCGTTGGTCAGCGTGTAGCCGTCGGGGATGCCCACATCCTTCAAGTATTGCTTGATGGTCTGGATGCCCGACTCCCACGACCCGGGCAGCCCGGTGGCCTCGGCGCCGATGGTCTTGACCAGCTGCTCGGCCATGAAGTTGTTGGAGTGCTTGTTGACGTCGCGCACCAGCAGCGCCAGCGGCGCCGAGTAGGTCGCCGCCAGCGCGCGCGCCTTGGGATCGAGCACGCCGTGGCGCGGCGGCTTCTTGCCCAGGGTGATGCCGCGACGGCCCAGCTCGGTGATGAAGGTCTGGGCCAGGTAGATGTCGGGGTGATCGATGCGCTTGCGAATCACGACCTGCTCGTCGCTGATGCGCATGGCCCCGCTGACGAAGACCTGCAGCACCGGCTGCTTGCCCGGCTTGGTCTTCAGGGTGATGCGCAGGCTGGAGCGCCCGGTCGCCGTGGTGGTCACCGACGGCTTGACCTCGAAATAGGCCGAGGGCGGGTCCACCGCCACCCGCGCCGGCGCGCCGTCCAGGCTGCCCGGGGTGACCACGATGGCGACGGCGTTGAAGTTGAGCGACAGCGCGCCCGCGGGGGCGCGGTAGTAGGCGTCCTCGTTCTTCTGCTCGAACGCCGGCGGCGTGCGCGCGGGGTCGAAGTAGCTGTCGTCGAGCACCAGGCCGCCGGTGAACTTCTTGATGCCCAGGCTGGCCAGATCGGCCGCCAGCGCGGCCAGCTCGGCGGTGCCCAGCGACGGATCGCCGACGCCGCGGATGGTCAGATCGCCCTCGATGGTGTCGCCCAGGCGCGTCAGCGGCGCGGCATAGACCCCGGTGCGATAGCGAAAGTCGGGCCCCAGCAGGGCCAGCGCCGCCGCGGTGGTGACCAGCTTGACGTTGGAGGCGGCGTTGAGGGGCTGCTTGTCCTTGCTGCCGAACAGCACCCTCCCGGTCGCGGTGTCGACCACCGAGACGCCGATGCTGGCGCCGCTGAGGGCCGGCGTCGGGGTCAGGATCTCGGTCAGGCGCGCGCTCAGCCAGGCCTCGCGGGCGCGCGCGTCGCTGCCCTTGCCGCTGGGCACCGGCCCGACCTTGGTCGGCGCGCCGGGGGAAGAAGTGGCGTCGTCGTCACCGTCGGCCGTATCTTCTCCGGGTGGCGGCGCTGAAGCAGACGGCGAAGGCGCAGGCGGCACCGGAGCCGGGGGCGCCGCGTGGGACAGCACCGGCCACAGGGCCGCAAGAACCACTGCCGGGACGCACGCCAGCCTCGATGTCCGCACCACTCGACCGTAACAGAGCGCTCGCCGCACCGACAAATAACGTCGCTGGACGCGCGCGCATTCGCGGCCGCACGGGCGCCCTGGCCGCGCTGCTCGGGCTGACCGCCGGGCTGGCGCTGGCCGGCTGCGGCAAGCGCGGCACCCGGCCCAACGAGCTGGTGCTGCTGGTCGACTCCAACCCGTCGCAGCTGCCGCACTCGCTCGATCCGCGCTACACCGGGGTCTCGCTCGACATCAAGCTGTCGCGCCTGATCTTCGCCGCCCTGGTCAGCGAGGACCAGGCCTCGATGGAGCCCAAGCTGGATCTGGCCGCCAGCGTGACCCCCGTGGATCCGACCACCTGGGACGTCGTGGTGCGACCCGACGCACGCTTCGCCGACGGCACCCCGGTGACGGCGCTGGACGTCTACCAGACCTTCCACGCCCTGATGGCGGCCGACGGTCAGTCGACCACGCAGCGCGCCTTCCAGCAGCGCATCGCCGGGCTGCGCCTGCTGCCACACCCGGCCGGGCTGGCCATCCGCTTCCACCTCAAGGAGCCGCTGGCCACCTTCGTGACCGACCTCGACATGGGGATCTTGCCGGCGGCGTCGCTGGCGCGCTGGGGTCTGGAGCTGCCGCTGGCGGGCTACTTCGGCGCCGGGCCGTTTCGCCTCGGCAGCGTCGACCCCGACGGCCAGGCGGTGACGCTGGAGAGGAACCCGCACTATGTGCTGGGTGCGTCGCGCATCGATCGCGTGGTGGTGCGGACCATCCGCGACGACAACTCGCGCCTGCTGGCGCTGGTCGGCGGCTCGGCCGATCTGATGCAGGGCGGGCTGCCGCCGCCGCTGATCTCCGCGGTGGGCAGCCGGCCCGAGCTGGAGGTCACCACCGCGCCGTCGGCGCTGCTGACCTACCTCGGCTTCAACCACGACGATCCGATCCTGAAGCACCGCGAGGTCCGCCAGGCCATCGCGCTGGCGCTGGATCGCGAGGCCATCATCCGCAGCAAGTTCAAGGGCAAGGCGCTGCTGGCGACCGGCCTGATGGCGCCCGGCCACTGGGCCTATGACGGCGCGGTGACGACCTACCCGCACGATCCGGCGCGCGCGCGGGCGCTGCTCGACGCCGCCGGCTACCCCGATCCGCCGGGGCCGGCGCCCCGCTTCACCCTGGTCTACAAGACCTCCAACAACCGCTTTCGCCTGACCATCGCCCGCGCGCTGGCCTACCAGCTCGGCGAGGTCGGCATCGCCATCGATCTGCGCGCGCTCGAGGGCCAGACCTTCCTCAGCGATCTCAAGGCCGGCAACTTCCAGCTCTTCACCTACCAGAGCGGCGAGATCGTCGAGCCCGACATGGCCTACGCCTACTACCACTCGTCGCGGGTGCCGACCAAGGAGAAGAAGGACCTGACCAACCGGGTGCGCTATCGCAACCCCGAGATGGATCGGCTGACCACGCTGGGCCGGCGCACCATCGGCCGCGAGGCGCGCATCTCGATCTACCGCGACGTGCAGCGCCTGATGGCCGACGACCTGCCCATCGTGCCGCTGTGGCACGAGGACAACATCCTGGTCAGGCGCGTGCGCGTGCAGGACTACGAGGTCTACCCGAACGCTCGCTATGCTGGACTTGCACGGGCGTTCAAGTCGCCCTGAGGCGCCCGCGCCTCACCTGTGGGCGAGCAGCGCGGCGATGGCCTTGTCGGTGTCCTCGGTGCTGGGGTGGAAGACCTGGGTCTCCGCGGTGTCCTTCTCGGAGACCAGGACGTCCTTCGAGCACTTCTCGGGCTTGCCGGTGACCACCTTCTTTGCCAGCGTCTTGCCGGTGTGGCGGTCGATCAGCACGAAGGTGGTCTCGGTCTTGGCGCGGACGATCCAGTACTGCTGGCCGGCCTCGGTGCGGTAGCCGCACGAGGGCAGCTCGAGTTCGCGCCGGGTGTAGAAGATGGCGCGGTCGATGTCGTGCATGGCGGTGACCTCGAGGTCCTTGTCGACGCGCACGGTCACCGGCCTATCGTGGTGGGGCTCGTCGGGGAAGACCATGGGCGTGCCGCCCGAGCCCTCCACCATGGCCATGAACACGGAGGTCGCCCGCAGGGTGATGGTGCCGTCGAACACCGCGCCACCCGGCCCGGTGCCGGTCACGACCAGCTGGAGCTTGTCCTGGGGGCCGAGCTTGCCCAGCCGCTCGAGGGGTTGCAGCGTGATGGTCGTGGGCGCGTCGGTCAGCGTGACGCTCTGGCCGTCGAGGGTGACCTGGGCCCCGGCTGGCCCCTTGATGGTGATGCCGAGGCTGCTGCCGCTGATGACGTCGACGGGGACCTGGCAGCCGAGCGAGTCTGCGCACGGCTCGAGTGCGCCCGTGATGTCGCGCGCACCGTCGAACACCAGCGCCAGCTGCGGCGCCGTCGGCGGCGGCGGCGGGTAGTATTCGAAGGTCGTGCTCTTGTTCGGCTCCTTGCCTTTGTCATAAATGAAGTCGATCTGGAACTCGCCGCCGCCAGCAGCCACCAGCGCCTGCCAGGGCACCTCGAGGTGGCTGTAGCCCTGCGGGTCGTCGGCGCGCCGCGCGGACGCCAGGGCGACGCCGCTGCCGAGCTTGCTGACCAGCAGCCAGCCGTTGCCGGTCTGATAGCCAGCGTTGAACTTGATCCGCATCAGCTTGGCGGCCTCGTCACGCTCGACGCTGGCGCCGAGGGGGAACACGAAGGTCGTCAGCGGGGGGCTGGGCGGGGTGGCTGTGGCCTTGCCACCGCCGCTCCCGCTGCCCTTGTCCTTGCCACATCCAGCCAGCACCGCCATCGAGGCGAGCACCCCTACCAGCGTTCTCATGCAGGCGAGAATACCTCGCCGCGGGGCACGCCCGCAGCCGCGGGCCGCCCTCAGTCCCGCAGGCCACCCTCAGTCGCGCAGGCCGCGCTCAGTCCGGCAGGCCGGCGTCGGTCTCGATGCGGTCGGCGAAGACGCGGCGGGTGGCGGTGGCGCCGCCGGCGCTGGCCTCGATGGTGATGGCGTTGCCGCCGATGTCACCGAAGCCCATGATGACGAAGATGTCGGCCGTCTCGTGGCTGCCGTCGGGGCGGGCGTGGGTCTTGACCGAGCTCTGGTTGTCGGCCTGGGTCTCGGTCTCGCCGTCGCGGCGGATCTTGATGCGCGTGGTCAGGCAGGCGCCGACGTCGCCGGTGGCGCGCAGCCGGACGACGATCATCTGGAAGCCCTGGCCGCCGCGCTGGGTGGCCAGCAGCTGGCCCTCGACCAGCGGTGTGAAGGCGCCGTCGCCGGGCGCGCCCAGCTCCAGCGTGGTGATGCCGCCGCGGCCCGGCATGTCGTCGGTGCAGTCCTCCTGATCGGGGCCGCTGGGGCCGGTCGGGCAGCCGGCGCTGCCCAGCAGCAGCGCCAGCGGGACCAGCATGACGAGGGCGGACAGAGTGACGCGGCGCGGGGCGGACATCGACAGTTGATACGGTAGCACAGCCGCTTTTGGCTGCGAGGCGGCGCGCGCTGTGGCATGGATCGGGCATCGCATGGATCTCTTCCGCCACCAGGCCCAGAAGCGCGGCGCCGGGCAGCCCCTGGCCGAGCGCATGCGCCCGCGCAGCCTGGCCGAGGTGGTCGGCCAGGCCCACCTGCTCGGTGAGGGCAAGCTGCTGTCGGCGGCCATCGCCCGCGACCAGGTGCCGTCGCTGGTGCTGTGGGGCCCGCCGGGCACCGGCAAGACCACGCTGGCGCGGGTGATGGCCGAGACCACCGGGGCGCACTTCGCGACGGTGTCGGCGGTCTCGGGCGGCGTCAAGGAGCTGCGCGAGGTCATCGCCGAGGCCGAGCAGCGCCGCGACATGTACGGCAAGCGCACGCTGCTGTTCGTCGACGAGATCCACCGCTGGTCCAAGGCGCAGCAGGACGCCCTGCTGCCCGCGGTCGAGGCCGGCACGCTGACCTTGATCGGCGCCACCACCGAGAACCCGTCGTTCGAGATCAACGCCGCGCTGCTGTCGCGCCTCAAGGTGGTGCCGCTGGAGCCGCTCGACGACGCCGCGCTCGACGCCCTGGTCGGGCGCGCGCTGGCCGATCGCGAGCGGGGTCTCGGCGCCCTCGAGCTGACGCTGGAGCCGGGCGCGCGCGAGCGCCTGGTCGCGGAGGCCGACGGCGACGCCCGCCGCGCGCTGACCACGCTGGAGCTGGCGGCGCAGCTGGCCGGCGCGGGCAAGCTGATCGACGTCGCCGTGCTGGAGCAGGCGCTGCAGAAGCGCACCCTGCGCTATGACAAGGCCGGCGACGAGCACTACGCCGTGGTGTCGGCCTTCATCAAGTCGATGCGCGGCAGCGATCCCGACGCCGCGGTGTACTGGATGGTGCGCATGCTGGAGGCGGGCGAGGATCCGCTGTTCATCGTGCGCCGCATGGTCATCTTCGCCGCCGAGGACATCGGCCTGGCCGATCCGCAGGCGCTGCTGGTGGCCACCGCGGCGCTCGACGCGGTCAAGTTCATCGGCCTGCCCGAGGGTGTGCTGCCGATGACCCAGGCCGCGCTGCACCTCGCGCTGGCGCCCAAGTCGAACACCGCGCTGACGACCTATGCCGCCGCGCGCAAGGACGTGCTGGCGCGCGGCCCGCTGCCGGTGCCGAAAGACCTGCGCAACGCCCCCACCGCGCTGGCCGAGTCGCTGGGCCATGGGCGCAACTACAAGTACCCGCACGACTTCGAGGGCGCCTACGTGGTGGCCGACTACCTGCCCGAGGCGCTGGGCGAGGCCAGCTACTACAAGCCTCGCGAGGGCAGCGCCGAGGCGGCCCGGCTGGAGGCGCTGCGCAAGCGCAAGTGAGCTAACGAACGGAGCCGGAGCGTCCAGCAAGACGCCCCGCTGCGCGGGCGTCTTACTGGACGTCCATCCACTGCGCGCGGTTGCGCACGATGGCGAGGTGATACTCCTCGGGCACCATGGCCATCACGAACTCCCAGGCCTGGTCCTTCATCTCCTTGTCGAGCTTGTCGGGCAGGAGCAGGACGCCCTCGTCGTTGGGGCGGATGCCGTGGCGGACGACCTCCGTCAGCCGGAGGAGGTGCAGCCGGTTCAGGAACATCGCCCGGGCCATGGTGGTGAACAGGGCCTGCAGCTTGTCGGATGAGGTCGACACGGCGCCGGAGAATAGACGGTTTCAGGCGCGATGGGAAGCGATGGGGGGCGTTGTGGCGCCCGCGCCCGCGCCCGCGCTGGCCTGACCATGGCCGGGGCCGTCGGCCGGCCCCAGCCCGAGGCCGAGCCGGGTGCGCACCCAGCGGCTGACCGCCAGGGCCAGCTTGCGCCGCTTGCGCAGCGTCGGCCCGGGCGCGAAGACATCCCAGCCGCGCGCGGC
Organism: Polyangia bacterium; assembly: GCA_044229835.1. Classification (GTDB taxonomy): domain Bacteria; phylum Myxococcota_A; class Polyangia; order Haliangiales; family JADYYK01; genus JADYYK01. Next base: position 792 of record JBGASF010000236.1, on the reverse strand, counting down.
CAGGGCGTCGAGCTGGGCCAGGTAGACATCGGCCCAGATCTCGGCCACCACCAGGCGGCGGCGCAGGGCAGGGCGGGTGGCCAGCGCGGCGCGCGCGCTGGCGATGAGATCCATGATGCGGCCGTGCTCGTGCGCGGCCAGGCGCGCGAAGGCCGGGGTCATGCGGCGCTGGAGCAGGCTGTCCACGCTGACCTCGAAGCGCGCCAGATCCTCCAGCGGCAGGTAGATCCGGCCGCGCGCGGCGTCCTCGCCGACGTCGCGCAGGATGTTGGCCAGCTGCAGCGCCAGGCCGAGATCGTGGGCGTAGGTCGCGGCGGCAGGGTCGTCCATGACCGCGGGGTCGCCGTCGGTGAACAGCGCCAGGCTGAGGTGGCCGAGCGACGAGCCGATGGCCTCGCAGTAGGCCGCCAGCGCGGCCCAGTCGGCGTGCGGGGTGGCGCGCTCGTCGAGATCGCGCGCGATCCCGGCCAGGATGGCGTCGAAGTGGCGGCGCGGCAGCCCGAAGCGGCGGATCACCGCGGCCAGGCGCGCGGCCTCGGGCACCACCGCCGCGGCGCTGGTGGCGGCGCCGGCGTAGATCCGCGACAGCTCGTCGGAGAACGAGGCCAGGGCGCGCGCCGCGGCCGGGCGCTCGGCGGCGCCGGCCTCATCGACCACGTCGTCGGCCGAGCGCAGGAAGCGGTACACGTCGCGGAAGGCCTCGCGCTGGTGGCGGGGCAGGAAGGCGAGCGCGAAGTACAGGTTGGACCGGCTGCGCAGGCGCAGCTTGTGCCAGAAGCCGAGCTCGTGGCC
>JBGASF010000235.1:0-8514 GCA_044229835.1 Polyangia bacterium | reverse complement strand
GCCGCCGTCAGCGTGGTCTTGCCATGGTCGACGTGACCGATGGTGCCGATGTTGACGTGGGGCTTGTTGCGTACGAATTTCTCTTTCGACATATCAGCCGCTCCGTTGGTTGGTGCTAGCAGCGCGCCTTGGCCACGAGTTCATCAGCGAGATTCGTCGGGACTGGCGCGTATCGCGAAAACTGCATCGAGAAGGTTGCTCGGCCTTGCGTGGCAGAACGAAGGTCGGTTGCATACCCGAACATGGTGGAAAAGGGAACCTCTGCCGTGACGACCTGGATGCGCGAACGCGCTTCCATACCTGAAATCTGGCCGCGACGGGAAGAAAGATCGCCCATGACGGGTCCCAAAAACTCGTCGGGCACCACGACCTCGACCGCCATGACCGGCTCGAGCAGCACGACGCCGGCCTTGCGGGCGGCGTCGCGGAAGCACAGACCGGCCGCGATCTCGAAGGCCTGGGCCGTCGAATCGACCGCGTGGGCCTCGCCGCCGAGCAGCGAAACCCGAAGATCCGCGAGGGGATAGCCCAGCAAGGTGCCGCGCATGGCGGAATCCTTGAAGCCGCGCTCGCAGGCCTGAACATATTCGCGGCCCAGGGCGGCGCCGGCCTCGGTGACGACGATCTGCAGCCCGGAGCCCGGCTCGCCCGGGGCGACCTCGGCGCGCACCACGGCGAACTGGCCGCGGTCGCCGACCTGCTTGACGTAGCGGCACTCGTGCTCGACGGCGCGGGTGATGGTCTCGCGATAGGCGACCTGCGGCTTGCCGACGCGGGCGGCGACCTTGTGCTCGCGCAGCAGGCGATCGACCACGATCTCGAGGTGCAGCTCGCCCATGCCGGCGATGATGGTCTGCGCGGTCTCGGGATCCTGGTGCACGCGGAACGAGGGATCCTCCATCGCCAGCGAGCGCAGCGCGGCGGCCAGCGCGTCCATGTCGGCCTCGCTGCGCGCCTCGATGGCGATCGAGATGACCGGCTCGGGGACGCGGATGGTCTCCAGCACGACGGGGAAGTGCTCGTCGCACAGGGTGTCGCCGGTGTAGGTGGCGCGCAGGCCGGCGACCGCGACGATGCCGCCCGCGACGCACTCCTTGACCTCTTCGGCGCGGTTCGCGTGCATGGTGAACAGGCGGCCGATCTTCTCGCGCACGCCCTTCGACGCGTTGTAGACGTGGTCGCCAGCGGAGAGCACGCCGGCGTAGACGCGGACGTAGGTCAGCGCGCCGAGGCCCTGCTGCTCCATGATCTTGAAGGCCAGCGCGGTCAGCGGGGCGGACGGATCGGCCTGGATGCCGGGCGGGCCCTGGATGCGCTGGTAGGCCGGCGAGGGCAGGAAGGCGCAGATGGCGTCGAGCAGCGGCTGCACGCCCTTGTTCTTGAGCGCGGCGCCCAGCAGCACCGGCACGCCCGCGAGGGCGAGGGTGACGCGGCGCAGGCTGGCGTGCAGATCGGCCGCGGTCAGGGCGCTGTCGTCCCCCGGAGCGGCGGCGAACTTGGCCAGCAGCGTGTCGTCGGCCTCGCACAGCGCCTCGATGAGCTCGTCACGGGCGATGGCGGCCTCGTCGGCGCGCGCGGCGGGGATGGCGGCGACGCTGAAGCTGGCGCCCAGGGTGTCGTCGTCCCAGGTGATGGCCTGCTGGCTGACCAGATCGATGACGCCGACGAAGCTGCCGTCGTCATCGTGCACCGGCAGCTGCAGCAGCAGCGGGCGCGCGCGCAGGCGATCGCGGACCTGGCCCAGGGTGCGCTCGAGATCGGCGCCCTCGCGGTCCATCTTGTTGACGAAGGCGATGCGCGGGACGCCGTAGCGATCGGCCTGGCGCCACACCGTCTCGGACTGCGGCTCGACGCCGGAGACGGCGCAGAAGACCGCCACGGCGCCGTCGAGCACGCGCAGGCAGCGCTCGACCTCGATGGTGAAGTCGACGTGGCCGGGGGTGTCGATGAGGTTGATGCGGTGGCCCTGCCAGGTGCAGGTGGTGGCGGCCGCGGTGATGGTGATGCCGCGCTCCTGCTCCTGCTGCATCCAGTCCATGGTGGCCGACCCGTCGTCGACCTCGCCCATGCGTGAGCTCTTCCCCGTGTAATAGAGGATGCGCTCGGACGTGGTGGTCTTGCCGGCGTCGATGTGAGCCATGATCCCGATGTTCCGGGTCTGCTCTATGGTGGCGCTCGGCATCATCTGTTTGAGCAAGTCGTCAGGACTGGGGGATACACCGCGCGTGTGCGGCGTCCGCCGATCCGACTACCCCGAATTTTTCGAGACTTGCTTCTCCTTTGGTCTCGCAGCTCGGTCCGTATCCCAGCAGGGACGTGACCGGGTACTGCGCCGCCTTGACCACCGGCGGAATGAAAGTGCCCGAGTCTAGCTCAGTGCTTCGAAACTACCAGCGATAATGCGCAAAGGCCTTGTTGGCCTCGGCCATCTTGTGGACGTCCTCGCGCTTCTTGCAGGCGTTGCCGCGGCCGTTGGAGGCGTCGAGGATCTCGCCCGCCAGCTTCTCGACCATGGTCTTCTCGCCGCGCTCGCGCGCGTAGGCCACCAGCCAGCGCATGCCGAGGGCCTGCGAGCGGTCGGGGCGGACATCGACGGGGACCTGGTAGGTCGAACCGCCGACGCGACGCGACTTGACCTCGACCTTGGGCTTGATGTTGTCGAGGGCCTTCATCCAGATCTTCAAGGGATCGTCCGAGGCGCGCTGCGCCACCAGATCGAACGACTTGTAGACGATGTTCTCGGCGGTCGACTTCTTGCCGGCGAGCATGACGGTGTTCATGAACTTCGTCAGACGCTTGCGCACATCGACCGGAGCCTCGGTGTACTTGGGATCCGGGATGGACTGACGCTTGGGGACTTCACCTTTGCGGGGCATCGTTTCTTTTCCTTAGCCTGATCTTACTTGGGGCGCTTGGCGCCGTACTTCGAGCGGCTCTGGCGACGGTTCGAGACACCCGAGGTGTCCAGGGTGCCGCGCACGATGTGATAGCGAACGCCGGGCAGATCCTTGACGCGGCCGCCGCGGATCAGGACCACCGAGTGCTCCTGCAGGTTGTGACCCTCGCCGGGGATGTACGAGGTGACCTCGATCCCGTTGGTCAGACGCACGCGAGCGACCTTGCGCAGCGCCGAGTTCGGCTTCTTGGGGGTCGAGGTGTACACGCGGACGCACACGCCACGCTTCTGCGGGCAGGCCTTGAGCGCGGGCGCGGTGCCCTTGCGCTTCTGCTTCTCGCGTCCCTGCTTGATGAGCTGATTGATCGTAGGCATTCGGTCCTATTCCGTCAGAAACAGCGCGAAAACCAGGGCACACAGCGGCCCCGAAAAGAATTGCGCCATTCTATGGATGGAAGGCCGACTGTCAAGCGAAAGATCCCGTTTGTGCACCTTTAGGTGCACAAACGGTCCGATCTGGACCGGTCACTGGCCAGCGTCCGGCGCCGCTTCCGGGGTGATGGGCGGCACCGCTGGCAGATCCCCGCGGACCGGGCTGAGCGCCGACAGATCGAGGCTGGACAGCGCCTCGGCACAGTCCTCGTTGGAGGCCTCGCGGGCCATGCCCTGGCCGGCGCTGCACAGGATCGAGATCATGGGGCTGTCGCTGCCGCGCACGCACATGGCGGCGCGCAGCTGGGCGCAGGCGGGCTTGCCTTCACAGCCTGTCAGCATGGTCAGGCCAAGAAGGCCGAGGGTTACCAGCGCACGCATGCCCGCGGACCGTACCACATCATCATTGTGGGCGCGCGCAGCGTCGGGTACCTTGCGCGCCCATGACGAGGACCTGGCTGGTTGTGATCGCGGCGCTGTCCGCTGTTGGCGCGCAGGGCTGCAAGAAGGAGCACAAGGCGGACGGCAAGGTCGTCATCGTGGACGCCACGGTGCCGAGCGCGCCCCCGGTGGGGTCGGGCACCGACCTCAAGGGCAGCGTGGCGACGACCGGGGACGGCGGCACCGTGACCGTGGACATCCCGTCGACGCCGGCCGAGCCGTTCGAGGCCCCCACCACGGCCGAGTGTGACGCGGCGATCCAGAACGCCTTCAACATGATGGTCGCCGAGACCACCAAGGACGCCAAGCCGGCCGAGAGCGCCAAGCTCAAGCTGGCCATGAAGGAGCAGTTCGCCCAGCAGAAGGGCGAGGCCATGACCAACTGCATGAAGACCCCGAAGAAGCTGGTGCAGTGCACCGCCAACGCCAAGTCGATCGACGACTTCCGCAACTGCCAGGGCGTCAAGAAGCCGCCCGATCATGGCGCGCCGCAGAAGCCCGACTGGTCGAAGTACGGCGGCCCCAAGGCCACCGAGGCCGACTGCAAGGGGCTGGGCAAGACCGTGGAGGCCATCTTCGACAAGGACCCGCAGCTGGCCAAGCTGCCGGCGGAGCAGCGCACCCAGCTCAAGCAGAGCCTGAAGACGGTCGACTCCGACTGCGTGGGCATGCCGAAGGTGGCCCTGGAGTGCTTCAGGAAGGCCGATTCGCTGCAGGCGCTGTCGGCGTGCGGGCAGGTGGTGGCGCCGGCGCCGGGTGGCCCGCCGGGCGGCCCGCCAGCGGGTGCGGCGCCGGGCGGGGCGGACCCGCATGCCGGACACGGTCACTGAGCAGCTTTGCTGCTCAGTGACCTGTCCGTCCGGATCCGCCTCCGCATCAGCGAAGCTGCTCAGTGACCATGTCCGTCCGGATCCGGATCCGTCCAGGTCCGGTCCAGCCCCGCCGATGTCCGTCCGCTTGCACCGACCACCTTCTGCCACCCCCCTGAACCCGCGCTCTGACAAGCTGCCTTGATGCGGTCCTGGGCGGGCCTGGTGATTCTCAGCGCAGCCCTCGCTGGCTGCGGCGGCACCGGCACGGGCGCCAGCCTGCGGTGCGACATGTCCGGCACCTCCGACTCGACGGTCGAGAGCTGTCACGCCGGCCTCGAGATCCGCCGCGCCGAGCGCCGCGCGCGCGACACCGCGGCCAGGCGCTGCGATCACGACGACGACGTCCAGGCCTGCTACCGGGCCGCACAGTATGACGAGCGTGAAGATCGCGAGGCCGCGGCCACGGTGGGGCGCTACCAGCGCGCCTGCATGGAAGGGGTGTTCGACGCCTGCTTCCGCGTGGCCGGCTACTGGGAGCGCGGGCGCGGCGTCGGCGCGGATGCCGGGCGCGCGACGCAGCTCCTGGCGCAGGCCTGCAGCGGCGGCCACGGCGGCGCCTGTGGGGCGCTGGCGCAGCGCACGCGCCCGCGCCGCGAGCAGCTGGCGCTGGAGCAGCGCGCCTGCGAGCTCGGCGACTGGCCGTCGTGTCAGCTGCTCGGCGAGGCCTACTGGCGCGGGGTCGGGGTGGCGGTGGATCTGGTGCTGGCGCGCAGCTGGCTCGGGCGCGCCTGCCAGGGCGGTCGCGGCGAGGCCTGCGTGGCGCTGGGGCAGCTCGACAGCGAGGCGGTGGCACCTCGAGGCGCGGGCGGGGGCTGCTGCTGACGGGGCTGCTGCTGGTCGGCCTGCTGCTGGGGCTGTGGGGCGGCTGCGGGATGGCGCAGCAGAACCGGCGCAACCAGGCCGACGCGACGGCATGCCGGGGCGGCGACGTGCACGCCTGCATGCGACAGGGTGAGCTGTGGAGCGGCTACCGCAGCGGCCCGAACCGCGATGACGAGGCGCTGACGCGCGTGGTGGACGCGTACCGGCGGGCCTGCGACGGGGGGCTGGCCGCTGGATGTCTGCGCCTGACGGGGCTCTACATCCTCGAGCCCGAGCTGGCGGGCGAGCGTGCCGAGGGCCTGCAGTCGGCCCTGCAGGCGTGCCAGCTGGACAGCGCGGCGGGGTGTGCGCTGGCGGCGCAGGCGACGCCCTTCATCGCGCAGAGCGCCGTGCTGGTGCAGCGCAGCTGCGACCTCGACCCGGGCGACTGTCTGGCCGCAGTCGAGGCAAGCGCCGCGCTGCCCGATGCGGCGTTCCAGCTGGCGCTGCGCACCTGCGGCAAGCTGCCGGCGCAGTGTGTGGCGGCGACGCGGTTCGCGCGCAGCGTCGGCGAGCGCGGCGAGCTACTCGGGATGGCGTGCGCAGCCGGGCTGCTCCAGCACTGCGCACCGGCGGCACGGGAGCTGGAGCAGGCCGGCGCGCGCGAGCGAGCGCTGGAGCTTCTGCGGGTGGGTTGTCGGGGCGGAGATCAGGCGTCCTGTGCGGTGCTGGGTCAGCTGCTGGCGACGCCTGCGCGGCCGTGACGCGGGGGCCGGCTACTCACCGGCGTACTTGAGCCGCCAGACGTCGAAGTTGCCGGCGTCGTTGGTCGAGAAGTAGATCCAGCCGTCGGCGCCCCAGTGCGGGGCGTACGACCAGCGCGCGCCGTCGGTGAGCTGGGTCAGCCCCTCACCGTCGGGCCGGATGAGGTACAGGTTCCAGGTGCTGTCCTTCGATGCGCCGGGGAACTTGTCGTAGCCGCGGTTGCTGGAGAACAGCAGCAGGTTGCCGTCGGGCGACCATGACGGCATCGAGCAGTCGGCGTCGCCGCTGGTGACCTGGACCAGGTTGCCGCCATCCTCGGCGTCGATCAGGAAGAGCTGGCTGACGCCGCCGACCGGGCGGGTGAAGGCGATGCGCTTACCATCGGGGCTGAAGGCGGGCGTCTCGCCGTCGGTCAGCATGGTGAAGTTGCCGCCCGAGAGATCGGCGGCGCCGATCTGCGTGCTGCCGGCCGGCCCCATCTGGAAGGCCACGCGGGTGCCGTCGGGCGACACACTGGGGAAGTCGATGGCCGGCGCGTTGTCACCGTTGACGACCACCGAGATGGCGGCGTTGGGCGAGCTCGACAGCGCGCGCACCAGGCTGAAGGCCCCCATGGCGTTGGACACGAACACGAACGACTTGCCCGACGGCAACCAGTCCGGCGCGCCCGAGCGCGCCTTGGCCGACGTGTACACCGTGCGTGACGAGCCCGAGTTGGGGTTGACCCCGACGATGACCTGCTCGGCGTCGCCGCGCGCCGTGAGCAGCAGCGTCTTGCCGTCCGCCGACAGCACCGGCCACAGTTCGTCGACCGGGTTGGAGGTCACCCGTGACAGCGCCTTGCTGGCCCCGGTCACGGCGAGGTTCGCCGGTCCCGCGGTGGCGCTGCTGGTGCCACCTCCAGGTGTGGACTTCTTCTTCTTGAATGGCCAGCAGCCAGTCAGCAGCGTACTGCAAACCAGGATTGCGCCGAGCGCACGGAACCGTCGCCTCATGAGAGCCTCCTCGACCAGTGGTTGTGTTGCTGGTCGGGAAACGCGCGGCCCAGGGCGATTTGTCTTGTCGCGTCGTAAAGGGCGGGTAAAACGCCTCTTCTCGCTTCGCGAGAAGAGGCGCTCCGGCCGCGCGTACAAGGCGCCTCGTGCTCGTGCTCGTGCTCGTGCTCGTGCTCGTCCTCGTCCTCGTGCTCGTCCTCGTGCTCGTCCTCGTGCTCGTGCTCGTCCTCGTCTTCGTGCTCGTCCTCCGCGTGCTCGTGCTCGATGTCCGCCGGTCAGGACTCCGCAGGCTCCCTCGTGCTCCCCCGCCCCGACGATTGTCGGCCCAATTCAAGTTGGCGCCCGGGCACGTGGTCGACCTCGATCAAACCGGCGCGTCTCCAGCCCACCGTGAGCAGCCAGGTGCGCGGCTGGGCCAGACGAGGGGCGCTGCGATCCAGGATCCAGTTGCCCTGGACCGCGGCACCGTGGCGACCGCGCCAGCCGTCGAAGTACCAGCCCGACGAGCAGGGATCGATCCACCAGCGCCCGAGGCGGCGGCCCTCTTGCGCGGCGTGGTGCCGCCGGTTGCACAGCACGTAGGCCAGCGCATTGCGCACCTCCCGTGGCGAGCCGAGCGCGCGGACGTGATAGCGGTCCGCGAACGCCGCGCCGCGCCGGCCGATGACCTTGTTGAGGGCGCGGGCGATGCGCACCGAGAGCCCCTTGATGGCGCGCGACAGGGCGCGTTGGTCCTTGGTCTCGACGACCAGGTGCACGTGGTCACCTTGAATCGAGAAGTAGATGGTGCGCGTCTCGAAGCGCTCGCAGCCGCGCGCCAGTGACCGGCACACGGCGCGGCGGGCGCGCTCGCTGCGCAGGAACCCGACCTCGCGACGCAGGCGCAGGGTCACGTGCTGCGGGTCGCGACCGAGGACGCGCGCGCGCCGGCGATGCTCGACCCGCGGTCGAGTCGTCTTCCTCGGGCGACCGGCGCCCTTTCTGGCTCCACCGTGGGTGCGGAACTCGAAGCCCAGCTGCACAGGTCGGCTCGACCTGCTGCGCCGAGCCCGTGTCACGCTCCTCGTCCCCTGCCCCGTCCGCTTCATCATCGTCGCTGCCTCTCCGCCCGGGTTGAATTGGGCGGACAAACCGTAGCGCGCGAGTCTGACATCGCCTCCGCAGTGGAGGGTCCCGCGACGGAGGTGACGGATCGGTGAATGGAGATGCGGGACGAGGGCCCGTCCTTGATTTGGGCGGACATCCGAGGAAGAGGAAGAGGAAGAGGAAGAGGAAGAGGAAGAGGAAGAGGAAGAGGAAGAGGAAGAGGAAG
>JBGASF010000234.1:0-8622 GCA_044229835.1 Polyangia bacterium | reverse complement strand
GGGCGTTGCCCAGCCAGAAGCGCACCGAGTCCGAGTAGCCGGACACCGGCCAGCGCTTGGCGAAGGACGCCAGCGCCCCGGCCGCCTTCGCATACGCCGGCGGCCAGCCGTCCTCGATCATGAGGACGTGCGCGAAGTTCTTCTTCGACTTCGTTTTCGACGCTGACTTCGACTTCGCCGTCCCCGCGCCCACCACCCAGCGCGTGCCGACCCACGCGGCCTGCTCGACCACCTCGGGGAGGTCGAGACAGACCAGGCGCAGACGGCTCAGGACTTCGGGGGGAACATCAGCCCGCTGCCGCTTCATGCGGCCTCGAGGCTAGCAGGCTAGGCGACGGCCGAGCTGCCCTTCTTCTCGGAGGCCTTGCGCTGGTTGTGATCCAGCACCTTCTTGCGCAGGCGGATCGACTTCGGCGTGACCTCGACGAGCTCGTCGTCGTTGATGTACTCCATCGCGGCTTCCAGCGTCATCACGCGCGGCGGCGGCAGGTACTGCTTCTCGTCGGCGGCGTGGGTGCGGAAGTTGGTCAGCTGCTTCGACTTCGACGGGTTGACCACCAGGTCGTTGTCGCGCGAGTGCTGCCCGACGATCATGCCCATGTAGACCTTCTCGGTCGGGCCCACGAAGAGGATGCCGCGCTCCTGCAGGTAGTTCAGCGCGTACAGGTTGGTCTCGCCGGGGTCCTGCGCGATCAGCACGCCGTTGAGCCGGCCCTTGAACTCGCCGATGTACGGGCCGTAGTCCGAGAACACGTGGTACAGCACGCCGGTGCCGCGGGTGTCGGTCATGAACTCGGACCGGTAGCCGATCAGGCCACGCGACGGCATGGTGTACTCGAGCCGCACGCGGTTGCCCGGCAGCGGCGCCAGCTCGCGCATCTGCCCGCCGCGCGAGCCCAGCTTCTCGATGACCGCGCCCTGGTACTCGGTCTCGACGTCGATGGTGACGTCCTCGTAGGGCTCCATCTTCTGGCCGTTCTCGTCGGTCTTGAAGATGACCTTGGGCTGCGACACGCACAGCTCGAAGCCCTCGCGGCGCATGGTCTCGATGAGGACGGCCAGGTGCAGCTCGCCGCGCCCCGACACCTTGAAGACGTCGGGCGACTCGGTGTCCTCGACGCGCAGCGCGACGTTGGACTTGATCTCCTTGAGCAGGCGGTCGCGCAGCGCGCGCGTGGTCACCCACTTGCCCTCGGTGCCGACCAGCGGACCGTTGTTGGTGCAGAACATCATGGTGATGGTCGGCTCGTCGACCGCCAGCGCGGGCAGCACCTGCGGGAACTCGATCGACGTGATGGTCTCGCCGACGTTGAGGTTCTCCATGCCGGTGACCGCGACGATGTCGCCGGCGCCACCCTCGGCCAGCTCGAAGCGCTTGAGGCCCTGGAAGCCCAGCACCTTCTGGACCCGGAACTCTTCCTTGCCGCCGTTGCGGCGCATCAGCGCGACGCGGTCGCCGGTCTTGACGCGGCCCGACTGGATGCGGCCGATGGCCAGGTAGCCCAGGTAGTCGTCATAGGCCAGCGTCGCGGTCTGCATCGCCAGCGGCGCGTCCAGATCGCCCGGCGGCGCCGGCACCTTCTCCAGCACCAGGTCGAGCAGCTGTGACAGGTCGGTGGTCTTGACCGCCGGATCCATGGTCGCGTAGCCGTTGCGGCCCGACGCGAAGATGACCGGGAAGTCCATCTGGTAGTCGTTGGCGCCCAGCGAGTCGAACAGGTCGAACACGCCGTCCACGGTCCCGTGCGGGTCGCAGCCATCGCGGTCGATCTTGTTGACGACCAGGATCGGGCGCAGCCCCAGGGCCAGCGCCTTCTTGGTCACGAAGCGGGTCTGCGGCATCGGCCCTTCGAAGGCGTCGACCAGCAGCAGCACCGAGTCGACCATGCGCAGCACGCGCTCGACCTCGCCGCCGAAATCCGCGTGGCCGGGGGTGTCCACGATGTTGATGCGGACGCCCTTCCAGGTCACGGCGGTGCACTTGGCGAGGATGGTGATGCCGCGCTCGCGCTCCTGATCGTTGGAGTCCATGGCGCGCTCGGCGATGACCTCGCCGCGGCGGAAGCTGCCGGCATCATGGAGGATCTTGTCGACCAGGGTGGTCTTGCCATGATCGACGTGGGCGATGATGGCGATGTTGCGGATGTCGTTGCGAAACTTCTGATCCGGGGCGCTCATGACTTGGACCTACGTTCGACCGAAGAATGGACGAGGCAGCGCGTGTAGCAGATACGCGGATTAAACGCAAACCCCGCGCTTGAACCCCGGGGGGCGAAGGGGTATCAACGGCCGTGCGTTTCGGGGAGCGGCTCGTGCGTGAAGGCCTGGCCACCCAGCGAGCGGTGGACAGCGCGCTGGCCGCCCAGGTGATCTATGGCGGGCGCCTCGGCACCAACCTGGTCGAGGCCCGCGCCGTGCGCATCGACGACCTGGCCGTCGCCCTGGGACGCCACCTGACCGCCCCGGTGCCCCCGGCGGGGGCGCTCGACCGGGTCGATCCCAGCGCGCTGCGCCTGGTCTCGCGCGCCCAGTGCGAGCGCCTGCGCCTGTGCCCCTTCGCGCTCGACGGCGACACCCTGCACGTCGCCATGATGGAGCCCAGCGACGCCACCGCGCTGGCCGAGCTGGTGACCGCGACCGGCAAGCGGATCCTGCAGTACGCCATGCCCGAGCTGCGCCTGTACTACTGCCTGGAGCGCTATTACGGCGTCCCGCGCGGCGTGCGCTACGCGCGCGCCAACCCCTCGGGCGCGGTGACCCAGGCCCAGGCCCACGCCCAGGCCCGGCGCGAGCGGCCGGCGCTGATCACCTCGGGCGAGTTCCCGACCCTGCCCATGACGCCCGAGATCGAGGCCGCGCTGGCGGGCACCACCCGCCCGCCCGAGCCGGCGCCGAGCGGCCGCGGTGCCGAGCGCCGCCAGTACCCGTCGCCGACGCCGGCCGGCGGGGTCGCCGCGCGTCCGCTGCCGCACCCCACCGCGATGCGCTCGGTGGACGCCCACAAGCTGATCGCGGCGGCCACCGATCGCGACGCCATCGCCGGGGCCCTGGTGGCGGCCGCGCTGGTGAGCTGCGCCGGCGCGCTGCTGCTGGTGCCGCGCGAGGGCCAGCTGTATGGCTGGCGCGGCTGGGCCCCAGGCCTCGCGCCGGAGGCGCTGGCGACGCTGTGGATCCCGCTCGACGCGCCGTCGCTGATGGCCGACGCCGCGGGGCAGCGGGTGGCGCTGCGCGGCGCGCCCGACGTGCGCGTGCACGGCCTGCTGGGCTGGGCGCTGCCCGCGGAGGCCTACGCCTTCCCCATCGTGCTGGGCGAGCGCTTGATGAACCTTCTGTATGTCTTTCCAGGGCAGGGCGCCGTGGTCGACGACGCCGCCCTGGGTGAGCTGTTTCAGCTCTGTCACGAGGCGGCCGCCGCGTGGGCGCGCCTGCTCGTGCAGGCCAAACGAAAGTAGGAGACTGCCAATGAGGATTGCGAACATCGTCATCACGGGAGCGCTGCTGATCGGAGTCACCGCATGTGGCGGCAGCAGCAAGAAGCCGGCGACGGCCAAGGCCACCCCGGTGACCTCGCCGACCCCCGACGAGTCGCCCGCGCCCGAGACCGGCGAGCCGGTGGCCTCGCCCGCGCCCGACGGCGAGCACCACGAGGACGGCGAGGGTGGCGAGGACCACGACTTCGCGGTCCCCGAGATGAAGGCCTTCCACGACGTCCTGCACCCGCTGTGGCACGACTCACGCGAGAAGAAGGACTGGACCGCCATCTGCGCCGGCTCCGCCAAGCTGGCCGAGACCGCCGCCGCCGTGAAGATCGCCAAGGTCCCCGCCAACCTCAAGGACCGCAAGGCCCGCTTCACCCAGCTCGGCGAGAAGCTCGCCGACAAGGCCGAAGACATGCACGACCAGTGCGACCCCAAGAACGGGGACGCCACCCTCGACGCCCTGACCAAGGTCCACACGGCGTTCGAGGACCTGATGCACCTCATGCACTAACCTCGGGCTCATTCATGCGATCGAGCTTCGCTCTCTCTCATGAATGAGCATGGGGTTAGTCGATCACGACGAGGCTGGGAGACCTCGCCCCTTGGGCAAAGCCCTCATGATTCATCACAACTCGGTTCATCCGGAGCGCTCCGAGGGCTGGCTCCCATCGTGGTCGTCCCACCGTGCAGCGTCCCGGCTCCCCGGACCTCCTGCCAGCTGGTCGGCCCGCGCGGCCGACGCTGGTGGGTGCCTCGGGCGACGGGCTGCGCGGCGGCGGGCCCCGACAGGGGGGCCCGCTGATCGCCGCTCCGCCTGGCGCGGCCGCACTGTGGCCAAGCCTGGGCGCGTCGTCAGCCGGCCGGTGGCTGCTCGGGCAGCGCAGGCGCGGCGCTTCCGTAAGGTCTGCCGTCGCCATGGCGGTATACGAAGCGCTGCCCATGTGGGTGACGCTCGATGAGCAGCTGCCCGTCGTGGACGGCGCGGTGGTGGGCACTGCACAGGGCAATGAGGTTGAGCAGGGCATGGTCGCCACCGCGTGATCGGAAGCGGAAGTGGTGCACGTCGACCCACAGCGTGGCCCGACAGCCAGGGACCTCGCAGCAGCCATGCGCGCGCCGCAGCGCCGAGGCCCGACGTGCCGGCGGGATCTTGCGCGACACCGGCGCGTCTGGCTGGTGCAGCGCGACCACCGAGGCGTCACACAGCGCCACCTCGAGCAGCCTGGGATCGATGTCGAAGACCTTGCCGCCGCCGTCCTGGGTCACGCGTTCGCAGCGGGCGCAGACCCCGATGGCGATCTGGTAGCTCGGCGTCCCCGGCTTGCGGTCGGCGTCGGCGCCGGCGGCGGCCAGACGCAGCAGCTGGTCCATGAAGGTGTCGTCGTCGAGCGCCGCGCCGGCCTGCCTGTGCATGATCTTGCGAACCTCACACAGCAGCGCCTGCGTCGCCGGCGTCAGCTCGAAGTGCACCAGGCGGCGCACCTCGGCAGGATCTGGTTCGTCACCCGGCAGGGCCCCGGGCTCGAGCCCCGCGACCTGTCGTTCGATCTCCCTCACGCTCATCGCACCCACGTGGGCGAGCCAGACCGCCTCGCTGGCGGTCGTCATCACGCGCGACAGCTCGCGCACGGCCGAGTAGCTGATGCCTCCAGCCGCAAGGGCCTCGCGAGTCAGCGGCAGCTCGGCCAGCGCCTCGACCACCCGCACCCGCTCGTACGCCATGCGCGCCGACAGCCCGAGCCGCGCCTCGGCGTACTCGTGAAACGACGCGAACCCGAGGGCCTCGGCGACACCCAGGGCTCTGGCCTCCAGCAGCGCTGCGATCTCCTCGGCCTCGACACCCTGCCGCCGCCGCACTGCCGCCCTGACCCGTTCATCGGCGCGCTGCAAAAGCTCCGCTCGCTCCATCACCATCCTCCCGTTCGCTTGCGCACCTCCTTCGTACCACGGCACTTTTCGGCCTCACCGCAGCCTCGCCACGCCACGCATTCACGTCGCAAACCCTCGCGAAGCCCCCCTTCTTGGTCCCGTGGCACAGGAGCGAAGCCATGCACTCTCAGATGCATTCCAGCCTCGCCTTGAACCCTCGGGCCGCCTGGCCCTGTTGTATCTGTCAAGTAAAACCAGCGCGGAAATGAGTCGTCTCGCATGATGGCAGCCAGCGTGCCTCCCCGCGGCGTCGCAGAGCGCGGCCGCGCCAGGCGGAGCGGCGAGGAGCGGGCCCCCTGTCGGGCCCCTGTCGGGCCCTGTCGGGGTCATGAGGGCAAAGCCCAACGGGGCCCCACTCCGCCCACGCCTCGCCCACGCCGCGACTCCGCGGCGGCCGGCCACGTGGCCGGCTCAGGCCCTCGACGCAACCGATCACCGCGCTAGCAGCGCGCGGCGTGGCCCGCGGTCGCTCAGGCCTTCTTCACGAACTCCGACTTGAGAGCCATCGCGCCGAAGCCGTCGATGTGGCAGTCGAGGTTGTGGTCGCCGTCGACCAGTCGGATGGACTTCACCTTGGTGCCGACCTTGAGGGCGCTGGCGGCGCCCTTGACCTTGAGGTCCTTGACCAGGACGACGCTGTCGCCGTCGTGGAGCTGGGTGCCGTTGGCGTCGCGCACGACGAAGCCGGCCTCCTCGGTGGCCTCGGGCGTGGTGGCCGCCTCGGGGTACCACTCGTGTGCGCACTCGGGGCAGACCAGCAGCACGCCGTCCTGGTAGGTCAGCGCGGAGCTGCATTTCGGGCAGGGCGGGAGCTCGCTCACACGGGGACGCTACCACGCTCCAGCGGGTTCACGCGCGGTGGTACGCTCGAGGCGTGGCCGCCCGCCGCGACTCCCGCCCGCACAGAGGACCATGGCCAAACCCACGTATTTCACAGCCGAGCTGTTCCGGTTCTTGACCCAGCTGCGCAAGCACAACGACCGGGACTGGTTCGCCGCCAACAAGGAGCGCTACGAGCGCGAGGCGCGCGACCCCCTGCTGCGCTTCATCGCGGAGCTGGGGCCGAAGCTGGCCCGCCTCAGCCGCCACTTCATTGCTGATCCCAGCCCGACGGGGGGCTCGATGATGCGGATCTACCGCGACACCCGCTTCGCCAAGGACAAGAGTCCGTACAAGACGGCGCTGATGGCGCACTTCCAGCACGACGCGGGGGAGGAGGGCGCCACGCCGGCCTTCTTCCTGCGCCTCGAACCGGGCGCGTCCGCGGTGGGCGCCGGGGTGTGGCGGCCCGGGCCCGACGCGCTCACGCGGATCCGCACCCGCATCGTGGAGGACAGCAAGGGCTGGCAGCGCGTGACCTCGGGACGCACGCTGGGAAGGAACTGCGCGATGGCGGGCGAGTCACTCAAGCGGCCGCCCCCCGGCTTCGCTGCCGACCATCCGCTGATCGAGGACCTCAAGCGCAAGGACTTCGCGGTCATCGTGCCGCTCGACGACAAGCGCGTCGCCAGCCCGGCCTTCATGGATGACGTGATGAGCGCGTTCCGGGCCACCGCACCATTCGTCGGCTTCTTGACCCGAGCCCTCGGGCTGCCCTACTGACGGCGGCTCTGGTGCAGCATGAGGCGGTTGCCGTCGGGGTCGCTGCAGATGGCGACCAGGGCCCAGGGCTCCTCGAAGAGCTCGCCGCCTTCGAAGGCGACGCCGCGGGCGCGCAGGGCCTCGAAGTCCTTGCGCAGGTCGTCGGTCTCGATGATGCACGCGCCGGGGACGTGGCGGCCGGGGGGCTGCTTGGCGTTGCCGGGGGTGCCGGTCCAGAGCACGAACTGCAGGTCATCCTTGCCGGGCACGCCGACGGTCACGAAGCGGCCGCCGCCGGGGGCGGGGTTGTCGCCGCGCTTCTCGAAGCCCAGCGCGCCAGTGTAAAACGCGAGGGCCCGGTCCTGGTCGGTCACGAAGAGGGTCATGTACTTCAGCTTGGTCAGCATGTGTGTCGCCTCCGGTCGGTCACATCGGGTGGGGTTGCTCCGTCAATGACCTGACGGATGACGACGGAGGAATGTGACGATGGACGCCTGCCATGACTGATCAGCTGACCGCCCGCTTCGAGCAGCACCGGGCCCACCTGCGTGCGGTCGCGTACCGCATGCTGGGGTCGCGCAGCGAGGCCGAGGACGCCGTGCAGGAGACCTGGCTCCGGCTGCAGCGCGCGGACACCGCCGGGGTCGACAACCTGGGCGGCTGGCTGACCACGGTCATCGCGCGGGTCTGCCTCGACACGCTGCGCTCGCGCAGCACGCGGCGCGAGGAGCCCGAGGCCCTGGCCGACGCGCACGGCAGCGATCGGCCCGATCCCGAGCACGAGGTGGTGCTGGCCGACTCCGTGGGCACGGCGCTGCTGGTGGTGCTCGACACCCTGCGCCCGGCGGAGCGGCTGGCCTTCGTGCTGCACGACATCTTCGCGGTGCCGTTCGAGGACATCGCCACCATCGTGGGCTGCTCGCCGGTGGCGGCGCGACAGCTGGCCAGCCGGGCGCGCAGCCGCGTCCAGGGCGCGCCACCCGTCAGCACCGCGCCCGATCGCAAGCGCGAGATCGTGGACGCCTTCCTGGCGGCCTCGCGCGATGGCGACTTCGAGGGGCTGCTGGCGGTGCTGGATCCCGACGTGGTCATGCGCGCCGACGACATCGCGGTCAAGACCGCCGCGGCCCGCGCGGCGCAGGGCGCGCCCAGCCTGGTCTCCGAGGCCCGCGGCGCGCGGTTGGTGGCCGACGCGTTCAAGGGGCGGGCCCGTGGCGCGCTGCCCGCGCTCATCGACGGCCAGCCCGGCGCGGTGTGGGCCCAGGGCGGCCAGACCCGCGCGGCCTTCATCTTCACCATCGAGGGCGACAGCATCGTCGGCATCGAGCTCAGCATGGACCCGGCCCGCCTGGGCCAGCTCGCGGTGGACGTGCTGAAATAGCCACGCGCTCGTGGCCGTGCGATCCTGCGGGCGATGAGGATCTGGGCGGCACTGGTGCTGGGGCTCGTGGCCGTCGGCTGCGGGGGTGGGGCAGGGGATGATGCGCCCGCGGTCGACGCCGGCAGCGCCGACGCCGCGGTCGACGCCGGACCGCGCCAGGCCGAGGTGCTGCGCACTGGCAGCATCGTGGTCGGCACCCAGGC
This sequence comes from Polyangia bacterium, assembly GCA_044229835.1. GTDB lineage: Bacteria > Myxococcota_A > Polyangia > Haliangiales > JADYYK01 > JADYYK01. The sequence continues at coordinate 49 of JBGASF010000234.1, read as the reverse complement.
GGTCGCCTACGAGCTGGTGCGGGTGCCGCGCGCCGATGGCAAGTCGGTC
>JBGASF010000233.1:0-8712 GCA_044229835.1 Polyangia bacterium | reverse complement strand
CGGCGCGGCTGGCGTTTTGGGTGATCGACTTGGTGCACACATAACCGGCGCGCTCGCCGGGGCGCAGGGTGGCGCGGGCGCGGGTGAACCAGTGGGTCGCGTAGTCGGCGGAGCGGTTGGCGGGGAAGGCGGCGTGGCTGTGCACGCGGTGGCCGGCGGCCTCGAGCGCGCTGGTCACACGGGCGGTGAGCAGGGCGTTCTGGAAGCAGCCGCCGCTGAGCACGACGTCGGGCAGCGCGGCGTGGCGGGCGAAGGCGACGGCCAGCACGGCCAGCGCGTCGTGCAGCGCGAGGGCCAGCGCGCCGGGGGCACCGGCGGCGCGGCGAGCGGTCAGCAGTGCGCGGATCAGCGGGGCCGGATCGGCCTCCAGGAGATCGCCGAGTGGGGTCAGCGGCCAGGCCGGCACCGCGAGCGGCGCCTCGGCGTGGGCAGCGGCGAGGTGTTCCAGCATGGTGGCGGCCTGGCCTTCGTAGCCGCGCTGCTGGCGCACGCCGATGAGCGTGGCACAGGCGTCGAACAGGCGGCCGATGCTGGAGGTCATCGGCATGGCCAGGCCGGCGTCGCGGGCGCGGGCCAGGGTGGCGAGCTCGGCGGGGGTGAAGCAGGTGCTCAGCTCGGCGGGCGGGTCGTCACCGAGGCAGGCCCAGGCCAGGCCCAGCGCGCTGCGCCGGGGTTCGCGGCTGGCGGCGTCGCCGCCGGGGAGCGCGAAGCGGCGCAGGCGACCGACACGGCGAAAGCCAGAGGGTTCGATCACGAGGGCCTCGCCGCCCCAGACGGTGCCGTCGTCGCCGAGGCCGGCGCCGTCCCAGGTCAGGGCCAGGAAGCTGCCGGCGAGGTCGCGGTCGGCGGCGCAGGCCAGGGCGTGGGCGTGGTGGTGCTGTACGCGTACGAGCCGCGCGCCGTGCTGCGCGGTCAGCGCCTCGGCCAGGCGGGTCGAGGCATAGTCGGGATGCAGATCGCAGGCGACCAGCGCGGGGCGCACCTGCTGGAAGGCGAGCAGATCGGCGGCGGCGCGCGCCAGCAGGTCGGCGCCCTCGAGGCTGCCCAGATCGCCGAGGTGCTGGCTGACCAGCGCGACACCGTCGACGAGCAGCGTGAGCGTGCCCTTCTGGTGGCCGCCCAGGGCCAGGATGGGCGGCGCGGGCGGCGCCACCGCGGGCGCGATGCGGTGGCCGGTCGGGGCGTAGCCGCGGGCGCGCCGCAGCAGCGTGGGGCCGCGCGGGTCGACGCGCACGACCGAGTCGTCGACCGGGCGCACGATGGCGCGGTCGTGATGCAGGAGGAGATCGGCGATGGCACCGAGGCGCGTGCGCGCGTCGTCGCACCGCGTGGCCATGGGTTCGTCGCCGAGGTTGCCGCTGGTGCACACCAGGGGCCGGCCGCCGTCGGCCAGCAGCAGGTGGTGCAGCGCGGACGCGGGCAGCATGACGCCGAGGCGGGGCTGGCCGGGGGCGACGGCGGGGGCGAGGGCGAGGGTGGCGTCGGCGCGGCGCTGCAGCAGGACGATGGGGGCGCGAGGAGAGGTCAGCAGCGCTCGCTCGGCGGGGCTGACCTGGCAGCAGGCGTCGAGCTGCGTGGGCGTGAGCAGGAGCGCGAAGGGCTTGTCGGGGCGGCGCTTGCGGATGCGCAGGCGCTGCACGGCGGCGTCGTCGCCGGCGTCACAGATGAGCTGGTAGCCGCCCAGGCCGGCGATGGCCACGATGGCGCCGGCGCGCACGGCGGCGGCGGTGGCGCGCAGGGCGTCATCGGCGCGCGCCAGCACGGCGCCGGTGGGCTCCTCGAGGCGCAGCACCGGGCCGCACGCGGGGCACGCCAGCGGCTGGGCGTGGTGGCGGCGGTCGCTGGGGTCGTCGTACTCGCGTGCGCAGGCGGGGCACAGCGGGAAGTCGCGCATGCTGGTGCGCGCGCGGTCGTAGGGCAGCGCCAGCGCGATGGAGTAGCGCGGGCCGCACGCGGTGCAGCTGGTGAAGGGGTAGCGGTGGCGGCGCGCGTGCGGATCGGCGACCTCGGCCAGGCAAGCGGCGCAGGTGGCGAGATCGGGCGGCAGCACGGGGGGCTGGGTCTGCGCGGGGGTGCTCTCGACGCTGGCGACGATGTGGAAGCCGGCGGCGGCGGGATCGGGGGCACAGGGTTCGGTGTCGACAGTGTCGATGCGCGCGGCGGGTGGGGCCTCGCGGGTCAGTGCCGACAGCAGGGTGTGGATGGCGGAGGCGGGCCCTTGCAGCTCGGCGAGGACGCCGTCGGGGTGGTTGCACACCCAGCCCGCCAGCGCGCGCTCGCTGGCCAGGCGATGAATGAAGGGGCGAAAGCCGACGCCCTGCACGGCGCCGCGCACGTGGAGGCGGGTGCGCGTCATGGAGTGGGCGGCTGGGCCGCTGTGGGCACGCGCGCGGCGGCCAGCCAGCCCAGCCAGGCGTCCATGCCGGCGCCGGTCTGCGCGCTGACGCTGAGCGCGCTCAGGGTCGGGTTGACGAGGCGCGCCGAGGCCAGGCAGCGCTCGACGTCGAACTGCACGTGCGGCAGCAGATCGATCTTGCTGATGAGGACGAGGTCGGCGGCGGCGAACATGTCGGGGTACTTGAGCGGCTTGTCGTCGCCCTCGGTGACCGAGAGCAGGACGACCTTGTGGGCCTCGCCGAGGTCGAACAGCGCCGGGCACACCAGGTTGCCGACGTTCTCGATGAAGAGGACGCTGCCGGGGGCCAGGCCGGGGGCGCTGGCGAGGTCGTCGAGGGCGTGGCCGACGGCGTGAGCCTCGAGGTGGCAGCCGCGGCCGGTGTTGAGCTGGATGGCGGGCGCCCCGGCGGCGCGGATGCGGTCGGCGTCGAGGCTGGTCTGCTGGTCGCCCTCGATGACGGCGGCGGGGCGCTGGGGGAGCAGGCGGCGCAGGGTCTCGACGAGGAGCGTGGTCTTGCCGCTGCCCGGGCTGGACAGGAGGTTGAGGGCGAGGATGTCGCGGGCGGCGAGGAAGCGGCGGTTGGCGGCGGCGAAGCGGTCGTTGTGGGCGAGCAGGGAGCGTTCGAGGTCGAGGGTGCGCCGGGCGGAGGGGGCGTGAGGGTGGGCGTGCTCGTGCTCGTGCTCGTGCTCGTGCTCGTGCTCGTGCTCGTGCTCGTGCTCGTGCTCGTGCTCGTGGACCGTGGACCGTGGGCCGTGACCGTGACCGTGACCGTGACCGTGACTGTGACTGTGACTGTGACTGGGGCCGTGGGTGTGGGTCGGGGGGGAGCAGCCGCAGGTGGCGCACATGGCTACTCGACCTCCAGCTTGCCGAGGGTGAGGGCGGTGCCGCCGGTGGCGCGGCGGCCGAGGGCGTGGCAGGCGGGGCACGGCTCGAGGCGATCGTGCAGCGGGGCGGTGTGGCCGCAGGAGAGGCAGGTGCCCTGGGCGAGGCGCTCGATGAGCTGGATGTCGGCGGCGGCGGCGAGGGTGCCGGGCAGGATGGCGTCGAGGGCGAAGCGCAGCGCCTCGAGGTCGACACCGGCCAGCACGCCGACCTCGAGCTCCAGGCGGCACACGCGGGTGAAGGCGTGGGTGCGCGCGGCGGCTTCCAGCTCCGCCAGGACACCCTCGGCTAGCGACAGCTCGTGCATCAGGCTGCCTCGGCGCGGGCGCGCCAGGCCGCGGGCGACGGCGTGCGGACGAGTTGCTGCAGGAGCTGCCAGGCGACCTCGAGGTGGGCGGCCGCCGCCGGGCTCAGCCCCTCGCCCAGCTCGAAGCTGGTGCCGCGCACCGCGAGGACGAACGCGGGCGGCGCCACCTGCCCCTGCACGCGCTCGAGCACCTCGAGCACGCCGCCCGGCGACAGCGCGTGCGTGGTCGGCGCGCGCTCCGCCTGCGCCGCCACCGGGCCGAAGCTGAACGGCGCCGGGGCCGCCACCGAGGCATCGACGAACAGCACCAGCTCGCGCCCCGCGATGTCGAGCGCGTGCTCGATCTGCAGCTGGAACCCCAGCACACACTCGACCGGCAGCGCCTCGTCGGCGACCAGCCGCTCCAGCCGCTGCAAGAGCTCGCAGCCCAGCGCGTCGTCACCCCGGCTCGGGTTGCCGCAGCCCAGCACCACCAGCCCGGCGCTCATGGCGTCGCACCAGGCCGCGTCAACGTGCCGTCGGCCGCGCGGCGCACCAGGTCGACCACCGCGCCGTCGGGCGCCAGCGCGCTGACCTCCAGCGGCATCTGCCCCAGCGCGTGCGTCGCGCACGACAGGCAGGGATCGTAGGCGCGGATGGCGACCTCGATGTGGTTGAGCAGCCCCTCGGTGATGGCGCGGCCATCGAAGTACTGGGCGGCGACGCGCTCGACCGCGGTGTTCATCGCCTGGTTGTTGCTGGTGGTCGACACGATGAGGTTGCAGCGCGTGATCAGCCCCTGGGCGTCGGCCTCGTAGTGGTGGAACAGGGTGCCGCGCGGCGCCTCGATGACGCCGATGCCGGTGCCCTGGCGCTCGCCCTTGACCACCAGGTCGCTGCCGCCCAGGTCGGCGTCGGCCAGCAGCTCGCGGATGGCCTCCGCGCAGTACAGCATCTCGATCATGCGCGCCCAGTGGTAGGCCAGGCTGGCCCACACCGGGGTGGCGCCGCCGTGGGCGCGGAAGCGCACCCGCTCGGCCTCGGCCAGTTCGGTCGGGATGAAGTCGCACTGCGCCACCCGCGCCAGCGGGCCGACGCGGTACCAGCCGGCGTCGCGCCCGCGGCTGACGATGTAGGGGAACTTGAGGTAGGTCCAGCTGCGGACCTCCTCGCGCAGGTACCGGGTGTACTCGACCGGGTCGACGTGATCGAAGATGGTGGCGCCGTCGGCGTCGCGCGCGCGCAGCCCGCCGTCGTACAGCTCCAGCGCGCCGTCGGCGCGGGTCAGCCCCAGGAAGCTGGAGCGGAAGCTGCCGAAGGCCTGGTTGCGCGCCTCGTCGCGCAGGTACAGCTCGCGCGCCAGCGTCACCGAGTCCTGACTCCAGGTCACGATCTGATCGATGTCCCGCTGCAGCGTGGCGCGCGCCGCCGCACCCAGCGCCTGGTTGATCCCGCCCGGCACCACCAGCACGCCATGCACGCGCTTGCCGGTGAGCAGGCGCAGCACCTCCTGGCCGTACGCGCGCAGCGCGATCCCCCGCCGCGCCACCTCGGGGTGCGCGGCCAGCACGCCGAGCAGGTTGCGCTGCCCGACCTCGGCGTCGAAGCCCAGCAGCAGATCCGGGCTGGACAGGTGGAAGAAGTGCAGCGCGTGGCTCTGCAAGGTCTGCCCGAGGTGGGCCAGCCGGCGCACCTTGTCGGCGGTCGGCGTCAGCACGCGCGCGCCGGCCAGCATGTCGACCGCCTTGCCGGCGGCCAGGTGGTGGCTGATGGGGCAGATCCCGCACAGGCGCTGCACCAGCACCGGGACCTCCCAGAAGGCGCGCCCGGTGATGAACTTCTCGAAGCCACGGAACTCGACGATGTGCAGCCGAGCCTGGGTCACGCGTCCGGCGTCGTCGAGCAGCAGGGTGACCTTGCCGTGACCCTCGACCCGGCTGACCGGTTCGATGACCACGCGGCGCGGAGCGGTGGGCTGGACGTCGGCCATGGCGCCTCTCAGTCGTAGCGCAGCAGCGCCGCGGGCAGCGTGGGGTCCTGGCCCGCGGCCAGGCGGCTCAGGAAGTGGAAGAAGGCGTCGGCCGAGGGCGGACAGCCAGGTAGGTAGTGGTCGATCTTCACCACCTCGTGGATGGGGTGCACCTTCGACAGGAGCAGCGGGATCTCGGGGTCGTTCGGGATCTGCGGGTTGTCGACGCCGACGCCGTCGAGGTAGGTGGTCTCCAGGCACTCGCGCAGCGTGAAGTGGTTGCGCAGCGCGGGCACGCCGCCGCTGATGGCGCACTCGCCGACCGCGACCAGGATGCGACAGCGGGCGCGGAACTCGCGCAGCACGTGGACGTTCTCGGCGTTGCACACGCCGCCCTCGATGAGGCCGATGTCGACCTCGGGGCCGACATGCTTGAGGTCGGTCAGCGGGGTGCGATCGAGGTCGACCTTCTCCAGCAGCTCGAGCAGCCGCTCGTCCAGGTCGAGCAGCGACATGTGACAGCCGAAGCAGCCCGCCAGCGAGCAGGTCGCCATGCGCAGCTTCTTCATGGCTGGCCCGGCTTTTGGCGCGCGGCGTGGCGGCGCAGCTCGACGGCGGCGATGGACTCCTCGGCGTAGGTGCGCTTGCCCAGCGGCACCAGCGCGGCGGGCCGCTTGGGCAAGAGCGCCCCCACCGGACACAGGCGCACCGCGTGGTCGGTCACGGCCAGGGCGCTGTCACCCAGCAGGCCGGTCGGCGAGTTGACCACCAGCTGGCTGGCGATCCCGCGCCGCGCGATGGCGAAGACGTCCTTGCCGTCGAGCAGCCGGCTGCCGCGCACGCACAGCTCGCACAGGATGCAGCGATCGCGATCCAGCAGCACGTCGGGGTGCGAGGCGTCGCGCTCGCGCACCGGAGACAGCTGCGGGAAGTGGTTGTCCTGCATGCCGGCCGCGTAGGCGCTCGCCTGCAGCTTGCAGTCGCCGCTGCGCTCGCAGCCCGGGCAGATGTGGTTGCCCTCGCTGAACAGCAGCTGCAGCAGCTGCCGGCGCGCGTCGCCCAGCTCCGGGCTGTCGGACACGATGTCCAGCCCCTCGGCGGCCGGCAGCGAGCAGGCCGCGGCGGCGCGCCCGCCGCCCACGATGACGGTGCACAGCCGGCACGAGTCGTGCGGCGGCAGGCCGGGCTCGAAGCACAGGTGCGGGATGTAGCGCCCGGCGTCGAGCGCGGCCTCCAGCACGCCCTGGCCGTCGCGAAACGGGATGTCCGCCCCGTCGAGGCGGAAGTGCTTGCCGGGAGCGCTCATCGCAGGTGCGCCTCGGGATCGTCGCGCCCGGTCAGCGCGCGCGCCTCGGCCAGCGCGCCGTCGAGGTCGAAGCTGGGGCCGGCCTCGGCCCCTGCCCCGGCGTCGGCGCCAGCGTGCATGCGGCTGGTGAAGATGTGCGGGAACTTCTGGATGGCGTCGAGCACCGGGTTGGCCGCGGTCTGGCCCAGGCCGCAGTGCGAGGCCAGCTTCATCAGGCCGCCCAGCCGTCGCGCATCCACCAGATCCGCCGGCGCCGCCGCGCCGTGCGCGACCTTGTCGCACAGCCGGCGCAGCATGGTGGTGCCGACCCGGCACGGCGTGCACAGCCCGCAGCTCTCGTGCTGGAAGAACTCGGCGAAGCCGCGCACCTGGTCGAACAGGTCGCGCTCGGCGCCGAAGATCATCATGGTCCCGACCGTGGGCAGGTCCTCCCAGCACAGCCGGCGCGCGAACTCCGACGGGCCGATCAAGGTCCCGCTGGGGCCGCCGACCTGGACCGCTTGCGTCGCGCCCGCACCGGCGCCGCACTCGTCGAGCAGCTCCTGCACCGTCAAGCCATAGGCGTGCTCGTAGATCCCGGGCCGCTCGCAGTCGCCCGACACGCACAGCAGCTTGCTGCCGCGCGACTCCGGGGTGCCCAGCGCGCTGAAGGCCGTCGCTCCGCGCGCGCTGATCAGGCTGGCCAGCGCGAAGGTCTCCACGTTGTTGACCACGGTGGGACCGCCCTGGTAGCCGTGCACCACCGGCAACGGCGCGCGATGGCGAGGCACCCCGCGCTTGCCCTCGATGCTCTCGATCATCGCGGTCTCCATGCCGCAGATGTACGCCCCGGCGCCCCAGTGCAGCTCGACGTCGAAGCCCAGCGCGCTGCCCAGGATGGCGTCACCCAGCAGGCCGGCGGCGCGTCGCTCGGCCAGCACCGCCTGCAGCGCCGCCTCGAGGTAGCGGTACTCGTGGCGCACATACAGCACCCCGCGGCGCGCACCGATGACCAGCGCGCACAGCGTCATGCCCTCCAGCACGGCGCCGGCCTGGCGCGACAGCAGGACCCGATCCTTGAAGGTGCCCGGCTCGCCCTCGTCGGCGTTGCACAGCACGAAGCGCTCGCCGCCGGGCGCCAGCGCCGCCGCGCGCGCGCCGGCCCACTTGCGCGCGGTGCGAAAGCCGGCCCCGCCACAGCCGCGCAGATCGGCCGCCGCCAGCTCGGCCAGGGTGGCGTCGGCGCCGCGCGCCAGCGCCACGTCGCCGAGCGTCTGGGCGAGCTTCTCGATGGTGTTGTTCACCGCGGTCTTCAGTTCGGCGAACGCGCCCTGGTAGTCGCCGCGAATGGTCTCGGTCATGTCGCCGGCCTCGATGCGGCCCAGGTCGAGCAGGTCGGCGATCAGGTCCAGCAGGTGCCGGCCGCCGCGCAGGATTTCCTGCACCTTGGACTGCTGGGCCGGCGTCAGCGCGTCCATCGCCAGCAGCTGGCCGAACCCCAGCACGGCGTTGAGCGGCGTGCGCAGCTCGTGCGACATGTTGGCCAGAAACTGGGACTTGGCGCGGTTGGCCGCCTTGGCCGCCTCCAGCGCCTCCAGCCGTTCGGTGATGTCGATGCCGAAGGCGTAGACCTCGCGCGCCGACCCGGCCGGGCCCGGGGAGGCGACATGGGTGACCTCCAGGCTCATGGCGCCCAGGTCAGCGGCAGCCGGGTAGTGGACGACCGACAAGGCGATGCCCTCGCGCAAGGCCCGCTCGATGTTCTCGAGCACCTGGCGCCCGCGCGCCGTGCCCAGCACCGAGGGAATATCCTCACCGACGATGCCCGAGGCGTCGCGACCCAGGCGGGCCGCGAAGCGATCGTTGACGAAGCGATAGCGACCATCTGC
>JBGASF010000232.1:0-8740 GCA_044229835.1 Polyangia bacterium | reverse complement strand
GGAGTGGGAGTGGGAGTCGGGGCGGGCGGGGATGAGGGGGTGGCGCGCAGTGCTGGGGCTGGCGCTGCTGGTGGGCGGCTGCGCGGGGGCGCGTGGTGGGGGACCTGGTGCGGTGGCGGCGGTGCCGCGGGGGCCGGACGAGTTCGAGCGCATGGCGGCGGCGGTGCCGCCGGGGGCGGACGTCGTGCTGGCGCTGGATCTGGTGCGGCTGTCGGCGCGGCTGGGGGATGGCATCGAGCTGGCGCGCGGGCTGGCCGGCGGTGGTGGCGAGGCGGCGCTGCCCAGCCTGCGCTGGGTCACGGTCGCGGTGTGGGGCGCCGGGGCGCTGGATGCCCGGGTGCTGACCATCGGGCTGGCGCGGCCCGACGAGCGCGCTGGCCTGACCGTGCTCGACGCGGCCAGCGGGCTGGTGGCGTCGGGGCCGCCCGAGCTGGTGGCGGCGGCGCAGGCGCGGGCGGCCGAGGCGGCGTCGATCCGCGAGCGCGCCGCGGCGCTGTGGGGCGAGGCGCGCTTCGATCCGGCGGGCCTCAGCCCGCGCGAGACGCCGGCGCTGCGCCTGGTGCTGGCGGCCACGCCGCTGGTGATCGCGCGGCTGATTCCGCTGCTGGGGCCCGAGGCCGGCGAGCTCAGGGCGCTGCGCGCCGAGCTGCACCTGGGCGACGGCGAGGGGCTGTCGCTGCGCACCTCGCTGCGCGCCGGCGACGAGGGCGGCGCCGAGGCGCTGGCCGAGCGGGTGCGCGGCGCGCGGGCGGCGCTGCTGGCGCGCGGCTCGGTGGCGCGCCTGGGTCTCGATCGCTTCGTGGCCGCGCTGGCGGTCGACGCCGACGGGCCGCGGGCGCGGGTCGCCTATGGGCTGAGCAGCGGCGAGCTCGACGCCCTGCGCGAGCGGCTGCGCATCCTCGGCGAGGTGCTGCGCCAGCTGCGCGCGCGCGCCGCCGAGGCCGGGTCATGAGGCGCGCCGTGGGCGCGCGCGCCGCCGAGGTCGCGTCATGAGCCGGCCCGCGGGCGCCCGCGCCCTGGGGCGGCGCTCGCCGGGGCGCGCCGGTGGGCTGGCCGCGCTGGCGCTGCTGACCCTGGCGGGCTGCTGGCCGAGGCGCACGACCACGCCGGGCGGGCTGCCGGGCACGCCGCTGGCGCTGCTGGTGCACGTGCCGATGCTGCACCCCTCGGGCGCCGGCATCGAGCGGCTGTGCGCGGTCGACATCACCCGGGTCATCGCGTCGCCCGCGGTGACCCAGGCGCTCGACCACGACAACAGGTGGCTGCGCCGCGAGATCACCGCGCTGAGCGCCGATTTCGGCCTCGATCTGCTGGGCGACATCGATCAGGTGGTGGTGGCCTGGTATCCCGAGCAGCGCGGCAAGATCCCCTTCGTGCTGGCCGCGCGGGGCCGCTTCGATCCCAGCAAGCTGAGCGCGCGCGTGCTGCGCAGCGGTGGCCGGCGGGTCCGCTTCGGGGTCCAGCTCGACACCGGGCAGGTCATGCTGATGCCCGACACCGGCCTGGTGCTGGCGGCGTCCGGTGACCTCATGATGCAGCTCTATGCGCGCATCGACCGCCGGGTCGCCTCGGCCGAGGGCATGCCCGAGCTGCGCGCCCTGCTCGGCGAGCTGGGCAGCGAGCACGGCGCGCTGTTCTTCCAGCGCTTCCCGGACCAGGGCTGGGACCCGCCGCAGGAGCTCGGCGCGCTGGCCCGCGCGCGCCGCACCGCCTTCGTGTTCGACTTCGAGGAGGGGCTGCGTGTCGATGGCCTGGTCGACTTCCTGCCCGGCAAGGCGGGCAGCTCGCCAGCGGGGGCGGCCGCGACCGCGCTACGCAAGGAGCTGGCCCGCCTGGCCGAGCACCCGCTGGCCGCCATCGCCGGCGCGGTGCGCTACCTGGAGGCGGCCGCCTTCGAGGGCACCCGCGAGCAGCTGCGCGTGGCCTACCGCCTGCCCATGGTCGACATCAATGTGCTGGTGTCGCAGCTGATGGCGGGCGCGCGGCTGTTTCGCCGCGTGGCGCCCACCGCCGACGATGTCGTGCGCGTCGGCGATGGGCCGGTCGACGAAGGCATCATCGTGGACGACGACGACGGACGTGGTACGCACGAGACACCATGAGGGAGACGCCTTGAGCAGCAGCAACCAATTGCGCGTGACCGGGGCGAGGCGACCGCTGCGTGGCAGCGTCACGGTGGCGGGCGACAAGAGCATCGGCCACCGCGCCATCATGGCCGGCGCGCTGGCGGCGGGCCCGGTGACGGTGCGTGGCCCCGGCGGCGGCGAGGACAACCGGCGCACCCTGGAGGCGCTGCGCGCCCTCGGCGTGACCATCGAGGAGCGCGGCCCGGGCGAGCTCGTCATCCACGGCGTCGGCCTCGACGGGCTGCGCGCCCCCGCCCAGCTGATCGACTGTGGCAACTCGGGCACGTCGATCCGGCTGCTGGCGGGCCTGCTGGCGTCGCGGCCGTTCACCAGCGAGCTCAGCGGTGACGTGTCGCTGAACGGCCGCCCGATGCGGCGGGTGGCCGATCCGCTGACCCTGATGGGGGCGCGCATCGAGGGCGCCGCCGGCGCCAAGGCCGGCGAGCTGTATCCGCCGCTGCGCGTGACCGGGCCGGCCAGCGGCCGGCTGACCGGGATCGATCACACCTCCAAGGTCGCCAGCGCGCAGGTCAAGAGCGCCATCCTGCTGGCGGGCCTGGGCGCCGAGGGGCCGACCCGGGTGCGCGAGCCGGGGCCGTCGCGCGATCACACCGAGCGCATGCTGGCCTACCTGGGCGCGCCCATCCGCGTCGCGGGCGGCCTCAGCGAGCTCGATCCGACCGGCTGGGATCGGCGCCTCGAGCCGCGCCCGCTGGAGGTCCCGGGCGACATCTCGGCGGCGGCCTTCCCGCTGGTGGCGGCGCTGGTGGTGCCGGGTTCGGAGCTGACCGTGCGCGAGGTCGGCGTCAACCCGACGCGCACCGGGCTGCTCGACGCGCTGGCGGCCATGGGCGCCGACGTGGTGTGCGGCGCCGAGCGCATCGCCTGCGGCGAGCCGGTGGCCGACGTGTCAGCGCGCGCCGGCACGCTGCGCGCGCTGACCCTGGGCGGCGAGCTGGTGGTGCGCGCCATCGACGAGCTGCCCATCCTGGCGGTGGCGGCGGCGTTCGCCGACGGCGTCACCACCATCCGCGACGCCGAGGAGCTGCGCGTCAAGGAGAGCGACCGCATCGCGACCACCACGCGCGAGCTGCGCCGCTTCGGCGTCGAGATCGAGGAGCGCCCCGACGGCATGGTCATCCAGGGCGGCAGCGCGCGCGTGCGCGGCCCGCTGCGCTGCGAGAGCGAGGGCGATCACCGCATCGCCATGGCCTGCGCGGTGGCGGCGCTGGCCGCGGCCGGCGAGCACAGCGTCGACATCGCCGACGCCGGCAACATCGCGACCAGCTTCCCGCAGTTCGTCGCGGTCATGCGCGCGCTGGGGGCCGAGGTCGACTGGCGATGACGGTGCCGACGCCGACGCCGACGTCCACGCCGACGTCGACGCCGACCACGACCACGACGCCCGTGCCGACGCCTGCGGCGGTGCCGCCGCGCTGGAGCTGGCGCTGGCGTCGTGACGGCTGGCTGGCGGAGTACTGGTGCGCGCTGTTCGTGCTCGGTGGGGCGCTGCTGGCGTATGGCGTGATGGCGCTGCTGCCGCCACGGCTGGCGGTGTGGCCGCGCGGCGGCGGGGCGCTGCGCATCCAGTGGCAGATCGTGTGCCCCGCGCTGGCGGCCTGCTTCGGGGTGCCCGCGCTGCTCGGGCGCGTGCTGACGCGGCCGCGCTGGTGGTTCGCGCTGGCGCTCGAGCTGGGCGCCGCGCTGGCGCTGTCGGGCCTGCTCCGGGTGCGACCGCGCGGCCTCGGCGGCGGCGCCACCCTGGGCATGATCGGCTTCGTGTGCTGCGCGCTGGCGGGCCTGCTGGCCTGGGCGCTGGCTGACGAGGTGCTGGAGATCGCACGGCCGCCGGCGTGAGCGCGCCGGTGCCGCGGCCTACTGCGCGCGCGGCAGGCAGGCCAGGTGCTGGTCGCGCGTGCTGCCGGTGAAGCGGGGCCGACCCTGGCAGGTCGCGCTGCGGCCGTCGGCGCAGCGCATGATCATGCGCAGCGACGGGTAGTCGACGTCGAGCACGACGTCGCGCAGCGCCTCGGCCCCGATGAGGCCGTCGAGCTCGCGCGTGAAGGGGCGCAGCTCGGTGCGCAGCTGCTGCAGCACGGCGGCCTCGTCGGCGGCGCGCGCGACCGGCAGCGTGCGCTCGAGCTCGACATAGGCGGTGGCGGTGCAGGTGCGGCCGGGCGGGCAGGTGCCGGTGGCCTCCAGGCGGCGCGCCTGGGCCAGCTCTTCGCAGGGGCCCAGGCCGCGGTCCTCGTCGCGCACCAGGGTCAGGCGTCCGATGGTGCCCAGGCCGACCTGGATGGTGCCCGAGGGCAGGTGCAGCGCACCGTCGCTCAGCGCCAGCGGGGTGCGCCCGGGCACCGCGTCGAGCCGCGCCACCGTGGAGCGTCCGAGCAGCAGCGGCCCGGTGCCGGTCGACAGCAGCAGCGCGAGGTCGATGCCGCTGGTGACGACCTGGCCATTGCCATCGAGCGGCGGCGCGGGATCGAACGGGTCGGGCTCGAGGCACGCGGCCAGCACGATGCGCGACGCCTTGAGGGCCTGCTCCTGGCCCGCGATGATGACGCCGCCACCGCCCAGCAGCTGGAACGGCAGCACGCTGTCGCAGGCGAGCGCGTGCTCGCTCTCGGAGCCGACAGTGGCCGGGAACAGCTGCATGGTGGCGCCGCCCGGCTGCACCGGGTCGAGCGAGAAGCGCACCGCGAACGAGCTCAGCAGGTCGGCGCCCACGATCCCCGCGACGCGGGTGCGATCGGCGCCGCTGACGTCGTCGAAGCCGACCACCACGCCGGCCTGGCTGAGCACCGCCAGATCGAGGAAGCGCGCCCGGGTGATCGACGGATTCAAGGCGCTGACGACCTCGAGATCGAAGCGGGTGCGCGCCACCTCGGGGCAGAACTCGAACACGGTCAGCGGCGAACCCGGGTCGATCAGCATCTTGGCCAGCGCGCCCGTGCCGGCGCCGGCGTCGTCGACCGCCACCCCGGCGTCGGCGCCGGTGCAGCTGGGCAGCGCGGGGGTGCGCACATACCAGGTCGGGACCTGGCCACCGCGCTCGATGGAGATGGGGAAACTGTCGTAGCTGGGCTTGCTGCGTTCACAGCCGGACGCAGCGCTGGCGACCGCGATGGCCAGCCCGAAAAGCGCCCTACCGAAGCCCTGCATGACACCGATCTAACACAATGGCGACGCGGGGATCCGCCTCGTCCTGTCGGTGCCCTTACCGGTCCTACATGTCGCCGGGGGAGGCCGCCCCGCCCGGCGACTCGCGTCCCCAGCAGCGCACGGACGGCAAGCCGTGACTTCATGTGGCCATGCGGGGTTCGGCGCTTTCGGGGCGCTGGCAAGGGCCTTGCTACTTGTGGGTGTGGAACGCAGCAGGAGAGTCGCCGTGGCCCACCCCCAGCTCGCCATCCCCGAGAGCATCGAATCGCAGCAGATCTGCTTTCGCTGCCGCTATGTCGGCCTGAGCTCCGTGGGCAGCCTCGGGGCCAAGGGCGCGCGCTGTCCGGTGTGCGGCTTCGTCCTCATCGTGAACTCGGCGCCGGTGGCGCTGGGACGCACCGAGATCGACGAGCTGTTCGAGCGCCCCAGCCTGACCCCGGTGCAGTCGCCGGCGGCGTCGCGGCTGCCGGGCCTGTCCCCGACCGCGCCGCGGCCGCGCGCGCGGGTGGCCCTGCCGGGGTCGCCGGCGGTGGTCGAGGCCAAGGTCATCCCGCTGAATGCCCCGACCTCGAGCGCCGACGACGGCAGCCTGGACGTCGATGTCGACTTCGAGGCCGAGCCGGCGCTGAAGAAGCGCGGCAAGGGCATGCGCCTGGTGCACGAGATCGCCGCCGGTGGCCTGCTGGTGGCCGGGATCCTGGCCGTGCTCGGCGTCGCCGGCGTGCTGTAGCGCGCGGGCGCACGAGCTGGTTGCATCGCGGCCCGCCCCGGGTGACCGTCGGGCATGGCCGAGGCAGACCGAGCGCGCTGGGACGAACGCTACCGGGCGTTCCCCGATCCGGGTGAGCCGTCCCGGCTGGTGACCTCGTGTGCGCGCTGGCTGCCCAGCCGCGGGCGCGCGCTGGACGTCGCCGGGGGCGCCGGCCGCCATGCGCTGTGGCTGGCGGCGCGCGGGCTGGAGGTCACGCTGACCGACATCTCGCCGGTCGGGCTGGAGGTGGCGCGGCGCAGCGCGGCGGCGCGCGGCCTCGCGCTGACGGCGCTGGAGCTGGATCTCGAGCAGTCGCCGCTGCCGGCGGGGCCCTGGGACGTCGTGCTGGCCTTCCACTATCTGCAGCGCGAGCTGTGGCCGCGCCTGGTCGCGTCGCTGGCGCCGGGCGGCGTCCTCGTGCTGGTGCAGCCGACGCTGAAGAACCTGGAGCGCCACGACAAGCCGCGCGCGCCGCACCTGCTCGCCGAGGCTGAGCTCGCGGCCTGGGCGGCGGGCCAGCCGCTCGAGGTGCTGGCGCTGGACGAGGGCTGGCTGGAGGAGGGGCGACACGAGGCGCGTCTGGTCGCCCGGGTCGTGCTATCTCCATCCTCGTGACCAGCCCGAGTGCGAGCGAGAGAGATCCAGGGGCGGCAGCGCAGGCCGCCCGGTTCGGTGTCGGCTTCGGAACGGTGGCGCGCGGCGTGCTGCGCGTGACCGGCGCGGACCGTGTGCGCTTCCTGCAGGGGCTGACCACGCATGACGTGGCCGCGCTGCAGCCCGGGCAGGGCCAGCCGTCGGCGATGCTGTCGGTCAAGGGCCGCGTGCTGGCCGAGCTCGGCGTGCTGGCCGCCGCCGAGGGCGACGCCCTGCTGCTGGCGCTGCCGGCGGACATCACGGCCAAGGTGCACGCGCTGCTCGACAAGCACGCCATCGCCGACGACGTCGAGATCGGCAGCTTCGCCGAGGGCTGGTCGACCTGGGTGGTGGTCGGCGCCGGCGCGGCACGGCTGGTCGAGCAGATCGTGGGGGCGCCGCCGCCGACCGGCGAGTGGTCGGCGCGGGCCTCTGCCAGCGGGGTGTGGGCGGTGGCCACGCGCACGCACGGGGTCGGCTTCGAGCTGTGGGCGCCGCCCGCGGCCGCCGAGGCCACGCGCGCGGCGCTGGCGGCGGGCGGGCTGGAGCTCGACGAGGCCGCGCTCGAGGTGCTGCGCGTCGAGGCCGGGCAGCCGCGCTATGGCGTCGATGTCAGCGAGGACGATCTGCCGCTGGAGTCCCGCCTCGACGGCCGGCTGTCGTTCAGCAAGGGCTGCTATGTCGGGCAGGAGGTCGTGGTGCGTGTGACCTCGCGCGGCGGGGTCAACCACAAGCTGTGCGGGCTCAAGCTGGCCGGCGACGTGGTGCCGCCGGCGGGCACCCGGCTGGCCATCGAGGGGCGTGACGACGCCGGTCGCATCACCAGCGCGGTGCGCTCGCGCCAGGGGGTGATCGCGCTCGGCTATGTGCACAAGACGGCGTGGGACGACGGCCACCAGCTGACCGCGCACCTGCCCGACGGCAGCACCGTGGTGGCCACGGTGGCGCCGCTGCCGTTCATTCCCGTGCTCAGCGCCCCGACGGCATCGGCCGCTCCTCGCTGATCAGCGCCCGGACAGCACCAGCAGCCGCGGCTCGGTGAACTCCTCGATGGCGTAGCGCACGCCTTCGCGGCCCCAGCCGGAGGCCTTGGTGCCGCCGTAGGGCATGGAGTCGACCCGGAACAGGGGCCAGTCGTCGTGGATCACGGCGCCGACCTCCAGGGTCTCGTGGGCGCGCATCAGGGTGCGCACGTCGCGGGTGAAGAAGCTGGCCTGCAGGCCGTAGGCGGAGCCGTTGATGCGCGCCAGCGCAGCGCCGACGTCGTCGTAGACGTCCAGGGTGGCGACCGGGCCGAAGACCTCCTCGCGCGCCAGGCGGGCCCCGGCGGGGACGCCCTCCAGCCAGGTCGGTGTGATGACGTCGCCGCTACGCGTGTTGCCGGTCAGCACGCGGGCGCCGCCGGAGGTGGCCTCGGTGATCCAGTCGGCGACCCGGGCGGCGTCGCGGCTGCGGATCAGCGGCCCGACCAGGGTGCCGGCGGCGGCGGGCGCGCCGACCGGGACCGCGGCGGCGGCGGCGACCAGGCGCTGGCGCAGCTCGTCGGCGATGGCGCGGTGGGCCAGCACGTGCTGCACCGAGATGCAGATCTGGCCGGCATAGGCGAAGGCGCCGGCGGTGATCTTGCGCGTGGCCAGCTCGAGGTCGGCGTCGGCCTCGACCACCACGAAGGCGTCACCGCCGAGCTCGAGCAGCGCCTGCTTGCGGGCGCAGCGCGCGCGCAGGGCCCAGCCCACCGCGGCGCTGCCGGTGAACGCCGCGTCGCTGCCGACCTGGTGGGCCAGCACGACGACGTTGGGCAGCAGGATCGCCATCGTGCCGAAGCTGGTGCCGGTGGCGAAGGCGATGGCGCTGGCGATGACGAACAGCAGCACGGCGATGCCGAGCACCTTCTTCACCGCGGCTCCATGCTGGTCGCCAGCAGCATCACGTCCGCCTCGGTCAGCCGTTCCCCCGCCAGCTCGCCGACGAGCTCGCCCTGCCGCATCACCAGCGCGCGGTCGGCGAGGCTCAGCACCTCCTCGAGCTCGCTGCTGACGAACAGGATGGCGAGGCCGGCGGCGGCCAG
>JBGASF010000231.1:0-8782 GCA_044229835.1 Polyangia bacterium | reverse complement strand
GGTTCGCGTGGGGTCCCTGCGACCAGGTTCCCCAGAGGACTCTCACCTCCTGATCACGCCCATGCCGGGCGCACAAATGACGAAGGCCCCGGCGTGGGGCCAGGGCCTTCGGAGCGGAACGGAGCCGGAGCGGAGTAGCCTCCTCGAAGCTTCGCTTCGAGGGGGGGCTAGAAGGCGAAGCGCTTCTTCTTCGGCTTCTCGACCTTGTTGTAGACGTTCTTGATGCGCTCCTGCAGCTCGGCCAGGGCCTGGTACTGCTGGTCGATCTTGTTCAGGCGGCGCACGAACTGCTCGGCCGCGATCTGCGGCTCGGTGCCGATCTTCAGCTGCGAGAACAGCCGGCTGTCGGACACGCCCATGAGCACCTCGGGACCGACCGCGTCCATGGTGTTGGCGAAGGGCAGCTTCGAGGTCGGCAGGCCGGCGTCCATGCGGTAGTTCCACGACAGCCCGGGCTTGGTGAAGCACTTGTCCTTCTCGAACTCCTCGGGCGTGCACACCGGATCGGCCAGCTGCACGATCTCGAGGAAGGGCGGACCGGCCTGACCCTCGGGCTGCTTGCGGAAGAAGGCCGCGAACTTGGTCTGGTCCTTCAGCTTCTCGGTGCGCTTCTGCAGGAACTTGAGGTCGTTCTTGGTCGCCTTGACGTGGTCCTGCACGTTGACCAGCACCTGATTGAGCGCCAGGTAGTAGCTCATGATGGCGTCGACCGTGGGCTGCTCCATGTTGCGGTAGTTCGAGTTGATGATGATCTTCTTCAGGTCGGCGAGGTCCTTGTCGTCGATCTTGAAGTTGTCGAGCTGGTTGTTGAAGGCCTCGTCGTCGGGCTGCACCGCCATGCGGCCGTCGCCACCACGCTTGGCCTTGAGCACCTCGCCAAGCTGGTTGATCTTCACGTCGAACTTGGCCAGCGTCTCGAAGATCTTCTTGCCATCGCTGACGGTCTGGTTCCACTCCTTGTTCTTCTGCACCACCTGCCCGACCATCAGACCGATCACCAGCGGCACGATCGAGATGCCGACCAGCAGCAGGATCTTGCCGGTGCTGGTCTTCTGCACCTTCTCGATCGGCTTGCCGTCGTCGAAGCCCGGCACGATGATCTGCGGCTGCGCCACCGCCTGTGCGCGCGCCTGCTGTGCCATGGCCCCGAAGGGATCATGGCGGGCATCGATGG
The DNA here is from genome assembly GCA_044229835.1 of Polyangia bacterium. Lineage (GTDB taxonomy): Bacteria > Myxococcota_A > Polyangia > Haliangiales > JADYYK01 > JADYYK01. The sequence goes on along the minus strand of JBGASF010000231.1, from coordinate 7,608 downwards.
GTGGCGGCTCGGGCTCGGGCTCCGGCTGGGCCGGTGCGAACCCGGGCGGCGGCGGCACCGCACCACCACGGCCACCCATCGGCGGCGGCAGCACGGGGCGAGCACCCTGCGGAGCCGGCAGCACAGGCGCGGGGCCAGAACCAGCGCCCGGCGCGGGAGCCGGCGCGGCGGCTCCTCCCCCCTTGGCGAGCCCGAGGCGCGCCTTGAGGTCCTTGATATCCTTCATTCCGCCGGCCTTCTTTTCGTCTGCCAACGCAGTTCCTCCGGGAGGGTCGGTTCGCGAGAGGTTGGAGAGTAGCCGCGGGTAGTAACCCTGTCAATTCAGCTTCTTCAGCCCTTCACGCCTCCCGCTGTGAGGCCGCTCACCAGGTGCCGTTGCAGGGCATAGAACAGCGCCATCACCGGCAGCGACACCAGGATGGCGCCCGCGGCGAAGTGGCCCCATTCGGCGTCGTGCTGCCCGATGTACTGGTGGATGAGGACCGGCAGCGTGAACGACTCCTGCCGGCTCATGAAGGTCCCGGCCAGGATGAACTCGTTCCACGCGGTCATGAACGAGAACAGCGCGGTGACCGCGATGGCGGGACGCGACAGCGGCAGCACGACGCGGAAGAACACGCCAAACGGCCCCGCGCCGTCGATGCGCGCCGCCTCCTCGAGCTCGCGCGGCAGGGTGTCGAAGTAGCCCTTCAGCGTCCACACACAGAACGGGATCGCGGTGGTCGAATAGACCAGCGTCAAGCCCAGAAGCTGGTTCAGCAGGCCGAGCCGATCGAGCAGCACGTACAGCGGGATGAGCAGCAGCGTGGCCGGGAACATCTGCACCGCCAGGAAGGCGCCCATGCTGCTGCGCCGGCCCGGGAAGCGGTGCCGCGACAGCGCATAGGCCGCGGTGCACGACGCGGTGACGCCGAGGATCGTCGTCAGCCCCGCGACCAGCAGGCTGTTGGCGAGCTGGCGACCGAACAGCCAGTGCCCGCTGCCCGGGTCGGTGGCGCCGATGACGTCACCGAAGTGCGACAGCGTGACCGAGGTCGGGATGGGCGACAGCGACAGGTCGAACTGCTGCCCGGGCGACAGCGCCTTCTTGAGCACCAGCAGCACCGGGTAGACGGCGAAGGCGCACGCCAGCACCAGCACCAGGTGGCCGGCGATGCGCGACGCGAGCGAGGGTGGCTTCACGAGCGCTCCAGCATGGCCTCGCGACGACGCGCGCCGCGGTTGGCCAGCAAGGTGTAGACCGCCAGCACGATGAAGATCAGCGTCGCGTAGGCGGCGGCCAGGCCGTAGCGATCGCCGCGCTCGAAGGCCCAGCGATAGGCCTCGGTGACCAGGATGTCGGTGGCGCCGCCGGGGCGGCCCTCGCTGACCAGGTAGATCACGTTGAACATGTTGAAGGTCCAGATCGAGCCCAGGATCACCGCGGGCATCAGCGCCGGCCCGAGCAGCGGCATGGTGATGCGCGAGAAGGTCGTGAAGCGGCTGGCGCCGTCGACCGCGGCGGCCTCGTAGAGCTCCTTGGGGATGGCCGCCAGCGCGCCCATCGAGACCACCATCATGAAAGGGAAGCCGAGCCAGGTGTTGGTCACCACGTTGGCGCTGAAGGCGGCCGAGAACGACGAGAACCAGGCGACCTTCGAGAGCCCGAGCGCGCCCAGCAGCGAATTCACGGCGCCGTGGTGCTGCTGGAACATGCCGCGCCAGATCAGCGCCGTGATGTAGTTGGGCACCGCCCACGGCAGCACCAGCAGCACCCGGTACAGGCCGCGCATGCGGAGCTTGGGGCGCGACAAGAGCAGCGCCAGGCCGAGGCCGATGCCGACGTGCAGGATGACGTTGACGAACGTCCACAGCAGGGTGACGCCGAGGGTGAACCAGAAGTTGAGCGGATCGCCGAACGGGTGGCCACCGCCGGACAGGATCTCGACGAAGTTGTCGATCCCGACGAAGTCGTAGCGGCCGTGGGCGTGATCGAAGAAGCCCAGCGCGAGGCCGACGGCGAAGGGCACGCCGACCAGCAGCAGCGTGGTGGCGGCCGCCGGCAAGAGGTAGATGTAGGCCACGCGGTGCGCGCGCACGGCGGCCAGGGCGCGCGCGAAGCTGCCGCGTGCGGCCAGGATGCCGATGGCCAGCGCGGCCAGTGCGCCGACCGCGCCCAGCACGCGCGCGGTCTCGGCCTCGGGGATGCCGACGGCGCGCGCACCGGCCCGCGCGGTCCACGCGATGGCGGCGGCGGCGGCGATGGCGCCGACCAGCGCGGCGGCGCGCGGCGACAGCAGGAGGCCGGCCGCCAGCGCGATCGCCAGCGCCAGCAGCGCGCAGACGACGAGGGTGCCGCCGGGCAGGGCGGCGGGGCCGACCGCGGGCAGGCGCTCGATGACCAGGGCGTAGCTGCCGCTCAGCGCGGCGGCGCGCACGGTGGGGCCGCCGCTGCCGTCGCGCCCGGCGCGGCTGCGCGTCGCGCTCGGCGTCGGCGTGTTCGGTGTGCCCGTGGTCCCAGGGTCCAGCGCGTCGTCGGCCGATGGCGCGTCAGGATCGATGAGCTGCGCCACGCCGTGGCCCAGGCTGCGGGCGCGCTCGGCCAGATCGTGGGCGCTCTTGCGCGGGCTGGCCCCGGGGGCGCTCGCCGCCGGCGTCCCGGCGCCGGCCTGGCCGCCCTGCAGGGTGGCCAGCAGGGCATAGCGGCGCAGGAACGGCCGTCCCGCGCTGGGCAGGAGTTCGAGCAGATCGATGCGATCGCTGGCGCGCAGCGCGGCCCGCAGCGCCTCCAGCCGGGCCAGCGCCGCGCGGGCGCCGCCCTTGTGCGCGGCGCTCGCGATCTCGGCCACCAGCTGCTCGGCCTCGGCGACCGCGATCCCCCGCGACTGCCGCTCGGCGCCGGCGTTGCGCGCACGCACGAAGCCGAGGCCGGCGAGCGCGAGGCCGCAAAGCAGCGCGACCAGCGTGGTCAGCACCGCGGTGCGCGGGCTGCGCTTCGATGGGTCCGGCGCCTTCGGCGCAGAACCCCTTGTCTGGGTCCGGTCCGTCATTTCGCCGGTGCGCGCGCGTAGCGCTCGGCCTCGCCATGGGCGGCCGACAGCGCGCCCGGCGCCCGCTCGCCGAGCACGACGACCTTCTCGAGCGCGCGGTCATAGGCCGACCAGATCGATCCCATGGCGGGATCCGACGGCATCGCGCGCGCGCGCTCGGCGGCGCTGCGGAAGGCCGACACCACCGGATCGCGCGCGACCTCGGGATCGCGATAGGCCGCCAGGTTGGGCACGATCTGCCGCGCCGCCCGCGCGCGCGCGATGGCCGAGGCGTCATCCGCCAGCGCCGCCGCGATGCGGTACGCCGCCCGCTTGTCGTGCGCCCGCGCCGACACCAGCACGCCCTCGACGCCCAGGTACGGCGCCGCCGGCAGCCCGGTCGCGCTGACCACGGGCAGCGGCGCGATGCCGTAGTCGACCCCCTTGGCGATCTCGTCCACGAACCACGGCCCCGAGATCACCATGGCCAGCTTGCCGTCGTTGAACAGCGACGACAGCAGGGCAGGTGACGGCTCGGCGGGCACGATCCCGCCTGGCCCCGCCAGCGTGCGCGCGAAGTCGGCCGCCGCCGCCGCCGCCGGGGTCGCGATGTCGACGCGCCCGTTCGGGTCGAGCACCTGCCCGCCGAAGCCGTGCAGCCAGGCGGCGTGGAAGTACAGCTTGTGGACCTCGTAGCCGAGCCCCCAGTGGCCGGCCCGGGTCAGCGCGCGGCCCATCGTGACCAGCTCGTCGGTGGTCGCGGGCGGGGTCGGCACGCTGCTCTTGCGGTAGAACAGCGCGGTGCACTTGACCGCCAGCGGCAGGCCATACAGGCGCTCGCGATAGGCCAGCGCGGCCAGCGCCTCGGGCAGGTAGCGCTCCGCGGTGGCGTCGTCGACCCAGTACGAGATGGGCTCGATGACCCCCGCCTCGGCCCAGGTGCCGATGCGATCGTGCGCGAAGATGAACAGGTCGGGTCCGTTGCCGTTGGGCACCGCGGCCGAGATCTTGTCGACCATGGCCTCGTAGGGCACCGCGACCAGGCGCAGCTGCGGCTCGCCGGCGCCGCGGGCGCGCGCGTTCCAGCGCTCGGCCGCCGCCTGCAGCGCGTCGCGCTCGGCACCCCGGTACGAGTGCCACAGCACGATGCGCGCGCCGCGCTCGTCCCCGCAGCTCGAGGCCGCGAGGGCCAGCGCCGCGAGCAGCAGCCAGGCCAGCCGCTTCACGCGGCCGCCTCCAGGCGCAGGCCGGTGGATGCGTCGAACAGGTGCAGGTGGCCGGGATCGACGGTGACGCCGACCGAGGCGCCCTTGGCCGGCGCGGCGTGCGCCTCGGTGCGCACCAGCAGGGTGCCGCACTCGGCCTCGACGTGGACGAAGGCCTCGCCGCCGTGCAGCTCGCGATCGCGCACGTGGCCGCGCAGCGTGGCCCCGGCGCCGTCGGGCGCGCCCACGCTCAGGTGGTGCGGCCGGATGCCGACCACGACCTTGCCACGCGCGCGCACGCGGTCGAGATCGGCGCCCACCGCCAGACCGGGCGCGCGCAGCTCGGCGCCGGCCAGCTCGGCCGAGACCAGGTTCATGGTCGGGCTGCCCAGGAAGGTGGCCACGAAGACGTTGGCCGGCGCGTCGTAGATCTCGAGCGGGGTGCCGACCTGCTGGATGACGCCGCCCTGCATGACCACGATGCGGTCGGCCAGCGTCATGGCCTCGGCCTGGTCGTGGGTCACGTACACCGAGGTGGTCTCGAGCCGCGCACACAGCGCCCCGATCTCGCGCCGCACCTGCCCGCGCAGCTGCGCATCCAGGTTCGACAGCGGCTCGTCGAACAGGAACACCTTGGGCCGGCGCACGATGGCGCGCCCCATGGCGACGCGCTGGCGCTGGCCGCCCGACAGCTGCTTGGGCGTGCGCGCCAGCAGCTCCGCGATCCCGAGCAGCTCGGCCGCCTCGCGCACCCGGGTCTCGATCTCGGCCGCCGGCGTCTTGCGCATCTTGAGGCCGAAGGCCAGGTTCTCGCGCACGGTCATGTGCGGGTACAGCGCGTAGCTCTGGAACACCATGGCGATGTCGCGATCCGACGGCGCGACCTCGTTGACGCGACGCCCGTCGATGCGGATCTCGCCCTCGCTGGGCTGCTCGAGGCCGGCGATCAGGCGCAGCGTCGTCGACTTGCCGCAGCCCGAGGGGCCGACCAGGACGCACAGCTCGCCCGACTTGATGTGCAGATCCAGCTTGGGCAGCGCCAGGTGCCCACCGTCGTACCGCATGACCACGCCATCGAGGACCACGTCCGCCATGGCCGCCCGTTCAGCAAGAGCGGGGCCACCTCCGAGGTGAGGCAACCCATGATGATCACGAGGCCCGGGTTGTCGTCGCCGAGGGCGGGGCCGGAGCGCCGGTTTCCACCAGCAACGCCCGTTGCGATTGGCAACGCGGGATTGCTCGGGATTCCTCCGCTGGCCGCCCCGAGACCGAACCGCCCCGGTCGCGCGTCCGACGGCTCATGAGCAAGCAGCGGACGACGACGACGACGAAGCTGGGGGCGATGGCGCTGGCCGGCGTGCTGGTCGGGCAGCTCGGGGCCGGGCAGGCGCTGGCGCAGGTGCAGCCCGCACCGGCGCGCAGCTACCGCGACGTGATCATGGACGTCGCCAACATGGTCAATGACGGCGAGGCCCAGCAGCTGGCCGCCAAGGCGGGCCTGCAGATCCTCAACGTGCTGTGGGAGGACACCGGGCGCTGGGAGGGCTCGTCGGTCGGCCCCAACATCTCGGACGTCACCATCGAGGTGCAGACCGAGGCGCCCGGCGGCGGCATCGAGACCGCGCTGATGCCGGTCATCCGCAACCCGAACTTCGAGGACAAGACCGGCGACGTCAAGCTCGACCAGATCCGCATCCGCGTCGGCAACCAGCGCAAGGGCGGCCAGCTCGAGAGCATCACGCTGCGCCAGTTCCTGGCCGCGCCGAGCCGCTACATGACCATGCCCGGCAAGGGCACCATCAAGGGCGGCACCCTGCTGGCGCCGCGCGACTCGCATGCGCTGGTCAGCGCACAGGCCTCGTTCCTGCCCATCCCCAAGCAGGGCAAGGCGACCTTCTGGCCGGTCATCTTCAACTACCAGTCGTATGCCCAGAACCCCGCGGTGCTGACGCTGCTGGTGACCCGCCAGGGCACCAGCATGACCATCATCGACAACGCCCGCGACACCGTGACCGGCGGCGCCAGCTGGGGCCAGCGCCTGTTCATGAACGTGGGTGGCCAGGCCGCGCCGCTCACCGCCGAGCGCCTCAGCGACGTCAAGGCCAAGGGCACCACCTCGAACGGCGAGTCGGCCGCCAGCGTGGGCGCCGACGCCAACCTCCTGATGCTGATCCAGGTCCCGCTCAAGGTGAAGACGCCGAACTACCTGGCCGGTGGCAACGAGGGCTACGGCGACGACATGGAGATGGCCGCGCCGACCATGGCGGCCAAGAGCGCCTCGCCCTCGCGCAGCGCCCCGCGCGAGTCCGACGTCGAGCAGGCCGTGCTCGGCCACGGCCCGGTGCTGGGCCCCTACACCGAACTCGACGGCCTCACCATCGAGCGCGACCCGCGCTTCCCGGTGCGCGTCACCGTGCAGTTCTACCAGGCCACCTCGAATGGCGCGGTCAGCGCCGCCGACGTCGCCGGCTTCGCGGCCCAGATCGACAAGGTCTACAAGAGCGCCGACTATGTCGGCTCGCTGGTGGTGCCGCGCGGTCAGAAGCGCCCCACGCAGTGGACCGGCGTCGGCCCGCGCCCCGAGAACGTGACCTGGGACGACTTCCGCGGCCTCTACGAGCGCATGCAGAAGTACGGCTGGTTCAGCCCGCAGGTGCGCGTGCTGCCGGTCAAGTAGCCCGCCGCTCTACAGGCCGGTCTTGGTCGCCGCCGGGCTGTGCAGCCCGAGGTTCGGGATCGACGGCGAGCGCAGCACGATCACGCCGACCCCACCGCCGCCGCCCGCGCCGCCACCGCTGGCGTTGCCCCCGCTGCCGCTCGAGCCGTCCAGCGCACCGCCGGCGCCGCCCGCGCCACCCGGCCCGCCATCACAGAACAACCCGCAATCGCCGCCGCTGGCCGAGGTCGCGCCGTCGGCGCTGCCGTCCGCGCCCGCCGCGCCATCCGAGCTCGACGAGCCGCCGCCCGAGGCGCCGCCGCCGCCGTTGGCGGTCAGCGTCCCGCTGGTGCGGATCGCGGTCGCCGCCTCCAGCAGCAGGCTGCCCCCCGAGCCGCCGCCGCCGCCGCCGTTGTGCACCCCGCCGTTGCGCCCACCGCCGCCCGACACCGTGATCCAGCCGCCGCTGCCGGTGACGATGCTGCCGCCCGACGACAGCTGCAGCGCGCCGCCGCCGCCGCCGCCCGCGCCGCCGATCGCGGCCGCTGTGGGCGTCGCCTGGTCGAAGGCGCCGCCGGCGCCGCCCGGGCAGCCGCCGCGTAGCGGCACCGGCGTGAACGACGCCGGCCGCACGCCCCGTGCCCCGCCGCCCGCGGCCTGACCCGCGCCGCCGGTGCCCCCCTGACCCTGGAACGACGCGCCGCCACCGCCGGCGCCGCCGCTGGCGGTCGACACCGAG
>JBGASF010000230.1:0-8882 GCA_044229835.1 Polyangia bacterium | reverse complement strand
CTGGTCAAGAACGCGCAGGACGCCAGCGAGGCCGAGGTGGTGGTGCGCGCACACGCCAGCGGTGACGGCCTCGAGGTCGAGATCGAGGACCACGGCACCGGCATGACGCCCGAGGTGCTGGCGCGCGCCGGCGAGCCGTTCTTCACCACCAAGGAGCCCGGGCGCGGCATGGGCCTCGGCCTGTTCCTGGCCCGCGCGGTGGCCGAGCAGAGCGGCGGCGACCTGGCCATCGAGTCGACCCTGGGGCGCGGCACCCGGGTGCGCGTGCGCTTGCCGGCATGACGGCCCCGGTCGACAAGCCGTCGCTGCTGGTGGTCGACGACGACGAGGTGCTGCGCGAGCGGCTGGCGCGGGCCTTCCGCGATCGCGGCCACGAGGTGCGCACCGCGGCGAACTATGACGCCGCGATGGCGGCGGCGCGCGAGGACTCGCCAGAGTGGGCCGTGGTCGACCTGCGCATGCCGGGGCGCTCGGGGCTGGAGCTGCTGCGCGATCTGAAGGCGCTCGATCCGGCCACCCGCGTGGTGGTGCTGACCGGCTACGGCGCCATCTCGACCGCGGTCGATGCCGTCAAGCTGGGCGCCACCCACTACCTGCCCAAGCCGGCCGACGCCGACGAGGTGCTGGCTGCGCTGGCGCGCGATGACGCGCCCACCGGCGTGGCCGACAGCGGCGCGCTGCAGGCGCCCTCGCTGGCCCGCGTCGAGTGGGAGCACATCAACCGGGTGCTGTCGGACTGTGGCGGCAGCCTGTCGGAGGCGGCGCGCCGGCTGGGGATCCATCGCCGCTCGCTGCAGCGCAAGCTGGGCAAGTTCCGCCCGCCGTAGCGGAGCGGGCCTCGGCGCGACTACAGCCAGCCGCGCAGCAGCGGCAGGCCCCAGAGCACGCCGAGAATGGCCGAGAACATACCCGAGACCAGGCCGAGCCCGCGGGCCACGCGCGGGTTGCGACCGGCGCGCGACAGCGGCAGCCCGGCCAGACCCGACAGCACCGCCATGCCCGCGACCAGGCCGAGGCCGAACAGCAGGATGTAGCCCAGGCGCGCCGCCGTGGTCGGCAGCCCGGCCAGCACCAGCGCGGTCAGCGAGCCCGAGCCGGCCAGGCCGTGGACCACGCCGACCAGCAGCGGGCGCGCCGCGAAGGTCCAGCGCCCGAGGTGCACGTGGCCGGCGGGACCATGGTGGTGGTGCTGCCGGCCGCGATGGTGGTGGGTGTGCGCGGGGCCGAGCCGGCCGCGCGCGGTGGCGCGCTGGATGGCGCGCAGCCCAAGGCCGATCAGCATCAGCGCGACGCCGAACTCGAAGACCTCGGCCAGCCGCGCGGGCAGCTCGCCGCCGACCAGCGCCAGCACGACGCCCACCGCCAGCAGCGCCGCGGTGTGGCCGAGGCCCCACAGCGCGCCCAGCAGCGCGCCGCGCGCGGGCGAGCGCTCCGACTGCACCAGGGTCGATACCGCCGCCAGGTGGTCGGGCTCGACCGAGTGGCGCACACCGAGCAGCGCGCCGAGGCCAACGGCGGTCATGGTGTGCAGCATGACTCTCGATACCACGACCGACGGCGTGAAGCGTGGGATACTCGCCGCGTGAGCACGGTACGCTCGGTGCGTGTGACGCCGCCCTCGGCGCGGCGCGAGGCCAGCGCGGTGCTGCGCGGGCTGTTTCACATCCTGTTCTGGTCGGCGCTGATCATCGTGCTGGAGCGCAGCCAGACCGGCAGCGCCGGCGCCCGCGGGAGTGCCGGTGGCGGTCGGGCACCGGGCCCTGACCGCGGCCAGCTGACGGTCGACCAGCGCGCGTTCCAGGATCTGACGGTCGACGAGCAGCGCGTCTTCCTCGCCGTGCAGGAGGGCCTCGCCGAGGCCGAGCGCATCCGCAGCGACACCGGGGCCTGGCCGACCGCGGCCGCGCTGGCCGCCGACGGGGTGCCGCCGTTCGCGCCCGATCCGCTGGATCGCGTGGGCTATCGCTGGCGCGAGCTCGTGGCGGGCCGCACCGTGAATTACCTGGGCACGCCCCCGGTCGGATCCGACCGTGCCAGCTACCTGCTGCTCATCCTCGAGCCCGAGCCCGGCGTCGCCAGCGACCCGGCGCAGCCGCTCGACGAGTTCCACCACCGCCTCGGGGACGGCGCGCTGCTGCACGTGTCGACCTGGCTCGGCCCGGGCCTGGGCGACCTCGCCGAGGCCACCGCGCGCCTGCCGGTCGAGCGCGGCTGGCGCCAGATCGTCACCGGCCAGGGTGCCCGCTAGGAGCCGCATGCGCACCACACTCACCCGCGTCATCGCCCTGCTCGCCCTGCTCGGAGTCACTGCCAGCACCAGCGCCGCGCCCGGCACCGCATCGACACCCGCGCCCGCGAAGCCGAAGGCGCCCGCAGTCAAGCCGCTCAAGATCGGCGTCACCCTGCACCCCTACTTCTCGTGGACCGCCAACATCGTCGCCGGTGTGCCTGGCGTCGAGGTCAGGAACATCCTGCCCGGCGAGGTCGACGCCGGCAACTACCAGCCCGCGCCCGCCGAGATCCAGCGCCTGGCCGACCTCGACGCCCTGGTCGTCAACGGCATCGGCCACGACGACTTCATCGGCGACATGGTCAAGGCCTCGGGCAACAGCAAGGTCGTCATCATCCGCCCCAACGACGTCACCCCGCAGCTGCGCTCGGTGCGCGGCGGCGCGCCCAACTCGCACACCTTCATCTCGTTCGGCAACGCCATCCAGCAGACCTACGCCATCGAGAAGGCGCTGTCGGCGCTGCGCCCACAGCTGGCGCCCGCCTTCCGCAAGAACGCGGCCGAGTATGCGCGCCGCCTGCGCAAGCTCAAGGCCGCCGCCGCGACCCGCCTGGCCGAGGCCACCATCACCCGCGTGGTCACCGTGCACGACGGCTACAGCTACCTCCTGCACGAGCTCGGCATCGAGCTCGCCGGCGTGGTCGAGCCGGCACACGGCCTGACCCCGTCGGCCAAGGAGCTCGGCGACATGATCAAGCTGATGAAGGGCGCCGGCATCAAGGTCGTCCTCAGCGAGGAGAGCTTCCCGCCCAGGCTGCTGGCCACCCTGCAGAAGGCCACCGGCGCGCGCGTGTACATCATCAGCCACGTCGCCACTGGCGCATACACGGCCGAGAAGTTCGAGGTCGAGATGCAGCGCAACGTGGACGCCCTGGTCAAGGCGCTGGCCCTGGACCCGCCGAAGTGACCAGCCCCAGCGCGCTGCTGGAGATCGCCAAGGTCAGCGTGCGCGACGACGGTCGCACCCTGCTCGACGACGTCTCGCTCGTGGTGGCGCCCGGCGCGGTACACGTCCTCATCGGCCCCAACGGCGCTGGCAAGTCGACCTTGGCGGCGTGCATCCTCGGCCTGCGCAGCTTCACGGGTGACATCACGCTGCACCTGCGCGGCAGCGGGCGGATCGGCTACGTGCCGCAGAGCTTCGACGCCGACCGCACCCTGCCCATCACGGTGGCCGAGCTGCTGGCCGCGCCGCGCCAGCGCCGTCCGGTGTGCCTGGGGATCGCGCGCCCGGTGCGCACCCGCATCGCCGAGCTCCTGGCGCGCGTCGGCCTCGCCGGCTTCGAGGCGCGCCGCCTGGGCGCCCTCTCCGGCGGCGAGCTGCGCCGCGTCCTCATCGCCAACGCCCTCGACCCCGCGCCCGAGCTGCTGCTGTGCGACGAGCCCGCCAGCGGCCTCGACCCCGAGGCGGTGCTGCAGCTCGACGGCCTCATCAAGGACGCCGCGCGCGCCGGCACCGCGGTCCTCATGGTGTCGCACGACCTCGCCGAGGTGCGCCGCGTGGCCGACCAGGTGACCTGGCTCGACCGCAGCGTGCGCATGACCGGCGCCCCCGAGGCCGTGCTGGCCGCGCACAGCGGGGTGGCGGCGTGAACACCTTCTCGGGCTGGCTGGCCGACCTGGCCCACGCGGGCCTGCTGCCCGACGCCTTCCAGTATCCCTTCGTCGCGCGCGGCCTCATCGCCATCCTGATCCTGGCGCCGCTGCTGGGCGGCCTCAGCCACCTGGTGGTGGCGCGCCGGCTGGCCTTCTTCTCGACCGCCATCGGGCAGGCCGCGCTGACCGGGCTGACCATCGGCCTCCTGCTGGGCGAGCCGCTCAACGCCGCGTATGGCGGCATCACCGGCTTCTGCCTGGCGCTGGCGCTGCTGATGGTGTTCGTCAAGCGGCGCTCGCAGCTGCCGCCCGACACCTTGATCGGCGTCTTCATGGCGCTGACGCTGGGCCTGGGGATCTGCCTGCTGGTCGCGGTGACCAAGCGCTTCAACATCCACCAGATCGAGGCCATCATGTTCGGCAGCCTGCTGACAGTGACCGACACCGATCTGGTGCTGCTCGGGCTGGCCGCCGCAGGGATCGGCGCCGCGCTGGCGCTGCGCTACAACGGCCTGCTGGTCGACAGCCTGAGCCCGCCGCTGGCGCGCGCGCAGGGCGGCGATCCGGCCCTCAGCGAGTACCTGTTCGTGCTGCTCTTGACCGCCGCCATCACGGTCAGCCTCAAGGTCATCGGCGCCCTGCTGGTCGAGGCCCTGGTCGTCGTCCCCGCTGCGGCGGCGCGCAACCTGGCGCGCAGCACGCGCGGCTACCTGGGCTGGTCGGTCGTGGTCGCGCTGATCGCGGGCCTGGGCGGCCTGGTGGTGTCGACCGAGTGGCGCGTGCCGACCGGCGGCGCCATCGTGCTGGCGCTGGCGGCGCTGTTCTTCGTCACCCTGGCCATCGGCGCGCTGCGCGGCCGCGCCACCTGAGTCGCTAGCGCAACGTCAGCGACTCGACCACGTCGGTGGGGAACTGGCGCAGGATCCGCGCGCCACCCGGCACATACAGCACGTCGTCCACCACCGCCCCCGCAGTGCCCGCGCGCGGCACGCCCATCCCCGGCAGCACGCGCCAGCGATCGGCCGCCAGGTCATAGGCCTCGGTCACCGCCAGCACCGCCGGCCCGTCGTCCTCGCCGCCCGCGCACACCAGCTCGCCCGCGATGACCCCGGCCGCGCAGCCCCCGCGCGGCGTCGGCATCGGCGTGTGCGCCATCCAGGTCGCGCCCGCGCCACCACCCTGCCCCGGCGCCAGCGACAGCACGTCCGCGAAGGGCGTGAACTGCACCAGATCGGCCAGCCCGCCGACCACCCAGATGCGCCCGCCCGCCGCCGCAGAGGCCGCGTGATAGCGCGGCGACGGCAGCGCCGGCAGCGCCGTCCAGCCGTCCGTGACCGGGTCATACCTTGACACATCGTCAACAACAATGACGCGCGATCCCCCTGCCAGGTAGATCATCCCGTCCAGCACCGCGACTGCCGCCGCGCCACGCTCGGTGCCGGCCGGCAGGCCCGTCACCGGCGTCCACACATCCGTCGCCGGGTCGTACACGAAGCTGTCGCCCACCGCCGTGAAGGCGTCCGTGACCAGCCCGCCCAGCACATAGACCTTGCCGCCCAGCGCGGCCACGTTGACGTGATGCATCGCCCGCGGCAGCGGCGCCCGCGTGCGCCAGCTGTCGGCCACCGGGTCGTAGACCTCGACCCGCGGCACCACCGCGCCGGTGCCGTCGAAGCCCCCGATGACATAGACGCGCCCCTCCAGCGCGACCACCCCGGCCTCCAGCCGCCCGCCCCCCGCGATGGCGGCGCGCATCGTCCACGTCGCCGCCAGCCCACCCCCGGGCGGCTGCTCGCAGCCCGCCGCGGCAAGCGCGACCGCGACCGCAAGCGCGACCCGCGCGGTCACCCCTGCAGGTCCGCGGCCAGCGACTTCCGCGTGTCCTCGCCCAGCACCTGCTCGCGCTGGTAGTTCGGGTGGTCGATGACCAGGCTGAGCGGCGCCGTGCCGACGAAGGCCGCCACCTGCGCAGGCGTCAGCGCGAAGCGGATGTACTGCACCGCGCTGATGCGCTCCTCGTCCTGGCGCCCCGGCTCGAACGACGCCCGCACGCGCTCGCCCCCGATGACCAGGTAGACGTGCTCGTCGAGCCCGATGAACTTGTGCAGCTCCTGCTTGATGATGGACTCGTCGGTGATGCCCAAAAACAGCGTCGCCGACAGCTGCCCGGCCTCCGGCAAGAGCTCGTTGTAGACGTCGAGCTCGTCCTGGATGCGCGCCGGCTCGGTGATCGACTCCGCGCGCAGCATCTCCTCGACCTGGAAGATCAGGGTGGCGCGGTTCTCGAACACCAGGGTGACGCGATCACCCACGTCGATGCGCCGCGGTCGCTTCAGCTCGATGACCTTCTTGCGCAGGTCGTCGCGGAACTGCACATACAGCTTGGGTCCGCGGATGTCCTTCAGCGTCAGCTTTTCCAGGGCACACCTCCTACCAGGAACGAACAAGGGGAAGGAGCGCACCGCCCCTTCCCCCCGAAACCGCACAAGAGCAGCGACTAGCTGTCGAGGCTCTGCAGCCCCTTGGTGAAGCGACCCGCGTGCGACTTCTCGGCGCGCGCCAGGGTCTCGAACCACTCGGCGATCTCCTCGAAGCCCTCCTCACGGGCGGTCTTCGCGAAGCCGGGGTACATCTCGGTGAACTCGTAGGTCTCACCCTTGATGGACGCCTTGAGGTTCTTGCGGGTGTCGCCGATCGGCTCGCCAGTCGCGGGGTCGCCGACCTGCTTGAGGAAGTCGAGGTGGCCGTGCGCGTGACCGGTCTCGCCCTCGGCGGTGTCGCGGAACAGGCCCGCGATGTCGGGGTGACCCTCGACGTCGGCGTTCTTCGCGAAGTAGAGGTAGCGGCGGTTCGCCTGCGACTCACCGGCAAACGCTTCCTTCAGGTTCCCGTGGGTCTTGGTGTTGTTCAGTTCCTTGGCCATGACATCCTCCGTTCCGGCTGATCTGGTATCACGCGCGCGCTGACCTTCGCAAGGCATGGCGCCCACGAGAGGTTGCGCTACGATGCCGCGACATGGCAGCTCGCTTCATCGACGCACTGCTGGCGCACATCTCCGGGCGCCTCGCGCGCGACGAGCTGCGTCCGCTGGCCGACGCCGACCCGCTGGAGCGCCCCTCGGGCTACCCCGGCTTCGATCCCCTGGCGGCCCGCCTGCTGGCGCGGCGCTATCGCAAGGCCAAGCAGGCCGCGCTGTGGGTCTGCCCGCCCTACGGCGACGACGCCATGCTGGGCAAGCTGACCTACCTCGCGGTCGAGCGCCTGAAGAAGCACGCGCCTGCCGACATCCTCGGCGAGGTCGCGCCGCCGCCGGTGGGCTTCGCCGACGCCTGGCACAACGCCGACAAGCCGCGTGTCGCCGCCCTGATCGACGCCGCCTACCAGAAGGTCCGCCGCGTCAACCAGGTGCCCGACGACGCCACCCGGCCGCCGTCCTGGCTGCGCACCCCGCTGCCCACGCTGGCCACGCTGCTGACGCTGTGCCTGCTGGTGGGCGGTGTCGCGCTGCTGGTCCAGCGCGCGCTGCGCCCGGCGCCGCGGCCGCCGCTGACCGGGATCTTCGCCAGCGGCGGTCGCCGCGGCGACGTCGACGCCCGCTATGACGCCCTGTTCGGCGAGCAGCTGGCCGACTGGACCATCGCGACCTCGCGCGTGCACCTGGCCCGCGTCGGCAAGCTGGGCGGCGTCGGCGAGCTGGAACGCTTCGAGCGCGAGCGCGACGAGGCGGCCACGCGCATCCTGGCCGCGGTCGCCTTCGATCCGCCGCTGCAGGCCCGCCTGGCCCGCCTGTTCGAGCTGGCGCGCGACCTGCCCGCCAACAACGCCGCCACCATCGCCGCCGCCAGCGCGGTCAACCTCGAGCTGCAGACGCGCCCGAAACCGCTGCCCTACTACCTCGACCTCGACATCTGGACCTACCCCGACGAGCGCATCCAGCTGATGCTGCTGTCCTACGGCGTCGACGCCGTGGTGCTGTGGGACGTCGGCGGCAGCCGCTACAGCGCGCTGGAGGTGCGTCGCCTCGACAAGCTCAACGTGGTCGAGCACAACCTCGGCTACGTGCGCGAGGGCGTGCACCACGCCATCATCCTGGCCTCGAAGATCGAAGAGGAGCTGGTGCGCGACGTGCTGCCCGCGCTGTCGGCCGCGCCGCCCGCGCCGCCGCCCACCGGCGACGACGGCACCCCGCTGGAGCCGGCGGCGACCGGCGAGCTGCGCGCCCTGGGCCGCGCCCTCATCCGCGAGGAGCTGCTGCCCGAGCTGGAGGCGCGCGTCGGCAAGGACGGCGTCGCCGCGCTGGCGCACCTCGGCGATCTGGTGCGCGCTCGCGCCGACCTGGTCGCGGCCTGGCAGCGCGCCGCCCCCGAGGGCATCACCATCGAGCAGCCCGAGCGCCTCAGCGAGGGCGACGCCTACGAGTCCATCGCGACCCGCTATGGCAAGGACGGCGATCTCGCCGAGCTGCAGCGCATCGAGCGCGCCATCGACGCCGCCGGTAGCACCGGCAAGGCGGCCTGGGACGCCCTGGCCGCCCTCGAGCGCGCCAGCGTCGAGCGCCACGAGCTGCAGCACCAGTGGGATCGCGACCACGACGAGCTGCCGATGCCCGACCCGCTGGCCGCCATCGCCGGCCCCGGCGCCCGCGTGGCCAAGGCCGAGCTGTCAGCCTACCTGGCCGAGATCGCCGAGGGCGAAGGCGGCCCCCGCTCCCGCCTGGCCCTGCTGATCGACCTGGTCATCGACCCCGACCACGCCAGCCCGCACAAGAACGCCGCCATCGTCACCCTGGAGGAGCTCGCCGGCGTCGGCCCCGAGGCCGGCCTGCTGGTCGACGGCGCCGTCGCCCCCGAGCGCTTCCTCGCCATCCTGCGCACCATCGCCGCCCGCCCTCGCGAGACCGTGCAAGCCGACGCCCGCGCCCTCTACCAGCGCCTCTTCAAGCGCCCTTTGCCCCCCGCCAGACGCCTCTAGATCCCCCGAAAAACACGGTCACGGT
>JBGASF010000022.1:0-70903 GCA_044229835.1 Polyangia bacterium | reverse complement strand
GCCCGTACACCACGCGCAGCCGCGTCACCCTGAGGCGCGCCCCCTCAAGTGCAGCGATCAGCTCACCCGCGCGCTCCGCGGGATACACCAGACAGACCCGTCCGCCCGGCACCACATGTTCGCCCGCCGCGCGCACCACGTCGGCCAGCGTGCACTCGACCTCGTGCGTGGCCAGCGCCTTCTCCGCCACCGGCGGCGCCGGCCCGGTGGCCAGCGCCTGGTAGGGCGGGTTCGACACCACCAGGTCGTACGCCGCCGCCGCCAGCCCGCTGGCGCGCAGCGCCCGCAGATCCGCGCGGTGCACCAGCACGCGCCCGACCAGGTTGTTCATGGCCACGTTGCGCGCCGCCAGCGCCGCCATCGGCTCCTGCAGCTCGACGGCATCGACCCGCGCCTCGGGATCGCGCTGCGCCAGCACCAGGGCGATGACCCCGCTGCCGGTGCCGAGATCGAGCACGCGCCCCAGCGGTGCCGCGCCCACGAAGTCGCACAGCAGCAGCGAGTCGACGTTGACGCGGTAGCCCTCGGCCGGCTGCGACAGCCGGATCGCCCCGCGCAGCACCGAGTCGAAGGTCTCCTTCACGACCGCACTCTACGCCTCGGTCAGCCCTGCAGCAGCGCATAGTCGACCGCACCGGCACGCAGCAGCTCGAGACGGCCGGTGGCATCGACCGCGACCAGCGTCGACGGTGCGCCCCCGGGCGACTGCCCCGGCACCACGTGCACCGGCAACCCACCCTCGAGCGCGCGCGCCGCCTCGTCCGCGGTGCGCGCCGGCGGCTCGCCGCTGCGGTTGGCGCTGGTCGCGGTCACCGGCCGCCCCAGCGCGGTCACCACCGCACAGGCCAGCGCCGCCGGCGACCAGCGCACCGCCACCAGCCCGCGCTCCGACACGATGGCGGCCGGCAGCCCGGCCCGCGCCGGCAGCGCCAGCGTGACCGGCCCCGGCCAGTGCGCCGCCATGATGGCCGCCGCCCGCGCCGGCACCGCCGCCACCAGCGTCTCCAGCATGGCCATGCCGTCGATCAGCACCGACAGCGTGTGCGCCGCGGCGCGCCCCTTCTTCTCCAGCAGGCGCTCCAGCGCCGGCTCACTCAGGGCATCGGTGGCCAGCGCGTAGTAGGTCTCGGTCGGCAGCGCCACCAGCCCGCCCCCGCGCAGCACCTCGACCGCCGCCTCGACCACCGCCGCGTCCACCGCGCCGGCCGCCCCGCTCATGCCTTGCCGCCGGCCAGCCCCTTCTGCAGCTCGACGTCGGCGTCCTCGGCCTTCTTCTGATCGGCCACCCGCCGCGCGCGCACGCGCCCGGCCAGCGCCTCGTCACCCAGGCCCAGCATCTGCGCCGCCAGCAGGCCGGCGTTGATCGCGCCGTCGACCGCCACCGTGGCCACCGGCACCCCGGGCGGCATCTGCACGGTGGCATACAGCGAATCCAGCCCACCCAGCGAGCGCCCCAGCGGCAGCCCGATGACCGGCCGCGTGGTGTGCGCCGCCACCGCGCCAGCCAGGTGCGCCGCGCCGCCCGCCGCCGCGATGAAGACGCGGATCCCCGCGGCCTCCGCCCCGCGCACGAAGGCGGCCACGCGCTCCGGCGTGCGATGCGCCGACATCACGTGCCACTCGACCTCGACGCCCAGCTCGGCCAGCGTCTTGTGCGCCGGCTCGACCAGGCTGCGGTCCGACAGCGAACCCATCACGATCGCGACCCTGCCAGCACTCGTCGTCATCATCATCACCGCGTCTCTCCGCGCTTGCCGATGTCCTTGCGATAGTGAAGCCCCTGACACCTGATCTTGGCCATCGCGGCGTAGGCCCGGGTGCGCGCCGCCGCCACGTCCGCGCCCAGCGCGGTCACCGCCAGCACGCGCCCGCCCGCGGTCACCAGCTCGCCGCCGCTGAGCTTCGTGCCGGCGTGGAACACCAGCACGTCCGGCTGCGCCTCGGCCTCCTCCAGCCCCTGGATGCGATCACCCAGCACCGGGTCGGTCGGGTAGCCGCGCGAGGCGCCGATGACGCACACCGCGGCGCGCGGGTCCCACTCCAGCTCGCCCTCGGGCAGCCGGCCGCGCGCCGCGCCGTCGAGCACCGCCAGGAGATCGCTGCTCAGCCGGGGCAGCTGCGCCTCGGTCTCGGGATCGCCGAAGCGACAGTTGAACTCCAGGGTACTCAGCTTGCCGCCGTCGATCATCAGGCCGGCATAGATCACGCCCTGCAGCGGCCGCCCCTCCGCCGCCATCTGGCGCACCGTCGGGCGCACCACCTCGTCCATGGCCCGATCGACCAGCGCCTGGGGCAGCGCCGGCGTCGGCGACACCACGCCCATGCCGCCGGTGTTGGGGCCCCGATCGCCGTCCAGCACCGCCTTGTGATCCTCGCAGCCGACCAGCGGCAGCACGCGCTCGCCGTCGGTGAGCGCGATCAGGGAGGCCTCGCGCCCGACCAGCCGCTCCTCGATGACCACGCGGCGCCCGGCGTCACCGAAGGCGTTCTCCTCCAGCATGCGCCGCGCCGCGCTGCGCGCCTCCGACGGCGAGTCGGCCACCACCACACCCTTGCCCGCGGCCAGGCCGTCGGCCTTGACCACCACGCCGCCAGAGCCGCCACTGATGCGCACGATGGCGCGCTCGGCCTCGGCCATCGTGGTCGCGATGTCGAAGCGTGCGGTGGGCACGCCGGCGCGCGCCATCAGCTGCTTGGCGAAGGCCTTCGAGGCCTCCAGCTCGGCGGCGTTCTTGCGCGGCCCGAAGACCCGGATGCCGCGCTCGGCCAGCGCATCGGCCAGGCCCGCCGCCAGCGGCGCCTCGGGGCCGACCACCACCAGGTCGATCTTCTCGCGCTGCGCCAGCGCCACCAGCGCGGGCACGTCGTCGGCCTTGGTGGGCCGGCACTCGCACAGCTTGGCGATGCCCGGGTTGCCTGGCGCCGCCAGCAGCGTCGGCTTCAGCGGCGAACGTGACAGCGCCCACGCCAGGGCGTGCTCTCGACCACCTCCGCCGACGATGAGGACGCGCATCAGTGCTTGAAGTGCCGCATGCCGGTCAGCACCATGGCCATGCCGTGCTCGTCGGCGGCCGCGATCAGCTCGTCGTCGCGCTTGGAGCCGCCGGGCTGGATGACCGCGGTCGCCCCCGCGCGCGCGCACACGTCGAGGCCGTCCCGGAACGGGAAGAAGGCGTCCGAGGCGACCACCGTGCCGACCAGCGACGAGCGCGCCTTCTTGACCGCGATCTCGGCCGAATCGACGCGCGACATCTGCCCGGCACCGATGCCCACGCTGACGTGCTCGCGCGCGAACACGATGGCGTTCGACTTGACGTGCTTGCACACGCGCCAGGCGAAGCCGAGCGCGCGCAGCTCGTCGGGCGTGGGCGGTCGCTTGGTCACCACGCGGGCGTCGGCGGCCGCGACCATGCCGGTGTCGCGCTCGCACACCAGCACGCCGCCGGTGACCGAGCGATAGGTGAAGCCGACCGCGGCGTGCGGCGGCAGCGGCCCGGTCTCCAGCAGGCGCAGCTGCGACTTCTTGGCCAGGAGCTCGCGCGCCCCCGGGCTGAACGCCGGCGCGATGACGCACTCCAGGAAGGTCTCGGCCAGAAGCCGCGCCAGCGCGTCGTCACACTCGCGGTTGACCGCGACGATGCCGCCGAAGGCGCTGACCGGGTCGGCCTCGCGCGCGGCCAGGTAGGCGGTGGCCACGCTCTCGGTCGACCACGCCACGCCGCACGGGTTGGTGTGCTTGACGATGACCACCGCGGGCTCGGGGTGCTCGCGCACCGCCTCCAGCGCGGCGTCCAGATCGAGCAGGTTGTTGTACGACAGCTCCTTGCCCTGCAGCACCGCCGCGCCCCCCAGGGTGCCCGCGCGCGGGCCCGGCTCCAGGTAGAAGGCGGCGCGCTGGTGCGGGTTCTCGCCGTAGCGCAGCACCTGGGCGCGCTCCAGCGGCAGGGTCAGGAGCGGCGGCAGCGCGCGCTCGGTCAGCGGCGCGCCGTCGTCGTCGTAGCCGTGCAGGTAGGCCGCGATGGCGGCGTCATAGGCGGCGGTGACCGCGAAGACCTTGCGCGCCAGTCGCATGCGCGTGGCCCGCGACACCGCCCCGCCGCCGGCGTCGAGCTCCGCGATCAGCGCGGGGTAGTCGGCCGGCTCGACCACGACGGCGACGCGCTCGTGGTTCTTGGCCGCCGAGCGCAGCATCGAGGGGCCGCCGATGTCGATGTTCTCGATGGCCTCCTCGTGGCTGACGCCGGGCCGCGCGATGGTCTCGCGGAACGGGTACAGGTTGACCACCACGAGATCGATCTCGGGGATGTCGTGCTCGGCCATCTCGGCGCGGTGGGCGTCGGTGGGCCGCCCGAGCAGGCCACCGTGCACGCGCGGGTGCAGCGTCTTGACCCGGCCGTCGAGGATCTCGGGCGCCCCGGTGTGGCGCGACACCGGCACCGGGGTGAAGCCCCAGCCCGCCAGCGCCCGCTCGGTGCCCCCGGTGGACAGGATCTCGACCCCATGGCGAGTCAGCGCCCGCGCCAGCTCCTCGAGGCCGGTCTTGTCCGAGACGCTGATCAGTGCGCGCTTGATCCGTACACCCACGACAGCACCTCCGAGGCCCCCGGCTTACCAAATGCCGCGCTGCATCGGAAGCCGAAAATGCGACCGCCGCCTCGGGGGGCGGCGGTGGCGCACATTGTTCGTAGGCTACGGGGAGCTACGCGCTGCTAGTACCGCTGAACCACGGGCGAGTCGTCGGGGCCGTCCTCACCGGGGGCCAGCACCTTCAGCTTGATGAGGCCGCGGACCTCGACCTGGCGGATGCGCTCGCGGGTCAGGTTCAGGATCTCACCGACCTCCTCGAGCGTGGCGCCGGTGCGATCGGCGACGTCGAGCGAGCAGGTCTCCTTCATCTCCCAGACCTCGAGGTCGGGGAAGTTCAGCTTGATCGACCCGGTCTCCGGGTTGACGTCGAGATACAGGTGGTGCTTGCACGACACCCACGGGCACGGCCGCGCGGCGCCGGCGCACTCGGCGCGCAGCTTGGGGCGATCCACGTCCTCGGGCGGGAACAGCAGCGCGCCCATGCGGATCTCTTCCTTGGTCAGCCGCTTCATGGCGATGGTCTTGGCGCGCGGCCGCGTGCGCCGACCACGCTTGCGGATCTTGCGGCTGGTGGCGGGCACCCCGGGAGGAGTGCCCTCGAGCAGCGCGGTGGCGGCCGCCTCCAGCGCGGGGTCCACCTCGTCACCCGCGTCGTCGCCCTCATCGGCGTGATCCTCGGTCAGACCAGGCAGCACATCGTCGAGCTCGTCTGCATCCATGCGTCCCTCCCCGTGAGCCTCGTCGGCTCGTGCGCCACCGCAGGTGGCAGCGCGTTTCAGAGCAACTCTTCAGCGCCTCCTGCGGCGCTCCCGCCACCCGGTGTCCGCTCGAGATCGTCGAGCGGCTCCGCGAGCTGGCGTTCGATGCGATGGATGCGCCGCAGAAGATCCGCGGCGGTCTGCTTGGCGTCGGCGAGCTCCTTGGCCACCGCCTGGCGCGCCTCGCGCTCGTACTCGGGGCCGCGCATCGCGCGGTCGAAGCCCGCGAACAGATCGCGCAGCCCGCCCTCGACGCCTTCGATCTCGTCCTTCCAGCGAATGAACGAGCGCTGGATCTCCTCGATGGTGGCGCCGTCCACCATCATCCGCTTGATGGTGTTGATGCGCCGGATGGTCGCCGCCGGATAGATCCCCTGCGAGCCCTGGTGCAGCCCCTTCTTGCCCACCCGCACGCAGCGCGGCAGGAGGCCGAGCTGCACGTACTTCCTGAACGTCGCCTCCGACAGCCGGATGCCGCGGTTCTGGAACACCTCGAGCAAGCGCACCGAGGTCAGGCCGTCGGGGTTGTCGGCCTCGATCTGCTTGAGCTCCTTGTCCGACAGCAGCGGCTCGCCGCCGCTGACGCCGCCACCGCTGGCCGCGCTGCCCGGCGTGGACGCCGCCCCCGGCCCGGTCGCCCCGGGAGCCGGCCCTGCATACCCTGCCCCGCTGACGGCCCCGCGCGAGCGCCGCTCGTCCTCCGTGGAGCCTGGTGCGCCGGTCCGACCCGGCCTCGCCGACGCGTGAGCGCTCTCGGGATTGGCATTCCCGCGAACCCCCATGAGTTGCCTCGCGTCGCTATCAGCCACCGATTGTCATCCCCGTAGTACTGTTTACTGAATGTCGTCCCACCGTTTTAGTGGTTTCACTATATTCTATTCAAAAGAATGACTGCAAGCGAAAAAGCACAGCAGTTTCGCTTTTGTATACGATTCGAATGTTCAGTGTCACAGTCCGGGCCGTCTGCAACGCTGGTGAGCGCTGATTCCTTGTTTGCAGGAGCGCGCCCCGCGGCTAGTCTCCCGACACCGCATGAACCGGCCGCAAAAAGCCGCAGCGCTCGCGCTCGCGATCACCAGCGCGTGGCTCGGCGTGGCCGGCGCGGACGATCTCACCGGCGTGTACCGCTCCAGCCGCTGGCGCGTGGTGATGGAGGCGCCGACCGACTATCGCCGCGCCGGTGAGTCGCCCTTCCCCGGCGTGCTGGCCCGCTTCGCGCACTCCAGCGGCGCCACGCTGACGCTGTCGGCGACCACGCTGCCCAAGCGGCGCAAGGCCGTCACCTCACCGTGCGGCGACGACACGCTGGGCGCGTTCGCGACCGAGAACGTGCGCGTCATCCTCGCGCACGGCTATGTGCTGGCGCAGGAGCCCACGCTGCGCGGCAAGGCCTGCGTGGTCAGCTTCGCGCCCGCGCGCGACGGCACCGGCGCGGTGCGCCAGGCCTACCTGACCTCGGCCGAGCTCGGCTACGTGGTCACGCTGGCGCTGCCCACCGGCGCGGCGCAGCGCTCCGACGATCTCGACACCGCGCTCGGCCTGCTGCAGATCCAGGCGCCCCCCGCGGCGCGCCCGCGCCCCAGCCAGCCCACGCCGGCCGGCGGCGACGAACCTGATATGGTCGAGGCCACGCGGCGCTACCCCGACGTCAAACCCTGGTATCCCCGCCCGCGACCGCAGCCCGAGCTGCAGGAGCCCCCCGCCCCATGAGTTCGTCCGACTCCCATGACGATGACATCCACACCCGCGTCACCGCGCCCGGTGGCGTGCCCGCGATGACCGCGCAGGGCACCCCCGTGGCGCCCGCCGCCTTCGCCAGCGTCGACGAGGTCGCGGCGCGCTTCCTGGCCGAGAGCTACGTCTGCGATCGCCGCACCGCCACCGCCATCCACCTGGCCGAGCGGCTGACCAAGCCCATCCTGGTCGAGGGCCCCGCCGGCGTCGGCAAGACCGAGCTGGCCAAGACGCTGGCCGCGGTGCTGGGCACCGAGCTGGTGCGCCTGCAGTGCTACGAGGGCCTCGACGAGGGCAAGGCGCTGTACGAGTGGGAGTACGGCAAGCAGCTGCTCTACACCCAGATCCTGCGCGACAAGATCGGCGAGGTCCTGTCCGGCACCAGCACGCTGAGCGAGGCGGTCGACCGCATCGGCCAGCAGGCGACTGCGTTCTTCTCCGAGAAGTTCCTGCTCGACCGGCCGCTCCTGACCGCCATCCGCGCGCCCCACCGCGTGGTCCTCCTCATCGACGAGGTCGACCGCGCCGAGCAGGAGTTCGAGGCCTTCTTGCTCGAGGTCCTCAGCGACTTCCAGGTCTCGGTGCCCGAGCTCGGCACCCTGCGCGCGCGCTTCCCGCCCATGGTCATCCTGACCTCGAACAACGTGCGCGAGCTGTCCGACGCCCTCAAGCGGCGCTGCCTGCACCTGTACTTCGACTACCCCAGCGCCGAGCGCGAGCTCGAGATCGTGCGCCTGCGCGCCCCCGAGGCCGCGCGTGGCCTCAGCGAGGCCGTGGTGCGCGTGGTCCAGGGCGTGCGCACGCTCGATCTCAAGAAGAAGCCCAGCGTGTCCGAGACCCTCGACTGGGTGCGCGCGCTGACCATCCTCAACACCGACCAGCTCACGCCGGCGCTGGCCGAGGAGACCCTGAACCTCATCCTCAAGTACGAAGGCGACATCGAGCGCGCCAGGGACAAGCTGCCCGAGCTGCTCGCCGGCAAGAAGGCGTAGCGCTACTTCGTCTTCGGCACCGGCTTGCCGCCCGGCGGCTTGCCCACCGGCGGCTTGCCGCCCGGCACCGGCTTGCCGCCCGGCCCCACCTTCTTCGCCGCCACCGCCTTGTCGAGGTTGGCCAGGCGGGCGCGCGCCAGGATCCCCCACGGGCTCTTGAGGTCCTTGTCGAAGGTCAGGTACACGCGCATCGCCGCGGCGCCCGCGACCGGGTCGCCCGCCAGCTCCTCCACGGTGGCCTGGTTGAACGAGGTGTCCCACAGCTTGGGGTCATGCTTGGCCGCCGCCGCCAGGTAGGTCCGCGCGCCGGCATAGTCGGCCGCCGTCGCCAGCGCGATGGCCAGGCCATTCTCCAGCAGGGCCAGACCGCGCGTCAGCTTGGCGGTGTTGGGCCCCGCCTTGCCGCCGGCGTTCTCGCGCTCCATCTCCAGGTTCACGCGCTGCAGCTTGACGCCCTCGCTGACCACGGTGCGCGCGGCCTTGAAC
Source organism: Polyangia bacterium (assembly GCA_044229835.1). Classification (GTDB taxonomy): domain Bacteria; phylum Myxococcota_A; class Polyangia; order Haliangiales; family JADYYK01; genus JADYYK01. Next base: position 62,346 of record JBGASF010000022.1, on the reverse strand, counting down.
TCGCCCAGGTCCGACAGCGCCGAGGCCAGGTTGGCGCGCGCGCTGCCGCGATCCGGCGCCGCCGCGATGGCGGCCTTGTACTCCAGCACCGCGCGCTTGAGCCAGCGCGCCTCGCGCTTGGGATCGACCTTGCCGGTCGCGGCGTCCGCGCGCGCCTTCTCCATCGCCGCCGCCGTCGGCGCGGTCGCGGCGGGCAGATCCGTGGGCCGCTTCCAGATGCCCTGGAAGCCGGCCGCCTTCAGCCCCATGCGGTGGTAGGCCAGGCCCGAGCGCTCGTGCGCCGCGGCGTCCGACGGGAACACGCCCAGGTAGACCTCGTAGTGGCGAATCGCCAGCTCGTAGTTGCCCTCCTTCAGGGCCTTGTCCCCCATCGGGAGGCGCGTCGACTTGCCGCGCAGGTCGATGAGGAAGTCTTTGATCTTGGCGATGCGCTCGGTCTTGGTCGGGTGCGACCCGTTGCGCATGCCGTCGCCCATCTCCTTCTTCATGGCCTCGAACAGATCGATCATGCCCTGGGTCGCCATGCCGGCGCGGTGCAGGAACAGCGCGCCATAGTGATCGGCCTCGTACTCGTGCACGCGCGTCAGCGTGGTCGCCATGCGCGACAGCTCCTGGCGCACGTCATAGCGGCCGCCCTGCGCCGCCGCCGACCACGAGCGCAGCCCCAGCGGCACGTGGCGCAGCGCCGCGTGCGCCAGCTCGTGCGCGACCACCGCGGCCAGCACCTCGTCGCGATCACCCGCGGTGCGCTTCACGAAGTCGATCAGGCCGGTGTAGATGAAGATGCGCCCGCCCGGGATGGTGATGGCGTTGATGTCGGGGCTCTTGATGAGGAACAGACGCGGCGACAGCTCCTTGAGCTCGGCCACCGCGACCAGCTTCTCCAGCATGCCGTCGAAGCGCGCCTGCTGCTTGGGATCGTCGAGCAAGAGGCCGTCGGCGCGCGCCTTGTCCTCCATGGCCTGCGCCATCTGGATCTCGGCCGCGGCGTCGATGGGATCGCTCTCCGCGACCACCGGCCCCATCGCCGTCGAGTTGCCGGTCAGCAGGGTGTACTTGGACGCCGACAGCTGGCCGATGTTGGTGTCGGGATCGATGTTCATCGCCTTCTGGTAGGCCTCGGCCGCGTTCTTGGTGTCGCCGCGGTTGTCGAGCACCTGGCCCAGGTAATAGAAGGCGTCCTGGTAGGTCGGATACAGCTCGATGGCGCGACGCAGCGCGGCCTCGGCCTTGTCGAGATCGGCCGCCCCGGTGGCGTCCTCGAACAGGCTGGCGCCGAGCTTGAGCTGCGCCTCCTTCACGCTGGGCGCCTTGGCGAACGCCGCGCGGGCGTCGGCGCGCTGGTTGACCGACGGATCGAGCAGCGCGACCCCGAGCAGGTAGAAGGCCTCCTCCAGGCTGGGCTGCGCGGCCACGACCTGGGTCAGGATGGTGACCGCCTGCTTGGCGTTGCCCGCGACCAGGGCCAGCTTGCCCTGGCGGAACTGCTTGCCGGCCTCGCCGTAGAGCAGCGTGTACAGCTCCTCCTCGGCCTCGCCGGCCAGGGCGTTGTCGGTGGCGCCGGCCAGGATCTTGAGGATGCGCACGGCCTGCTCGCGTGCCGCGCCGTCGCCGCCCTCGCCCATGCCGCGGTAGGCGCGCGCCAGCGCCAGGATGGCCCAGCCGTCGCTGGGGACGGCCTTCACATAGATGGCGTAGTGGCGCGCCGACTCGCCGTACTGCTTGCGCGCGAACAGGATCTCGCCGTACAGCGCCTCGCCGTCGGCGGGCATGGCGCCGGTCTTGTCGACCTCGCCGAGCAGCGCCAGCGCGCGGTCCCCATCGCCCAGGCGCCACGCGATGGCCGCCATGCGCACGCGGGCCAGGCTGCCGCCGGGCTGCAGCACCAGGGCCTGCTCGTACGACGCCTGCGCGCGGGTCAGATCACCGAGCTCGAACCAGGCGTCGCCGTCCTTGACCTGCAGCTCGGCGCGCAGGCGCGCGGCCTCGGCCTTCTTGTCGGGCTTCTTGGGCGGCGCGGCCTGGGCCAGCGCGCCCAGCAGGATGGGCAGGAGGAGGGTCGTCAGCGTGATGCGCGCACGGAGCTGCATGCCGACATCGTACATGAGCTTTCCGCCCGAGGCAGCACCCTGTACAGTCCGGCGATGAAGCGCTCGTACTCGTTCGAGGCCGTGCAGGCCGCCTTCGCACCGGTGCACAAGCAGCCGGGCGAGCAGCGCTTCATCGCCAACTACCCCTACGCCTTCCCCACCCACACGCCGTGGTTCGAGGCCGAGTTCGACGCCGTCTACCAGGGCGTGTCCGACCACACCACGGTCACCGCGGACCGCTGCTTCGTGCTGCACCAGATGGCCCGCCAGAGCGCGCGACTCCCTGGCCTGTTCGCCGAGTGCGGGGTCTACCGCGGCGGCACCGCGCTGCTGCTGGCGCGCCAGCTGGTGGGGCCACGACTGCACATCTTCGACACCTTCACGGGCATGCCCGCGGCCGCCGACAGCGACCCGGGCATCCACAGCAAGGGCGACTTCGGGGACACCTCGCTGGCGGCCGTGCAGGCGCTGCTCAGCGACCACGAGGTCACCAGCCACGTCGGCGAGCTGCCGGGGACCCTGGCCGTGCTCGCGGCGCAGCGCTTCGCCATGGTGCACATCGACGTCGACCTCTACGAGACCACCATGGCCTGCTGCGCCTTCTTCTACTCGCGCATGAGCGTGGGCGGCATCCTCATCATCGACGACTACGGCTTCGAGCCGCACCGCGACACCGCGGGACGCGCGGTGGACGAGTTCTTCGCCGACAAGCCCGAGGTCCCGCTGTATCTGCGCTCGGGGCAGTGTCTGATCATGCGCCTCCCTGACCTCCCGACCTGAGCGCCTCGACCAGCGCTATAATCGCCGGCGCACATGGCCACCGACGGGCAGCCCAGGAGAGGTTTGCTGCAGCGGATCGAGCTGGTGGGCGCCGAGCTGGCGCGCCGCTGGCGCGCCCGGGAGCACGACCCGCAGCACTTCGCCGCGCTCGCCGTCGAGGTCGCGACCGAGGCCCGGCTCGACCAGGGCTTCGCGCTCGCCGAGCTGGGAGCCGCCATCCTGGGTGGGCAGTCGACGCCCAACCTCGGTCACCAGGGCATCCTCAGCGAGCAGAGCTTCAGCGACGGCGCCTTCACCGTCTATCGCCACCCTGGCTTCCGCATCGAGGTGCTGGTCTGGGTCGATGGCAGCGTCGCCATCCACGATCACCAGTGGTCCGGGGCCTTCCAGGTCCTCGCCGGCTCCAGCCTGCACAGCGAGTATGCCTTCCAGGCCCGTGGCGGCGCGGGCCCCTATCTGGCCTTTGGCGAGCTGACCCGGAGCTGCTTCGAGTCGCTGGCGCCGGGTGATGCGCGCCCGGTGCAGCGCACCACGGGGCCAGGCAGCGTGCCCAGCCACCGGCTGTTCCACCTCGATCGACCCTCCGTCAGCCTGGCCATCAGCCACTACCCGGCGCACGGCGGCATGCAGTACGAGTTCCTGGAGCCGGGGATCGCGCTGGAGTCATTCACCAGCGTGACGCCCGACCTGCAGCCCACGATGAAGGTCCTGACGCTGATGGCGCGCCTCGGCGACCCGGCGCTGGCCGACCGTGTCTGCGAGCTGGTGCTGGAGCTCGACGACCGCGGTGCGTTCCGGCTGGCGCAGGCCTTCCAGCCCGTGCTGGAGCGGCTCGGGCGGGGCGCGGAGCTCGTCGCCGCGCTGGAGCGGCGCTTCCCGGCGCAGCTCGACGTGCTGGAGCGCGCCCACCATGCGCAGCGGAGGGCCCAGCACATCGCCGCGCTGCGCGCGCAGATCCACGATCCCGAGCAGCGCTTCTTGCTGGCCGTGCTGCTGTCGGCCCGCGATCGCAGCGACTGCTTCACCGCCATCCGCGCGCGTCACCCCCAGGATGATCCCGCCACGGTGGTGGGGCGCTGGCTGGCCGACGCCGTCAAGCTGCGCGAGGTGCTGCCCGACGGCGCCGCCACCCTCGAGCTGGTCACCCGGGCCCGCACCCAGGCCTCGGCGGACGCCGCCCTGCGCGAGCTCGTCGCCGCGGCGGGTCGTGAGCTGGCGGCCGAGCAGCGCCGCGCATTCGACGAGCTGGTGCAGCGGGCGCGCTCGCCCATCATGGCGCCCCTGTTCGCCGTGGCCTGACAGCTCCACCGCGCTGCGCGCGGCGCGTGACCGGCGAGCCGCGCTACAGGACCACGGGGCCGATCGACGCCAGCAGGCCACTGGCCAGGCGCGCCAGCGGCGCCGCCAGCTCGGCCAGCGCGGGCAGCTCGCTGAACAGCGACTCCTCCAGCGGATACTTGTAGTCCTTGCGCACCCAGCGCAGCGGCTCGCGATCCTCGCAGCCCAGGCCGCGATCCGAGCGCGGGCAGTAGATCCTGAGGTGCAGGTGGTCATCGTGCGCCGCCGCGCCGACCGGCTGGCGCAGCACCTCGGTGGCCTGCGCGATGATGGCCGGATCCTCGCCGCGCGCGACCGCGTGCGCCAGCAGGCGCTGCCGCAGCGGCTCGTACACGAACAGGTACTGCACCTCGACCCAGGGATCGGTCAGCAGCGCGCGCACCAGCGCCCACTCGCGCGCGACGTCGATGGTCAGCGGCCCCGCGGCGATGCCCTCGGGATCCAGCGACGGCTTGCTGGAGCCATCGGGCGAAAACAGCAGCATCACGTTGGGCGGCGCGATCGGCCGCCCCGCCCTGCGCACATAGAACATCAGGTCGGCGTCCAGCCCGTTCTCGTGCGAGCGATGCCACTCGGTCGGCCCGCCCATCTCGGGCGACAGGTCTGCCACTCCTAGCTGCGACCCCGGGAGCTCGCGCTCGACCTTGCGCGCCGCGCGCACGATCAGCTCGACCAGCTCCGCGGTCCCGAAGTTGTTGCCGCGCAACCGCCAGCGCTCCGGCACGGTGTAGCCGTCGCCCTCCGCCGGCAGCCGCACCGCGTTGCGCAGGGCCCCGGTCCCGCTGGTGCCCATCGCGATCGACGAGCCGTCCCCCACCATCGAGTAGCAGCCCGCGCCGGCCAGCATCGCCAGCGCCGCTACCCCGAAGATGGCCGCCCCCCGCATGCCCCCATTCTGGCAGCCGCCCCGCCGCACGCAAGTTTCCCCGGCTGCGCCTGGGGCGCGGCAGCAGCCTCCCCAGCGTGTCCGCCAAGGAGGAAAGTGGAGGGCCTACGCGAGATGGTGGTAGGGTCCGGCTGAAGGTCATGATCACGCAGATCAAGATCAGTGGGTTCAAGGCGGTTTTCGATAGCGCACTCGCGCTGAGTCGGTTGCGTTTACTAATCGGTCGCAACGGTGCGGGTAAGAGTACGGCCGTTGAGGCGCTGCAGTTTCTGCGTTAAGCTACCTTCCGAGGGTTTGCGACTGCAACTGGGCCGTATGCAAACTTCGACGAACTCGTGAACCGCCGGGCCGACAGCGTATACCTCGACGTGCGGTTTCAACGCTCCGTTAAGTCGATCCCGGTTCACTACGAACTCCGGGTCCAACGCGCCGCTGCACCAGCGGGCAGCGCTCCGAGGCCGTTGGTTGGCTACGAGTCGTGCATCGTCGGGCGCACAAGTGCCGCAGAGAAGGTGATCCGATCAAGCAAGGGGAAGCGGGGGCCCTCGTTTCGCCTGATCGGCCGCCGCAACGCTAAGCCCCTCACCATTCGCACTGGCGACGAACTCGGTCTCGGGTATGCCGGAACTGTACCGACATCGGGCGCCGAGGATTTTCGCGACTACTTGTCGCGATCCGTCTTTCTAAGACTGAGTCCCACTGCCCTGGCTCTTCCAACGCGAATCGACCGAGGCGGGTGGAGGCCTCTCCTGGGAGATGATGGCCACGACCTTGCCGTGATGCTTGAGCGGATGTCCGCCAATGCCCGGAGGCGCGTGACCCATCGTGTGAGGTCAATCTTCAAGGACGTTCGCGGTATCCGCGTGCTTAGGGTTGGAAGCGAGCGGTATTTTGTCGCCCAGGAGCGGATGAGGTCACGGGGCGGCAACGCCACGTACGATATCCCCTCGTGGATGTTGTCGGAGGGCATGCGACGAGTCGTCGCCATCTGCGCGCTTCTTGAGGTCGAACCATCCCCCTCGCTCCTCGTTATCGAGGAGGTCGAGAATGGTCTCGATCCGTGGACTCTTGAGCGGGTCCTTGATGCGCTTAGGGAGGCCTCCGATCAAATGCAGGTCATCCTGACAACCCACTCCCCGTTCCTCCTTGATCGCATCGATCTGTCCGATGTGGTCCACGTCCGGCGCGTGAGAGGGGACACCACGTACGAACCGATTGCTGACCTTCGACAGGTGGCGCGGTACCAAGGTGTCCTCGCCCCCGGCGCGATGTACCTCTCCAACGTGTTTGGGGACCGGGCGGCTCCAACCTCGCAGGACGGCGAAGCGGATGGCGACGGCCAAGGGCAAGACTAGGAGGCCTGGCCTCGCATCCTGCCGGGTCGGGTTGTTCGTGGAGGGCACGAGCGAACTGACACCAGACAGGCGCGCCGATCTGGCTGAACTCTGGCGCTACTTGTGCGACCGCCTAGGAGCAACTTCTAACAGGCAGGTGCTGGGGGTTCACGGGTTCACCAAGCAACAATTGGTTCTGATGGCGTCGCCCGCCGCCGTCACGGTGGCACCCAGAATACCACTGGATGCGCTTGTCGCTCGGCAGCACGACGAAACTCCATTCGACAGAATAGTGGTGGCCTTCGACGCCCTCCCCGCCAACCAAGAGGTCCTCGATCTCCCGGGAGGAAGCTGCCTAGCGTCGGAGTGCGACTTCCTTCTGAAGAAGTTCTCTGAGAGCGCGGTCCTCGACAGGCGGTTCAAGGCCTCAGCCGGGAGCCTGCTTCGGCACTACCGGAGCCACCGTGGACAGCCCCGTGTGCGGACTCGGCCTCCGCTCGGCGACGTGGGACCACCGAGGCGACGGCCCGACGTATCTAAGGCAGCCATACAAGGAACGGAAACACGCCTGGGCCCAAGAGGTCATGCGGAAAGCAGGTCCTGAATCGCCACTACTCGCGCATGTGATTGCCCGACGCTTAGCCGAACTTGTCAGATAGCGGTCCCTTGTTCCCGTGTCGCCTACGACGGATCAGACACGTACGCAAAGGACCAGGCCGAAAGAAAGTGCGCTGCGCCGTACCCCCTGGCTGCGTCTCCTTCTCCCTCGCGGGCAGGACGGTCAGGACCTCACGCCGCAGTCAAGATTAGCTAGCTAGCCATCAATCGGTAAATCGCCGGCAAGTAGTCGCGCAGCAGCGACAAGAGCATCAGTTCGACGTGCGACTCGCTGAGCGCGGGTGGCGCCTGTGGGTGTGCAAGCTCATTCCGGGTCAGACGATAGGCCTCGGCGAGCGTGCCGAGGCCCACCCGTACCAACTCGAGATCGGGCGCCTGCTGCTGGGCCTTGCGCGCCGCTATGCGGAGTTCCTCCACAGCCGCTATGCAGGCCTCGATTCGGTGTTCGGCGCTCCGCGGGTTCGAGAGCGCGGCAGCGCTTCGCTGGACGCGCTGGGCAAGCCAGCCCGCCAAGACGATGGTCACCTGCTCCCCGGCAATGCCGACCATGATGAGTGCTGAGATCAGGTGCTCTGCTTGCTGGGCCTTCAGGGCTTCTGTGAGGTAGCACTCGACGATCGAATCGACCGCGTGCCCAACCGTGCGCCGCAGGTGGTCGATCTCCGGCTGCGGATCGTCCAGCGCACCTTCGTGGTACCTGCTCGCACGTCCCTTCTCGGTCAGCATAAAGCCGGCTGAGTCAAGGTCCACCCCGGCGTGAGGACGGATCAGCCCCCGGTCGACGAGGCGGAACCACGCGTCCGCGATTGGCTGCCGATCCGGTTCGCGCGATGGGAGGTGATTGCCCGTCGCCCTGTGATAACAGGCCCCACAGGTCCGACTGCCCGAGTGACCTTCGACGAATGCCTTGAACATCTGCCGCGACAGCCGATCGATGGAGTCCATGAGTGGGCACGCTAGCAGAACCTGGCCCGCGGCTCCCGCCGCCATCTCACTTGGGGACGGGCCCTCAACCTCGTCAACGAGGAGGGTCGGCCAAGCGATCAGCGTCCATCAGCGAGTACCTGAGCAACAGCTCCGAATGACGACGGGCGCCCCGTCTCCAGGGCGCCCGCCAGTTTAGTGACTATACGACCGCGGCCTACTTCTGCTCCTCGAACTCGGCGTCGATGACGCCCTCGTCCTTCTTGCCGCCGCCGGCGCCGCCCTCGTCCTCGACGCCGGAGTCACCGCCCGGAGGGGCGCCCGGGCCGGGGCCGCTGCCGCCGGCCTGCTTGTACATGGCCTCGGCCATCTTGTGCGAGGCCTTCTGCACCGTCTCCAGGGCGGCCTTGAGCGCCTCGGCGTCAGGGTTGTCCTTGTTGGCCTCGAGGACGGTCTTGCCCTCCTTGAGGGCCTCCTCGACGGCCACGCGGTCGGCCTCGGGGATCTTGTCGCGGTTGCCGTCGATCAGCTTCTGCGTGTTGTAGATCAGCGAGTCGAGCTGGTTCTTGGCCTCGATGCCGTCCTTGCGCTTCTTGTCCTCGGCCTCGTTCTTCTCGGCGTCGGCGACCATGCGCTCGATGTCGCGCTCGGTCAGGCCCGAGGAGGCAGTGATGGTGATGTTCTGCTCCTTGTTGGTGGCCTTGTCCTTGGCCGACACATTCACGATGCCGTTGGCGTCGATGTCGAAGGTGACCTCGATCTGCGGCACGCCACGGGGCGCCGGCGGGATGCCATCCAGGTGGAACTTCCCGAGCGTCCGGTTGTCGCGGGCCATCGGGCGCTCGCCCTGCAGCACGTGCACCTCGACCGAGCTCTGGCTGTCCGACGCGGTGGAGAAGGTCTCCGTCTTCTTGGTCGGGATCGTCGTGTTGCGCGGGATCAGCGTGGTCATCACGCCGCCCAGCGTCTCGATGCCCAGCGACAGCGGGGTGACGTCGAGCAGCAGGATGTCCTTGACCTCGCCCGACAGCACGCCGGCCTGCACCGCGGCGCCCAGCGCGACCACCTCGTCCGGGTTGACGCCCTTGTGCGCGTCACGCCCGAAGTACTCGGTGACCAGCTTCTGCACCATCGGGATGCGGGTCGAACCACCGACCAGCACCACCTCGTCGATGTCCTTGGGCGACTTGCCGGCGTCGGCCAGGCACTTCTTGACCGGCTCCATGGTCTTGCGCACCAGGTCGCCCATGATCTGCTCGAGCTTGGCCCGCGACAGCTTGATCTGCATGTGCTTGGGGCCCGAGGCATCCGCGGTCAGGAACGGCAGGTTGATCTCGGTCTCCTGGGTGGACGACAGCTCGATCTTGGCCTTCTCGGCCGCCTCCTTGAGGCGCTGGATGACCATCTTGTCCTTGGAGACGTCGATGCCCTGGTCCTTCTTGAACTCGGCCATCAGGAACTGCATGACCAGGTTGTCGATGTCGTCGCCACCCAGGTGGGTGTCGCCGTTGGTGGCCACGACCTCGACCACCTTCTCACCGACCTCGAGCACCGAGATGTCGAAGGTGCCACCGCCGAAGTCATAGACCGCGACCAGGTGGTCCTTGCCCTTGTTGAGGCCGTACGCCAGCGCCGCCGCGGTCGGCTCGTTGACGATGCGCTTGACCTCGAGGCCGGCGATCTTGCCGGCGTCCTTGGTGGCCTGGCGCTGGGCGTCGTTGAAGTAGGCCGGCACCGTGATGACGGCGTCGGTGACCTTCTCGCCCAGGTACTCCTCGGCGGCGCGCTTCAGCTTCATGAGGACGCGGGCCGAGATCTCGGGCGCGGTGTAGCGCTTGCCGCGGATCTCGACCTGGGCGTCGCCGTTGGCGACCTTGACCACCTTGTAGGGGACCTTCTTGGTCTCCTCGACGACCTCGTCCATCTTGCGACCCATGAAGCGCTTGATGGAGAAGACCGTGTTCTCGGGGTTGGTGATGGCCTGGCGGCGGGCGATCTGACCGACCAGGATCTCGCCCTTGTCATCGAACGCCACGACCGAGGGCGTCAGCCGACCACCCTCCTCGTTGGTGATGATCTTGGGCTCCTTGCCTTCCATGATGGCGACGACGCTGTTGGTCGTGCCGAGATCGATGCCGATGATCTTGCCCATTGTCCGTCTCTCCGAGCGTTTGGTGTTGAGGCTGACGGCAAACTAACCAGCCAGTCGTGGGTGTCAAGCCAAGACCACGAGAAAGGCGTCCGGAAGCACTCGCGAATTGACAGCCCCGGCGCGGCCGCGCGATGCTCACTGCCCGGCGAGATGCGCAGCTCCAGCGCGTATCAGCCCCTACAATCCAGACCCTGCAGCGGAGACGAATCCATGCACAAGGCACTCGCAGTCCTCACCGCCGGGCTCGGCCTGGCGCTGCCCGTGGGCGCGTTCGCGGCCCCGGCCAAGGCGCCGGCCCCGGCCGCCGCCCCTGCCCCGGTCAACCGTCCCCCGGTGATCGAGACCCTGCCCTTCACCGACTGGCAGGTCGGCAAGCAGCTCAACTTCGGCATCCACGCCCTCGATCCCGATGACGACGGCGTGCGCATCGAGGTCCTGCAGAAGCCGCTGTCGGCGACCTACAACGAGCTGACCCAGACGGTGTCGTGGAAGCCCACCGCCAAGGACGGCAGCGAGGGCCGCTTCCGGGTCCGCGTCACCGAGGTCCGCCTCGATCGCGGCAAGCCGGTGGTCGATGCCCCGGCGCGCTTCGTGACCCGCGAGTTCGCCATCCGCCTGACCAAGGGCGCGCTGGCGCCGCAGCCCCAGGTCAAGGGCGCCGCCACCGAGCTGCTGGTCACCATCCGCGACCCCGATCGGCTGGCCGACGCGCGCAAGGCCTACTCGCTCGACAAGGTGCTCGATCTCATCGGCCAGCTCGAGATCCGGCGCGAGACCATCGCCGGCAACGACCCCAAGAACTACGGCAACCCCAAGGCCCAGGTGCAGCTCGACCTCATCCTCAAGCTGATGTCCAAGCTGCACAAGAACCCGGCCATCGACCCCGACTCCGACAAGTTCAACCCGGAGTGGCGCAAGTTCGCGAGCTGGCAGCTGGTCACGGTGCGCCCGCGCATGAACAAGGCGCGCCACGAGCTGCGCCTGGTCTATCGCAACATGACCGCGCCGGAGTCGGCCTACATCATGTTCCGCCTCGCCCTGGCCTCCGACATGCCGGACATCCCGCTCGACGTGCGCGCCGAGAGCAACGTCGCCTTCTCGGGCCTGCTGTTCGACAGCTTCTTCGTCGGCGAGACGCTGAACCAGAAGCTGGTCACCGACAAGAAGGCCTACTCGCGCGCGCTGGTCGGCTTCCTCGACAAGTTCTTCAAGTATGACGACGCCGCGCACAAGCGCCTGTTCCCGCAGATCCTGGCGGTGCCGAACTCGGGCCGCCTGGGCGGCGGCAGCGTCACCGACGGCGCCGGCAAGTACCTGTGGGGCAACGGCTGGGCCTGGCTGACCTTCAAGAACACCTGGGCCGATGACGCGAGCACCGGCAAGAAGATGGCGACCTACTTCGCGCCGCCCATCAAGGGCTTCACCGGCGACGTCGTCGCCGAAGGGAGCAAGTACGTCTCCAAGTGCATCGCCGAGCTGCCCGCCGACTACTGCCGCGTCGCCGAGGGCTTCTCCAACATCCCGCAGGATCCGCCCAAGAAGGGCCCCGACGGCAAGCTGATGGGGGTCGTCCTCGACGCCCAGCACATCAACCCCGAGTACAAGGCGCTGCTCAGCAAGCGCACCCGCCTCGACGACGCCACCCGGCGCAACTTCGAGGAGAACGGCATGTCGTGCGCGCAGTGCCACGTGCGCACCTTCGACGAAGGCGACGTGCTCGACCCGGGCATCTTCGATCCGACCAAGAAGACCGGCCTCCTGCTGGGGCGCCCCATCCCGCAGACCTTCTTCGTGCTGGTGCCCGAGTTCAGGAACACCCCGTTCCTGGATCAGCAGGAGCTCGACGCCGAGTGCCAGCTCGGCCCGACCATGTCGACCGAGCTGGGCAAGAGCGTGAAGGTGCCCTGCGCCCCACGCGGCGAGTGATCGAAGCCCCCACCCAGTGAGCGCCGGCAGCACCACACAGGGCACCCCCAGGCCGAAGGTCAGCGGCAAGCTGCCCGTGGTGCGCCCGCCCGGCGCGACCGGCAAGCACACCACGCAGGGCGGCGCCAGGAAGGCCAAGCCCGACGGCGAGCAGGACGGCAAGCTGCGCCGCTTGTTCATCAACATCGCGCGCGTGGTCGCCCTGCTGGCGGCCTTCGTCGGCGTCCCGCTGATGCTGAGCTACCCCATCGGGCCGCGGCTGTTCTGGACCCTGACCATCGCGGTGCTGCCGCTCGGCATCGTGGCCATGGGCTACTACTCGTGGCGGCGGATCTGTCCGCTGGCCGAGACCGCACAGCTGGGCCGCACCCTGGGCATCGGCGGCAAGCGCAAGACCGGCAAGTGGCTGGAGGCCAACTACGCCCTGGTCCAGCTCGGCATCCTGTATGTGTTCCTGAACCTGCGCCTGCTGGCCATCAACGGCGACCGCATGGCGCTGGGCATCGCGGTGGGTGCGGTGTTCTTCCTGGCCCTGGTGGCGGGCCTGGTCTACACCGGCAAGACCTGGTGCAACTTCTTCTGCCCGGTCGGCGTGGTGGAGCGGATCTACACCGAGCCGCAGAGCCTGCAGGCGCAGGCCAACTCGCAGTGCGCGAGCTGCACCGCGTGCAAGAAGTTCTGCCCCGACATCGATCTCGAGCAGGGCTACTGGAAGGACGCCGAGCTGCGCGCCAAGGCGCTGGCGACCTACGCCTTCCCGGGGCTGGTGTTCGGCTTCTACTTCTACTACTGGGTCGCGGCCGGCACCTGGCGCTACTACTTCGGCGGCGCCTGGACCCGCGAGCCCGGGCTGTGGCGCGAGGTCATGGGGCCGGGGGCGTGGTTCGCGCACGGCATCCCGCGCCTGGTGGCGGCGCCGGTGACGCTGCTTCTGTGTGCGCTGGTGCCGATGCTGCTGCTGGTCTGGCTGGAGAAGACCATGGCGCGCCGGCTGACCCGGCAGCACGGCGACGACGCCAAGTGGCGCGGCCTGGCGCGGCACCGCACCCTGACCCTGGCGGCGTTCCTGGCCTTCAACACCTTCTATGTGTTCGCCGGCGCACCCACGCTGGGCAGGTGGCCGGAGCTGTACCGGCTGGTGCAGTTCCTGGTCATCTTCCTGAGCACGCTGTTCCTGATCAAGCGCTGGCGCCGCCGCGAGGACGAGTTCGTGCAGGAGAAGTTCGCGCGCGGGTTCCTCAAGCGCTGGGAGTGGGGCGACGAGCCGCCGCCGTCGGACCTCAAGGACCTCTACCTCATCCACACCGAGCGCCAGAAGCAGAAGGCCGACCGCGTGCGCGCCTACAAGGACACCGTGCGCGAGATGCTCAAGGACGGCGTGGTCGCGCGCGAGGAGCTGTACCTGCTCGGCAAGCTGCGCAGCCAGCTCGGCATCAGCGAGCAGGATCACGAGAAGGTGCTCGGCGAGCTGGGCGTCGAGGACCGCTCGCTGTTCGATCCGTCCAAGACCCACTCGGCCGAGAAGCGGCTGCAGCTGGAGGGCTTCAGGAAGTCGGTCGAGCGCATGATCATCGACCGCGCCCCGCAGGGCGGCAAGCTCGACCCCGCCGCGCTGGAGGAGCTGCGCCTGGAGGCCAAGCTGTCGCGCGAGGAGGCCGACTCGGTCCTCGGCGAGCTGCGCGACAGCAAGGGCCCGCTGGTGGCGCGCATGAAGCAGGAGCTCGACGAGATCGAGTCGCTGGCGGCCCGGTACGCGGCGCTCGGCGCGGAAGACGGCTACTCGCGCAGCGTCGACTTCATGCGCTTCCTGGTGCGCGCGCGCGAGGCCGAGCGCATCGAGCGCGTGCTGGGCCTGCTGGGGTCGATCTATGGCGAGCAGCCGGTCGATGCCGTGCGCGAGCTTCTGGCCGCGACCGACCCCGCGCTGCGCGGGCAGGCGCCGGCGGCCATCATGAAGTGTGGCGACGCCGCCATCACCGAGCGGCTGTCGCGCGCGGTGGCCACCCGGCTCAGCCAGCTGCCGCAGCCGGGGCCGGCGCAGCCGCGGCCCGACCGGGCGGCGCAGCCCGCCGACCCCGCGGTGGAGGCGGCCCGGCTGCCCCCGCTGCTGGCGCTGGCCAAGGACGCCTCGCCGTTCGTGCGCGCCTGCGCGGTCTTCGTGCTGGGCCGCTACGAGGAGGGGCCGGCGCTGGAGCTGGTGCGCGAGGCCACCTCCGACGAGGCCGTGATCGTGCGCGAGACCGCGGTGCGCTCGCTGGGCGTGCGCGGCAAGCTGGGGCGCGAGCTGCTGGAGAAGGCGCTGGGCGACAAGGATCCCGCGGTGCACAAGGCCGCGCTGCGGGCCTCCAGCCGCACCACCGCCGAGATCCAGATGCTGCCCGCGGGCCTGATGCAGTCGCACGCCACCGGCGGCGCGATTTCAGGCGAGTACCCGCGCATGCCCAGCGGCGAGTACGACAAGGCCGGGCCCGAGGCGCCGACCGCGCAGGGTGAAGCCCCGCCGCCCATGCTGGCGACGCTGGATCCGCGCGCGCCGGTCGATTCGCTGACCACGCTCGAGAAGATGATGCTGCTGCGCAACGTCGGGCTGTTCGACGACCTCGACCCCGATGACCTGCTGGCCATCACGCGGATCTCGCAGGAGCGCCGCTTCCTGGCCGGCCAGGTGCTGTGCCGCGAGGGCGAGGTCGGCAGCGAGGTCTTCATCCTGATCAGCGGCAAGGTGCGGGTCTGGCTGTCACGCGCCGGGCAGACCCAGGTCCTCAGCGAGCAGGGCGCCGGGGTGTGCATCGGCGAGATGGCGGTGCTCGACCGCGCGCCACGCGCCGCCAACGTGACCGCCATCGCCGATGTGCGCGCGCTGTCGATCCCGGGCGACGGCTTCCGGGGGCTGATCCTGGAGCGACCGGAGCTGTCGAGGAACATCATCGGCGAGCTGACGCAGCGGCTGCGCGGGATGATCGCGCAGCAGTATGGCCAGCAGCAGCCGACGCAGCCGACGCAGCCGCCGCAGCAGGGCCGGTAGCCGGAAGCCCGGACAAACAGGCCACAGGTCACAGGTCACAGGCAATTCGGAGTTACTTGCGCTTGGCGAGGCGGAGGGCGGCGGCGACGATGGGCTTGGCCCAGGGCAGCGTCTTGCTGAGGTCGGCGGGGGCGATGATCTTGCGGTTGACCATGTGGAGGAGGAGCACGGGGCGGGGCGCGGCGCCGGTGTCGGGATCGGCCTCGTGGCTGTTGTCGTAGACCCAGAGCTCGGTCAGCTTGGGCAGCAGCTTGATGAGGTTCTCCCGGCCGAGGTCGTAGCGCTCGCGGATCTTGGCCTCGGGGATGTCGTGGCCGCCCTTGGCCACGCGGGCCTTCACACGTGCGATGTGCAGCGCCGGGCTGGTCAGGCCGACGTACCAGACGCGCACCTCGAGGCCGCGGTCGGCGGCCTGGATGAGCAGGCGCGTGATGGTGCTGCCGCCCAGGGTGGTCTCGAAGGCGAAGTTGCCATCGATGGCGATGGCCTTCTCGAGCAGGCGGCGGCCCTCGTTCCAGGCCGCGGCGTTGACCTCGATGTCGGACAGGCCGGGCGCGGCGGCGCGGATGCGCCGCGCCACCTCGTCCGGGTTGAAGTACTCGGCACCGCGCGCGCGCGCGGCCTCCCCGACCACGGTGCTCTTGCCGGCGCCATTGGTGCCGGCGAAGACGTCGATCGCGCCCAGGGTGACCTCAGCGCTTGCGCTTGCGGGCCGCGTTCACGGCAGCCTGCCCGAGCTCGTCGGGCGATGCGCTCATCGCAGCCTGCATGCGCTCGCGCTGGGCGGGCGCCTGCATGCGCTCGAACATGGAGTCGAACTCCGCGCTCAGGCTGTCGAGCTGGCTCGAGCGCGGGCGCGTGATGCGCTCGTACTCGTCGACCGAGAGCATGACGGCCTTGATGGTCTCGTGCTTGGTGATGGTCACCACCCCGGCCGACAGGGTCTCGTCGAGCACCCGCCCGAACTCCTTCTTGGCGTCGCTGGCGCTGAACGATGGCGCCGCCTCGCCCCGGCTGTTGCGGAAGATGGTCAGTGCCCGGCCATTCAGCGTCGCGCTCATGAAGCTACCTCCTCGATCCTCCGGTCAGGATTGCTCCATCCCGGCTGCAGTCCAGACCAACAACTACGACCATTCTGACCATTCTGGACAGAATGTCCATAGAGACCATCTTGGCCGTGACGGCGCCCATGGTTTCAACCGGTTGGATGCGCTAACGTGAAGACAATCAACGCTCGAGGGTCGTCGTGAAGCTGGGGAGAGCCGTGCTGGTGGCCGTGCTGCTGTGCAGCCTGGCCGAGGCCTCGTGGGCCGACAAGAAGACCGAGACCGAGGCGCGCACCTACTATGACCAGGGCACCAAGTACTACGCCCTGGGCCGCTTCGAGGAGGCCATCCAGAACTACGAGAAGGCCTTCGAGCTGCGCCCCGATCCGGTGCTGCTCTACAACATCGCGCAGGCCTACCGGCTGTCGAAGAACTTCGAGCGCGCGCTGTTCTTCTACAAGTCGTTCCTGCGCAACATGCCCGACGCGCCCAACCGCCCCGAGGTCGAGCGGCGCATCGGCGAGATGGAGGCCGCGCTCAAGACCCAGGAGACCAGTTCGCAGGCGCCGCCGGTCGGCACCTACGAGCCCGGCACGCGGCCACCGGTGACCAGCCCCGAGCCGTCGCCCAGCCCGAGCCCCGGCCCGGGCACCGTGATCCCGAAGCCCGAGACGGTGGCCGGCGGCAGCGACACCGGCAAGGAGACCGCCACCCCGCCCGATCAGGGCCCCACCGATCACGGCGGCGGCAAGCGGCCCATCTACAAGAAGTGGTGGTTCTGGGCCGGCGTCGGCGCGGTCGCGGTGGGCACCGTGGCCATCGTGGTCGCGACCTCCGGCGGTGGCGCGGAGCGGCCCGGCACCGACTTCGGCTACCAGGACATCTTCTGAACTGATCGCCGTCCGCTGGGCGGACGGCGCTGGCTTGGCTTACCGGCGCGCGTGGCGTGCCGTCAGGAGTGCAGATGCGCAAGGGACTCGTGCTGTGGGCGGCCGCGCTGGCCGCAGGCGTGATGGGCTGCGGGGGTGATTCGGACGAGACGCTGGTCGTCGTCCACATCGAGCGCGGGACCACCGCGGGCAGCATCGACCGCATCGAGCTCGACCTCGAGCTCGGCGGCATGCATGCCATGCGCACGCTGACCGAGGGCAGCCAGGCGCTGACGCTGCCGCTCAGCGCGGGCTTCCGCGTGCGCAGCGGTGAGGGCTCGCTGCTGGTCAGCGCGCGCGCCTTCAACGGCCAGACCGAGATCGCGCACGGCTCCAAGCGCGGCCAGGTGGTGGCCGGCGGCACGCTCTCGCTCACCGTGGTGCTCGGCGTCGATGACGTCATGCTCGACGGCGGCCCGGGCGACGGCGGCGGTGACGCCGTGCTGGCGCTCGACAAGACCAGCCACGACTTCGGCATCGCGGTGCAGGGGTCGCCCAGCGCCCCGGTGACCTTCACGGTGACCAACACCGGCAGCGCCGCCAGCGGCGCGCTGACCTCGATGATCACCGGCGCCGGCGCGACCGCCTTCAGCAAGGGCACCGACGGCTGCCAGGGCATGACGCTGGCGCCCAGCGCCAGCTGCACCGTGCAGGTGGTGTTCTCGCCCACCGGCGCCGGCGCAGCCAGCGCCACCCTGCAGCTCTCGGCGACGCCGGGCGGCGCGCTCAGCGCCAGCCTGACCGGCACCGGGGTCTCGTCCGACGCCCTCACCATCGCGCCCACCAGCCACGACTTCGGCAGCGTGGTCATGAGCCAGCCCAGCACGCCGGTGACGCTGACGGTCACCAACACCGGCTCGGCCGTGACCGGCGCGCTCAGCGCCAGCCTGAGCGGCAGCGACATGAGCCAGTTCGCCATCGGCAGCAACGGCTGCAACGGGCAGACGCTGGCCGCCAGCGCGACCTGCACCCTGCAGGTCACCTTCACGCCCACCAGCGCGGGCATCAAGACCGCCAGCCTGCTGGTCAGCGGCACCCCGGGCGGCGCCGCAACCACCGCGCTGACCGGCACCGGCGTCGGCCCCGCCATGCTGGCGGTGACCCCGCCGACGCAGGACTTCGGCACCGTGGTGACCAGCAACAACGCCACCGTGAGCATCACCGTGCGCAACGCCGGCGGCGCCATGACCGGCGTGCCCAGCGCCGCGATCTCGGGCTCGGCCGACTTCACCATCATGAACAACGGCTGCACCGCCGCGCTGGCGCCCGCCGCCAGCTGCACCATCGCGGTGCGCTTCGCGCCGAGTTCGATGGGCGCCAAGACCGGCACCCTGACCGTGATGGCCACCCCGGGTGGCACCGCGACCGCGGCGCTGTCGGGCACCGGCGCCACCCCGGGGGCCCTGACCATCTCGCCCACCACGCATGACTTCGGCGGCGTCCTGCTCGGCATGATGAGCACCACGCAGACCTTCACCATCACCAACACCGGCGGCTCGGCCTCGGGCACCCTGGCGACCACCATCACCGGCACCCGCGCCAGCGACTTCGAGAAGACCGCCGACACCTGCAACACCATGACGCTGGGCGCCGGCCTGACCTGCGTGGTCACGCTGCGCTTCCACGCCAACGTGCGCGGCGCCGCCGGCGCCTCGCTCAGCGTGACCGGCAGCCCGGGCGGGATCGCGCAGGCCTCGCTGCAGGGCACCGGCCAGGCGCCACCCAGCCTGACCCTGTCGCCGACCACGACCGACTTCGGCACCGTGACCATGGGCCAGACCGCGACCCAGGTCTTCACCCTGCGCAACGACGGTGACGCCAGCACCGGCACCCTGACCATCAACGTCACCGGCACCGACTTCACCATCTCGGCCAACGGCTGCACCACCCCGCTGGCCGGCGCGGCCAGCTGCATGATCACCGTGCAGTACGCGCCCAGCGCGGCGGGCGCGCGCAGCGGCGGCCTGACCGCCAGCGGCGCCGCTGGCGGCAGCGCCAGCGCGACCCTGACGGGCAACGGTCAGACCGCGGCCCGCCTGAGCGCCAGCCCGACCACGGTCGCCTTCGGCGGCGTCACCGTGGGCAGCACCAGCGCCGTGATGATGTACACCTTGTCCAACAGCGGCCAGGCGACCTCGACCGCGATCACGCTGACCGCCAGCGCCGGCTTCGCGATCCAGGCCCCGACCGGCGCCGACTGCCGCTCCGGCGTCACCACGCTGGGTGGCGGCCAGGCCTGCACCGTGCGCCTGACCTTCACGCCCAGCGCCGCCGGCGCGGTCAGCGGCGGCATGAGCACCTTTGCCGCCAGCCAGGGCGGCAGCGGCACCGTCACCCTGACCGGCACCGGCCTGACCCCGGCCAACCTCGCGCTCAGCCCGGGCACGCTGACGTACACCACCGTGGTCGGCCAGAGCAGCGACGACATGGTGGTGGTCACCAACAGCGGCCAGTCGCAGAGCGGCCCGCTCGGCATCACCCTCACCGGCCCGGCCGACTTCGCCATCGTCACCGGCCTGGCCAGCGACTGCGCGGCCGGGGCCATGCTGGCCGGCGGGGCCTCGTGCAACGTGCGCATCCGCTTCACCCCGGGCTCGCGCACCAGCTTCAGCGCCACCCTCACCGTGTCGGCCACCCCGGGCGGCTCGCGCATGGCGACCATCAACGGCACCGGCCAGGCCCCCGCCACGCTGACCGTCACCCCGACCCCGCACAGCTTCCCGCTGACCGAGGTCGGCCAGACCTCGGGCACCCAGAACTTCACCTTCCGCAACACCGGCGACGTGGCCTCGACCGCGCTGGCCATCTCGAGCACCAACGCGGCGGAGTTCCCCATCACCAGCAACGGCTGCATGGGCATGACGCTGGCGCCGAACGGCGTCTGCACGGTGACCATGGCCTTCCGCCCCGGCGCCGGCGCGGCGGCCAGCGGCAGCGTGACCGCGACCGCGACCGGCGCCAGCGCCACCGCGATGCTGTCGGGCAGCGGCGGCTTCCGCCTCACGGTGGCGCTGGGCGGCGGCAGCACCGGCACCGTGACCTCGGTCCCCGCCGGCGTGAACTGCGGCGCCGACTGCAACGAGCTGTACGCGGGCGGCACCTCGGTGACGCTGCAGGCGCGCGTCAGCAACGGCAGCGGCGTCATGTTCGGCGGCTGGTCGGGCGGCGGCTGCAGCGGGGTGTTCCGCGACTGCGCGGTGACCGTCAGCGCCAGCGTCACGGTGACCGCGAACTTCGCGCCGATCCAGGGCAACCTGGTCTTCGTCACCTCGCAGACCATCACGGCCGACCGCGGCGGCCTGATGCCGTACGACACCCTCTGCAACACGCTGGCGACCGCCGCGGGCATCAACGACGCCTCCAACACCGCGTACCGGGCCTGGATGTCGACCAGCACCTCCAACGCCACCGATCGCTTCGCCCTGGCCCAGAGCTTCATCACCATGGACGGCCTGGTGTTCGGCCAGAAGGGCCCCCTGCTCAGCAACAACCAGGTCCTGAACCCCATCCGTCACGACGAGCAGGGCCGCGATCGCCCCTACGAGCGCATCATCACCGGCACCGATCAGTACGGCTTCCACAGCGCCAGCTGCAACGACTGGATGGGCGGCGCCATCATCGGCGTCGCCTTCTGGGGCGGCATGAGCGGCCGCGGCCCCGGGGGCTGGAGCAACAACGTGCTCAACTTCGACTGCACCACGCCGCAGCGCCTGTACTGCATGATGTACGGGGCCCGCGGCACCGTCACCCCGGCGACGACCGCAGGCAAGCGGATCTGGGTCTCGCAGGACATGCTGTTCCCCAGCGCCGGGGCCGATCCCAACGCCACCTGCTTGATGTTCCCGCCCTCGGGTGTGACCAGCTCGCGCGCCCTCATCGCCCGCACCACCGGGTCGGCCGCCGGCGCGCTGGTACCGGCGCAGACCTATATCCGCCCCGACGGCGTGCGCATCGGCACCGGCGCCGAGATCATCGCCGCCGGCGTCGACGTCATGCCGCCCAACCCTCCCCTCAACGCCCTGCGCTCGGGGATCTGGCAGTGGGGCAACGGCACCTACGACAACTCCGAGGTCTGGACCGGCGCCTTCGACCTGACCACCCCCGGCGACGCCGTCAGCACCTGCAACGACTGGCAGAGCAGCGGCGGCCAGGGCCAGCTGGGCAGCCCGTGGGACACCAACCGGGGCTTCTTCGCCGGTCGCCAGTACGACTGCTCGGTCAGCCGCCCGGTCTACTGCGTCGAGCAGTAGCCACCCGCCCCCGAAAATGACACCGCCGAGCGCTGGCAGCGGGCCAGGGCTCGGCGGGGCATTGGGTGGATGACGACGGCGCTAGGCCGTGGGCGCGGGCTTGGTCGGGTCGGTGCCGGCGGCGACCTGGGCCGTGATGTTGGCCTTCCAGTTGTCGGGCATCTCGGTCAGCGCGTACTGCAGGATCTCGTCCATCCGCTTGATGTGGATGAACTCGATCTCCTCCTTCACCTGCGGCGGCACATCGACCATGTCCTTGCGATTCCGCTCCGGCAGCAGCACGCGCTTGATGCCGGCGCGGTGCGCGGCCAGCATCTTCTCCTTGATGCCGCCGACCGGCAGCACCAGGCCACGCAGCGTGATCTCGCCGGTCATCGCCACGTCGGCGCGGACCGCCTTGTTGGTGAACAGCGACACCATCGCGGTGAACATGGTCACACCCGCCGAGGGGCCGTCCTTGGGGATGCCGCCGGCCGGGATGTGAATGTGGATGTCGGTCTTCTCGAGGAAGTTCTCCTCGATCCCCATCCACTTGGCGTTCGAGCGCACGAATGACAGCGCCGCCTGCGCGCTCTCCTTCATGACGTCACCGAGCTGACCGGTCATCACCAGCGAGCCCTTGCCCGGCATGCGGGTGACCTCGATGAAGAGGATCTCGCCGCCGACCGCGGTCCACGCCAGGCCGGTGCAGACGCCCGGCTCGCTGGTGCGATCCGCGACCTCGCTCTGGAACTTCTGCGGCCCCAGGTAGTCCGGCACCTTCTCCGCCGTGACGACCTCCTTCTCACCGTCCTTGAGCGAGCCCTCGGCGACCTTGACCGCGACGCCGCGGCAGATGGCCCCCATCTCGCGCTCCAGGTTGCGCACGCCGGCCTCGCGGGTGTAGCCGTCGATGACCTCGGCCACCGACTCGTCCGTCAGATCCAGGCGGTCGGGCGTGATGCCGTGCTCCTCGAGCTGCTTGGGCACCAGGAACTTGCGCGCGATCATCTTCTTCTCTTCGCGCGTGTAGCCCGGCAGCTCCATGACCTCGAGGCGGTCGCGCAGCGCCGGCGGGATCGGATCCAGCAGGTTGGCCGTCGCGATGAACATGACCTTCGACAGATCGAAGGGCACCTCGAGGTAGTGGTCCGAGAAGCTGTTGTTCTGCTCCGGATCGAGGACCTCGAGCAGGGCCGACGCGGGGTCGCCGCGGAAGTCGTGGCCGAGCTTGTCGATCTCGTCGAGCATGCACACCGGGTTGTTGGTGCCGGCCTTCTTGATGCCCTGGATCACGCGGCCCGGCAGCGAGCCGACGTAGGTGCGACGGTGGCCGCGGATCTCGGCCTCGTCACGCACGCCGCCCAGCGAGATGCGGATGAACTTGCGGCCGATCGAGCGCGCGATCGACTTGCCGAGCGAGGTCTTGCCGACGCCGGGGGGGCCGGCGAGGCACAGGATCGGCCCCTTCTTGTCGGCCTTCAGCTTGCGCACCGCCATGTACTCGAGGATGCGCTTCTTGACCTTCTCGATGTCGTAGTGGTCGGCGTCCAGGATCTGGCGCACGTTGGCGATGTCGACCACGTCGTCGGTCGACACCTCCCAGGGCAGCTCGACCAGCCACTCGAGGTAGGTGCGGGTGACGGTGTACTCGGCCGACGACGGCTGCATGACCTTGAGCCGCTCGAGCTGCTTGTGCGCCACCTTCTCGGTGTCGGGCGGCATCTTGGCCTTGGCGATCTTGTCCTTGAACTCCTCCAGATCGCCGCCGCCCTCGTCGAGCTCGCCGAGCTCTTCCTTGATGGCCTTGAGCTGCTGGCGCAGCACGTACTCGCGCTGGTTGCGGCCCATCTCCTCCTGGACCTGGGTGTTGATCTTCTCGCGGACCTTGAGGACCTCGAGCTGGCGCGACAGGAACTGCAGCACCTTGCGGATGCGCGCCTTGAGATCGAAGGTCTCGAGGACGTCCTGCTTCTCCTCGACCTGCAGCTCCAGGTTCGAGGTGATGAGGTCGGCCAGCTGGCCCGGCTCGGTCACGCTATCGACCAGCGCGCCGGCCTCCTTGGGGAGCTCCGGCAT
The DNA here is from genome assembly GCA_044229835.1 of Polyangia bacterium. Taxonomy (GTDB): domain Bacteria; phylum Myxococcota_A; class Polyangia; order Haliangiales; family JADYYK01; genus JADYYK01. Next base: position 38,990 of record JBGASF010000022.1, on the reverse strand, counting down.
CAGCTTGATGACGCGCTTGGCGATGTCCTTGAGGTTCAGCACCAGGGCGTCGAGCTCGACGTCGGCCACCGTCGGATCGGGCAGCGCGGTGACGCGGGAGGTGATGAAGGGATCCGTCGACTGATAGTCGAGGATGCGGACGCGCGAGACGCCCTGCAGGATGACGGAGAAGTTGTCCTTGGCCAGCTTGATGACCTTGAGGATGCGCGCCGCGCAGCCGACCGCGTACATGTCGCCCTCGCCCGGATCTTCCGTGCGCGCGTCACGCTGGGTCAGGATGCCGATGACCGGGCGCTCCTTGGAGATGGCCTCCTCGACCAGGCGCACGCTCTTTCTGCGGCCGACGTCGATCGGGATGATGGAGCCGGGAAACAGCACCGAGTTGCGGAGCGGGAGGATCGAGATGATCTCGGGAACCTCGACCGGTCCCTCGGTGCCGCCCTGCTTCTTCGTGCTCATGGGGTACGCCTCTCCCTCTCAGTGGTGGGCCCGGCCAGTCAACCTGCGGCAACGTGCGGCAGGGTTCGAGTCCAAGTCAGGTGAACGTATGAGCGGCATCATACGCTGTCAAGCTGGGATGCCGTGATACGTTGTGGCCATGCGGATGCGCTTCATCGGAGCGGCACAGCAAGTGACGGGTTCGATGCACTGTCTCGAGACGGGTTCCGCCCGCATCCTCATCGATGGCGGCCTGTACCAGGGCCGGCGTGACGACTCGCGCCAGCGCAACACCCACTTCGCGCCCGAGGCGCTGGAGGCCGACGCGCTGCTCTTGACACACGCGCACATCGATCACTCCGGCAACATCCCGGGCCTCATCAAGCGCGGCTTCCGCGGCACCGTGTACGCCACGCCGGCGACCCGCGATCTGTGCGCCTACATGCTGCGCGACTCGGCCCGCATCCAGGAGGCCGACGCGCGCTACCTCAACCGCAAGAACGCCGACGATCCCGACTGGAAGGAGATCACGCCGCTCTACGACGAGGAGGACGCCGTCAGGGCGCTGGAGCGCTTCGTGTCGGTGCCCTACGGCAAGCGCTTCGACGTGCACCCTGGAGTGTCTGCCACATTTCTCGACGCTGGCCACATCCTGGGCTCGGCCTCGGTGTCGGTCGACGTGGCCGGCGCGGGCAAGGACAAGAGCGGCCGCCGCATCGCGTTCTCGGGCGATATCGGCCGCAAGGGGCTGCCCATCCTGCGCGACCCGGTGTTCCCGGAGCGCCCCGACTACGTCCTGATGGAGAGCACCTACGGCAACCGCGCCCACGATCCCATCACGTCGACCAACGCGCGCCTGGCCGAGGTCATCAACGCCACCATCAAGCGCAAGGGCAAGGTGCTCATCCCGGCCTTCGCGGTGGGGCGCTCGCAGGAGATCATCTACGCGCTGAACGAGCTCATCCGCGACGGCCGGGTGCCGCCGCTGCCGGTGTTCGTGGACTCGCCGCTGTCGGTCAACGTGACCGAGGTCTTCAAGCTGCACCCCGAGTGCTTCGACCACGAGACGCGCGACTTCATGGAGGAGCACGGCGACCCGTTCTCGTTCGCCAGCGTGCGCTACATCCAGTCGGTCGACGAGTCCAAGCGGCTCAACGACCTGCGCGAGCCCGCGGTGATCATCGCCTCGTCGGGCATGTGCGAGGCCGGGCGGATCTTGCACCACCTGCGCAACAACGTGGAGGACGAGCGGAACACCATCCTCATCGTCGGCTTCCAGGCCCAGCACACCCTGGGCCGCCGCATCGTCGAGCGCCGGCCCCGGGTCAAGATCCTGGGCGTCGAGCGCGATCTGCGCGCCCGGGTCGAGATCATGAACGGCTTCTCCGCGCACGCCGACAAGGAGGAGCTCTACGGCTATGCCCAGCGCTGCGCGGCGGGCGGAGCGACGCGGAGCTTCTTCCTGGTCCACGGCGAGGCCGACCAGCAGGTCCCGATGGCCGAGCACATGAACCGCGAGGGCATGCGTACGGTGATCCCCAAGGAAGGGGATGTCCACGAGCTGGAGTGACGCGCAGCAGAGGACCGAGGAACAGGTGACAGGTGACAGGTGACAGGCAATTGGGGTGGGGATCGGGGCTGGATTGAGGCTTTTTTGGCGGCGGGGAGGCGCGGTGCTACGATGGCCGCGATGCGGGTAGCAGCGGCAGTGATCGGGCTCACGCTGGGGTTTTCGGCGCTGGGCTGCGCCAGCGAGGACGCCGGCGTGCTGTCGACGTCGCGCCTGACCGCGACGCATGATCGGGTCGGACCCTACCGCGTGGTGGCCAGCACCAAGGGCCGGCCCGACGACGTGGTGCTGCACTTCTCGATCGATCGCGGGCGGACCTTCCTGACCCTGGCCATGGACGATCTCGCGGGCGACGTCTGGGCCGCCAACATCCCGGGCGCGCCGGCGGGCACCCAGGTGCAGTACTTCGTCAGCGCCGACGACGCCCGCGATCCGCACGACGAGGCCCAGGTCTTCGCCTTCGACATCCTGCCCGAGCAGGGGCCGTGCACGGTCGACTCCGACTGCGTGCCCGGCGAGCTGTGCTCGGAGCGCACCTGCAAGGTCCCGGCGGCGACGTGCACGAACGACGATGGCTGCCAGCAGGGCTTCACCTGCGACACCGCGCGCAGCCGCTGCGTCATCGCCGAGCGCACCTGCACCCTGGCCACCGAGCGCAGCGCCTGCCTGCTCGGCGAGATCTGCGACGACGAGCGCGGCAAGTGCGCCCCCCGGCTGGAGTGCGGCGTCAACGCCTCGTGCCCGACGGGCTTCGTGTGCCAGACCGCGCGCACGCTCTGCCTGCGCCGGTAGCGCCGCCAGCGCGTCGGTGACGCCAGTTCAGCGCCGGCGCGACCTCGTCGCGCGGCATACGGCAAAGGCGTGTACTATTGCGCCAGATCGATGACTCCCGGCTTGATGCTGGCGCTTGCGTTCGTGTTCGTCGTCTTGAACGGCTTCTTCGTGCTGTCCGAGTACGCGCTGGTGAAGTCACGCCCGACGCGTCTGCAGGAGATGGCGGAGGCCGGAAGCGGCGGGGCCAGACGTGTGCTCGGCATCCTCGACAAGCTGGACTCGTACATCTCCGCGACCCAGCTCGGGATCACGCTGGCGTCGCTGGCCCTGGGCTGGATCGGCGAGCCCTCGTTCGCGCACCTCATCGAGCCGCTGATCCAGGGCATCGGCGGGCTGTCCTACTACGTCAAGCACATCGTGGCCACCGCGCTGGCGTTCGCGGCCATCACCTTCCTGCACACCGTGCTGGGCGAGATCGTGCCCAAGGCCATCGGCATCCAGAAGGCCGAGCCCATCGCCATCATGTGCTCGCGGCCGCTGACGCTGTTCCGCGGCATCTTCAAGCCCATCGTGTCGCTGCTCAACGGCGCCGCCAACCTGGTGGTGCGCCTGCTCGGCTTCAAGCCGCCCAACGAGAAGGACGACTCGCACTCGGAAGAGGAGCTGCGCCTCATCGTGGCCAGCTCGCACCGCCACGGCGTGCTCGACGCGTCGACGCGCGACCTGCTCGACAACGTGCTCGACTACACCGAGCGCGTGGCGCGCGAGGTCATGACACCGCGCCGCGACGTGGTCACGCTGGACGCCTCGAAGTCGCTGGCCGAGAACCTCGACAAGGCGCTGACCGGCGAGTACACGCGCTATCCGCTGGTGGATCCGACCCAGATGGAGCGCGTGCTCGGCTTCGTGCACCTCAAGGATCTGTTCGCGGTCGAGCACGGCCGGCGCAAGGCCAACGGCATCCGCGAGCTGGCGCGCACCCCGGTCTACGTGCCCGAGACGCTGCCGATTGATCGCCTGCGGCGGCAGCTGCAAGGCCGCCACACCCACTTCGCGGTGGTGGTCGACGAGTTCGGCGAGTGGACCGGGATCGTGACCCTGGAGGATCTGCTCGAGGAGCTGGTCGGCGAGATCCAGGACGAGCTCGACACCGAGGAGCCCAAGTATGTGCGCCGCGCCGACGGCACCGTCGATGTCGACGGCTCGGTGCTGCTGGAGCACGCCATGAAGAAGCTGGCGCTGGAGCCGCCCGAGGAGGATCCGGGCGTGACCACGCTGGGCGGCTATGTGTTCTCCATCCTGGGCCGGCAGCCGGCGGTGCGCGACCACGTCGTGCTGAGCGGGCGGCGGGTCGAGATCCTGGACGTCGAGGGGCTGCGCATCCGGCGCGTGCGCGTGCACCCGGCGGCGCCAGTGGCGGCGGATGGCGAGGAGGAGGTGGGGATCGCGCTGGTGCAGACCGGTGGCGCGGCGCGCACCACCACGCCCCCGGGCGAGACCCCGGAGTCGCTGCCCGAGCCGATGGCCGAAAACGTCAGCGGACCCGTGCAGCGCTAGCTGCGAGGGTCCGCGACGGCAGTACGGAAACGGAGCCTGAACAACGCTCCTCGAAGCTGCGCTTCGAGGGGGTTGGATCAATCGTCGGTCTTGCGGGGCCGGCCGCGACCGCGCTTCTTGCCACCCTCCTCGTCGAAGTCCACCTCCTCGGCGAACATCTCGTCGAGCATGTCGTCCACAGAGACGTAGAGCCGGTCGAGCTTCTGCAGCTCCTCGCGCTCGAACTCCTCGAACGAACGGTAGACCCTCGGGAAAGCGTCGCGCATCTCGGTCCTCCTCGGCTGTCTGGGGCTGGCCACCGGGGCGGCCACTCGGGTTCGGCGGAATCCAGGGATTTTGTCCTTGATCCCGTCGATGTAGATACTTATCCTACATCTGCTTACAAACTACCACCAGGGTCCGAGAGGGGTCAAAAAAACCCCGAAAGAATTTTACAAGTTGCCGGAATGGCTGGATTTTGGTGGCAAAAAGGGTTGCGGCGCGTCGGCGCGACATGATAAGGAGGTCCGCTGTTCATGGCGCGAATCCTGGCAATCACGAACCAGAAGGGGGGGGTCGGCAAGACCACCACCTCCATCAACCTGGCGGCCTCCATCGCGGCGGCGGGCCGGCGCGTCCTCCTCATCGATCTGGACCCGCAGGGCAACGCCAGCTCGGGGCTGGGGCTGCCCCGGGCGGCGCTGGGCGACGGGCCGACGGTGTATGACGTGCTGGCCGGGCGGCTGACCCTGGCCGAGGCGGCGCGCCCGACAGAGGTCGCGAGCCTGTTCGTGGTGCCGTCGACGCCCGAGCTGGCGGGGGCCGAGATCGAGCTGGCCACCGAGGCGCGGCGCGAGCACCGGCTGACCGACGCCATCGCGCACGCCGGGGCCGAGTTCGACTACATCGCCATCGACACCCCGCCCTCGCTGGGCCTGCTGACGCTGAACGCGCTGGTGGCCGCCGATGGCGTGCTGGTGCCGATGCAGTGCGAGTACTACGCCCTCGAGGGGCTGTCGCACCTCCTGGCCACCATCGAGCGCGTCAAGGCGCACCTCAACCCGCGCCTGCTGCTGGAGGGGATCGTGCTGTGCATGCACGACCCGCGGCAGAACCTGACCTTGCAGGTCGAGGGCGAGGTCAAGCGCCACTTCGGCGACAAGGTGTTCGAGACCGTGATCCCGCGCAACGTGCGCCTCGGCGAGGCGCCCTCGTTCGGCAAGCCCATCATCCTGTATGACGTCGCGTCGCGCGGCAGCCAGAGCTACCTGGCGCTGGCCCGCGAGTTCCTGGCGCGCTCCGAGGCGCTGATCGCGGCCGCGGGCGCCGGGGCCGACTCCGGCGCCAGCGTCGGCGGCGCGCGCAGCAAGGAGCCGGCGTGAGCGCGAGCAAGCGCCCCGCGCTGGGCCGTGGTCTGGCGGCGCTGATCGGGGACGCCCCGATGAAGCCGGCGCCGGCCCACATGGGCGCGGCGAGCGCCGCGCGGACCGGCCTGGTCAAGGCCGGCATCGAGGAGATCCACCCCTCGCCCGAGCAGCCGCGGCGCGCCTTCGACGAGCTGCGCCTCGAGGAGCTGGCGGCGTCGATCCGCGTCCACGGCGTGATCCAGCCGCTGGTGGTGCGGGCGCGCCAGGGTGGTGGCTTCTTCCTGATCGCGGGGGAGCGGCGCTGGCGGGCCGCGCAGCGCGCCGGCCTGACCGAGCTGCCCATCGTCATCAAGGACGCCACGCCGGCGCAGTCGTTCGAGCTGGCGATGATCGAGAACCTGCAGCGCGCCGACCTCAACGCCATCGAGGAGGCCGAGGGCTACGCCCGGCTGCACGACGATTTCGGCCTGACCCAGGAGCAGATCGCCGAGCAGGTCGGCACGGATCGGTCGACCATCGCCAACGCCATGCGCCTGCTCAAGCTGCCCGAGCTGGTGCGCGGCCAGGTCGTCGAGGGCTTGCTCTCGATGGGCCATGCGCGGGCGCTGCTCGGGCTCGAGGGCGTCCGGGACGGGGTGGCGGCGATGGAGCGCGCGGCGCGCGAGGTCATCGCGCGCGGGCTGTCGGTGCGCCAGACCGAGGCGCTGGTCAAGAAGCTGCGCACGCCGGCGGCGGCCGCCGCGCCGGCTCCGGGGAGTGAAGGCGACAAGAAGTCGGCGTCGGTGAAGGACCTCGAGCTGCGCCTGACCCGCGCGCTGGGCTCGCGCGTCGCCATCACGGATCAGGGCGGCAAGGGCAGCGTGCAGATCGCGTACGGCTCGCTGGACGAGCTCGACCGGCTGATCGAGCGCTTTCTGGCGGACAGCCACGCGTGAGGGACTGGCCGCGCAGGCACCATCGGGCACCGGCCGTGCTCGAGGTCGAGTTTCGCACCGCCGGCGCCTTCCTGGTCGCCTACTCGTCGAACCTGTCGAAGGGCGGGATCTTCCTGGAGATGGATCCCCCGCTGCCGCAGGGCACCAAGATCGGGCTGCGCTTTCACGTCCCCGGCGGCGGTGAGGCCATCGAGGTCGCGGGGCGGGTGGCCTGGGTGCGCGAGCGCGGCGCGCCGGGCGAGGCGCCGCAGCCGGTCGGGGTCGGCGTCGAGTTCGGCCAGTTCGGGGCCGACATCGGCGAGGCCATCGACCGCATCGTGGGCACCTTCAGCGGCATCCGCATCGCGACGCTGGCCGAGCTGCGTGATCGGGCCCAGCTCGGGCGCATCATCAAGAGCGCGCTGTCGTGCCAGCAGCTCGAGGTCGGCGACCCCGACGAGGCGCGCCACGTCTTCGCGCAGCAGGTCGAGCTGCTCATCGCGGTGCTGACCGGGCAAGAGGTCGAGGACGACGACGCGGTGCAGATCATGCGGCTGGCGCGCGCCCACCTGGCGCAGCCCATCCCGGTCATCGCGCTGGTGCACAACGCCGCCGGCCGCGCCCACGCCGAGGACGCCGGCGCCGACGAGATCCTCGAGCACCCCCCTGCCCTGCCCGACCTGCAGGCCGCAGTGGTGCGGCTGATCGGGCGGCCGGCAGCGATCAAGTAGCTCTGGCGCAGCCAGAGCTACCTGTCCGGTCCGGTACCTGGACCTGGCGGAAGCCAGGGCTACTTGTCGAATGGGTTCAGCAGCGCGACGCCCGAGCCCTCGAAGTCAGGTACGTTCCGCGTCGCCAGGGTGAGCCCACGGACGAGGGCGGTCGCGGCGATCAGCATGTCCGCCTGGGCCACCCGTCGCCCAGCGCTCTCGCGCGCGGCGCGTAGCTCGCCGGCGGCCCGCGCGATGGTCATGCTCACGTCGACGATCTCGGCCGACTCGAGCAGCCCGTCGAGCCAGCGCGTGAGTTTCGGCCGGCGCCCCGCAGGTGCGCGGGCAACTCCGAAGGCGAGTTCCTCCACCGAGACAGCGCTGACGACGATGGCCCGCTGCTGCTGCAGCCAGCGCAGGACGGCAGGCTCCGGTCGCGGACGCGGCAACTCCGAGAGCACGTTGGTGTCGACCAGGTACACCTAGCGGCTCGCGCGCCCGAACGGCGACCGACGCGGCCGGCGCGGCTCGATGCGCAAGGTCGCGCCGCCGTCCGCGCGAATCTCGGCGCTGAGATCCAGCACCGCCTGCCACCGATCACCTGCCTGCTCGACCCCAGTGATGCGCTGGTGCTCATCCGCAGACACCACGACGGCGACTGGTTTGCCCCGGTTCTCGATGATCTGAGGCCCCCGGCTGGTCTGGCGCACCAGGCGTGACAGCCCGGCCTTGGCCGCAGCGATATTCCAGCGATTGGACGACATGGTCATGATCATAGCCGTCATGACCATATCGGTCAAACCAGCGTCAGCGCGCGCGATCGCTGCGGCGGCGCGCTGACGTCAGCGTGTTCTGCAGCAGCAGCGCGATGGTCATCGGGCCGACGCCGCCCGGCACCGGGGTGATCGCGGAGGCGCGCTTCTCGGCCTCGGCGAACTCGACGTCGCCGCACAGCTTGCCACCCGGCGGTCGGTTCATGCCGACGTCGATGACGACGGCGCCGGGCTTGATCCAGGCGCCCTTGACCAGCTCGGCGCGGCCGATGGCGGCGACCACGATGTCGGCGCGGCCGACCACGGCCGCCAGATCGCGCGTCTTGGAGTGGCACAGCGTCACGGTGGCGTCGGCCGCGGTCAGCAGCAGCGCCATCGGGCGCCCCACCGTGGTCGAGCGCCCGATGACCACGGCGTCGGCGCCGGCCACCTTGCAGCCGACCTCCTCGAGCAGGACCATGACGCCGGCCGGGGTGCAGGCCACGAAGCGCGGATCGCCCAGCGCCAGCAGGCCCATGTTGTGCGGGTGGAAGCCGTCGACGTCCTTCCACGGGTTGATGGCGCGCATGACGCGCTTGGCGTCGAGGTGCGCCGGCAGCGGCATCTGCACCAGGATGCCGTCCACGCGCGGATCCTCGTTGAGGCGCCCGACCAGGGCCATCAGCTCCGCTTGCGTCGTGCTCTCCGCCAGGGAGTGATCAAACACCTTGATGCCGACCTCTGCGGCCGCCTTGCCCTTGTTGCGCACATAGATCTGCGACGCCGGATCGACGCCGACCAGGACCACCGCCAGGCCGGGCGGCTCGCCGCCGCCGCGCTCGCTGCCCATCAGGGCCAGCACTCCGTCGCGTACACCCGCGCGCACCTTGGCCGCGATGGCCTTGCCGTCGATGAGAGTCGCCACGGCGCATATATACCAAGAACGGCGCGCTGCTGTACGATGCTCGCCCCATGGGTCAGCTGACGCTGCTGCTCGCCTTCCACAATCACCAGCCCGACGGCAACTTCGACCACGTCTTCGCGCAGGGCTACGCCGACTGCTACGGGCCGCTGCTGCGCCTGCTGGCGGAGTTTCCCAAGGTGCGCTGCGCGCTGCACCACACCGGCGCGCTGCTGGAGTGGCTGGAGCGCCACCAGCCCGAGTACATCGCCCTGCTGCGCGAGCTGGCGGCGCGCAACCAGGTCGAGATCATGGGCGGCGGCTTCTACGAGCCCATGCTGGCGGTGCTGCCCGAGCGCGACGCCATCGGCCAGATCGAGATGATGAACCAGTGGTGCGAGGCCAAGCTGGGCGTGCGCCCGCAGGGCATGTGGCTGGCCGAGCGGGTCTGGGAGCCGGCGCTGGCGTCGCTCATCGGCGGCACCGGGCTGCGCTACACCCTGACCGACGACACCCACTTCAGGAACGCCGGCTGGCTGGGCGAGCTGTCGGGCTACTACGTGACCGAGAAGGCGGGCACCCCGCTGGCCATCTTCCCGATCGCCAAGGAGCTGCGCTACGCCATCCCCTTCAAGTCGCCCGAGCAGGCCATGCAGGTGCTGTACGACATGGGCGACGCCGCGGGCTCGCGCAAGGTCGCGGCCACCTACGGCGACGACGGCGAGAAGTTCGGCATGTGGCCCGGCACCAAGGAGTGGGTCTGGGACAAGGGCTGGCTGCGCAAGTTCTTCACCTTGCTGTCGGAGGCGCCGCCCGACCGCGTGCGCACGGGCCTTTTGCGCGAGGCGCTGACCGAGTTCCCGCCCTCGGGCCGGGTCTATCTGCCCACGGCGTCCTACTACGAGATGGGCGAGTGGTCGCTGCCGGCGGACGCGCAGGCGCGCCTGACGCATGCCCAGCACGTGCTCGACGCGCAGCCCACGCTGAAGGAGGAGGTCGGCCCCTTCGTGCGCGGCGGGCTGTGGCAGAACTTCCTGGCCAAGTACCCGGAAGCGCACTTCATGCACAAGAAGATGATCCGGGTCTCCGACAAGCTGGCCGCGGCCGAGAGGCACGCCGGGGCGACCCCGGGTCATGATGGCCTGCTCGACGAGGCGCGCCGCGAGCTGTACCGCGCGCAGACCAACTGCGGCTACTGGCACGGCCTGTTCGGCGGCCTGTACCTCAACTACATCCGCCACGCGGTGTACACCCACCTCATCGCGGCCGAGGAGATCGCCGACCGCGTCGCGGGCACCGCGGCGGGCACCTCGGCGCGCGCGCTGGATCTCGACGCCGATCTGCGCGACGAGCTGGAGCTGACCTCGGACAAGCTGCGCGTCTACATCAAGCCCGACGAGGGCGGCGCGGTGTACGAGCTCGACGTGCGCAAGCAGCGCATGAACCTGCTCAACGTGATGGGGCGCCGGCGCGAGGCCTACCACGACAAGCTGCGCCACGCGCTGGAGCAGCCGCACGGCCATGGCCACGGCGACGGCGGCGGGCAGAAGTCGATCCACGACCTCGTCATCGTCAAGGATCGCACCCTGGGCGAGCTCCTGCAGTACGACCGCCACCTCAAGCTGGGCTTCGTCGATCACTTCGTGCCCGAGGGCACCAAGCTGGAGGAGCTGGCGCGCGGCAGCTACCGCGAGCTGGGCGACTTCGCGGCCGGGCGCTATGAGGTGCGCGACCTCGGCGCGCAGGACAGCGTGGCCAGCGTGACGCTGTGGCGGCGCGGCAGCGTCGACGGCGTGCCGGTCGAGCTGGAGAAGCGGCTGCGCCTCGAGCATGGCCAGCTGTCGTGCAGCTACCGGGTGCGCGCCGAGGGCCACATCGATGCCCTGTTCGGGTCGGAGATCGCGTTCACCCTGCTGGCGGGCCACGACGACAAGCGGCGCTATCGCGAGCTGCCCGGCTCGCGGCCCGGCCTCGACCTCGGCGCCACCAACATGGCGTCGCACGGCGAGCTGGCGCCGGCGCCCGGCCTGGAGGCCATCGACGAGTGGCTGGGGCTGCGCGTGACCTTGAAGGTGACGCCCGAGGCGCGGCTGTGCCGCTTCCCGCTGGAGACCGCGTCGCAGAGCGAGGGCGGCTTCGAGCGGACGTTCCAGGGCTCGGCGCTGCTGCCGCTGTGGCGGGTCACCCTGGAGGCGGGGCAGACGCTGGAGACGCGCGCGCTGCTCGACATCGGGGACCTCTGATGCCCGATCTGCGCAAGGATCCCATCGTCAACCGCTGGGTCATCATCGCCACCGAGCGCGCGCACCGGCCCGGCGGCATGCGCAGCGATCGCGACGAGCCGGCGCCGCCGGGCACGGTGTGCCCGTTCTGCCCCGGCCACGAGGACAAGACCCCTCGCGAGGTGCTGGCCTACCGGCCGCAGGGGCCGGCCAACGGCCCGGGCTGGACCCTGCGCGTGGTGCCCAACAAGTTCCCCGCGCTGCGCGTCGAGGGCAGCCTGGATCGCGCCGGCGACGGCGTCTACGACCGCATGCAGGGCATCGGCGCGCACGAGGTCATCATCGAGACGCCCGATCATGGCAAGCAGCTGTCGGGCCTCAGCGAGGCCGAGATCGAGCCGGTGTTCTGGGCCTATCGCGATCGCATCCTCGATCTGCGCCGCGACAGCCGCTTCAAGTACATCATGATCTTCAAGAACCACGGGCGCGCCGCCGGCGCCTCGCTGGAGCACCCGCACTCGCAGCTGATCGCGCTGCCGGTGGTGCCCAAGACGGTGCTCGAGGAGATGGAGGGCGCGCGCGCCTACTTCGCCTTCAAGGAGCGCTGCGTGTTCTGCGACATCGTGCGCCAGGAGCTGGCCGAGCGCCGCCGCGTGGTCTACGAGAACGCCTCCTTCGTGGTCATCGAGCCCTACGCGCCCAAGTTCCCGTTCGAGACCTGGATCCTGCCCAAGCACCACGACTCGTCGTTCGAGGACGTGCGCCGCAGCGAGTATGCCGAGCTGGCCAATGCCATGCGGGTCACGCTGCGCAAGCTGAACCTGGCGCTCGACAACCCGCCCTACAACTTCATGCTGCACAACCAGCCGCTCAACGAGCCGGAGAGCGCGACCTACCACTGGCACATCGAGATCATGCCGACGCTGTCCACGGTGGCCGGCTTCGAGTGGGGCTCGGGCTTCTACATCAACCCGACCTCGCCCGAGGAGGCGGCGGCGTTCCTGCGCGAGATCAAGGACTAGTGGCTCCCGTGCAAAATTTCGCTCGCGAAATTTTGAACGGGGGACGCTATCCGGGTCCGGGTTCCGCGTGAGAGTCCTGCACGTCGCATCCGAGGTCGAGCCGCTGTCCAAGACCGGAGGGCTGGCCGACGTGGCCGCGGCGCTGCCGCGCGCGCTGGTCAAGCTGGGGGTCAAGGTCGCGGTGGTGACGCCGCGCTATCGCAGCGTCGATGTCGGGCGCTGGGCGCTGGCGCGGCGCCTGAGGCCGGTGCGCGTCCAGCTCGGCCACACCGTGGAGGTCACGGTCTACGAGGGCAACCTGCCCGGGTCGGCGGTCACCGTGTACGCCATCGACCACCCGATGTTCGATCGCGACGGCGTGTACGGCGACAAGCACGGCGAGTTCGGCGACAACTGGCTGCGCTTCGGCCTGCTGTCGCGCGCGGCGCTGCACCTCGGGCAGGAGCTGTGGGGCGGCGTCGACGTGGTGCACGCGCACGACTGGCAGGCCGGTCTGGCGCCGCTGTGGACCGCGCGCGGAGTCGGCGGGGCGCGCGGCAGCGTGCTGACGATTCACAACATGGCGTTCCTCGGCATGGCGCCGCCCAGTCTGATCGGCGAGCTGGGGCTGCCGCACGACGTGTGGTCGCCCGAGGGGCTGGAGTTTTACGGCAAGGGCTCGCTGCTCAAGGCGGGGATCGTGTTCGCGGATCGGGTCACCACGGTGTCGCCGCGCTATGCGCGGGAGATCCGCACCCCCGAGGGTGGCCATGGCATGGATGGCCTCTTGCGCGCGCGCGCCGGCAAACTGTCGGGGATCCTGAACGGGGTCGACTACCAGCTGTGGTCGCCCGAGCGCGACCCGCGCCTGCCGGCGAACTATCACGCCGGGGATCTGGCCGGCAAGGCGGCGTGCAAGGCGGCGCTGCAGCGCGAGCTCGAGCTGCCGGTCAGGCCCGACGTGCCGCTGTTCGGGGCCATCTCGCGCATCACCGACCAGAAGGGCTGGGACCTGCTGGTGGCGCACGAGGTCGAGGCCGAGCTGGCGGCGCTGGACGCGCAGATCGTGATCCTGGGCAGCGGCGATGGCGGCCTCGAGCACCGCCTGCGCGGGCTGTCACAGCGGCTGCCCAGCAAGCTGGCGCTGCGCACCGGCTATGACGACGGCCTCGCGCATCGCATCATGGCGGGGTCGGATCTGTTCCTGATGCCGTCGCGCTTCGAGCCCTGCGGCCTGACCCAGCTGTATGCGCTGCGCTATGGCACCGTGCCGGTGGTGCGCGCGACCGGCGGGCTGGACGACTCGGTGGTCGATCATGACGCCCCGAGCGGGACCGGGACCGGCTTCAAGTTCCACGACTATGCGCCGCACGCGCTGCTGGCGACCATGCGGCGCGCGGCGGCGGTGTTCAGGCAGCGCGTCGAGCTGCGCGGGCTGATCCAGCGGGGGATGGCGATGGACTTCTCGTGGTCGGCCAGCGCGCGCAGGTACTTGACGCTGTATCAAGAGATTGTGAAGGAAAAGGGCGGAAAGTAGGAGCGGAGGGGGGAGGCGAAGAAGAAGAACAGGTCACAGGTGACAGGTCACAGGTGACAGGCGACGGGGAATGGGGGAGGCGGATCAGAGCGAGGTGATCCGCAGGCCGAGTTCGCCGTCGATGAGGACCAGCTCGCCGTGGGCGATGGGCTTGCCCTGGGCGGTCAGGGTGATGGGGCCCGGGGGGCGGCCGAGGCGGACGATGGCGCCGGGGGCGAGATCGAGGGCGGCGCGGGCGCTGAGGGTGATGCGCCCGAGCTCGGCGGTGAGCTCGATGGGGAGGTCGGTGAGCTGGGCGACGGGCTCGGTCGGCATCAGGGGGTGCACCTCGGCGAGGGGTGGAGGGGCGGACATCGTGAGCGTGAGGGTGTCGCTGCCAGAGCCGGGCGCGGGCGCCGCGGTGGGCGTCGTGAGGGTCGCGGGCAGGTGGCGCCGGCCGGTGTGCAGGCCGCCGCGGCGGCGGTCGAGGACGACGACGTCGCCGATGGCCAGGGCGGCGAGGTCGGGCGGCGACAGCGTGGCGACGCCGGCGCTGGCGCGGAAGCCGATGGGCAGCTGCTCGAGGCGGCTCAGCGCGCGCGGCGTCAGCGGCGCGCTGGGCGCGCTGGTGGCGAGGGCGGACATCGCGGCGGGCGACAGCAGCAGGCGGTAGCGGCCGCGCGCGGTCGCCGGGCGCGCCGCGGCCGGGGTGGCGGACACCGCGGTGGCGGCGCGGGTGGCGGTCGGGGTCGGGTGCTGCGGCGCGCGCACCCGGATGGCGACCCGGGTGGCGGGCGCGTCGGGCGACGCCGGCGACTGTGGTGATGGAGTCGCCACCGTGGCGGCCGTCACACTGACGGGCTCGGGGGCCGTCACTGGAGTGGCGCCGGGCTGGGTCACCAGGATGTCGACGGCGACGGTACCGGCGCGGCTGGCGGCCAGCAGCGCCAGCGCGGCGTCGGCGGTCACCACCTCGCCGGCCAGCCAGCTGGCGCCCAGCGCGTCGAGCGCGGCGGCGCCCAGGTAGCGCGCCAGTCCGCGCTCGCCGGGACCCAGCCGGCGCGGCGCCGGCAGCTCGGGCTCGGCGTCGCCGAGCAGGCGCGCCACCAGCAGCTGGGTGAACACGGGATCGAGCCAGAGCCCCGCGACCACCCCGCCCCCGGCGGCCTCCAGCAGCAGCACCTCGGCATCCTGCCCAGGTGCGACGGCGTCCCCGCCTGCCGGCGCGACGGCGTCCGACCCCACGGCGCTGCCCGCGACGGCCACCACCTCGACCACGACCTGCCCTGCCCCCAGCCGCTCCAGCACCAGGCGCGCCCCGGCGTCCGCGCGCCACCACGGCAGCGCGCTCGCCAGCGCGGCACTGGCGTCGGCCACCGGGCCCGCGACCGTCTCCACCTCCCGCCACGGAAATTCCGTCACCGCGCCACTTTAACCCGGCCGGGCGCGCCGTGCCTTTCAGCGATCTCGTGCGTATACTCGATTCGATGCGGGCATCTGCGATGCGCGGGGGACGCCGGTGGCTGGCGGTGGCGACCCTGCTGGGTGTGGCGGGAACCCTGACCGCGGTCGCACCGAGGCCGGCCAAGGCTGACGACGACTGGTCCGTCACCAAGGATCCCTTCAACCTCACCATCGTCAATCGCTACAAAGCGCTGCTGTTCAAGAACCCCGAAGACGGCATGGCGCTGCGCAAGCTGCTCGAGCTGTACGGCAAGTACCGCTCGGTCGACCTCCTGCTCAAGGAGATGACCAAGAAGGCCGGCCCCGCGGAGCCCTGGCAGGTCGACCAGATCATCGGCCACATCCAGCGCGCGCAGAAGAACGACGCCGAGGCGCTGGCGGCCTACCAGCGCGCCGCCGCCAAGGCGCCCGCGCAGTGGACCATCCACCACGCCATCGGCGAGCTGCACCGGCGCCGCCGCGAGTGGGCCGAGGCGCGCGCCGCGCTCGACAAGGCGCTGAGCGGCGCCAAGGGCGACGACCGCAAGCAGATCCTGCGCACGCTGGCCGACCTGGCGCTCGACAGCAAGGACATCGCGCGCGCCCGCGTGCTGTTCGACGAGCTCATCCAGCTCGACCCCAAGAACGTGCAGGTGCGGCGAGACTTCGCCGAGGCGCTGGCGCGCCACGACCTGCACAAGGAGGCGCTGGCGGAGTTCCAGAAGGCCGAGGCCCTGGTGCGCGGTGACAGCGCCACGCGCGCCGAGCTGATGTCGCGCATCGGCGAGGAGCAGGCCAAGACCGGCGACGACGACGCCGCGGTCAAGACCTGGCGCGACGCCATGGCGCTGACCGTCAAGGGCCACTGGCTGCGCAAGCAGCTGACCGAGAAGATCGTCGAGGTCTATCGCAAGAAGGAGCAGCTGCGCTCGCTGGTCGAGGCCTACGAGAAGGAGTGGTCGGTCGGCAGCCGCGGCTTCTTCGAGTGGGACGTGCTGGCGCGCCTGCACGAGGAGCTGGGCGACCAGGACAAGGCGCTGGCGGCCTATCGCGCCGCGGCCAAGGCGGCGCCGCAGGAGCTGGAGACGCGGCGGCGCCTGATCGCGCTGCTGGAGCGCGCCGGCCACGGTGACGAGGCGCTCAAGGAGTACGAGGCGGTCATCAAGGTGGCGCCCGGCGAGCCCAAGTTCCAGCTCGATCTGGCCGAGCGCTACTGGAAGCTGGGCAAGCGCAAGGAGGCGCTGGCGCTGGCCCAGGCCATGCGCGCGCGCTTCGCGGGCGACCCCGGGGTGCACGCCGCGCTGGCCGATCTGTTCTCGCGCTGGGGCAAGCCGGCGGAGGCGCTCAAGGAGTACGAGGCGCTGGTGCGCGTCGAGCCCGAGGACGAGGGCCACCTGGTCGACCTCGGCGAGCAGCACTACCAGCGCGGTGACAAGGCCAAGGCCATCGCGATCTGGAAGCGCCTGCTCGCCAAGAAGACCGCCGAGAGCCTGGCGCGGCTGGCCGAGGTCTATGCCGAGCACGGCATGGAGGCCGAGGCGCTGGAGATGTTCGAGAAGGCCATCGCGCTCAAGCCCAAGGACGCGCAGCTGTACCGCGGCCTGGCCGGGGTGTTCGAGCGCATGCGGCGCGAGGACGACGCGGTGGCGTCGTGGGAGAAGGTGCTGGCGCTGGCGGGCACCGACGCCGCGGGCAAGCCGCTGCGGCGCGAGGCGCGCACGCGCATCATCGCGCTGCTGGCGCGCTCGGGCAAGCTGGCCAGCAAGATGCAGGCGTTCCGCGCGCGCTTCAACGTGCCGACGCTGAACACCGACGACCTGGCGCTGGAGGCCGGCTTCTTCCTGGCCGAGGCCAACCTCAAGCTCAGCCCGCCGCAGCCCAAGGAGGCCATCGCGGTGCTGGTCAAGATGCTCAAGGCGCGGCCCGACGAGTTCGACGTGCTGACCAGCCTGGCCAGCGTGTACCGCCAGCAGCGCATGCTCGACGAGGCCATCGCCATCCTGCTCAAGCTGGCCGAGCTGAACCCCAGCCGGCGCCGCGAGCTGTATCTCCAGATCGCCGAGCTCGAGCAGCAGCGCTACCGCTTCGACGAGGCCGAGAAGTACGCCAACCAGGCGCTCGAGCTGTCGCCCAACGACGCCCAGGCGCAGGAGAAGCTGGGCAAGCTGTACGAGGATCGCTCCGACTACGAGCGCGCCATCGCGGCCTACAAGCGCGCGCTCGAGATCAACGATCGCGCCTTCAAGGTCGGCTTCGCGCTGGCGCGCCTGTACCTGCGCAAGGGCGGCATGGAGGCCGAGGCGCTGGCGCTGTACCGCGACGTGGTCAAGCGCTCGCCCGACGAGGAGGTCGTGCTGGATGCCGCGCAGCGCGCCACCGACCTGGCCGAGTACCTGGGCACGCTGGGCGAGCTGGAGCGCGACCTGGCGCCGCTGGTCTTCCTGTACGCGCAGAAGGCGGTCTATCGCAAGGTGCTGGTGCGCACCATCGAGCGCCAGGTGCCCCGCCTGGTGGCGCGCGCCCGAGCCCCAGGCGGCGACGCCGAGGCCACCGCCGAGCTGGCGCGCATCGGCGAGCATGGCCTCAAGCCCCTGCTGGAGGCGCTGACCGACGGCGACGACAACGAGCGCCGCACCGCGGTGTCGACGCTGGGCTACCTCGGCAACAAGAGCGCGGCGCCGGCGCTGGTGCGCTTCGTGATGGACTCGGGCAAGCCGCGCCCCGAGGTGCCGGCCGACAGCTATGTGGTGCTGGACGCGGCGCCCGACATGGCGCTGCGCGTGGAGGCGCTGGTGGCGGCCGGCCGCCTGGGCGACGAGCGCACGGTGGCCGATCTGGCCACGCTGCTGACCGACAAGGAGAGCGCCATCAAGGAGGCCGCGGCGTGGGCGCTGGGCATGACGCGCTCGAGCAAGGCCATCGCGCCGCTGACCAAGGCGCTGACCATGGATCCGCGGCCGCAGGTGCGCATGTACGCCTGCGTGTCGCTGGGTGCGCTGGGTGACAAGAAGGCGCTGCCCGCGGTGCTGGCCGCGGCGCGCGATGCCCAGCGCGGCGCCGACGTGCAGGCGGCGTGCGGCTTCGCGCTGGGTCTGCTGGGTGACACCTCGGCGCCGACGCTGGAGGTGCTGGGCGCGCTGCTGGCCGAGGGCAACGAGCAGGCGCAGCGCAAGGCGGCCTGGGCGCTGGGCAAGCTGGGCGACCGGCGGGTGCTGCCGCAGCTCCTGCGCGCGTATGTGTCGAAGCGTGATCAGGTGCGCGAGGCGCTGGCCTGGGCCATCGCGCGGGCGGCCGGGGCGCGCAGCGCGGTGCCGGCGTGGCGCAGCGACGTGCAGGTCATCGGCGGCAAGATCGACTATCGCGGCTTCATGAACGGCCTCGAGGGGCCGCTGCCGGTGACGCCGGTGACCGCCGGGGTGCTGGCCGGGGCCGCGGGCGACCTGGCCACCGGGGTGGTGGACGCGCTGGGGCGCCACCGTGATCTGGTGGTGCGGGTCCTGCGCGATCTCGACTCCAGGGATGACGGCCTGGGGCTGGGGCCGCTGACCGCGGACCTGGACGCGCTAGGCAGCGGGCAGCGCGAGGCGGTGCTGGCGGTGCTGGCCGACCTCGGCGGCAAGCTGGGGCCCGCGCTGGAGCCGCTGCTCGGCCACCGCGACGCCGAGGTGCGCCGGCTGGCGCTGTCGGTGGGCGCCAAGCTGGGGCTGCCCACGGTGCGTGACGCCATCGTGCGCGCGCTCGGTGAGAAGGAGCTGGCGGCGCAGCTGGCCGCGCTGGCGGCGGCGCCGCGGGCGGCGCGCAAGCTGGGCACGCTCACCGACCGCAAGGTGCTGGTCACCGCGGTGGCGGCGACCCTGACCGGGTCGCGCTGGCAGCTGCGCGTGGCCGCGGCCCAGACGCTGGGCCAGCTGGGTGACGCCGGGGCCGAGGCGCCCCTGGTGACCGCGCTGGGCGACGTCAGCGGCTTCGTGCGCGAGGCGGCCGCCGAGGCCCTGGGCCAGCTCGGCGGCAGCCCAGGGGGCGTCGGCAAGCTCGGCCCGGCGGCGCTGGCCGCGCTGCGCAAGGCCGCCGCCGACACCGGCGAGGTGCCCGAGGTGCGCGCCGCGGCCACCCAGGCGCTGGCCAGGGTCAAGACCCCAGGTTGATCCTCTGACACGGTCACGGTCACGGCCCACGGTCCACGGTCCACGGCCCACCGGCGGCAGGTTGCCGAGGCCAGTTTTTTCAGGGGGTTCCTTGACCCTCCGGGACGCTCGGCGATAGGATGTCGCGACATGGACGTCGGCCTGGTCTGCGATAGCTGCGACTTCTTCAATGCGATGACGGCGGTCACCTGCGCGAGCTGCGGGACCTCGCTCTCGCTGGGCGCGACCAAGTCACAACAGCGACCGGTGACGGCGGCGCCGGCGCCCATGGGGTCGGGTGGCTCGGGGGCGATGCAGGCCTCGGCCGCGCTGGCGGCGACGCCGGCGGCCGCGGTGCGCAAGTGTGGCAACTGCGGCGCCGACGTGGCGGGCGACTTCAAGTTCTGTGGCGCCTGTGGCACCCGCATGGACGCGGCGCCGGCGGCGGCGCACCACGGCGAGCGCAAGACGCAGTTCTTCAGCGCCATGCAGGCGCCGCGGCCCAAGCTGATCCTCATCAAGGGCGACGGCCTCGACGGCAGCACCTACGTGCTGGGCGGCACCGAGCACATCGCCGGGCGCGTCGAGGGCGAGCTCTTGTTCCCCGACGATCCCCTGCTGTCGCCGCGCCACGCCAACTTCCTGTATGGCGACGGCAAGCTGGTGGTCACCGACGAGGGCAGCGTCAACGGCGTGTTCATGCGCATCCGCGCGCCGATGGCGCTCAAGCCGGGCGACCGCTTCCTGGTCGGCGAGCAGCTGATGCAGGTCGAGACCCCGCCCGACGAGGACGCCGGGGTACAGCCCGACGCCGAGGGCACGCACTACTTCGCCAGCCCGCGCACCCCGGTCAAGCTGCGCCTGGTCCAGATCCTGCGCGGCGGCGAGCGCGGCCGGATCTACTCGACGCCGTCCGACACCCTGACCCTGGGGCGCGAGGGCAACGACATCAACTTCCCCGACGATCCCTTCATCAGCGGGCGTCACGCCTCGCTGAAGGCCGGCATCGGCACCATCACGTTGACCGACAACGGTTCGAAGAACGGCACCTTCCTGCGCGTCACCAAGGAGACGCCGCTGGATCACGGTGACTATGTCTTCATGGGCCAGCAGCTGCTGCGGGTCGAGATCACCTGATGCTGATCTCGGACCTGCCACAGAATCCACTCCGAGGGACCCCGTGACGATCTGCAAGGTGTGCGGCAAAGACAACAAGGCGGACTACACCTTCTGCCTGGGCTGCGGGGCCGAGCTCAAGGGTGCAGCGGCACCTCAGCCGGCACGGGCGCCCAGCGCCGGTGGCGCGCCCGCACCCGGTGGCCTCGGGGGTGGACCCGCGCTGGGCAGCCTGGGGCTGCCGCTGCCGGCGGCGCCGCGCTCGCCGACGCCGCCGCTGACGCCGGCCGCGGTGGCCGCGCCGCTGGCGGGGCGTGACGATCGCGAGCGCTCGCTGAGCGCGGGCTGGGCCATCGAGCCCGCGGTGGCGCAGAGCCACAGCGCGCCGGCCCCGGCGCCGGTGCCGTCCACCCCGCTGTTCAAGTCGCCCATCCCGCCCGAGCCCGAGCAGCTGCCGACCAAGGTCGGCGGGCTGCCCGCGGGCATGTCGGGTTCGCGGCCGATCGCGCCCGCGCCGGCCCCTGTGCCGGTGCCCTCGCGGCCGACGCCGGCCGCCATCCCGTCGGTGCCGCGGCCGGCCGCGCCGCTGGCGCCGTCGCCGGTGGCCATGCCGGTGGCGCCGTCGCAGCCGGTGGCCGCGCCCGCACCTGCGCAGGAGGCCGCGGGCACGCGGCCGTGCCCGAACTGCCACTCGCTGGTGCCGGCGGAGTTCGCCTTCTGCGGCAGCTGCGGCAGCCGGGTCGCTCCCGCGGCCGCCAGCGCAGGCGCGGCGGCGCGAGCGCCCGAGCCGGGGGGCGGGCCCGCCCCCGTCGGCGTCGCAGGCCGCCGCGGCGGCGCTGGCGCGCGGCAAGATCGTGCTGATCCGCCCCGATGGCAGCGAGGGCGCGTCGCTGACGCTGGTCGAGGGCGAGAACGTGATCGGCCGCGCCATGGGGCCGCTGTTCGAGAACGACGGCTATCTGTCGCCGCGCCACGCCGAGATCGTGATCAACGCGGCCGGCTGCGTGGTGCGCGATCTCAAGAGCCTGAACGGCGTCTACTTCAAGATGCAGCACGAGGAGCCGCTGGAGTCGGGCGACATCTTCCGCCTCGGCCAGGAGCTCTTGCGCTTCGACCTGTTGCCGCCGGCGGCGCCGCTGGATGACGGCACCGAGGTCATGGGCTCACCGAACGTGGGCTACTGGGGGAGGATCTCGCTGGTCATCGGGCGCGACATCGACGGCAACGCCTGGCCGGTGGGCGGCGACGGCGTCACCCTGGGGCGCGAGCGCGGCGACATCAACTTCCCCGATGACGGCTATGTGTCGGGGCTGCACGCGCGCCTGGCCTTCGCCAGCGGCCGCGTGACGCTGACCGATCTGCACTCGTCGAACGGGACCTTCATGCGGGTGAGATCCCAGCGCGTGCTGGAGAACGGCGCGCTGGTGCAGTTCGGGCAGCAACTGTTCCGGCTTCAGCTCAGCTGAAGCCGGAACAATTGTCCGGCGGGCTGGCTATTTCGGCGACGCCGACGGCGCCGGCGACGCTGGCGGCTTCTTGTCCTTCTCGCCGTAGGTGCCCCAGTTGCCGCCACCCTCCATGGGGTCGGTGTACTCGAAGGCGCCGGGCAGGGTGCGGGTGCGGCCGTCGTCGAAGGCGACCGTGACGTCGACCTTGCCGGGCTGGCCCATGGGCAGCACCACCGAGATGGTCTCCGAGTTCTTGATCTCGGCGACCCCGGCGGCGCGCCCGGCGAACGACACCGTGACGCCGGCGTTGCTGTCGAAGCCGCTGCCGATGATGCGGACCTCCTGCTCGCCGGTGTAGGGGCCGTGGTTCGGCTCCACCCGGCTGATGCCGAAGCCCTTCTTCTTGCAGCCGGCGCCGAGCACCGCAGTGAGCGCCAAGCCGAGCACCAGAACCAGTGGACCGCGCCGCATCATGAAGCCTCCTGGTTGGGTTTTACCGCCCCCACGCCCGCTTGACAACTCTTGGACCCGGGGGTGATCGTCGGCCGTGGCTGCTCCCATCGATCCAAGGTTCGTCGGCAAGGCCAGCGCGCCGCTCGAGGTCGACGTCGAGCGCGGGCAGATTCGCAGGTTTGCGGAGGCCATCGGCGATCCCGACCCGATCTACCGCGACGAGGCCGCGGCCCGCGCGGCCGGCTATGCGGCCATCCCGGCGCCGCCGACCTTCGCCACCAGCCTGCGCCCCAACGACGTACGCGAGGGCATCGACATCGACTGGAAGAAGCTCCTGCACGCCGAGCAGAGCTACCGCTTCGCGCGCCCGCTGCTGGCCGGCGACCGCATCACGCTGGTGCAGCGCATCGCCCAGATCTACGAGAAGGCCGGCAAGTCGGGGGTGATGGACTTCATCGTCATGGAGACCACGGGGCACGACGCCGGCGGCGCGCTGGTGTACACCGCGACCTCCACCGTGGTGATCAAGCGATGACCATGCCGACACCGACGACGACGCCGAGGCCCGCCCCCGTGCTGTCCGAGCTGCAGGTCGGCAGCGCGCTGCCCGAGCTCGTCAAGCCGCCCATCGAGCGCATCCAGCTGGTCAAGTACGCCGGCGCCAGCGGCGACTTCAACCGCATCCATGTCGAGGAGGGCTTCGCCACCGCGGCCGGCTACAAGAGCGTGTTCGCGCACGGCATGCTGTCGATGGCCTTCCTCGGCGAGCTGTGCGCGCGCGTGTGCGGCGGGCCGGGGCCGGTCAGGGAGCTCAAGGTGCGCTTCAAGGCCATCACCTGGCCCGGCGACGTCATCACCTGCGGCGGCACCGTGACCGCGATCGAGACCGACGGTGAGGGTGCGGGTGCGGCGCGGCGGGTCAAGGTCAGCCTGTGGTGCAAGAACCAGGCGGGTGAGCTGACCTGCGAGGGTAGTGCAGAGCTCGCGGCGTGACCGAGCCGCAGGCGAAGGCGGAGTCGAGCTCGGCGGCGGGGCCGGCGGCCGACGGGCCAGCGCAGACGACAGCCGACGCGCAGCCGGTCGCGCCGGCGCGGCGGGTGCTGCGCGCGGCGCTGGCGCTGCTGGTGGTCGGCGGCCTGGTCGGGCTGGCCTGGCTGCTGCCGGTGGGGCCGTGGGTGGTCCGGCTGGTCGAGCGCGTGCGCGCGGCGGGCACGCCGGGGATCGCCATTTTCGCGGGGTTTTACGTGGTCGCCGGGCTGGTGTTCGTGCCCGTCGGGGTGCTGCGCGTGGCCGCCGGCTTCCTGTATGGGCTGGGCTGGGGCGCCGTGCTGGTGTTCCCGCTCGACGCGCTGTCGGGCTTCATCGGCTTCACGCTGGCGCGCACGGTGCTGCGCGGGCCGGTGCAGCGCCGGCTGCGCGGCCACCCCAAGCTGGCGGCGCTGGAGGCGGCGGCCGACGCTGGCGGCTTCGGGCTGGTGGCCCTGCTGCGCCTGACCCCTGCCCTGCCCTTCAGCGGCATCAACTATGCGCTCGGGGTCACGCGCATCCCGGCGCGCACCTATGTGCTGGCCTCGGTGGTGGGGCTCATCCCGATCACCTTCGCGTTCCTGCAGCTCGGCGCGCTGCTCCCGGGGGTGACCTCGCTGGCCAGCGCCAAGCTGCTGGCGCAGTCGTGGGTCATGTGGGCCACGGTGGCGTCGACCGTGGTCGTCGTCGTGGTCATGCTGGTGCTGGGCAAGCGCGCGCTGGCTAGTGCGGGGAAGGCGGCACGTGACGGGGCGGCCGCCCCAGCACGTGATCGGCCACCAGCTCCGCGCTGATCGGCGCCAGCAAGATCCCGTTCCTGAAGTGGCCGGTGGCCAGCGCCAGCCCCGCGATGGTCGTCGGCCCGCACAGCAGACGCCCGCCGGCCGACCATGGGCGCAGCCCCGACCAGGTCGCGGTCACCGGCGCGGTCGCCAGCCCCGGCGCCAGCGCCAGCGCGCTGTGCAGCACCGCGGCCAGGCCGCCCGCGGTGACCGCCTTGTCGAAGCCGACGAACTCCAGCGTCGAGCCGCAGATGACGCGGCCATCGGGGCGCGGCACCAGGTAGCCGCCGGGGCCGAACACCACGTGCCCGAGCGGCGGCGTGCGCGCGTCGAGCTCGCACAGCTGGCCGCGCGCCGGGCGCACCGTGGTGGTGTCGATGCCGACGTCCTCGAGGCCGCCGATGAGGCCCGACCAGCTGCCCGCGGCGACCACCACGCGCGCGCACGGCAGCTCGCCCTCGTCGGTGACCACGGCGGCGACGGCGCCGGCCTCGCTGCGCACCCGGTGCACCAGCCTGCCGGTCAGGATCTCGCAGCCGGCGCGGCGCGCCGCGATGGCCAGCGCCCGGGTCAGCGCGCGCGGCTCCAGCTGGCCGTCGCGCGGGAAGCGCAGCGCGGCGCGCACCGTGGGCGCGAGGCCCGGCTCCAGCTCGCGCGCCGCCACACCGTCGAGCGCCTCCACCGCCAGGCCCAGCGCGCGCTGCCTGGCCGCGGTCTCGCCCAGCGCCAGCTGGCCGACCTCGTCGAGCGCGACCTGCAGCACCCCGGAGCGGCGATAGCCGATGTCGACCCCGGTCAGCTCGAGCAGCTCGGCCGCCAGCGCGGGGTACAGCTCGCGGCTGGCCAGGGCCAGCCCGAGGGCGTCGCCGAGGTGGTGCGCCTCGGCCTGCGGCGACAGGATCCCGGCCGCGGCGCTGGAGGCCTCGGCCCCGGGCACCGCGCGCTCGAGGATGCTGACCTGCGCCCCGGCCTGGCGCAGGCGCAGGCCGACCAGGCAGCCCATCACACCGCCGCCGATGATGATGCAGTCGCGCATGGCGGCGAGCCTACACCCGGAACTCTGCTAAATTTCAACCCATGCGCCTCGCATTGCTCTCCCTCCCGGCCCTGGCCCTGCTCGGGCTCGGTGGTGACGCCCTGGCGGACGGCGCCATGAAGCGCAAGGTGCCCACGCCGGGCGGCGCCGCCCAGTCCAACATCCTGCGCCGCGGGCGCGAGCTGATGGGCACCACCTGCGAGATCGTGGTCGCCATCCCGACCGGCGACGACCAGGGGCCCGCGGTCGAGGCCATCGAGGCCGCCTTCACCGAGATGGCGCGCGTCGAGGCGCTGATGACGACCTGGCGCCCCGACAGCTCGGTGTCGAAGCTGAACGCGCGCGCGGGCAAGGGCTGGACCGCGATCGATCTCGACACCGCCACCGTGATGGAGCGCTCGCAGTGGGGCGCCAAGCTGTCGGGCGGTGCCTTCGACATCACCGTCGGCACCTTCAAGGGGCTGTGGAAGTTCGACGACGACGTCGATGGCAGCATCCCGGCCGACGCCGACGTCAAGGCGCGGCTGTCGCACCTGGGCTGGAAGAAGGTCGAACTCCGCCGCGATCTCAAGAAGAAGACCGCCAGCGCGCGCATCACCGACGCCAAGACCCTGGTCACCCTGGGCGGCAGCGCCAAGGGCTACGCGGTCGACCGTGCGGTGGCCATCCTGCGCGAGCGCGGCTTCAACGACTTCATCGTGCAGGCCGGCGGCGATCTCTATGTGGCCGGCGACCGCGGCGACCGCGCCTGGCAGGTCGGCATCAAGGATCCCCGCGGCGGCGACCCCTTCGCGTCGATCCAGCTGCGCGACAGCACCTTCTCGACCAGCGGCGACTACGAGCGCTTCGTCATCAAGGACGGCAAGCGCTACCACCACATCCTGGATCCCAAGACCGGTTACCCGGTCGCGCACACCCGCAGCTGCACCGTGCTGACCAAGGACGCCCTGACCGCCGACGTGGCCTCGACCATGCTGTTCGTGCTCGGCGCCGACAAGGGGCTGCCGGTGGCCAAGGCCGCGGGAATCGAGGCGGTCTGGGTCACCAGCGGCAACGAGATCATCATGACCCCTGGACTGGCCGGACGGCTGACCATCTTGCGCCAGCCCACCCCGTGATCTGCGCTATGCTGCGCCGCGTGAGGGGGAACTTCGCGATTTTGATGGGGAGTGCGCTGCTGTGTGCGGCGCCTGCCACGGCGTTTGCCAACTGGCGCACCACGGCAGGGATCGCGCTGCAGGCCAGCGAGACCTACAACGACTCGCTGTTCCTGCGCACCGGCGACGCCGCCGTGGTGCAGCAGCGCGAGGGCGACTTCATCACCAGCGTGCGGCCCGGCTTTCGCCTGCGCTACGAGAAGCCGACCCAGTCGCACGAGGTGACCTGGATCTTCGGCATCCAGAAGTTCGTCAACCACCCCAACCTCGACAACGCCGACAACCGCGTCGAGTGGGAGAGCGCCTTCGAGCACAGCGAGAGCACGCGCACCCGCTTCACCAACCTCCTGGTCCACGGCAACGTCAACAACGTGTCGGAGTCGGCCGGCCCCGGCCAGCTCGACGTCGGCTCGGGCGGCTCGGTGGGCGCGCAGAGCGCCAGCTTCGTCTATGACATCGCGGCGCTGTACCACGAGCGCGAGCTCGACGAGCGCACCACGCTGCGCCTGGGCACCACCGCGGAGGGCTTTCGCCCGCTGGATCCGTCGCCCAACCCGCAGGGCGTGGGCGGCGACGCCCTCAGCTTCGGGACCCGCATGGAGTACGAGATCGAGCAGCTGCGCAACATCCACCGCAGCTCGGTGCAGGTCGACTATGCCTGGCTGGAGCAGCGCCTCGACTTCCTGACCGCCGAGGCCACGCAGCGCTTCACCCGCGACATCACCGAGCGCATCGAGGGCCGCATCGAGCTGGGCGCCGCGCTGGCCACCGACATCGAGCCGTCGGGCATGCCGGCGACGCGCTTCCACGACGTCTACTACGGGCCGGTGGGCTCGGCGCGCTTCAAGTACGAGAACGTCTTCATGCGCTTCGTGGCCGAGCTGACCCACAGCATGGGCGCCAACGTCGAGTACCAGACCCTGCAGGTCGAGGACATCCTGTCGGCCGGGGTCGAGTATGTCATCGACGAGGACCTGTACTTCACCGCCGGGGTGTCGGCCAACATGAGCCGCTTCACCCTGCCCGGCGCCGGCGACCAGCCCGACTTCCAGCGCGTCGCGGTGCTCAACGGCGACCTCGAGCTGGAGTGGACGGTCAAGGACGGCTATGTGCTGATCGGGCGCTACAACGGCCGCGTGCAGCGCGCCACCACCCAGGTCATCCCGGGCGGCGCCGCGGTGCCGTTCGACCTCGACTTCGAGCGCAACCTGGTCACGGTGGCGCTGCGCTTCTCGCTGCCGGCCGAGCCGCGCATGACGCGGCTGGCGCCCGACGAGGCCCGGCGCAGACAGGAAGACGAGCTCGAGCGTCTGCAAGATGTGAACGCCGAGCGGCTGCGGGCGACGCCTGCCCCGGTCGAGAGCGTCGGCGAGAACTAGATGGTGATCGTGATGATCGAGATGATGAGGGGATGTCGATGAGCGAGCAGGAACAAGCTGGAGCCAGCCTGCAGGACAAGGTCGCCCGCGGCGTGGTCATCGCGCGCCGGGTCATCAGGCGCTGGCCGCTGGCGCTGCTGGCCGGCCTGCTGGCCGGCGGCGGCGTGCTGGGCTTCTTCCTGTTCATGAAGAAGGGCTACTACGTCAGCCGCACCTACGTGGAGTTCCGCGAGTCGGTGCAGCAGGACGTGGTGCGCGGCGGCGAGGTGCGCGAGAGCTTCGACCTCGTGCAGGCCATGAAGCGCTTCATGTCGAGCCGCACCAACCTGCTCTCGGTCGGCCGCGAGAGCGGCTTTCTGCCCGAGAAGACCAACATGAGCGAGAACGCCATGGTGGACATGCTGCACGGGCAGATCATGCGCTCGGCCAACGCCGACAGCTTCACCTTCGAGGTCCGCGGCGGCGATCCGGTCAAGGTGCAGACCATGGCCAAGAACCTGGCCGCGCGCTTCATCGAGGTCAACGTCGCCGAGCTGGCGCGCAAGCCGACCGACACCGCCGCCTTCATCAACCGCCAGGTCGACGAGGCCACCAAGGAGGTCCAGAAGGCCGAGGAGGAGATGTTCAAGTTCAAGGAGCTGCACCAGCTGACCGTCGACCAGACCGGGCAGCTGGTGATGAAGCGGCCGACCACCACCACCAGCAAGGGCAGCGGCGTCAGCCGCGCCATCAAGGACGCCGCCAAGGACGACCCCGAGCTGAAGGACGCGGTCGCGCGCAAGGGCCAGCTGGAGGCGCAGCTGGCGGTGCTGGCCGGCGCCCCGGTGTCGACCGAGCCCTCGGCCAAGGAGGAGGAGCTGCGCACCGCCAAGCGGACGCTGGAGGGCCTCTTGCGGTCGTACACCGAGGCGCACCCGGACGTGAAGGCGGCGCGCGCCAAGCTGCGCGCCCTGGAGGAGGACGTCGCGGCCGAGCGCAAGCGCGGCACCACCCGGGCCGAGACCGAGGAGGAGAAGGGGCTGCGCGCGCAGATCGCCGGCCTCGACGTCAAGATCAACCAGCGCATGAAGGAGCTGGCGGCGCGCAAGGAGACGGTGCGCAACACCCCGCCGCCCAAGCCCACGACCGACAAGGAGAAGGAGGCGGTCAGCGCCGCCGAGTTCGAGCAGACGGTGGCCCAGATCGAGGGCAAGTTCACCGACTTGAACCGCATGATCTCCATCAAGCGCGCGAAACTCCAGGCCCTCGAGGAGCGCGCCAACGAGGCCCGGCCGCTGGCCCGGCTGGCCGCCGAGAAGTCGGCCGAGGCCTTCACCATCCGCGACGCCGCCAAGCTGGGCGAGCTGATGCGGGTTCGCCGCCTCAAGATCGCCATCATGGCGCTGGCGGCGGCCATCTTCGCCGGCCTGGGCGCGGCGGTGGCGAGGGTTCTACTTGACCCCAAGATCTATGACGAAGATGATCTCAAGCAGGCGATCAAGCTCCCCGTGCTCGCGGCCATCCCGCGGCGAACCGTGGCCAAGTGAGTCGCCGACTGGCCAACTGGATAGAATGACTGCGAGCACCCCTGCATGAGTGATGACCAGCGCAAGCGGCCGCGGTTCGAGGACGCGGCCACGCTGATCAGCGAGCCGCCCGTGATCCGTCCGGGCACCGGCGCGGCGCCCCCGCGCGCGGGGTCGAAGTTCGGCCCCGGGCCGGGCGCGCCCAGCACCGACACCGCCGAGACCGAGACCCGCGTCGACGGTCCGCGCGGGGTCGAGGAGCAGGGCCAGCAGCCAGCCTATGCCACGCCGATCGCGCAGCCGGGTGGCCCCGGTGGCGGGCGCGTGGTCGAGGACGGCGCGACGCGGCTCAACATGAAGGCGGTGGCGCCGCCGCCCGGGTCGCGCGGGCCCAGCGCCATCCCGAAGTTCTATGGCAAGGGGCCGCACGAGCTGCGCGGCGAGCCGGTGGCGACGCCGCTGGACGCCGTGACCGCGGGGCCGACGGTCCAGGTCGGGCCGCAATCACATGTGCACATCACCCCTGGCAGGGGAGCCGCGGCGTTGCCGTCGCCTCCGCCGGCGGGCATGGGGGGTGGAATGGGGCAGCCGCCGCTGTCGCTGGGTGGTGCACCGGTGCCGTCGCAGCAGCAGGCGCGCGCGCCCGAGAGCGGCCGCGGCAACTTCCGGGTCATCCCCGTCGAGGGCACCAACCCCGATGGCCGCCTGGTGCTGGTGCATGACGCCGACGGCAGCCCGGCGCAGCAGTACCGCCTGGTCAAGTTCAAGCTCAAGGAGCGCGGCGATCCGCGCGCCATCGCGGTCACCAGCGCGCGCACCGGCGAGGGCTCGACCACGCTGGCGGCCAACCTGGCGCTGGCGCTGGCCGAGGGGCGGCGCACGCGGGTCGCGCTGCTGGAGGCCAACTTCCGGTCGCCGGCGCTGGCGCAGGCCTTCGGCATCCAGGTCCAGAGCGGCCTGACCGAGGAGATCCGCGCCCACCGCAAGGATCCCGACGCGCCCTGGAGCATGCTGGAGCTGGGCACCGGGTTCCACCTGATGCCGTGCGGCAAGCCGGCCGACAACCCGGCCGCGCTGCTCAACAGCGAGGAGTTCGCGCGCCTGATGCAGGAGCTCCGGCTGTACTACGACTTCGTCATCATCGACACCCCCGCGGTGCTGGCGGCGGCCGACATCAACATCGTGCAGGACCTGGTCGATGGCGTGGTGGTCGCGGCGCGCAGCGGCAAGTCGTCGGGGCCGGCGCTGCGCAAGGCGGTCAGCCGGCTGTCGACCAAGAACCTGACCGGGGTCGTGCTGATCGGGACCTCGTAGTTTCGGGCGCGCGCTTGCGGATCCTGCACCTGCGCAGCGGTCAGGGGATCTACGGCGCCGAGACGGTGCTGCTGGGGCTGTCGCGCGCGTGCGCGGCGCGCCACACCGTGGTGGTGGGGGTGCTGGCGGATGCGCGCCACGAGGCCGAGCCGGCGCTGCTGGCGGCGGCGCGCGCGCGCGGGCTGGAAGCCGTTGCGGTGCCGGTGAAGGGGCGGCTGGATCCGGCGGCGCCGTGGCGGATCCGGGCGCTGGCCAAGCAGTGGGACGTCGATGTGGTGCACTCGCACGACTACAAGTCGACCATCATGGCGACCGCGGGGCTGGTCGGGACCGGGCGGCGCCACGTCGCCACGCTGCATGGCGACACCGGCGAGTCGAAGGCGGTGCAGCTGTACGAGCGCGCGCTGTACGGCGTGCTGCCGCTGCTGGACGCGGTGGCCACGGTGAGCGAGGGGCTGCTCGAGAAGGTGCGCGAGCGCGCGCCGCGGGCGGTGGCGGCGGGCAAGGTGAAGTGGATCGCCAATGGCCTCGATGAGGCGGCGCTGGCGGCGCGGGTGCAGCGCGGGCGTGACGCGGTGCGCGCCGAGCTGCGGGTGGCGGCGGGGCAGCGCCTGGTGCTGGCGGTGGGGCGGCTGTCGGTCGAGAAGCACCATGTCGGGCTGATCGAGGCGGCGGCCGGGCTGGGCGGCGACGTGGTGGTGGCCATCGCGGGAGATGGGCCGCTGAAGGACGAGCTGGCGGCGGCGGCGCGGCGGGTCGGCGTCGAGGGCCGGCTGCGCCTGCTGGGCGCCCGCGGCGACGTGGCCGACCTGTACCGGGCCGCCGACGTGCTGGCACATCCGTCGCTGACCGAGGGGCTGCCCATGGTGGTGCTGGAGGCCATGGCGTCGGGGCTGCCGGTGGTGGCCAGCGACGTCGGCGAGATCGCGCGCACCGTCGACGCGGGCGCGGGGGCCGCGGCGGCGTGCGGGGTGGTGGTCCAGCCCGGTGACGTGGCGGCGCTGCGTGATGCGCTGGCCGGCGTGCTGGCGTGGAGCGACGGCGAGCGCGCGGCGTTCAGCGCGCGGGCGCGGCGGCGGGTCACCGACGAGTTCGGCGTCGACGCCATGGCGCGCAGGTACGAGGCCGAGATCTACGGCGCGGGCGGCTGAAGCGCGCGCAGGAAGTCGCGCAGGCGCGCCAGCGCGGCGGGCTCCACCTCTGCGAAGCGGATGCCCATGCGCGCGGGTTCGCCGTCGCCGGGCTCCTCGCTCCAGCTCACGTGGCCGGCCAGCGCGAGCGGCGCCTCGGTGGCGTCCTCGATCTCGTCGACCACCAGGAACAGGCCGACCGCGAGCACGGTGCCCTCGGGAAAGTAGATCGGGCCCTCCAGGCAGACGCCGCCCTCGGACAGGTTGCGGGTGTGCATCGAGACGACGCGCCCGCTGGCGGTCTGCACCTCGGCGGAGACCTTGACGTCGTAGCGCGGGGTCTTGCGGGTGTTGGCGTGCTCGGGTGGGCGAGGCGGCGGACGAGGAGGAGTGGCCACAGCTCAGTCTAGCGCGTCAGTCGGGGTCACACACGCCGTCGCACAGGTTGACGATCTCGCCGGTGCGCATGAAGCGCCCCATCATCTGGTGCACCACCGGCAGGCCCCAGGGGCCGTCGTGCGGATCGGCGCCCTGGCGGTTGGGCAGGTTGAGCAGCGGCACCGGCGGCAGGCCGAAGTCGATCTCGAGCCAGGCGCTGCCGTTGATGGTGCCGGCCTGGGTGTCGATGCCGTAGACCGGGCGGAACGCGGGCGCCAGCTCGGGCACGCCGATGGTGCGCACCATGAGGTGGGTCGACACGTTGGGCACCTGCTGATCGCCGACCGCGGAGATGACGAAGACCTGGTGCGCCGGCGTGCCCGGCAGCGGATCACGCACGATGTGCTGGGTGAAGCCGGTGGGATCGACGCGATCCCACAGCATCTGCGCGAAGCTCAGGAAGACCGGGAACAGCGGGCGCGCGTCCTTGTCGAAGGCCAGGCCGATGGCGAGCAGGAAGTTGTCGTACAGGCGGCTGCGCGGCAGCATCAGGTTGAAGCCCTGCCCGGGCACGCCGAGCACGCCGCGCTGGATGTCCGGGGTCAGCGCCATGTAGGTCGAGCCGTAGATCCCGCCCAGGCTGGCGCCCCAGTAGTAGACGCGCTCGGTCGAGATGGTGGCGTGGCCGTCGATGAAGGTGGCCGGGTCCTTGGCCAGCGCGCGCCGCACCATGCGCAGCGCCAGCAGGTTGTTGAGCATGGCCTGCATGCCGCGCTCGGGCACGGTGGCGAAGCGCGACAGGTCGCCGGTCAGAAGCTCGTTGCCCAGGATGGCCAGATCGGGCGACGACAGCCCGAGCCAGTCGAGCCCGAGCAGGACGAAGCCCTCCTGGTCGGCCAGCAGGGTCAGGCGGCTGTCGTCGACGATGGTCTGGTTGCCAAACAGGCCGTGGCCGACGTGCATCAGGTCCTTGGCGCCGCCGGCGGCCGACTTCGGGATGGCCACCGTGAAGGGGAACTCGCCGGTGCCGTGCTGCTCGGGCAGGCCGTCGGCGCCGAAGCTCATGCGCGCGCCCGGCATGGTGCTGTCGAGGTACAGCGGCACGGTGATGCGGCCCTGGATGCGGCGCGCGATGTGCTCGCTGGGGTTGTCGTCGACCTTGTCGATGCTGTAGGGCGAGGCGCCGTCGCCCAGGGCGGCGAAGGCGCGATCGCGCATGGTCAGCAGCCAGCGCGTGTTGTTGGCCTGGCTGGCGGTGGAGAAGTCCCAGGCGATCTGCAGGTCGCCGCGCGAGACGCCGGCGGCCTCCAGGCGCGCGAAGATGTCGGCGTACTGGGTGCGGCGCAGGAGCACGGTGGACAGGCGCGAGCTCTGGCCGTCGCGCAGGGCGCGGAACACCGGGCTGGGCGCGATGAGGTTGCCGGCGCTGTCACGCACGCCGCGCACCGCGACGATGTAGCGGTGGGCGTCCTCGAGGCGCTTGACCGGGCGGATCAGCAGCGCCTTGGGGGCCTCGAAGGTGTCGTGCTCGGGGCTGCCCTCGGGCTGCGAGCGCTGGTCGATCTCGGCCCAGTGCGCGACCCGGGTGCCGGTGGTGGCGTCGAGGAGGATGGTCAGGCTGTCGGGCCTCAGGCTGTCGGCGATGTGGTCGGGATCGGCCAGGCCGACCTTGGTGGCGCCGGGCAGGTGCACGATGGCGTCGGAGCCGGGCGAGAAGCCATCGGAGCGCAGGAACAGGCTGGTGTCGGAGACCGCGCCGGTGGTCGAGGGCGGCACCACCGTGGGCGGCAGGTAGACGTGGAAGCCGGTCGCCATGGCGGGATCGGCGACCAGGTAGACGTTGGACGGGAAGGGCATGCCGCACATGGTCGGCGAGAGGGGATCGCAGCCGCGCGCGTCGAGGATGCTGCTGCCCAGGGGCTCGGGGGGGCTGTCACAGCCGGCGCTGATGGAGGCGCTGGCTGCGGCGAGGGCCGCGAGCGTGACGGTGAGGCGGGGGCGGCGGCGGCGCGGCGCGTGAGCGGGAGTCATCGCGCGCACGGTCGCAAATCTGGCGCGCGGGTGTCAACAGAACATGTTCTAGTCGGGCCGCTTCAGCGCGGCTTCGCGGGCCGCTTCCCGGCCGGTGGGGGGGCCGGTGTGGGCGCCGGGGGCGGCGGCGCGGGCAGCTGCTGGCGCAGGGTGGTGCGGGCGGACTCGTAGTCCCAGGCGTTGCGCGACCAGGTGCCGGGGGCGCGCGCGGTCTTCCAGGTCGGCAGCGCGGCCGGGGTGCCGGGGGCGAAGCGGTTGAGGGCGCGCGGGATGAGGCGGGCGGCCTCGGCGTCGGCGGCAGGGGCGCCGCGCAGGGCGGCGAAGGCGGTCAGCAGGGTGTGATCCTGGATGCCCCGGCGCAGCGCCTTCATGCGCAGCGAGGCGATGGGGGCGGCGAGGCCGTAGGGCGCGCCGGGGTACAGCAGGGTGCCGTCGCCGTTCAGCAGGAGGTCGT
Source organism: Polyangia bacterium (assembly GCA_044229835.1). Classification (GTDB taxonomy): domain Bacteria; phylum Myxococcota_A; class Polyangia; order Haliangiales; family JADYYK01; genus JADYYK01. The sequence continues at coordinate 4,513 of JBGASF010000022.1, read as the reverse complement.
CGCCGCGGTAGGTGGCGGGGTTCTCGGTGATGCCGGCCAGGTTGTCGAAGTCGTAGGTCGCCTGCGAGTAGTGCGAGACGGCGTAGTAGAACAGGGCGTCGGGGCGGTAGCGGAAGGCGATCCAGCCCCAGGTGGTGAACGCGGGCAGGTCGTCGTCGATGAGGGTGTTGCCCAGCCAGGGCTCGCCGAGCTGGTACAGCCACCAGCGCGCGCCGCGCTCGTGCACGCGATCGATGGCCAGCGCGGAGCTGTTGGCGGGGTCGGCGCCCGGGAAGGCGAGCTGGCCGTTGACGGCCCAGATGGCCACCGGGGTGGCGGCGGTGCGGGTGTAGAGATCGGGGCCGTGGGCGCGCTCGGCGGCGTCTGTGTACCAGTTGTCGACCGGGTCGAGCGGATAGGGCTGCTCGGTGAGCAGGATGGGCAGGCGGCCGGCGCTGGCGTCGTGGATGGTGCGGATGACGGCGGCGACGTGGTCGTAGTCGGCCAGGTCGGGTTCGTCGATCGGATACGCGAAGGCGCGGTCGAGCCAGCCGCGCGCGGCCAGGTGCTCGGTCCAGGCGCGGGCGGCGGCGGCCAGGCGGGCGTCCTGGCGCGCGCGCTCGGCGGGCGGCGCGGCGGCGTCGGGGACCGGCAGCGGGACCTCGAAGGCGCGCAGCGGGCGGCCGTCAGGGAAGGCGCTGCCGTCGAGCGCGCTGCCCCAGGTGCGATCGAAGCGCTGCCACTCGGCGGGCGCCACGGTGCCGTCGTCGGCTGGTTCGAGGGCGGGTTCGCGGAAGATGGCGTCGATGCCGTGCGCGCGCAGCAGGCGGTAGGTGGCGCGCTCGAGCGGCCAGCTGGCCTCGTCGGCGTAGGCCTGGTCGCGGTTCTCCCCAAGCAGGAGATCCTGGCGGTACACGCGCGCGACCGTGAGCAGCGGCGGCGGCCCGAGCACGCCGGGGTGCACGGTGAGCTCGAGGGTGAAGCTGAGCGCGGGCACGCCGTCGGCGCGGATGTCGACCGGGGCGCGGTAGCGGCCGGGGGCGGCGTCGGGGGGGATGGCGAGGTCGATCCAGATGGGCTGTGAGAAGGCGGGGTAGCGGGTGAGCTCGAAGCGGTCGCCGGCGCGGTAGGCGCCCTTGCGGGGTGGCTGCCACTCGAGGGTGAGGTCGCCGGTGGTGGTGGTGAGGTCGGTGGGCTGCGCGGGGCTCCAGGCGGCGCCGGCCTCGCGGGTGCGATAGGTGGCCTCGCCGACGGCGCCGGGGCGGACAATCTCGAGTTCGATCAGGGTGCTCGTGGCCGTGCTCGTGCTCGTGCTCGTGCTCGTGCTGGCGAGGCGGCACAGGCCCTGGCCGCGGTTGCGTGGGTCGGGGCCGATGGGCCCGAAGCGCGAGATCACCATCGGCAGCCCGCCGCTGGGCGCGGTCGCGGGCACCAGCGGATCGGGATAGTCCCCCGGCCCGGTGCTGCCCAGCATGACCTTGCCGTCGGCGTAGCTGGCGCCGACCACGCGCAGGTGGTGCGCCACCGACAGCTCGGCGATCGCCGCCGGCAAGGTGCGCCCCAGCTCGCCACCGAAGTCGCCGACCCTGACATCGACGCCGCGCAGCGCCGCGCCGCGCGCCTCGACCACCACCGACAGCGCCACCGTCTCGCCGCGCAGCGCGGCCACCCGGGCCTGGCGCTGATCGGCCGACCACGCCGCGCTCTGGTTGCGATAGTCGGGGAAGCTCGTCGCGAAGGCCCCTGCCCCGCCGCCCGGTGCGCGCGGCAGCGTGCCGTCGGGCAGCACCTTGACGCCGTCGGGCGCCACCCACACCGCCAGCGCGCCGCTGGCCAGCCGCGGCGCCGGGGGCTGCGCCAGCGCGCGCGGACGCTCGAACGCCGCCGCCACCACGCCATGGCTGGCCGCGCCGCCGCGCAGGCGTGCCTTCACGCGGCGCAGCACGCGCGGCCCCAGCAGCAGCCCCGTCGTCACCACCACGAGGAGCCCACCCATCAGCAGCGCTTTGCGACCGAGACGCACGTGCTCCTTCTTGTGGCACAGAACGCCGCTCACCGCGAGCGCCCGCGCTCCGGTGCACGGGCTCGCCGCCGCGAGCAGCCCGCGTATACTGCGCGCGTGAGGACACCGGCAGCGTTCGTGATCGACGAGCTCGAGACCTGGGGCGGCACCGAGATGCACCTCTTCGAGCTGACCCGCGCGCTCGACCCGCGCTTCTCGCCCGAGGTCATCGTGCTCGGGCGCGACGACCAGGCGCCGCGCTTCGAGGAGGCCGGCGTGCCCGTGCGCCGCCTGCCCATCGAGCGCGTGTTCGGCCCCTCGGGCGTCACCGGCACGGCCCGGCTGGCGCGCGCGCTGCGCGGGCGGCGCCTGGTGGTCTCGTACCACACCGCGTCGGATCTGCTGGCGCCGGTGGCCGCCGCCATGGTCGGCGCGGTGGCGCTGTCGTCACGCCGCGACATGGGCTTCACCAAGAAGCCGATCCACGTGCGCGCGCAGCGCCAGATCAACAAGCTGGTCGCCGGCATGACGGTGGTCTCGGCCGCGGTCAAGGGCGCGGTCGAGGCCAGCGAGGGCTACCCGGCCGAGCGCCTGCACGTCATCCACAACGGCATCGACGCCAGCCGCCACGCCCGCGACGCCGCCGCGCGCGCCCGGGTGCGCGCCGAGTTCGGCTTCGGCGACGACGACGTGGTCATCGGCACCCTGGCCAACTTCGATCCCATCAAGGGCTATGACGTGCTGCTGCCGGCCGCCGAGGCGGTGTGCCGCGCCCTGCCCCGGGTGCGCTTCCTCCTGTGCGGGCGCGGGCCGCTGCACGCCGAGAGCGTGCAGCGCATCGAGCGCGCCGGCCTGGGCCAGCGCATCCTGATGCCGGGCGCGCGCCGTGACGTGCCCGCGGTGCTGCAGGCGCTGGATCTGTTCGTGCTGGCGTCACACTCGGAGGGCTTCTCCAACGCGCTGCTCGAGGGCATGGCCGCCGGGCTGCCGGTGCTGGCCACCGACGTGGGCGGCAACCGCGCCCTGATCCAGCCCGAGTTGACCGGCAGCGAGCGCGAGGTCGGCGTGCTGTGCGCCCCCGGCGACAGCGCCGCGGTCGAGCGCGGCCTCCTCTCGCTGGCCGGGCCCAGCGCCGAGGCCGCCGCCCGCCGCGCCCGCATGGGCGCCCGCGCGCGCGCGCTGGCGTCCAGCGACTTCACCTTCCGCGCCATGGTGCGCAACTACGAGGACAGCTTCGACGCCTTCGTCGACGAGGCCGGCGGCGCCGGGGCGCGGCAGTCGCGCCGCCTGGCCAAGCAGGCCGTCGCGGGCGCCTGGGCCGCGCTGCGCCCGGCGGTGCAGCGCGCGCGCCCGCTGCTGGCCGGCGCCGGCACCCGCGCGCTGGTGCTGTGCTACCACCGCGTGGTCGACGACATCGTGGGCCCCGATCCCGCCATGGTGGTCACCGCCAGCACGCTGCAGCGCCAGCTGGAGGCGGTCGGTCGCGCCTATGCGTTCGTGCCCATGGACGACCTGGCCGCCGCGCTGCAGCGGGGCGGGCCGAAGCGCCCGAGCTGCGCGGTCACCTTCGACGACGGCTACCAGGACAACCTGACCCGCGCCCTGCCGGTGCTGCGCGCGGTCGGCGCGCCGGCCACGGTGTACCTGACCGCGGGCGTGATGGAGACCGGCGATCCGCTGTGGCCCGAGCGCGTGGTCGAGGTGGTGGCCCGCGGCGCGCGCGCCAGCGGCTCGGGCGCGCTGGGCGATCTGCTGGCGGCGCTGTTCGAGGGCGCCCTGCCGGCCCAGCACAGCGCGGCGCTGCTCAACTCGGCGCGCGAGGAGGCCGCGCCGCTGGCGCTCGGGCGCGCCGTGGTCGAGGCGCTCAAGGTCGTCCCCGACGAGGTCCGCGTGCGCGCGGTGGCCACCCTGGAGCGCGCGCTGGGCGCCAGCCGCGAGGGGCTGCCGCGCTACCTGACCTGGGACGAGGCGGCGCGGCTGCGCGACGCCGGGATCGCGCTGGGCTCGCACACGGTGACGCATCCCATCCTGCCGCGCACCGGCGACGACGCCATCGCGCGCGAGCTCGACGACGCGCGCAACCTCATCCGCGATCGCCTCGGCGTGGTCGCGCGCGGCTTCGCCTACCCCAACGGCGATCACGATCAGCGCGTGCGCCACCTGGTCGAGCGCGCCGGCCACGAGTACGCCGTCACCCTCGACGCCGCGCCCTGGCACGGTGACCGCTACGCCATCGGACGCCGCTGTGTCAGCGAGCAGCAGTCGCGCGCCTACGCCGGCCCGTTCTCGGCCGCGCTGTTCCTGGCCGACGTCGAGGGCGCCCTCGATCCGCTGCTCGGCGCGGCGGTCCGGCGGTGACGCGGTGACGGCGCCGACGCGTCACCTGGTCGCCATGGGCGGCGGCGGCTTCCTGATGGAGCCCGACAACCCGCTGCTCGACGACTATGTGCTGTCGCTGTCGCGCCGGCAGCCGGCCCGGGTCTGCTTCGTGCCCACCGCCAGCGGCGACAACCCGGCCAACGTGGCGCGCTT
>JBGASF010000229.1:0-8896 GCA_044229835.1 Polyangia bacterium | reverse complement strand
CGGGCGGGGGCGTGACGATGGCGCGGGTGCGCCGCGGCGTGGTGGGCGGGGCGAGCGACCGCTGAGCGTGAAGGCCAAGAGGCAGGTGGCGCCCATCGACGTCGGACCGGCGGGGCCGATCGGGGGCAAGCAGCGGCGCTATCTGCGCGGGCTCGGCCATCGCTTGACGGCGGTGGTGCTGGTTGGCAAGGAGGGCGTCACCGAGGGGCTGGCCGGGGCGCTGGAGATCGCGCTCGGGCAGCACGAGCTCATCAAGGTCAAGCTGGGGCAGAACGCGCCGGAGGATCGCCATGTGACCGCGGAGGCCATGGCCAAGCTGACCAGGAGCGCGCTGGTGCAGGTGCTGGGCAGCACGGTGCTGCTGTACAAGCGCCACCCGACCGAACCGAAGATCGCGCTGCCGCGCTGAGTCGGCGGGCGCGGACCTCGTGTTACGCTGCGGCGACCACGGAGGCTGACATGCGGATGATGGCTCGGATCGGGATGGTGCTCGCGCTGGGAGTCTTCGGGCTGACGAGCTGCGGTGGTGGCGATGATGACGCGCCGATCGACTCGGGAGTGACGGTGGACGCCAGCACGCCGGCCAACTATGCGGGCTGCACCACGTTCATGGACCTGACGGCGGCGGGCGCGACGCGCACGATCACCGCGATGGACACGCTGAACTGGTCGCCCAAGTGCATCCAGATCAAGGCCGGGCAGTCGGTGACCTGGAGCTTCACGGCGTCGCATCCGCTGGGCGGCGCGGCGGCCAACCCGACCAAGGAGATCGTCGACAAGGCGGTCGGTCCGGCGACCTACACGCTGAGCGGAGTCGGGACCTATGGCTTCTACTGCCAGGTGCACGGCCTCGCCAACGGCAGCGGCATGGCGGGCGCGGTCAAGGTCGTCCCGTAAGGAGTAGACTCTGGAGATGGGCGGGGACGACCAGCGGCGCGGCACGGACGTGCATGCCGACACCCTGCCGTCCCCGGCGTTCCCGCGCCGCGGCGGAGTGACGCCGTCGGAGGAGCTGGCCTACGGGGCCACGCTGGATCCGGCGGGGACCCCGCGGTCGGGTGGTGAAGGTGAGGGGCCGGTGGCGCCGGGCACCATGCTGGGCGGGCGCTATCGGGTGCGCGCCATGCTGGGCGCGGGCGGCATGGGCGCGGTCTACGAGGCGCACGACGGCCTGGTCGACCAGGCGGTGGCGCTGAAGTTCGTCAACGTCGCGCTGGCCAGCGACAGCCGGCAGCGCGCGCGGCTGCGCGGCGAGGTCAAGCTGGCGCAGAGCGTGACGCACGTGAACGTGGCGCGCACGTACACGCTGGAGGAGAGCGACGGCCACCTCTTCATCGTGATGGAGCTGCTCGAGGGCGAGACGCTGGCGGCGCGGCTGCGACGCGGCACGCCGGCGCTGGAGGAGGCGCTCGGGATCGCGGACGGCGTGCTGGCGGCGCTGGAGGCGGCGCATGCGCGCGGGGTGGTGCACCGCGACATCAAGCCGGCCAACGTCAAGCTGTGCAAGGACGGCCGCGTGGTGGTGATGGACTTCGGGCTGGCGCGGGTCGCGGAGACGCCGGCGCAGCCACTGGAGCTGGGCGCGGCGGTGACGGGGTCGCACACGCACACCGCGCTGGGCGGGACCCCGGGATACATCGCGCCGGAGATCGTGCAGGGCGGCAAGGGGGACGAGCGCTCGGATCTGTATTCGCTGGGCGTGGTGCTGTACGAGCTCGTGGTCGGGCGGCCGCCGTTCAGGGCCGACACGCCGCTGCGCCTGATCCGGGAGCATGTCGAGCAGCCGGTGCCGGAGATCGCGGATGGCGTGGCGCCGGCGCCGGTGACGGCGGTGGTGCGGCGTCTGCTGGCGAAGACGCCGGGCGAGCGGTTCGCGAGCGCCAGCGAGGTGCGCGGGGCGCTGGCGCGGGCCGGGGCCGCGGGGGCGGGGGCGACGGCGGCGCGGGCGGACGCGGTTGCGGTGGCGGCGACCAGCGGGATGGAGAGTGCCAGGCGGCGGCCGCCGAGGCGGGCCCTGGTGGTGGGCGGGGTCGTGGCGCTGGCGGGCGCGGTGGCGGCGGGGGTGTGGTGGAGGATGTCGCGGGGAGCTGGGGATGCAGGTGGTGGAGGGGCCGGAGGGGGTGGCGCGGCCAGGGTGACGCCGGCGGTGGCGCCGGGTGCTGGGGCGGGTGTTGCGCCGAGTGCTGGGGCGGGTGTTGCGCCGAGTGCCGGGGCGGGTGTTGCGCCGAGTGCCGGGGCGGGTGTTGCGCCGAGTGCTGGGGCGGGTGTTGCGCCGAATGTTGCCGCGCGTGTGGCGCCAGCGATGGAGGCGCCTGTGGCGCCGAGTGGGGCGCCGAGTGGGGCGCCGAGTGGGGCGGCGGGGGCCGAGCCGGTGTCGCGGGGCGGCAAGGTGCGCAAGGGCGGCAAGGGGACGGCGGAGGCGCCCAGCGTATCGCCAGCGGCGAGTGCGAGCCCGCGTGCGGATCCGGCCAGCAGCCGGCGCAATGGGCGGCTCGAGCTCGAGCAGGAGTGAGTCGTGCGCCGGGTGCTGCTGGGAGTGGTGCTCTTGTGGGCGACGCAGGCGGCGGCGGCGCCCGAGGTGCCGGGGCCGGGGTCCACGCAGTCGGCCGAGAGTGAGGCCGAGGCGCTGCTGCTCGAGGGCACGCGGCTGTTCACCGAGGAGGCCGACTACCAGGCCGCGCGCGACCACTTCGAGCGCGCCTATGCACGCGCACCGAGCTGGAAGGCGCTCAACGGGCTGGCGCTGGTGGATCAGGAGCAGGGCCGGCTGGTCGAGGCGCTGCAGGGCTACCAGCGGCTGCTGGAGGAGTTCGCGACCACGCTGACCGAGACCCAGCGGGCCACGCTGCAGAAGCGCATCGCCAAGCTGGAGCAGCGCATCGGACGGCTCGAGCTGGTGGCGCAGCAGCGCGGCGCGCAGCTGTTCGTCGATGGTGACGAGGTCGGGCGGGCTCCGCTGCGGGTGACCCGGCTGGTCATGCCAGGCAGCCACCTGGTGCTGGCCACGCTGCAAGGTCACCAGTCGTTCACACGCCGGGTCGAGATCAGCGCCGGGCAGCGGCTGGAGGTGGCCGTGGAGCTGGCGCGCGAGCGCGAGGTCGTGGTGTACCGGACCCGGCCGGCGCGCCTGAAGCGGCGCATGCCGCGCTGGGTGCCCTGGGTCACCGCGGGCGCGGGCGTGGCCATGCTGGGCACCGGGGCGCTGCTGACGCGCGCGGCGCAGCAGGACTTCGATGGCTTCGACGCGCTGGTCGCGGACGCCTCGGTGGCGGGACAGCCGGCGGCGCTGGTCGATCAGGCGCTGCGCGAGCGCGGCGAGCGGCGCCAGCTGGGCGCTGGGGTCCTGTATGTGGCGGGCGGCACCGCGGTGGTGGGCGCGCTGGTGCTGTGGGTGCTGAACCAGCCCCGCGCGGTGCCCGAGCGGGGCGAGCCGGGTGTGCGGCCGGCGCGGGGCCTGCCAGATGCGCGGCCGGCGCGGGTCGCGCCGGTGCTCGGCGTGGGCTGGCTGGGCGCGCGGGTGACGTTTTGAGGGCGGCCGCGCTGGCACTCGGGCTGCTGCTGGGCGGCGTGGCCTGCAGCGAGCCGCGCTCGCAGCGCTGTGGCAACGGCGGCTACTGCCCGGCGGGCATGGAGTGCAGCCTGGCCGACACCTGCCGGGTCCGCGCCGATCGCTGTGGCGGCTACCCGGACGGCACGCCATGTGTACAGGGTGTCAAGAGTATCTGCCTGCATGGGGCCTGCGTCGACTCGGTCTGCGGTGATGGCTTCATCGACCTCGGGCGCGGCGAGCAGTGTGACCTGGTGGCCGGAAACCTCGATGTCCCGGGCAGCGCGTGTCGCAGCGGCTGCCTGCTGCCGGCCTGTGGTGACGGGGTGGTCGACAGCAGCGCCGGTGAGACCTGTGACGATGGCGCGGCCAACAGCGGGCTCGACCCCGGCGCCTGTCGACTCGACTGTCGGCCAGCGCGCTGTGGCGACGGCGTGCGCGATCCCGACGAGGCCGCGCTGTGCTTCGGCGCCGCGCTGACGGCGCCCTTGCCAGGGCCGCCGCGCGCGCTGCTGGTCGCCGACCTGGACGGCGACGGCGTGGCCGAGGTGGCCAGCGTCGCGGGCGACCAGCTCGGGGTGCGGCGGTTGCAGCGCAGCGCGGCCGGGCTGCTGTCGGTGAGTGAGCCGCGGCGCATCGACGAGGCGGGCGTGGATGGGCTGGCCCTGGGCGACTTCGATCGGGATGGCCGCGTCGACCTGGCGACCACGGTGCCGGCGGGGCTCCTGCTGGTGCACAACACGGTGGCGGCGCTGGAGCCGTGGACGCGGCTGGCCATCAGCGGGGGGCCGCGCGCGGTGGCGGTGACCGATCTGGATGGCGATGGACTGCTCGACGCGGCGACCGCGAACAACGGCGCGGGGGACGTCTCGCTGCTGCGTGGCCTCGGCGATGGTCGACTGCAGGCGATGGCGCGCCAGCCGGTGGCGGCGATGCCGCTGGCGCTGGCGGCGGCGCAGTTCGACGATGATCGGCGCGGGGACCTCATCACGCTGTCGGACGATCCGGCCAGCTTCCCGGAGCTGTGGCTGGGTGACGGGGCGTTCGGCCTCATCCGCGAGCCGTTTCCGATCGGGCTGCCCTTCCTGTCGCGCCTGGCGCTGGGGGACTTCGACGGCGACGGCTCGCGCGACGTGGCCATCACGGGGCGGCTCGACGGGGCGTTTGCGGTCATCGCGGGGGCTCCGCTGGCGCCGACCCGGCTGGGCCAGGTCACCATGGTGAGCGAGCTTCTGCCGCGCATCGCCTTCGCGGTGGACGACCTCGAGGGCGACGGGCGCGACGAGCTGATGCTGGCGGCCAGCGACGGCACGCTGCATCGCTTCGACGGCCAGCAGGTGGTGCCGCTGGCCGAGCAGTATGCGCGCGGCGGGGTCAGCTGGGCCGCGGCGGGCGAGCTGAGCGGAGACTGCTTCCACGAGCTGGTGCTGGCGACCACCGAGCCCAGCCTGGTGGTGCTGCCCGGCGGCGACGGCGTGCTGTGTCCGCCGCGCCTCCTGGCGCCCAAGGTGACCATCGACAGCGTGCACGTGGGCAACTTCGACGGCGATGGCCTGCCCGATGTGATCGCGCGCGAGACCATCAGCGGCAAGCTGCTGCGCTGGCGGGGCACGCCGCGCGGGGGCCTGCTGGAGCTGCCGGCGGCGGGGATCGATGCCGTGGTTGCGGCCACGCTGGGTGACGTGGACGGGGATGGCCAGGACGAGATCGTGGCGCAGTCCCGCGTCAACTTCCGGCTGCTGGTGCTGCGACCGCAGGGTGATGCGCTGGTGGAGCTGGATCGCGAGGCCTTCTTCGCGTCGCCGGCCGGCGGCATCCTGGTGGCCGACTTCACCGGGGACGGGTACGCCGACGTGGTGGTGCACGATCAGCCCCACGGCCAGGGCTACTGGCTGTGGGTGGGCATGGGGGGCGGACATTTCGCGCGCGACCCGGTCGAGCTGGTGGCGCCGCTGAAGCTCGCGCGCATGCTGGCGGGCGACGTCGATCGGGATGGCAAGGCCGATCTGGTGGCGGCCAGCCAGGCGCGCGCGTTCGTGCTGCGTGCGACCGGGACCAGCTTCGAGGTCAGCGGGCGCTTCAACGAGCCGCTGGCGGGGCCGCTGGTGGCGCTGCTGGATGTCGACGGCGATGGGGATCTGGATGTGGTGCGTTCGGATCCGGCCAGCGATGGTGGGGTCGATCTGGTGTGGATGGTGGGCGCCGGGGATGGCAGCTTCAGGCGTGGGGCGCGGGTGCGGGCGCGCGCGGGCAACGCGCTGGCGAGCGGTGACTTCAACGGCGATGGGCGGGTCGATATCGCGCTGGCAGGGTCGGCCGCGTCGGGCGGCGGCATCGACGTGTTCCTGGGCATCGCGGGCGGACGCTGGCTGTCGCGGCCGCAGCGCTTCGAGGCGCCCGAGGGCGCGGCGCTGGTGGTGCACGATCTGGATGGCGACGGGCGCAGCGACGTGGTGACGACGCTCGAGCTGTCAGGGGCGATGGTGCGGATGGGCTACAAGGTGCGGCCGCTGCCGTGAAGCGCGAGGGCGCCGGGGGTGCCGAAGGGCGGCGGCTGGTACTGGTAGCTGGCGGGGAGATCGGCGGTCCGGGTGGCGGTCCACTTGCTGCGGGCGAAGGCGTCGTCGTCGCTGAAGTCGACCTCGTAGCGCCAGGAGCCGGACAGGGTGATGGAGCCGGGGCCGGAACCGGAGCCGGAACCGGAGCCGGAGCCGGAGCCGGAACCGGACAAAATTGAACCCGGCTTCGCGGGTTCAATTTTGAAGTAGCCGTCGCCGCGGTGCGCGGGCGGGGCTGACGAGTAGGGCTGGCCGAGAGGGACCTGCTCCCACCAGAAGAAGTGCAGGCGGCCGTCGACGATCTCGCCGTCGATCTGGCCGCCGGCCCAGTCGTAGTCGCCGAACACGCGGGTGCCGAGCTGGGTCAGGCGCATGACGCCCCACTCGGGCGAGGTCCAGGTGCCGGTGAGCGGGCCGGGGCGGGCGGCGCTGGTGACGGGGTGGGGCGTGGTCGCGTGGGCAGCGGGGCGGGGGCTGGGGGCGAGCGCGCGACGGGGCGCGTGCGAACAGGCGCTGGCGCAGGCGATGAGGGCGAGGCCGAGCGCGAGGTCGAGGACGCGGCGCATTGTGCTCATGATACGCGGAGATCGAGGATCGGGCTTGATACCTGAACAGATGATCCGTATGCTTGATCATCGTGCTCGCAACTGCTCGAAATGCAAAGGAGATTATCGAGCAGCTCCGGGAGCGGGAGGGCTCCTGGACGAGCGGGCTGGTGCGGGTCGCGGGCACGCAGGAGGTCATGCGCGGGCGGCGGGTCAGCTCGGGGCTGCGCGAGCTGGACGAGCTGCTGGGAGGCGGGCTGCCGTGTGGGCGGGTGGTGGAGCTGTTCGGGGCGGCGTCGTCGGGGCGCATGTCGATGGTGGTGGCGGCGCTGGCGGCGGCGACGGCGCGTGACGAGCTGGGGGCGCTGATCGATCCGGCGGATGGCTTCGATCCGGTGAGCGCGCGCGAGGCCGGCGTGGTGCTGGAGCGCGTGCTATGGGTGCGGCCGACCACGGGGGCGGATGCGCTGCGTGCGGCGGATCTGGTGACGGCGGCGGGTGGCTTCGGGGTGGTCGCGCTGTATCTGTGTGGTGTGCGCGTGCGCGCGGCGGCGGCGGCGTGGGCGCGGCTGGCGCGCTGCGCGGAGAAGGCAGGCGCGGCGCTGCTGGTGGTGGGCGACGAGCGGCAGTGCGGGACGTTCGCGGCGGCGTCGGTGGAGGTCAGGCGTGGCGAGGCGCGCTGGCAGCGGGTGCCGGCGCCGGCGGGGCAGACCTTGCTGGTGGCGCGGGTGGCGAGGCTGGCGGTGACGCGGTCGCGGCTGGGGACGGAGGCGAGGGAGAGGGAGGTGGAGCTGGGGGTGACGGAGACGGAGACGGAGACGGAGACGGAGACGGACAGAACAGGTGACAGGGAACAGGTGACAGGAAACAGGCAACAGGCAATGGGGGACCAGGCGAACACGGGCACGGGCACGGGCACGGGCACGGGTGTGGGCATGGGGGCGAGCGCGAGACGGCCTGCGGGACGGCTGTGACGGGGCTGTATGCGGGTGGCTTGTCTGTATGTGGAGGATCTGGCGCTGGTGGCTTTGCTGCGGGCGGATGTGGTGGAGGAGCTGGGGGGGCGTGCGGTTGCGGTGACGGATGGTGAGGGCGGGCGGGCGCTGGTGCTGGGGGCGAGTGCGGCGGCGCGGGAGGCGGGGGTGCGGGGTGGGCAGACGGTGGCGCAGGCGGGGGCGCGCTGTCCGCAGCTGCTGACGCGGGTGATGTCGGCGCAGGCCATGCGCGCGACGCTGGAGGCGCTGGGCGAGGTCGGGGAGTCGGTGTCGCCGCGGGTCGAGCTGGTGGCGCCAGAGGATGTGCGCGCGCCGGGGGCGGTGGGGATGGCGTTCGTGGATGTCGGGGGGCTCGGGCAGCTGTATGCCAGTGAGCGGCAGCTGGGGACCGAGCTGTGGTCGCGCGCGACCAAGCTGGGGCTGGAGCCGCGGGTGGCCATCGCGGGATCGAAGTCGACGGCGGCGATCCTGTGTCGCGCGCATGTGGGCGTGACGGTGGCGCCGGCGGACGCGGCGGCCGAGCGGGCGCTGCTGGCGCCGCTGCCGGTGAGCGCGCTGTCGCCGTCGCCGCGGGTGGCCGAGACGCTGGAGCGCTGGGGGGTGCGCAGCGTGGGGGCGCTGGCGGCGCTGCCGGCGGAGCGGGTCGCGCTGCGGCTGGGTGAGGAGGCGGTGCGGCTGGGGGCGCTGGCGCGGGCCGAGCCGGCGGGCAGACATGAGGCGCCGCTGGCGCCGACGCCGCGACCGCTACTGCTGGAGGAGCGCGCGGAGTGGGAGTACGCCATCGAGAGCCTGGAGCCGCTGTCGTTCGTGCTGCGTGGGGTGCTGGATCGCGTGGTCGCGCGGGCGGCGCTGCGCGGGATGGCGTGCGCCAGCTTCGTGCTGGAGTTCGAGCTCGAGCCGCGCGGGCGCGAGCAGCGCACCGTGGTGGTCGCGGCGCCGACGCGCGAGGCCGCGAGCTTGCTGATGCTGGCGCGCGCGACGCTGGAGTCGCAGCCGCCGGCGGCCGGAGTGCGGGCGCTGACGGTGCGGGCGGAGGCGCGCGCGGTGCGCGGGCAGCAGCTGCTCGTGGAGGTGGAACGGATCTACGCCGATCTTGAGGGCGAGTGGGCCGATGTCATCGGGCGAGCCGAGGTGGAACAGATCCGGCAGCGCGTCACGGCCGCGATGCTGGCGAAGTCGGGCGGGGCGCTGCCTGGCCTGCGACCAGGGCCCTGAGCGCGGGCGCAGTACCAGCTCCGCGTCGACGTCAGT
>JBGASF010000228.1:0-9058 GCA_044229835.1 Polyangia bacterium | reverse complement strand
CCCTCGATGCTGAGCTCGTGCTCGGACTTGGGCAGGTACTGGATCTCGCCGCTGGCCTCGAGGTCGCTGAGCGCCGTCTGCAGCTCGTTGAAGGCCGAGGGCTCGCAGTACACCGCCCAGGTCTCGCCCCAGTCCTCGATGTCCTCGCCGCCGGCACCGAGCGCGCGCTCCATGAGCGCCTCCTCGCTGATCTTCGCCTTCGCCACCTCGAGCACGCCGCGCGCGCCCTGGTCGCCGGCCACGTTTTGCATCGCCGCGAAGAACGCGCGCGGCCAGAGGATGGGATTGTCGCGCTGTCCGTTGCGCCGCGGCACGATGATGGACGGCTGCTGCGCCTCGAAGGCGTCGATCAGGCGGTCGACATGCACGGCACTGACGCGCGGCATGTCGGCGAGCAGCACGACGGCCGCCTCGGCCTCTGGCGGCAGCGCCCGGATGCCGGCGCGCAGCGAGGTGGACATGCCCTCGGCGAAATCGGGATTACGCACGAAGTTCACGCGACGGCCGGCGAGCAGCGCCTCGGCGATGCCGCTGACGTCACCCAGGGTGGCCGACATCAGGAGGAAGGTCGCGCGCGGCAGCGTCAGCAGCGGGATCTGCCAGGCCACCCCGCGCTCGCGATCGCCGTAGTAGTGGAACTCGTCCATGACCACGACGTCGACCGGCGGGTCAGCCTCGCGCAGGCACAGGTTGGCCAGCACCTCGGCGGTGCAGCAGATGATGGGCGCGCCGCGGTTGATGCTGGCGTCGCCGGTCATCATGCCGACGCGCTCGGCGCCGAAGGCGCGCGCCAGCGCGAAGAACTTCTCGTTGACCAGCGCCTTGATGGGGCACGTGTAGTAGGAGGTCTTGCCCTCGGCCAGCGCCTTGAAGTGCAGCGCCTCGGCCACCAGCGACTTGCCCGAGCCGGTCGGCGTGTTGAGCAGCACGTGCTTGCCCGAGGCCAGCTCGAGCAGGGCCTCCTCCTGCGCCGGATACAGCTCGCGCCCCGAGGCGGCCACCCAGCCCATGAAGCGGGCCAGGAAGTCGTCGGGGGTCAGCGCCTCGCCGGCGCGCGGCAAAAGCTCGGCGAGCGAGCTCATGGCGTCATCGAGAGCAGCTAGAAGTGGCCGTCGACGACCAGGCCACCACCGGCGGGCAGGCCGAACAGGCCGACCTTGGTGCCGGTCTGGCGGCGCGTGCTGGCATCATCCAGAGCGCGCTCGGGGCGCCCGTAGGTCATCCAGCGCACCACGCCATAGGCGGCCAGCGCGCCGCCCAGGGCCAGCGAGGTGATGGCGATGGTGCGCTCCGACTTGGCCTGGTCGATCATGTCGGAGTAGTCGCCGTAGGTCATGGCGTCCTTGGCGTCGTCCTCGCTGGTCGACGACTTCATGAAGTAGACGATGCCGACGCCGAGGCCGACCGCGCCGGCGCCGACCAGGGCGTCACCCAGGATGTCCTGGTACCAGTGCCGCGCCGGGATGACCCGCCGCGATGGCAGCGGGGCGCCCGAGGGCGACGGTTCGGGGCTGGCGGAGGGCTCGGGGCTGGGCGACGGCTGCGGCGACGCCAGCGGTGAAGGCGACGGGGACGGCTGGGGCGAGGCCGACGGCGACGGCGTCGGGCCGCCCGAGCCCAGGATGGTCTGGCAGGTCGCGATGTGGCCGCGCGCGGCGTTGGCGCCGCCCTCGGAGGGCAGCGTGGCCAGGTAGCGGCGGTACAGGTTGATGGCCTCGCCGCAGTCACCCAGGAGGCGCGTCGACTGCGCCCACGAGTACAGGATCTTGGGGTTGGCCTGCATGCCGAAGGCGACCCGGAACTTGTCGATGGCCAGCTGGTACTGCTCCTGGTTGAACAGCGCGGTGGCCTCGTCGTAGATCTTCTGCACCTCGGGCCTGAGCGGCGCCTCGGCGCGTGCACGCGAGGTCCAGCCCAGCACCAGCGCCATCACCAGCATCACCTGCGAGAGCCTCTTCACGCGTCACCTCTAGGGGGGTGGTTCGGCAGAGTTCGGATCATAAGGCTTCTTGCCGTCGGGCTTCTTGCCGACTGGCTTCTTGCCCACCGGCTTCTTGCCCACCGGCTTCTTGATGGCGGCGACGCTGGACGGTGACGCCGAGGGTGACGCCGCCAGGGACGGAGACGGCGACGCCGACGGCGACGCCACCGCGCCGCCATCCGCCGCGGCCGCGACCACCGCTGGCGACGGCGACGGCACCCCGCTGGGCAGCGGCATCACCCCGGGCGCCGACACCGACGGCTTGACCACCGTGGCCGGCCGCTCACCGCCATCGCCCTTGCCGCCGCGCCCGCGCACCAGCAGCGCGGTCGCCACCACCGCCACCGCGACGCCACCGGCCACCAGCGCGCCGGTCAGCCCGCGCCGGCGCGGCCGCGCCGACACCGCCGACTCGCCCAGCAGGATGCCGCTCAGCGAGCCGTCGCCCGGCGCCCCGGCCGGGCGGGTGCCGTCGACCTTGGTCAGCGCCTCGACCGCGCCGGTCACGCGCAGCGCGGGTGCCGGCGAGGGCAGCTCGTCCGACGACGGCTCCGAGCGCGGCCGCGACGTCGGCCCCGAGTTCTGCTGCGCCTGCACCACCAGATCGCGCCACGGCTCCGGCTTCTTGCCGAACAGCTCGGTCATGAAGGCCGACAGCGCGACCGACGACACCACCAGACGCTGATCGCGCGCGAAGCCCTCGAGCTCGAGCTGCAGCTCCTGCGCGGTGCCGTAGCGCTCGTCGCGGTTGCGCTTGAGCGCGCGCATCACGATGCTCTCCAGCCCCTCGGGATAGCCCTGGCGCCGGGTCGACGGCGGCGGCACGTCGTTGTTGACGATCTGCGACAGGATGGCGAACTCGTTTTCGCCCTTGAACAGGCGGGTTCCTGTTGTCAGCTCGTACAGCAGGATGCCGATGGCGAAGACGTCGCTGCGTCGATCCAGCTTCTCGCCGCGACACTGCTCGGGCGACATGTACGCGATCTTGCCCTTGAGCGAGCCGACCCGCGACTCGGCGCGATGCGTGGCCGCCTTGGCGATGCCGAAGTCGACCACCTTGACCGCGCCGTCATAGGTCACCAGCACGTTCGACGGCGACACGTCGCGGTGCACGATGTTGAGCGGGGTGCCGTTGGGCGCCAGCTTCTCGTGCGCGTTGTGCAAGCCCGCCGCGGTGCCGAGCACCATGGTGATGGAGTGATCCAGCGGCAGCCCCTTGCGGGTGCGCGCGCAGGTCTTGAGGATGTTGCGCATGTCCTCGCCATGGACGTACTCCATGGTGAAGAAGTAGCTGCCGCCGTCGGTGCCGATGTCGTAGGTCTGCGCGATGTTCTGGTGGTGCAGCGTGGCGGCCAGGCGCGCCTCGTCGAGGAACATGCGGATGAAGTCGTCGTTGGCCGCGTGCTGCGGCAGGATCCGCTTGAGAACCACGTACTTCTCGAAGCCCTCGATGCCGCTGGCGCGGGCCAGATAGATCTCCGCCATGCCGCCCACGGCGAGCCGCTTCAGGAGCTGGTACTTCCCGAGTTGCATCCCGGGAACCAGCATCGGGGCTGCGTTGGACGGGTCGAGAGACACGCTTCGGTAGTCTATCACACACCCCTCGGGGGGCCGTGACAGCCGCGCATGGGCCGCGGCTCGCCCGCGACGGTCCGACCTCTGCCAGCCCACCCGTTGCGGTGTCGCACCTACACGCACGCGAGTTCGCGCTGGGGACAACAGGCCCGAGCGCTGAAGCCCAGAGTCCCACTTCCCAAGCACCAGGTCGCCGGTGATACCATGGGTTGCACCCTTACGTGCCTGGCCTGGCGAGTGTACGCGGACCAGCGATCACAAAGGAGTCCTAACCGATGTTCATGAAGCGCCCCTGGATTGGCTTGGCGGCTGTCGCATTGGCGGGGATGTCGCTGCTGGCCGCTGGTTGCGGCCCCGATGGCAGCGGGACAGGAACCGGTGATGGCGGCACCGGCGCCGACGCCAGCAGCGTGGGCTGCAAGGCCGGCGTCGACACCGACGGTGACGGCATCGACAACGCGACCGAGTGCGCGCTCGGCCTCGATCCGGCCAAGTTCGACACCGACGGCGACGGCGCGTCCGACGGCCGCGAGCGCATGTACGGCAAGATCTGCGTCGCCGGCGCGGGTGGCACCCAGATGCGCCCGCCGATGGCGTGCACCATGGACAGCGAGTGCAGCGGCGGCACCTGCAAGGGGCTCGACCCGCTGGTGGCCGACTCCGACGGCGACGGCGTGCCCGACGGCCAGGAGGACCGGCTGCTCGACGGCATGATCGACGCCGCCACCGGCGAGACCGATCCGCGCCTGACCGACACCGACGGTGACGGCGTCACCGACGGCATGGGCGGCCTCGACATCTGTCGCCCCAGCGGCCTGGCCACGGTGACCCAGGTCAGCCTGCAGGGTGGCAGCACCCAGGTCGGCCACGATCCCGCCTGGGGCACCGGCACGCCGGTGATGGGCGGCAACGGCACCGGCGTGGTGCTCGACGACGCCGCGGCCAACGCCGCCGGCGCGGTGTACTCGGTGCTCAGCGTGGGCGCCGACTCGGTCGCCGAGGCGACGCGGATCGAGGGCCTCTTGACCGCGGCGCTGGGCACCGGCACCACCGCGGTCCTGGTCGGCCAGGTCTCGATGACCCACGAGATGCAGCCCGCGCGCACGTCGACCTACCGCGTCGCGCGCGCCACCAGCGCCAGCGCGCTGCGCGATGCCACCGTGATGCCGTTCTCGGGCGTCGCGGCCCCCGCGGGCACCGCGGTCGGCGCCGGCAGCGAGTTCATCGTCGAGCTGACCACCGTGCGTCGCGCCAGCGGGCCGGCCATGGGGCGCACCGACGTCGCCATCGTGGTCTCGCTGGCGGCCGACTACAACGACACCGCCAAGAAGACCTCGATCCGGTCGTCGGACCTCATCAACACCACCGGGATCGCCGAGTCGGGCAAGGGCCTCGGCGTGGGCTGCAATGTCTTCCGCGCCACCCAGTCGGCGGTGGCCGACTTCCTGTGGACGGTCGACACCTCGGGCTCGATGGGTGACGACCAGCTGCGCCTGGCCAACGCCGGCACGCGCTTCTTCACCCAGATGCAGGCGGCCGGCGTCGACTTCCGCGTCGCCGTCATCGAGGCCGGCTCGACCACGCTGAACATCGACAACCCGGGGCTGACCTTCATCTCGGGTGGCGACGCCGCCGGCCCGCGCAAGCTGTGCGAGCAGGTCACCTCGACGTCGCTCAACATGCCGTGCCCGCAGTCGCCCGGCGAGACCTTCAACCCGTATCCCTTCTCGGGTGGCCAGGAGGAGCCCACCGCGGCCGCCGTGCTCGCCCACGACATCCTCAAGCGGCGCACCGCGGCCGGCGAGATGAACATGGATCGCCGCTTCCGCACTGGCGCCAAGATCGTGACCTTCCACGTCACCGACGAGCCGGGCTCCAACGACTTCTCGCGCTACTTCGACATGACCAACGCGCCCGACAACATGCTGCCCTGGGGCACCGCCTACAACGCGGCGTCGCTGGCCAACATCATCGGCTACTTCCAGCGCAACCAGATCCTGACCTTCGGCCTGGTGCCGGTGAACGCGACGGCGTGCACCGCGCTCGCGGTCGCCGACCTGCCGCGCTGCGTGATCGAGGGCAACGGCGGCGCGGTCATCCCGATCGCCACCGCGCTGCAGGCCGAGGTCGACGCCGCGGTGGCCAAGATCGTCCTCGCGGTGGCCGGCGCGACCAGCCAGTTCGCGCTGACCCGGTCGCCCATCACCAGCACCATCAAGGTCAAGGTGCGCGGCATGGAGGTGCCCCGCTCGCGCATGAACGGCTTCGACTATGACGCCGGCTCCAAGTCGATCATCTTCTTCGGCACCACCTTCCGACCCATGATGGGCGACGAGGTCGTCATCTCGTACCGCGTCTGGGAAGGCTCCATCGGGTAGTCGCGCTGCCGCGCAAGCCCATCCTCGTCAAGAGCGCGCTCGACGCCGAGATCGCCGCGCTCGCCGCCACCACCGACAAGAAGACGCTGGCCCGCTGGGCGTGTGACTGCGCCCGGCGCGTGCTGGCGCGCTTCGAGGCGGCCTGCCCTGGCGACGCGCGGCCGCGGCTGGCGCTGGCGGCGGGGCGGGCCTGGCTCCGCACCGGCGTGTTCAGGATGGCGGTGATCCGGGCGGCCTCGCTGGGGGCGCACGCGGCGGCGCGGGCGGTGGCGCACGACGACGTGGCGCGCTCGGCGGCCCGGGCGGCGGGCCAGGCGGTGGCGACCGCGCACGCCAAGGGGCACGCGGTGGCGGCGGCGCTGTATGCCGCCAGCGCGGTGCGTGACGCGGCGGAGGCGGCCGGTCTGGCCGGGCGGGACGTCGAGGCGGCGGTGCTGCGCGAGCGGCGCTGGCAGCTCGGGCGGCTCGAGACGCTGGTAAGCTGACGTCATGCGCGTCGCCTGGCTGCTGGTGGTAGCGACCTCGGGCTGGCTCGCCGCGGGCTGCGGCGGCGACGGTGACGGCGGCGGCGGCGGCGGCGAGGCCGGGCTGCCCGGGGACGACGGCGCGCTGCGGAGTGACGCCACGCCGGGGGGCGACGGCGGCGGTGGCGACGGCGGTGGCCCCGGGCCGGGGCCGCGCGGGTGCACGGCGATCGTGCGTGACCAGGCCACGGTGGCGACCACGCCCAGCGATCGCTTCGCGTGGTCGGACGGCGACTGCCAGCGCCGCAGCGCGGCCTTCGCGCGCACCGGCGGCTATCTGCGCCAGGTCACCTATCCGGTCGGCGGACAGCAGCGCGTGGTCACCGGCACCGGGTCGAACGGCTGGAACGGCTGGGGCTATGTCGTCATGCACTACGGCAACACCGCGGCGACCTCGCGCGGGGCCACACCGACGCTGACCGACGTGCTGGCCGGGCCGCACCACGCGATCTACCAGGAGAAGCTGCGCCTGATGGCGGGCGGGCCGGTCGATGTGACCATCCACTGGCTGATCGCGACCGGGCGCTCGCACCCGATCTTCAGCATCACCATGGACACCATGGCGGCGGGCGCCGACGTGGTCAACGCCGACAGCCGGTCGCCCTACGGGGATCTGGACTGGGACGGGGTCGGCGCCGTCGGCGACGACGAGGTCGAGGGCGTGGGCTGGGGCGACAAGCTGATGTTCCGCACCACCGGCACCGGGTCGGTCACGCCGCAGACGCCGTGGCGCTACGACCAGGCCAACGTGATCCCGCACGTGCTGGAGTGGTCGCAGCGCGGCAACGCCGAGATGGGCGCGGTCGCGCTGTTGCCGTGGGACCTCGAGAGCGCGGGCGGCGACTATGGCGCCGGGCTGCTGGACGCGTGCTGGAACAAGACCAGCGCCAACCCGGGCACCGGCTGCCGGCCGGCGGGCCAGGTCATGCCGCAGGACTGGCTGTGGCCCTACCAGCTCAACCAGTACGAGCTGCCCTTCGTGACCAACTCGCGGCGGCTGGCCTGGGGTTCGAACTTCGGCCTGGTCGGGCAGCGCTCGGTGACGGCGTTCGGACGCACGCTGTCGGGCTGGCCGCGCACCAGCTATGCGGTGTCGATGGTGCTCGGGCAACACGCGCCCAGCGCGGTCGACGCCGAGCTGGCGATGATGGCGGCGGCGGCGCGCGCGCGGCTGACGGCGAGCCGCGGCAGCCTGGTGACCATGGGGCCGGGCGGCGTCGGGCGCACCGACGCGGTGACCTGGAAGCTGCCCGGCTATGACCCGGCCTATGGCGTGTGGACGGTGCGCGCGGCGGCGGGTGGCGGCGCCACGGTCACGCTGGATGCGCCGGTGGCGCTGGCGGCGCCGATGCTGAGGGTGCTGGATTTCAGCGCCAGCGCGCCCGGCGTGGTGACGGTGCGCTCGGGCGGCCGCACCCTGGTGGCGGGCGAGGACTACTTCGCGACGCTGGACGCCGCGGGGCGGGCGCTGTGGCTGACGGTGAACGCGACCGTGACGGGGCGGCTCGAGCTGACCATCGACTGAGGCCCGGCGCCGGCGGACAGCGGGAAGCGAGCCGCGGCGCTCACGGGCACAGCCCGGGGGTCGGCGTGGCGGCGGCGCCGTCGGCGATCCAGCGCCGCAGGGTGGCGCGCTTCTCGAGCGACAGAAACGGGGGGCCGTCGCGCGGCATGCGGGCGCCGAAGGGGGGCTGGCTCGACAGCTTGCCCATCAAGCTCGAGCTGTCGGGCTGGCAGGGCTCGACGATGACGCCGTGGGCGCCGCCCTTGAGGACGCCCTCCAGGGTCTCGAGGTGCAGGCTGGCGGTGCCGCCGTGGCAGTGGATGCAGTGCGCCTCGAAGATGGCCTGCACCGCGGCGTAGGGGACGCCGGGCGCGATCACGGGCGGCGCCTCCGCGGTGCCGGACAGCTCGATGGAGCTCTGCGTGGTCTGCCCCGCGGCGTCGCGCGCGTGGACACGGTAGTAGTAGGTCTTGCCGTTCTGCAGGCCGGTGTCGCGGTACAGGGTGCCCATCGCGATGGCGTGCGGCGCCGCCGGGGTGGCGAAGCCGGGGCTGGTGCCGCGGTAGATCAGGAGCTCGAGCCGCTCCTCGGGGGTGCGGTCGTCGGATGCGGCATCCCACCACAGGAGCAGCGTGCCGTCGTCGTCGGGCGCCACGCCGAGCAGCCCCTCGAAGCGCGGCGGGCGATCCACACCGGCGTCGAGCGCGGCGTCGGGGGCCGGCACGGCGGCGTCGACCTCGGGCTGGTTGACGCAGAAGCCGGTCACACAGTAGCCCGGCGCGATGCAGCCGCGATCGTCGTTCGTGCACTGGTCACCGACCGCGGCGCCGGCGCGGCGCGCGACGTCGCGCTCGAGACACTGGCCGTCGGGATAGCACACCCCGTCCCCGGCGCAGTCGGCGTCGCGCGCGCAGGGCCCGCGCCGGAAGCAGCCGGGCGCGCTGGCGACCAGCAGCGCCGCCAGCACCAGGATCGCGCGGCCGAACATGTCGCCATCCTGGCGGCGCGAGGCGGCCCGGACTTGACGGTGGTCAGGACCCGCGCTGATTGCTGACGGGTTGGTGGGACCAGGCTGGCGGTCGCCGTCGGCCCGGCT
>JBGASF010000227.1:0-9130 GCA_044229835.1 Polyangia bacterium | reverse complement strand
CAGCCCGTGCGCGCCAGCGCCTTGCGCGTGGCCGGCACCGGGCCGACGCCCATCATGCGTGGGTCGACCCCCGCGACGCCGCCGGCGACCACGCGCGCCAGCACCGGCCAGCCGTGGCGCTGTGCGCGCGCGCGCGAACACACCAGCAGCGCCGCGGCGCCGTCGTTCAGCGTCGACGCGTTGCCCGCGGTCACGGTGCCGCCCGCGCGGAAGGCCGCCTTCAGCTTGCCGAGCTGCTCCAGCGAGGTGTCGGCGCGCGGCCCCTCGTCGGCCGCCACGCGGGTCACCGCACCCTTGGCGCCGGGCACGTCGACGGGGACGATCTCGTCGTCGAAGTGGCCGGCCTTCTGCGCCGCGACGGCGCGCTGGTGGCTCTGCAGCGCGAAGGCGTCCTGGGCCTCGCGCGTGATGCCATACGCGGTGGCCAGGTTCTCCGCGGTCTCGCCCATGGCCTCGAGCGGGAACATGGCCTGCATCTTCGGGTTGGGATAGCGCCAGCCCAGCGAGGTGTCGTAGATGGTGACGTTGCCGTTGGCGAACGGGACGTCGCTCTTGGGCAGCGAGAACGGCGCGCGCGTCATGCTCTCGACGCCGCCAGCGATGAAGAGGTCACCCTCGCCGGCGCGGATGGCGCGCGCGCAGGCCAGGATGGCCTCCAGGCCGCTGCCGCACAGGCGGTTGACGGTGACGCCCGGCACCGACTGCGGCAGCCCGCCCAGCAGCGCGCCCATGCGGGCCACGTTGCGGTTGTCCTCGCCGGCCTGGTTGGCGCAGCCGAACACGACGTCGTCGACCTCGTCGGCGGGCAGCCTGGTGCGCTCGGTCAGGGCGCGGATGACGAGGCCGGCCAGGTCGTCGGGCCGCACCGCGCTGAGGCCGCCGCGGAAGCGGCCGATGGGGGTGCGCACGGCGCCGGCGACCCTCGATGGACTTGCAGAGCCTCGCAGGGAGGTTCAGCAGCGATTCGCCTCCACAGCGAAGCCACTACGTTTACTCATGTCGTCTTCTCCTCCCCCGCCGTCAGGCGGCACCCGTGGGGCACTTGCCCAAGATGCGGCACGCGCCACATCGGGTGTTCGTTGTGGGGCGCTCGGGCGCCCGATTCGGTGCGAACCCGACGGCCCCAGGATGGGGACGCCGCAAGTCGCGACCGGGTGCTCATGCTACCTATAATGAGGTCAGATACGGTGGGTTGCAAGATCCTGCAGCAAGATTGCCTGGCCCAGGGCCGTCCGCCTCGTCAGGCCTGACCCAGCGCCTGTAGCACGGGAGCCGCCCACGGGTGGCCGGGCACCACCGAGGTCGCGCGCTTGGCCAGCGCGGCTGCGTTGGCGTAGTCACCAGCCTGGTACAGCGCGTACGCCCGCATGCCATCGCAGTGCGCATGCTGGGCGGCGTCGCGCGCCGGCGACGCGACCCACAGCTGATCGGCGACGCCCAGCTTGGCGGCGGCGGTGCGGTAGTCCTGCTTGCGCAGGAAAGCCTCGCCCTCGAGGGTGTGCAGCAGCGCCGACTGCGCGTGGCCAGCGCGCGCGTTGTCGACGCAGGCCGCGGCGCGGTCGAGCTCGCCGAGATCGATCAGCGCTCGCACCGAGCCGGCCACGATGGCCGGATTGGCGGCCTCGCGCGCGGAGGCCATCCAGAACGACTGCGCGGCCTGCTCCTTGCGACCGGCCTGCTGGTGCAGGCTGCCGATGAAGAGCAGCGTCTCGCCCGGCGTGGTGTCGGCCGCCAGCGAGCGCTGCGCGGTCGCGATGGCCTCCTCGAGCTGGCCGGCGGCGGCCTGCTGGCGCGCCATCGCCAGCATCTGGTCGGGATTGGGCGGCAGCGGCGGCACGCCACCCGGGGCCCCCAGTGGCGGCACACCCCCCAGCATCGGCGGCGCCAGCGGCGGCGGCCCCAGCGGCGGCACGCCCCCAGGCGCCCCCAGCGGCGGCACGCCACCCGCGCCCATCGGCATCGGCGGCGCCAGCCCGGGGACGCCACCGGCCTGCATCGGCATCGGGATGGTCGGCGTCGCGTAGGCCCCCTGCGGCGCGGCCGCGACCGCGGCGTCGACCTGGAACTCCACGGTGCGGATCGAGGTGTCGTCGGCGGCGTTGGGGATCTGGACCTCGGCCACCAGGCGATACGACATGCCCTCCTGCGGCGCGGCCCAGCGCGGGTCGGTCGGGATGTCGAACTCGTAGGTGCGGCTCTCGCCGCCGCCCAGCGCGAACTTCCCGGCCACGAAGAAGCGGTCGATCACCTTGTAGGTGTGGACCTCCTTGCGCTCCTCCTTGACGCCGATCTTGTGCATCTCGACCTTGAGGTGGTCCTGCTCGAGGCGCACGTCGACCAGCGTGATGTCCCACGCCTTGCTGCCACCCTTGAGCACCATCGAACCCTTGATGGTCTCGCCCGGGCGCAGCTTGTAGCTCTGCCCCTTGGGCAGCGTCTGCGCGATGGTCACGCCCGACATCCCGAGCGAACCCTTGATGTGACTGATGATCCCCATTGGCAGGCCCCCCCGCGCGAGAGTAACCGATTTCTACAGGCGGCTGAACAGCTCCGGCCCGACCAGGGCCAGCGCGCCCCCGGCCGGCGCCCACAGCAGCTGCAGCGCGATGGGCGACCTGGCGCCCTGGAAGTACTCGACCACCACGCGGTGCGGCCCCGCGGTCAGGTCGGTGTCGCCCTGCACGGTGGTCACGGCGTGGATGCCGTCGTTGGTGACCACCCACTTGCCGTCGATCGCTACGCGCGCTCCGTCGTCACACGCCAAAGCGAACGTGTAGCGCCCTGCGGTGGCCACGTTCAGCGTGCCCGAGAAGCGCAGGGCGTAGTTCTCCAGCAGCGGCGGGCCGGCCATGCTGGCGATGGTGACCGGCGGCTCGCGCGAGGCGATGTCGAGTGCGGGCACCACCACGGTGGTCAGCGGGATGCCCAGCGTCGCGAAGTCGGGCAGCTTCTGCACCCCCGGCTGCAGCGGCCACAGCTGGCCGACCAGGCCACGATCGGGCGCCACCGGCCGCGTGAAGGCGTCCTCGCCGGTGACGATGAAGCGCGCCTCGCCGACCGGCTGCTGCCACGCGGTCACCACCATGCGCCCGGTGCGCGCACCCGGCGGCACGATGACGTCGATGCGCTTCTGGGTCACCGCGATGGGCCGCGCCACCGAGGCCACCGTGTTGTCGTCGCTGATGAAGGTGACGGTGAGGCTGCCGTCATTGGCGAAGTTGTCGCCCATGATGACGACGCCGGTGCCCACCGGCCCGGTGGTCGGCGACAGGTCCTTGACCACGCCCTGCGGGCGCGCGGTCGAGGTCGCGCCACCGGTCCAGCCGCCGCTGGCGGCGGGCGCCTGCGACGGCTGCGGGTAGCCGGGCGGATAGCCGGGCTGACCGGGCTGGCCATACCCCGGCTGCCCCGGCTGCGGCTGGCCATACCCCGGCTGCCCTGGCTGCGGCTGGCCATACCCCGGCTGCCCCGGCTGCGGCTGCCCGTAATAGCCCGGCTGCTGGCGCGGCGCGGTGCCCCGGTCCTCGATGCGGCAACCCACGGTCGCCAGTGTCGCAACGCACAGTAGAGCCGGCAGCGCCTTCACGAACTTCATCGGATCCTCCAAGGCTCAGGCGACGGCCGCGCCCGTGCCGAATTCAACGCATTCTACATCCGGTCGGGCGCCCCGATACCGAGCAGACGCAGCCCCTCGGACAGCACCTCGCGGGTCGCCGCCGACAGGGCCAGCCGCGCCGCCCTGAGCC
Organism: Polyangia bacterium; assembly: GCA_044229835.1. Lineage (GTDB taxonomy): Bacteria > Myxococcota_A > Polyangia > Haliangiales > JADYYK01 > JADYYK01. Next base: position 5,384 of record JBGASF010000227.1, on the reverse strand, counting down.
GCGGCTCGGCCACCAGCACCTTGCGCGACGGGTCGGCGTTGCCCAGCGAGTAGTAGTTCGAGTACAGCGCGCACAGCTCGAGCAGATAGCCACCCACACCGTGCGGTTCGCACTCGTCGGCGGCGCGCTGCACCACGTCGGGGAAGTCGGCCAGCGCCTTGGCCAGCGCCAGCTCCTCGGGCAGCTCGAGCGCGCCGGGGTCGGCGTGCGGGTCGACCTCGCTGCCGGCGTTGCGCAGGATCGAGGCGATGCGCGCGTGGGTGTACTGGATGTAGGGCGCCGCGCTGCCCTTGATCGAGATGACCTCTTCCCACTCGAAGTCGATGTCCTTGATGCGCGAGGCCTTGACGTTGGCGAACAGCACCGCGCCGATGCCGATGGTCGCCGCGGTGGCGCGCTCGGTCTCGGGCGGGACGTCGGCGCCGATCTCCTTCATCAGGGTCAGCGAGCGCTCGGTGGCCTCGGCCAGCACGTCCTTCAAGAAGACCACGTTGCCGCCGCGCGTCGCCGCCTTCTTGCCGCCGATGCGGACCTGGCCGAAATCGACGTGCGCCATGCCGCTCGACCAGGCGAAGCCGGCCTTGGCCAGCACCGCGAACAGCTGCTTGAAGTGCAGCCCCTGGCCCTTGTCGACCACGTAGAGGCAGCGGTCGAAATGGTACGACTCGTAGCGGTCGATGGCCGCCGCGAGATCGCGGGTGGCATACAGGGTGGCGCCATCGGCCTTGCGCAGCAGGCACGGCGGCATGCCCTCGGCGTCGAGGTTGACCACCAGCGCGCCCTCGCTGATCGAGGTCAGCCCCTTGTCACCCAGCAGCTTGATGACGCCGGGCATGGCGGCCTCGAACTCGCTCTCGCCCTTGTAGAGATCGAACGACACCTTGAGCTGGTCGTAGATCTCGCGGAACTCGGCGATGGAGACCTCGCGGAAGCGGTTCCACAGCGCGCGCGCGACCGGATCGCCGTCCTCCAGGCGCTTGAACCAGGCCCGCCCGGCCTCCTCCAGCGAGGGATCCTGCTCGATCTCGCGGCGAAAGCCGACGTACATCGCGTTGAGCGACTCGATGGTCAGCGGCTCGGGCGTGCCCGAGCGCTCGGCCGCCGCCAGCAGCATGCCGTGCGTGGTGCCCCAGTCGCCGAGGTGGTTGATGCCAATGACGCGATAGCCCAGCGCGCGGTGCAGGTTGTACAGCGCCCACCCGATCATGGTCGACCGGATGTGGTGGTAGGCCAGCTGCTTGGCGATGTTGGGCGACGAGAAGTCGATGACCACGGTCTTGCCCGCGCCGGGCGTGGTCGGGACGCGCGCCGCGCCGGTCAGCACGTGCGCCAGCAGCGGGCCGCGCGCGGCGGTGAAGTTCAGGTACGGGCCCGACGCGGTCGCCGCGGACAAGAGCGGCGTCGGCGTGAAGGCGGCGGCCAGCTGCTTGGCCAGCACCGGGGGCGCGCCCTTCTTGGCCTTGGCGGCCGGGAACAGGCCGACCGCATAGTCCCCCAGCGTGGCGTCGGGCGGATTGGTGACCGGGAACGACGCGGGGTCGAGCCCGAGCGCCTGGCCGACATGGCTGGCGGCGGCGGCGCGGAAGGGGTTCAGCGAGGCGGACGGCATCGGGGGCTTTATAGCGCAGCGCGACCGGGTTGTGGCATGCTCCGCGGACTTTGCTGCACGCCATCGCTGACTTCGCGCAAAAAACCATCCTCGACATGGGGTATCTCGGCATCTTCGTGCTGATGGTGCTGGAGAGCACCATGGTGCCGGTGCCGTCCACCCTGGTCATGCCGTTCGCGGGCTACCTGGCCGCGCAGGGGCACTTCTCGCTGCCCCTGGTCATCGCCATGAACGGGGCCGGCGCCATCGTGGGCTCGCTGGCCTGCTACTGGCTGGGCGCGGCGGGCGGCAAGCCGCTGCTGCTCAAGTACGGCAAGTACGTGCTGGTCAAGAAGAGCGACGTCGACAAGACCGAGAAGTTCTTCGAGAGCCACGGCAGCGCCACCGTGTTCATCGCGCGGTTGCTCCCGGTGATCCGCCACTTCATCTCGATCCCGGCCGGGATCGCGCGCATGAACATGGGCAAGTTCCTGCTGCAGACCTTCCTGGGCGCCACCCTGTGGGGCGGCGGCCTGGCGGTGCTGGGCTACCAGATCGGCGCCAACTGGTCGAAGGTCGGCAAGTACATGAAGCGGGTCGACCTGATCTTCGGGGCCCTCGTCGCGGTGGTGCTGCTGGTGTTGCTGGTGCGCTGGCTGCGCAAGCGCAAGGCGCCGGGGGCGGATGCGGCTGCTGCGGCGACCACGGCTGCGGCCCCGACGGCGACCGCGGCCGACGCCGACAGCTCCAAGGGCTAGCGCTGGGCTGAGCGCCGGGCTGGCGCCGGGGGCGGTTCGAAATTTAGGACTTGCGCCCAGGGCGCACAGTGGTCATCATCGACCTGCTTCGGAACTGACATATCAGTTCCGAGTAATAACAGGCGATTGAATGTCATATCTGAGGTCACCGGAACGCCAGCGTCAGATCTTGTCCTGTGCCCGCAAGGTGTTCGCGGAGCGCGGCTTCCACGGCGCCAACGTCAGCCACATCTGTGCCGAGGCCGGCATCGGGCGCGGCACCCTGTACCTGTACTTCGAGAACAAGCGCGCCGTGCTGGTCGCCATCCTGGAGGACCTGGTGTCGCGGGTGAAGGCGCTGATGGCGCGCCGTCACATCCCGCGCATCCCGCGCGAGACCGCGCGCGCGCTGACCCGCGACCAGATCGTCGCCTTCTCGGAGGGCCGCCTGGCGGAGCTGCTGGGCGTCGTCTTCAGCGATCAGCAGACGCTGCGCATCGTGCTGCGCGAGGCGGTCGGCCTCGACGTCGACATCGACAAGATCCTGGCGACCATGGACGCCACGCTGATCTCGATCGTGGAGCGCGATCTCATCGCCGCTCGCGACGAGCTCGGGCTGGTGCGCGACGGCATCGATCTCCACCACGTCGCCACCATGGTGGTCGGCGGGGTCGAGAAGCTGGCCCTGGCCGCGCTGCGCGGCGACATCGCATCCGACCTGCCCGCGCTGATCCGCAGCGTGGTGCAGTTCCACCTGTACGGCACCATGAAACCGCAAGCTGAAGGAGGCGTGGGATGAGCGCGAAGAACTGGCCGCCGTACGAGCTGCTCGATGACCGGGTGGAAGCCGCCGAGGCGCGTACGCGCAAGCTGGCGCGGATCTATCACGTCTCGCAGGAGCAGGCCTGGGACGGGCGCGCCCTGCTGGCCCAGCTCATCGAGCGCCACGGTGGCGTCCACGTCAAGCCGGAGCAGCAGGAGGCGCTGGGCAAGATCCTCAGCATCCTCCTGTGGGGCGAGCTGGCGGCGTGGTCGATCAGCGCCGAGCTGGCCGAGAAGCTGGACGACGTCGACGCCAAGATGGCGGCGACCAGCCAGGTCTTCGACGAGGCGCGCCACTTCTACGTGCTGCGCGACTACGTGCGCGCCGCCGGCATCGAGCTGCCCAAGCTGGGCGGGCTGTCGAAGAAGCTGCTGACCGAGATGCTGGATACCCACGATCTGGCGCGCAAGCTGATCGGCATGCAGCTGCTGGTCGAGAACATCGCGCTGGTGCTGTTCAAGCAGATCGGCGACGCCAAGATCGAACCGGTGCTGACCGATCTGCTGCCCTATTACGAGAAGGACGAGGCGCGCCACGTCGGCCTCGGCGTGCTGTACCTGCCCAAGCTGATGCAGGGGCTGGGGCGGGTCGGGCGCGCGCGCATGTGGCTGTTCCAGCTCGAGGTGAATCTCTTGTCGCTGGGCAGCGGGCTCAACCTGCGCGAGGACTTCCACGTGCTGGGGCTCGATCCGCGCGCGATGACCGACTACTCGTTCAAGCTGCAGCGCGACGTGTTCCGGCGCATCCGGCAGGAGGACGACCGCGCCGAAGGCGGCGATGGCGAGGAGCACACCCGGGCCAAGGTGGCCGAGCAGGGCGGCGACCCCAAGCTCAAGGGCATGTTCCGCATGTCGCGCCAGGGCCAGCAGCGCTTCACCGGCTTTCTGCACCCGGGCAAGCCTCTCGAGGAGCTGGAGCCGACCCACCGCTTCTTCCTGGGCGGCCTCATCAAGGCCGCAGCGGCGACCAACCGTCTGTTCTCCTAACTACAAGAAATCATGGCAGTGCTGTAAGGTAGTTCAGCGAGACCCTGGGCGTAATATTCCGGGGACACTGCGCCTGTCATGTTCGAGGACCTCGAGATAGAGGCCCTGGCCGTCCGGCCAGCGGTCACCTTCAAGCCAGTCCTGCCTCATGGGGTGGGCGCCGAGCACGTCCCGCTGGCGACTGACGATGGTCCCGCGGGGCGCAAGCGTGATCTCGAGATTGGTCCCGCGACCCCGGCGAACCTGGCCGAGCGCGCGCAGGTGATGGAGCGCTTCGCCGAGCCGGTGCACGCGCAGGCTCAGGCGCGGGCGCACGAGGGTGGGCACGAGCCGGGGCGCGGGCACGCGGCGGAGGCGGGCGGGGCGCGGGCGGGGGGCGGTGCGGGCGACGCGGCACACGGCGCGGCGGGTGCGGCGGGTGCGGCAGGTGCGGCACATGGCGTGGCGGGTGCGGCGGGGCCGGCAGGCGCGGCAGGTCCGCCGCTGTTTGCGCACCTGGCGGATCGCGGCGCGGCCGCTGCGCACGCGCCGCCAGGGCCCGAGCTGACGGCCATGGCGGCCCAGGCGCCGATGGCGCACTACCATGAGCTCGAGCACGCCGCAGCCCCAGGGGCCTCGGGAGCGGCGGCGAGCGCTGCGGGTGGAGCGCTCGCGGCGGCCACCGGCGGCGTGATGGCGGCCGCGGGCAGCGCGGCCGGCGCGACGGCGGCAGCGCCTGCGCTGTTCACCCACCTGACCGATCCGGCGGCGCAGGCGAGCGGCGCGAGCCCCGCGGCGGCGCAGGCCGTGTTCGCGCACTGGGGCGAGGCCCCGGCCAACGACAACCAGCATCGCATGGTGGCGCTGGCTTCAGACGACGGCACCGTGGAGTCGCCGCTGCGGGGAGCGGCTGGGGGCGGGGCAGCGGCAGCCGAGGTGGCTGCGCTCGACGACGGCACGGTCGACACCATCGCGGCCGGTGCGACGGCGGCGGCCGCTGGTGCCATGCAAGCGGCGGTGGTCGGGCAGACCATCGATGACGGCACCGTCGATACGCGGCCGGATGATGGCACCGTCGATGGCCGCGATGATGGCACCGTCGACACCGCGAGCACGGCGGCGGGTGCGGCGGCTGGGGCGGCTGCAGGCGCGACGGCGGGGACCGCGGCGGCAGGTGCGGCGGGTGCGGCAGGTGCGGCCGGTGCGGCCGGTGCGGCGGCGGGGGCGGCTGGTGCTGCGGCGAAGACGGCGGCGCAGGCTGCGACCGGCGC
>JBGASF010000226.1:0-9173 GCA_044229835.1 Polyangia bacterium | reverse complement strand
CCGACCACGGGGGGGGGGGGGGGGTGGGGGGGGGGGGCGAGGCTGGGTGGCGGGGGGGCGGGCGCGGGGGGGGGGGGGGGGGGCGGGGGGGGTGGCGGTGGGGGGCGGCCGGGCGGCGGGGGCGGACATGGTGGTGGTGGGCGACCCGGCGGCGGCGGACCGGGCGGTGGAGCGGGTGGTGGTGGGCGCGGCGGCGGCGGGGGCGGCCAGGGTGGCGGCGGTCAGGGCGGTGGCGGCTCGCGGCCGTCGCAGCCGTTCAATGGCATCCGCATCAGGACGCGCTGAGCACCCTGTATATGGAGAGGGGGGTGCGCTGAACATCCTTGCAGTGCCGCGTGTGAGCGGCTAGGCTGGGGCTCGTGCGTGGGCAGTTCCATCCGCTGATCGCCGACTGGTTCGAGCGCAAGTTCGGGACGCCCACCGAGCCGCAGCGCCTGGGCTGGCCGCACATCGCCGCGGGGCGTGACACCTTGATCGCGGCGCCGACCGGGTCGGGCAAGACGCTGGCGGCGTTCCTGGCCTGTCTCGATGATCTGGTGCGGCGTGACGAGGCAGGCACGCTGGAGGCCGGCACGCACGTCCTCTATGTGTCGCCGCTGAAGGCGCTGGGCAACGACATCCAGCGCAACCTGGAGCGGCCGCTGGCAGAGCTGGGCGCGGCGGCCGAGGCGACGGGGGCGCGCGCGCCGGGCATCGAGGTCGCGGTGCGCAGCGGTGACACGCCGGTCAGCGAGCGCGCGCGCATGGCCAAGCACCCGCCGCACATCCTCATCACCACGCCGGAGTCGCTGTACATCCTGCTCACCGCGGAGCGCAGCCGGGCCGCGCTGGCGCGGGTGCGCACGGTCATCGTGGACGAGATCCATGCCGTGCTGCCGGACAAGCGGGGCGCACATCTGGCGCTGTCGCTGGAGCGGCTGGATGCGCTGGTGCAGGGGCAGGGCGGGCCGCGGCCGGTGCGCATCGGGCTGTCGGCGACGCAGCGGCCCATCGAGGAGGTCGGACGTTTCCTGGTCGGCGCCGGTCGGCCGCTGCCGGCCATCATCGATGTCGGCCATCGCCGGGCGCTCGATCTGGCGGTCGAGGTGCCGGCGCGCACCGGGGACCTGGGCGCGGTCGCGACCCACGAGATGTGGGGCGAGGTCTATGACCGGCTGGTCGAGCTGACGCGCGCGCACCGCACCACCATCGTGTTCGTCAACACGCGACGGCTGGTCGAGCGGGTGGCGTTTCATCTCGGCGAGCGCCTGGGCGAGGACAAGGTCGCGGCGCACCATGGCAGCCTGTCGCGCGCGACACGGCTGGCGGCGGAGGAGAAGCTCAAGCGCGCGGAAGTCCCGGTGGTGGTCGCGACGGCGTCGCTGGAGCTAGGCATCGACGTCGGCGAGGTCGATCTGGTGGTGCAGGTCGGGTCGCCGCGGTCGATCGCGACCTTGCTGCAGCGGATCGGACGCTCGGGGCACACCCGCGGGGGTACCCCCAAGGGGAGGTTGATCGCGCTGACGCGGGATCAGCTGGTCGAGTGCGCTGCGCTGGTGCGGGCGGTGCGCGCGGGGTCGCTGGATGCGCTGCGGGTCCGCGAGGCGCCGCTGGATGTGCTGGCGCAGCAGGTGGTGGCCGAGACGGCGGCCCGGACGCGTCCGGCGCCGGCGGAACCGGACAGCACGAGCACGAGCACGAGCACGAGCACGAGCCCGAGCCCGAGCCCGAGCACCGAGCCGCTCGACGGCATCGCCGAGGCGGACATGCTGGCCCTCGTGCGCGGGGCCTATCCCTACGCCGGGCTGGCCGAGCGTGAGTTCGGCGAGATCGTCACCATGCTGTCGGACGGCATCTCGACCTCGCGCGGGCGGCGCTCGGCGCTGCTGCATCGCGACGCCATCGGGCAGCGGCTGCGGGCGCGGCGCGGGGCGCGACTGACCGCCATCACCAGCGGCGGGGCCATCCCGGACACCGCGCAGTATGCGGTCGTCGCCGAGCCCGAGGGCATGACGGTGGGGTCGCTCGACGAGGACTTCGCCATCGAGAGCAACCGTGGCGACATCTTCCTGCTGGGCAACACCTCGTGGCGCATCCAGCGCGTCGAGCAGGGCGTCGTGCGGGTCGAGGATGCCCACGGCGCGCCGCCCACCATCCCGTTCTGGGTCGGCGAGGCGCCGGCACGCACCGCGGAGCTGTCGGCCGAGGTGTCGGCGCTGCGCACCGAGATTGACGCCCGCCTGACCCTGGGGGATGCCCAGGCCGACATCGCAGCCAGCGTCGCCGAGCAGGCGTCGCTGCTGGGCAGCGCGGCGCAGCAGCTGGTGGCCTACCTGGCCGCCGGGCGCGCGGCGCTGGGGGCACTGCCCACCGCGACCACGCTGGTGGCGGAGCGCTTCTTCGATCAGGCCGGTGGCATGCAGCTGGTGCTGCACGCGCCGCTGGGTGGGCGCATCAATCGCGCCTGGGGCCTGGCGCTGCGTAAGCGCTTCTGTCGCTCGTTCGACTTCGAGCTGCAGGCCGCGGCGACCGACGACGGCATCATCATCTCGCTGGGGCCGACCTCCAGCTTCCCGCTGGCCGACGTGTTCGACTTCCTGCGCAGCCACGCGGTCAAGGCGCTGCTCGAGCAGGCCGTGCTGCAGGCGCCGGTGTGGGGCGTGCGCTGGCGCTGGAACGCGACGCGCGCGCTGGCGGTGCAGCGCTGGAGCCGCGGGCGCAAGGTGCCGCCGCCGCTGATCCGCATGCGCTCGGACGACCTCATGACCGCGGTCTTCCCGCAGGCGCAGGCCTGCCTGGAGAACGTGGTCGGTGACGTCGAGCTGCCCGATCACGTGCTGGTGCGCGAGACCATGCGCGACTGCCTGACCGAGGCGCTGGATCTGCCCGGGCTGCAGCGGCTGGTCGGTGCGCTGGAGCGCGGCGAGCTGCGCCTGGTCGCGCGCGACACCGCGGAGCCGTCGCCGCTGTGTCACGAGATCGTCAACGTCAGCCCGTATGGCTTCCTCGACGACGCCCCGCTGGAGGAGCGGCGCACGCGGGCGATCCAGCTCAGACGCACGCTGCCCGATGCCGGCGGCGAGCTCGGCGTGCTGGACGCCGCCGCGGTGCGCACCGTCGAGGACGAGGCGCGCGGGGCGCCGCGGGATGCCGACGAGCTGCACGATCACCTGCTCTCGGTGGTGCTGGAGCCGGCGCCGCGCAGCGAGTGGACAGGCTGGTTCGAGGCGCTGGTGGCGGCGGGGCGGGCCGCGCGGGTGCGCTGGACCGCGCCCGAGGACGCCGCCGGCGCGGAGGCCGCGCACCAGGGCTGGGTCGCGACCGAGCGTGCCGCGGCGGTGCGCGCGGCGCTGCCCGCCGCGGTGCTGTCGCCCGACGTGCGGTGGCTGCCGCCGGGGGGCGCGCCCGACGCCGACGCCGCGGTGCTGGCCATCGTGCGCGGCCATGTCGAGCTGTCGGGGCCGCTGACCGCGGCGGCGCTGGCCGGGCGGCTGGGTCTCGGCGGTGATGCGGTCGGGCTGGCGCTGGTCGCGCTGGAGGGTGAGGGCGCGGTGCTGCGCGGCGCCTTCACTGCGCCGGGCGTCGCCGAGTGGTGCGATCGGCGCATGCTGGCGCGCGTGCAGGCCCTGACGCTGGGGCGGCTGAGGCGCGAGATCGAGCCGGTTTCGGCGGCGGATCACCTGCAGTTCCTGCTGCGCTGGCAGCACCTGGCGCCGGGCACCCAGGTCGCGGGCGCGCCCGGGGTGCTGGCGGTGGTCGAGCAGCTGGCGGGCTTCGAGGTCGCGGCGGGCGCCTGGGAGGCCGAGGTGCTGGCGCGGCGCGTGCTCGAGTACCAGCCCGCGTGGCTGGATGCGCTGTGCTTCTCGGGCGAGATCGCCTGGGGGCGGCGCGGCCTGCGCGACGGCGAGGCGGGCGCGCCGACGCGGGCGGCGCCCATCGCGCTGATGCCACGCAGCGAGCTCGACTGGCTGCTGGAGCCGGCCGAGGCCGAGGTGCTGGCCGAGCGGCGTGGCCGCCTGTCAGCGGCGGCGGCCGATGCGCTGGCACACCTGGAGCGGCGCGGGGCGTCGTTCCTGCCCGAGCTGGCGGTGGCGACCGGGCGGCGCGCCAGCGAGCTCGAGGACGCGCTGTGGGAGCTGGTCGCGGCCGGGCTGGTGACCGCGGACGGCTTCGCGGCGCTACGCGCGCTGCTGCACGAACATCGGCCGCAGCGGACGGCGACGCCGGGCGGCGTGCGCGGCCGCCTGCTGATGGCGCGCGCGGCGACGCGCGGACTGCTCGATCGCGCGCAGCCGGCGCCGCACGCCACCGCGGGCCGCTGGGTGACGCTGTCGCGGAGCCCGAGCCCGAGCCCGAGCCCGAGCCCGAGCCCGAGCCCGAGCGCCGAGTCCCTGGCGGCGCTCGCCGAGCAGCTGCTCATCCGCTATGGCGTGGTGTTTCGCGATCTGCTCGCGCGCGAGCCGCACCTGCCGCCGTGGCGCGAGCTCAGCCAGATCTACCGCCGCCTGGAGCAGCGCGGTGAGCTGCGTGGCGGGCGCTTCATCGCCGGCTTCGTGGGCGAGCAGTTCGCGCTGCCCGAGGCGGTGGCCGGCCTGCGCCAGACCCGGCGTGACAGCGCGGGGCGCGACAGCTTCGTGCGGGTGTCGGCCTGCGATCCCTGCAACCTGGTCGGCATCACCAGCCCGGGGCCGCGCGTGCCGGCCACGCTGGGCAACGCCATCCTGTTCCGCAACGGTATCGCCATCGCCTCGCGCGAGGCCGGTGAGATCGTGCTGCGCCGGCCGCTGCCTCCCGGCGCGCGCATCGACGCCGACCTGGTCTACTTCCCGCCGCCCGCCAGCTTCGGGGTCGACGACGAGTTCATCAGCCAGCGCCCCGCCGCCGCGGCCCCGACAGCGCTGGTCCGCACCCTGGCGCAGCGCGACCGGCTGCCAGCGCCGGCAGCGCCGTCACCGCTCGCCGACGCGACCTCCGCCGCTGTCAGCCTCGGCCTCGCGACCAGCCCCGGCGCCAGCGCCAGCCCGGCCGACGACGGCGCCGGCATCTCCGCCCTGCGCGAGACCATCGCGCGCATCCTGGCCCTCGAAGGTGAGGCGCCGGGGTGAGCTCGCGGCGCAGCACCCCGGTCGACACCGGGTGCGACTTCGTGCGCCCCGCCCGCGCCGTCGCGCTGTCCCTGATCGCCGGGCGTGGCCACTACGAGGCGGTCATCGAGGCGGTGCAGCGCGCCAGCGCCAGCCTGTGGATCTCGACCGCCAACCTCAAGGAGCTGATGGTCGAGGACTGGCGCGCCCGCCCCGGCCAGCGCCGCGCCGCCCCCGGCAGCAGCCGCGCCCCCGCCTACCGCTCCATCCTCGAGGTCCTCGACGAACTCAGCGAGCGCGGCGTCGAGCTGCGCCTGCTCGCGGCCACGCTGCCGTCGCGCGCCTTTCGCGCCGAGTTCGATCGCCACCGCCGCCTGGTCGCGGGCGGCCTCGAGCTGCGCACCTGTCCGCGCGTGCACCTCAAGACCGTGGTGGTCGACGCCGCGACCTGCTACCTCGGCAGCGCCAACTGGACCGGCGCAGGCCTCGGCGCCAAGGGGGCCGGCCGGCGCAACTTCGAGCTTGGCGTGCTGACCCAGGATGACGGCGTCATCGACGAGGTCCAGGGCCTGTACGACCGGATCTGGCGCGGCGACGCCTGTCAGGGCTGTCAGCTGCGCGCCGAGTGCCCGGATCCGCTCGACGGCGGCCGCCACGCAGCGAGCGCAGGCGCTCGAGGCCCTGGGCGTAGCTCTCGCCGCCGGGCTCGCCCGCAGCCGAAGCCTCCAGCGGCGGCGTCTCCAGGAAGCCCGGCACGTCGGCGAAACGCGCGTCGTTCACCAGCCGGCTGAAGGCTGCCAATCCGATGGCGCCGTCGCCAATGCGTTGGTGGCGGTCGACCTGCGACCCCAGCGGGCGCTTGCTGTCGTTGAGGTGAAACGCGCGCAGGTGGCCGAGCCCGATCAGGCGGTCGAAGCGCTCGAAGGTGGCGGCGTAGCCGCGCGGCGTGGTCCAGTCGATCCCCGCCGCCCACATGTGCTGGGTGTCGAGGCAGATCCCCAGGCGGCGCTCGCCGGCCGCGTCCAGCATGCCGGCCAGCTCCTCGAAGCTCGCGCCCACGCTGCTGCCCATGCCCGCGGTGCACTCCAGCAGCAGGCGCACCCGCGTCCCGCGCAGCGCGGCGCAGACCTGCCGCAGCGCGCGCCCCACCTTGGCCACGCCGGCCGCCGACCCGGCGCCCTGGTGCGCCCCCGGGTGCACGATCACGGCGCCGATCCCCAGCAGCTCGGCGCGCTCGCACTCGTCGGTCAAGGTCGCGATCGAGCGCGCCCACAGCGCGTCGGTGGTCGCGCACAGGTTGATGAGGTACGACGCATGCGCCGCCGTCGGCCAGCCCCCCGCGGCCCGGTGCGCGGCGCGAAACAGCGACACCATCTCGGGCTCGAGCGGCGCCGCCGACCACTGCCGCGACGACCGCGTCCACACCTGCAAGGCCTGACAGCCGTCACGCAGGCCACGCTCGAAGGCCAGGTGGAGGCCTCCCGCGACCGACTCGTGCGCGCCCAGCAGCATGGTGCGCTACTGTAGCCGCATGGCGAACGACAAGGGCACGGTCCTCATCCTGGTCGCCCACGACTACGAGGATCTCGAGGTCTGGTATCCCAAGCTGCGCCTCGAGGAGGCCGGCTATGTCACCAAGCTGGCCGGCCTGGGCGAGCGCGAATACCGCGGCAAGCACGGCTATCCCTGTCCGACCGACGGCAAGGTGTCGGACTTCCCGGCCGCCGGGCTGGCGGGGATCCTGGCCCCGGGCGGCTGGGCGCCCGACAAGCTGCGCCGCGACCCCGACGTGCTGGCGCGCGTGCGCGAGGTGCACGCCGCCGGCAAGCTGGTGGCCACCATCTGTCACGGACCATGGATCCTGATCTCGGCGGGGATCCTGCGCGGGCGGCGGCTGACGTCGACGGTCGGCATCCGCGACGACGTGGTCAACGCCGGCGCCGAGTGGCTCGATGCCCCGGCGGTCACCGACGGCAACCTGGTCAGCGCCCGGGTGCCCAAGGATCTGCCGGCGTTCGCGCGCGCGATGCTGGCCGTGCTCGACGCCCAGGGCTGAGGCCCGGCGCCCGACGCGGTCAGCGACACTCGGCGGGCAGCGCCTTCTCGAGGGCGCCGCGGCGGTCGAGGTCGACCTCGGCGTCGATGCTGAGCCAGAGCTGATCACACTGCGCCCGGGTCAGCGCGCGCGTGACCGGCGCCGGTGACGGTGGCGGTGACGGTGACGCCGACGGTCCGGTCGCGGGCGAGGGTGACGCCGACGGTCCGGTCGCGGTCAGGGGCGGCGGCGACGGCTCCGGCTCCGGGCCGAAGGCGTCGGGGCGCACAATCCCGCCAGGTGGTGTGCGCGCCTTGGCGCTGCGCCCCGCGGGTGCCAGCACCAGCCAGCGCGGGCGCTCCTTCAGGCACACCGTCGGCATGCGCCCGATCACCCCGAGCTGCGCGCTGCGCTCGGGCCGCGCGGCCACGGCGTCCCACCAGCGCCCACACAGCTCGGGCGTCATGCGGCGTGGGGCCGGTGCGCGCACCGGCGCACCCGCGTCATCGTCACTGGCGAGGTCGACGCGCTGTGGCGCCGCGGGCGTCTCCTTGGTGTCATCGGCCAGCGTGCCCAGGGTGCCGATGGTCGCGCCGAGCAGGAACAGCGTCCCCAGCGCGGCGCCACCGCCGTCGGTGCCCGCGATCAGCGCGATCCCGCTGACCCCGAGCAGGCCATTGCCGACATGTGCCGTCCGCCGTCCGTCCTTGCCGTGGCCGATGAAGCAGCCGCCCTGGCTCAGCACCCCGGCCAGCAGCAGCCCCGCCACCCAGCGCACCCGCATGCTCCACCCGTACCGCGCATCCGCCCCGGCCCGCAAGTGAAAGCCCTGGCAAACCCCGCGCAACCGCCTCCAGCCTAGGTCGAAGGCAGCGCGAGGCTTCGCCTCGCGCAGAACCTCGACACAAGGAGGGTCCCGAAGCGCTACGCGCTTCACCCTCCTAGTACCACTCGATCACATCCGCGACGGTCCCGTCGGCGGTGCCTGAGCGTTGATCGGGCGGCGGCAAAGCGGACAGATGCCGACCCGCCGCACGAGCACCTCCTGCAGGTGACGACGGACCATCGGAAGCGTCCACCTCGTCGTCTTCCGGGGGGAAAAGCGCCCGTTTTAGGGCGAGGAAGCCGTGCGCTACTGCGCAGAGTGCAGCGTGGTGGTGGAATCCCCGCCACGTTCGTCCCTCGAAGTGGTCGAGTCCTACTTCCTGCTTCATTTCCTGGTAGTCGCGCTCGACGCGCCAGCGAAGCTTCGCAAAGCGCACGAGGGAGCGGATCGAAGTTGCTGCAGGGAGGCTCGAGAGCCAGTACTTCGTCGGCGCTTTCTCGCCGTCAGGCCACTCGCAAAACAGCCACTGTTCGTCGCCAGGCGGAGCACCCGTGGTGTGACGATGGGCCGGGCGAATTCGAGTCGCGGCGAATCGCGATGATTGCCAGCCACGCGATCCTTCGCGCCACTTCACGTTCTTGTACTTCAGCGTCGATGCGAGCGCCGCAATCCTGATAGGCGGATGCCGCGCGTCCACGTACCGTGTCCGCCACATCTTTGGCGCGGGCTTGCTGGGAATCTGCGGCTTGCTTTCGGCGCGCCAGACGACGAGTTCGCCGTACACACCCGTGACGTAGTTGAGGCCGCGTGTGCGGAGCGCATCGCGATACTCGGTCGAGTCGCCGTAGCCTGCGTCAGCCAGCACAACATGGCGCCGGACCCCCGCCGCGAGCGCCGCGTCGATCTGCGAAAGCGAAATCGCCATCTTCGTCCGGTGCTCAACGTTGTCGGGCACACCGACGGCCTTTCGGCGGGCGCCGTCGGATGCCCAGATCTCAGGGAGAAAGAGCCCAAATCCGATGCACCCGCTGCCCCGTTCCCCCGCGACGTGGAGGCTTACCGCGACCTGGCAGTTGTCGATGCGCCCCAGAGTCCCCGAGTACTGCCTCTGCACTCCGACCGAGTGTTCGCCCTTCTTTGGAAAGCCCGTGTCATCGACGACGAGCGCTTCCACCCCGGGCAGCTCCGAGTCGAGTTTGACGGCAAGACGCCGGAGCATCTCGCCCTCTGACCACTCCGCAACCGACAC
>JBGASF010000225.1:0-9298 GCA_044229835.1 Polyangia bacterium | reverse complement strand
CGCCAGCGCCTCGGGCGCGTTGCTGGCCAGCCCGAGCGCGCTGGCCGCGCGCGCCGCCAGCGCCGCCGCCGCCTCGCCGCCGGCCGGGATGACCGCGGCCACCGGCTCGCCCACGCGCGCCGCCGCCACGATGGTCGCCACCGCCGCATCGGGGTCGTAGAAGTCGATCACCAGCGAGCGCTCCGGCCACAGATAGCGCCGATCCAGCACATGACAGCGGTCCGACGCGATCCAGACCTCGGCGCCGGCGCGCTCGGCCGCGTCCAGGAACTCGCTGGCGCGGTAGCTGCGCTGGGGCATCACGATGACGACACGCACCCCCCGAGTATGGGCAAAGTCCGGCCGCCGTGGGAACATGCCGGCGTGACCGCCGCGCCCGAGGCCCCCGGAGGGTCAGCCGCCCCCCTGGTGCGCCCCGCCGTGCGCGGCGCCACCGCGATCCTGCTCTCGCTGACCATCCTCAACCTGCTCAACTACATCGATCGCTCGGTGCTGTCGGCGGTGCTGGCGCAGATGAAGAAGCCGGGCGCCATCCTGGCCGGCCACTCCGAGGCCCAGCTCGGCTTCCTGTCGAGCATCTTCCTCATCGTCTACATGGTGGTGTCGCCGCTGTCGGGCGTGCTGGCCAGCCGCATGCAGCGCAAGCGCCTGGTCGCCGCCGGCGTCATCATCTGGAGCCTGGCCACCATGGCCACCGGCCTGGCGCGCAGCTACCACGAGATCATCTGGGCGCGCGCCTTCATCGGCTTCGGCGAGGCCGGCTATGCCGCCATCGCGCCGGCGATGATCACCGATCTGTACGGCCCCGATCGCCGCGCCCGCATGCTGTCGGTGTTCTACCTGGCCATCCCCATCGGCTTCGCGCTGGGCTATGTGCTGGGCGGCAACGTCGGCGCCGCCTACGGCTGGCGCGCCGCCTTCTTCGTGGCCGGCGTGCCCGGGCTGGTGATGGCCTTCGTGCAGCTGGCGCTGCCCGAGCCGCCGCGCGGAGGCGGCGAGGTCGTGACCCGCATCCCGCTGGGGCCGGCGCTGGGCTCGCTGACGCGCAACGCGCCCTTCCTGTTCAACATGTTCGGCCAGGCGCTGATGACCTTCGCGCTGGGCGCGGCGGCGTACTGGATGCCCAAGTACCTCGAGGAGGTGCGCAAGATCCCGCAGGCCAAGGCGGGCAACCTGTTCGGCATCAGCATCGTGCTGGCCGGCCTGATCGGCACTGGCCTCGGCGGCTGGCTGGGTGACGCCTGGCTGCGCCGCGACAAGGGCGCCTACTTCAAGCTGTCGGGGCTGTGTCTGTGCGCGGCGGCGCCGCTGTTCTTCGCGGCGCCCTTCATGCCGACGTTCCACGGCGTCATGCTGGTGGGCTTCCTGTCGCAGATCTTCCTGTTCGTGAGTACCGGGCCGCTGGCGGCGGCGATCATGGACTGCAGCCAGCCCGGGATTCGCGAGACCGCGATGGGCGTCAACATCCTGTTCATCCACCTGCTGGGGGACGCGGTGTCGCCGACCATCGTGGGCTGGATCGTCGACACCCGCATGGCCGCGGGGTCGACGCTGGACGCGGCGTGGAGCGTGGCGCTGGCGAGCCTGGCGGTGCCGACGCTGCTGGGGGGCGTGGTGCTGCTGCTGGGGGTGAGGGCGGTGCGGCGGTTCAGGCTGGCGACGTGAGTGAGGCTGGAGAGCGGCGCGAGGAGGAGGAGACGGACACACAGGTCACAGGTGACAGGTCACAGGTCACAGGCGACAGGCAACAAGACTCGGCCGACGGCCGGGGTTCGACCTCGGTTCGGCGAGGTGCGCGGCTTCGAGCACGAGCACGAGCACGAGCACGAGCACGAGCACGAGCGCCGTGAGAGGTCAGCGGCCTCGCCCCGCATCCTCAGTGCAGCAATGGGCTACTTCTTCAGGAACGCGCGGACCTTGGCGGCCTCGCGGGCGCGCAGGTTGATGCAGACGTCGGCCTCTTCGAGGCTCTCCTTCAGGGTGCGCGCGGTGCCCTCGAGGTTGGCGATGCGCGGGGTGAAGAAGGCCTCGGCGGCGTCGCGCTCGGCGCGGTCGCAGAAGGCGCCGGTGATGCCGACGAAGCGATCGATGCCGAAGCCGCCGACGCGCGCCTTGATGGCGTCCCAGTTCTTCTGCAGCCAGGCCCAGGTGATGGCCCGGGTCGCGTGGCGCACCGCGGGGCGCACGATGTAGCGCATGTCCTGCAGGCGCACGTCGGCCGACAGCGCCAGCGCCAGCGCCTCGCCGAGCAGCGCGGGGTCGCTGAAGTTGCCCAGCCCCGTCAGCGCCAGCACGCGGTGCTCGGGCAGCTTGGCGGCCTTGTGGATCGCCAGCAGGGCGTCGAAGGTCTCGCGCGTGCCGGTGCGCGCGCCCAGGCTGACCGCCATCGCCGCCATGTCGGGATCCAGCGCCTCGGGCTTGTCGAGCCACAGCTTCAGCCGGCGCGCGGCCTCGGCCAGCGTGGCCTTGTCGTTGCCGAGGTCGCCGAGCAGGCGCAGCACGGTCTGCCGGGTCAGCCGGCGATCCTCGCTGTCGGTCTTGCCGGCGTCCCAGCCCAGCTGCTTGCCCATCGGGCCGAGCAGCTTGACCACCCAGGCCGCATAGGCGGCCTCGTCGGCCGGCGCCACCACGGTGTCGCGCACGGTGCGCAGCGCCGAGTCGAGCGCGTCGACCACGTTGCGCTCGCGCTCGCCGCCGAAGCGCGCCAGCGTCGCCAGCATGACGTCGGCGCCGAGATCTCCGCTGCCCACCAGCGCCCAGGCGTCATTGATGAGGCCGAGCCGCTGCGCCACCGCCAGCTGGCCCTTGCCAGCGGCCGCCGCCAGCTGGGTGAACATGGCGTCGGGCACCACCCAGCGGTAGTAGCCGGCCTCGCTGGCGTTGGGGTAGACCCAGCCCTGCTTGCACGCCGCGCCCGGCAGCGGCACCGTCGCCGACGGCCCGTCGAGCATGGTGCAGGTCGTCTTCGGCGCGCCCTTGGCGGCCGAGTACATCAGGCACACCGGGATCGACCACGGCGCGCTGGCGTCGATGCCGGCACCGGCGCCGGAGCTGCCGGCCCCGGCCTGCGCCCCCGCGCGCACATAGCGGCGCTGCGTCAGCTGCACGCTGGCGCCAGCCGCCCCGTCACAGGTGATGGCGCTGGCGCGCACCAGCGGCAGCCCGGCGCGATCCAGGAAGGTCGCGGCCAGCTTGGACACCGGCTTGTCGGGCGCCGCGCGGTCGAGCTCGGCGAACAGGTCGTCGGCGGTCGCGCTGCCGCGGGCATGCGCGGCCAGGTAGGCCCGCACCCCGGCGCGGAAGGCGTCCTCGCCGACGTGGCTCTCCAGCATGGTCAGGATCGACGCGCCCTTGACGTAGGTGATGCCGTCGAAGGCCTCCAGCGCCTCGCTGGTGCTGTTGATGGGCTGGCGCACGGCGCGCGCCGAGGCCAGCGCGTCGGTCTCCATGACCCAGGCCTTGGACGACAGCGACTCCACGCGGGCGCCGAAGCTGGGCTGCCACACGTCGACCACCTTGTCGGCCATCCAGGTCGCGAAGCCCTCGTTGAGCCAGAGGTCGTTCCACCACTTCATGGTCACCAGGTTGCCGAACCACTGGTGCGCCAGCTCGTGCGCCACGATCCCCGCCACCCGGCGCCGCGCGCTGGTCGAGGCCTGCGGCGCCAGCAGCAGCGCCTCGTCGCGGAAGGTGATGAGGCCCGGGTTCTCCATCGCGCCGGCCGCGAACTCGGGCACCGCGAGCAGGTCCAGCTTGCTGAACGGATACGGCTGCGCGAAGTAGTCCTCCATGATCTTGACGAAGGCCGCGCTCGACTCCAGCGCGACGGCGCCCAGCTTGGACTTGCCGATCGGGGTGGCCACGCGGATGCGCGGCCTGGCGTCGGCGGGGCCCTCGAGCAGCTCGAACGGCCCGACCGCGAAGGCGACCAGGTAGGTCGGCAGCGGCGGCGTGGTGGCGAACTCGGTGGTGGCGACGCCCTTGACGGGCGCCACCGCCACGGGCACCGGCTCGCTGTTGGCCAGCGCCATCAGGCCGTCGGGGTGGCGCAGCTGCAGCGTGAAGGGCACCTTGAAGCCAGGCTCGTCGAAGCAGGGGAAGGCGCGGCGCGCGTCGGTGGGCTCGAACTGGGTGAAGGCGTACCAGCGCTCGCCGTCCTTGACCCGGTACAGGCCGCGCAGCTGATCGTCGAACGGGGCGTCGTACTCGATGGCGATGCGGGCCTCGCCGGGGCGCAGCTCGCTGGAAAGCTCGAGCACCAGCTCCTCGGGGTCCTCCTTGCCGCCGGAGGCCATGCGCAGGGTGGCCTTGGCCGGGATGATGGCGCCCTCGGGCGTGCCCACCACGGCGCTGGTGATGTTCATCTTGCGCGCGTGCAGGATGATCGCGCGCGTCGGCGCCGTGGCCAGGATGTCGATGTACGTGGTGCCCGAGAAGCGCGGCTTCTCGGGGTCGACCGTGAGCATCAGGCCATAGGCCTGGGGCACGATGTCGGTTGGCAGCCGCCCGTTGACCGAGGGCGGCGGCACCAGCGGCGCGGTCACCGGGATGGTCGGGACCTCGACCGTCGGGCCGGCCGGCACCACCGGGGTCGCCCTGGGCCCAGCCGCCTTGCCACCACCACAGCTGGCCAGCACCGCCAGCCCCAGCACCACCACGAAGCGCGCATGCATCCGCATGGCGCGGACCATACCCCTCGGCGGGGCATGGTCAAGGGGCCTTCTTGCCGGCCCTGGCCTGCTTGATGGCCCACACCGCCACGCGCACCGCGAGCAGCGCGCCGATGAGCAGGCCGTAGTTCCACAGCTTGCGGGTCGGCACCTTGAGCAGCATGTAGAAGTGCAGCACGCCGAGGCCGGCGGCGACATAGGTCAGCCGGTGCAGCCACTTCCAGCGCTTGCCGCCGACGCGCTTGATCATGCCGTTGGTCGACGTGATGGCCAGCGGCACCATGATCAGCCAGGCCGCCAGCCCGACCGCGATGAACTTGCGCTTGAGCACGTCGCTCACCGCGGCGCCCAGCGCCAGCTCCTGGTCCCACCACAGGTAGGTCAGGAGGTGCAGCGTGGTGTAGAAGAAGGCGTACAGGCCCACCATGCGGCGCAGCTTGTTCAGCGTGCCCCAGCCGGTCAGCATGCGCAGCGGCGTCACCGCCAGCGTCAGCGCCAGGAACAGCAGCGCCAGCGTCCCGGTCGCGCGCGTCACATAGTCGATCGGGTTGGCGCCCAGCGCGCCCTGGTACCAGTCGCTGACGAGGAAGATCAGCGGCACCAGGCCATTGGTGAAGAAGACGATCTTCCAGTACCGGGTGTCGTCACTGGCGGCCGCCTTCTTGGCGCCGCGCGGGCGGGTCGCGACGGCGGACATCAGAAGTTCCTCTTCAGATCCATGCCGGCGTACAGCGCGGCGACCTCGTCGGCGTAGCCGTTGAACATGAGCGTCTTGCGCTTGTCGCTCTCGCCGATGCGGCGCTCGCGGGCCTGGCTCCAGCGCGGGTGATCGACGGTGGGGTTCACGTTGGAGTAGAAGCCGTACTCGTCGGGGCCGGCCTTCATCCAGGTCGTGGTCGGCTGCGAGTCGCGGAAGCGGATGGTGGTGATCGACTTGGCGCCCTTGAAGCCGTACTTCCACGGCACCACCAGGCGCAGCGGGGCGCCGTTCTGGTTGGGCAGGCCCTGGCCGTAGATCCCGGTCGCCAGCAGCGTCAGCGGGTGCATGGCCTCGTCCATGCGCAGCCCCTCGTTGTAGGGCCAGTCGAGGATGCCGGCCGAGATGTTGGGCATCTCGCGGCTGTCGGCCAGCGACAGGAACTCGACGTACCTGGCGTTCGCGGTCGGCTTGAACGCGGTCAGCAGCGGCCCCAGCGGCATGCCCAGCCAGGGGATGACCATCGACCAGCCCTCGACACAGCGCATGCGGTAGACGCGCTCCTGGGGCGGGCTGAGCTTCAGCAGCGCGTCGAGGTCGTAGGTCGTGCCGGGCGCGTGGGTCTCGCCCTCGACGGTGACCGTCCACGGCACCGCCGGCTTCCAGTCGGCGGCGGCGGCGGCGACCTCGTACTTGTCGGTCGAGAACTCGTAGAAGTTGTTGTAGCTGGCGATGTCCTCGAACTTGGTCGACACCTCGCTGGCGCCGCCCGCGGGCGCGGTCAGCTTGGGGCGCACCGCGGCCAGGTCGGGGCGGCCGGGGGTGACGTTGGCGCGGCGGCGCGGGGGCACGATGACGAGCTTGCGGAAGGCGACCGCAGCCAGCGCGGTGCCGCCCACGGCGAGGGCGCCGCGCAGGAAGCTGCGGCGATCGGCGTACAGCGCCTCGGGCGTGATCTCGCGCGCGGGAGGGTCGCTCGGCTTCTTCATCGCAGACAGAGTACGACGCCCGCGGTGAAGCGTATCGGTCGCGGGGCGCACATCTGGAAGTGCGCGGAAGGAATCAGGAACGCCAGTGCGGCGGGTAGGTCTTGTCGAAGTAGGGCAGGGCCTCGATGCGGGCCTTCCAGGCCAGGGTGCGCGGGCCCAGGGTGGCGGCGATGGCGAGGTCGGGCTTCTTGCGCTCGGGGCGCAGCGACAGCGCGAGGACCGGGTAGGCGGCGTAGTCGGCCATCGACAGCGGGCCGGCCAGGAAGGCCGAGCCGTCCTCGGGCAGGGCGGACTCCAGCCAGGCGAGCTCGGTCAAGAGCGCCTTGCGCTGGGTCTCGATGAGGTCGAGGTTCCACTTGTCCTGGGGGGTGAAGAAGACCGAGCCGAAGATGTCGTGCTGGGCGCGCTCGAGATAGTCGGACTCGGCGACCAGGCGGTGGATCTTGGCGCGCTCGCGCACCGTGCCGGGGAACAGGGTGCGCTCGGGGTAGGCCTCCTCGAGGTAGCGCACGATGGCGGCGGACTCGTACAGGCGGAGGTCGCCGTCGACCAGGGCGGGCACCTTGCCGCGCGGATTGATGGCCAGATACTCGGGCGCGCGGTGCTCGCGGTTCGAGAACGACAGCATCTTCAGGTCGTAGGGCAGCTGCTTGTGCTCGAGCGCCAGCCAGACCCGCCACGCATACGGTGAGCCGCTGCCTGCATAGAACGTGATCGCCATGTCTGCCTCCCAGGGGTGCGCGGGTTCGATGTGCGCGGGGTCGTGCGGTTACGTCACTCGCCGATGATCTTGATGAGCACGCGCTTGTCGCGGCGACCGTCGAACTCGCCGTAGAAGATCTGCTCCCATGGGCCGAAATCCAGCTTGCCGGCGGTGATGGCGACCACCACCTCGCGGCCCATGACCTGGCGCTTGTGGTGGGCGTCGCCGTTGTCCTCGCCGGTGCGGTTGTGGTGGTAGCGCTGCGGGCTGGGATCGTAGGGGGCGAGCTGCTCGAGCCAGCGCGCATAGTCGGCGTGCAGGCCGGGCTCGTCGTCGTTGATGAAGACGCTGGCGGTGATGTGCATGGCGTTGACCAGACACAGCCCCTCGGCGACGCCGCTGCGCGTGACCGCGGCGCTGACCTCGGGGGTGATGTTCTGGAAGCCCATCCGGGTCGGGATGTTGAGGGTCAGGGTCTGGCGGTGGCTCTTCATCGGCATCGGCCCGGTGGTAGCATCGGCTGCGCATGGCCGACAAGGACGACGGGAGCAAGAGCAAGGACAAGGAGGCGCGCATCGTCGAGGCGCGCATGAAGCTGCGCGGGCGCTTCCTGGCCCGCATGCAGGAGACGCCCAGCATGGCGGACGCCAGGCCGATGGGGGAAGGGCCGCCCAACCGGCATGGCATGCCGCGCCTGCCGCCCGGACAGACCGAGACCACGGCCTGGCCGGTGCTGGATCTCGGCATCAAGCCGGAGGTCGCGCTGGGCAAGTGGCGCCTGGTGGTCGACGGCGCCTGCGCGGCCCCGCTGTGCCTGAGCTGGGACGACCTGATGGCGCTGCCGCAGGTCGACGACGTCAGCGACTTTCACTGCGTGACCACCTGGTCCAAGTTCGACGTGCCCTGGCGCGGGGTGCGCCTGTCGGAGGTGCTGGAGGCCGCGCAGCCGCACGACGACGCCAGCTTCATCCTGTGCCACGCCTATGACGGCTACACCGTGAACCTGCCCATGGAGGAGGCGCTCAAGCCCGACGTGCTGCTGGTGCACACCGCGTACGGCAAGCCGCTGGAGCTCGACCATGGCGGACCGCTGCGCGTGATCACGCCGCAGCTGTATGCCTGGAAGGGCGCCAAGTGGGTGGCGCGCATCGAGCTCATGAACCACGACGTGCTGGGCTACTGGGAGCGCCGCGGCTATTCCAACACCGGCCACCCGTGGCGCGAAGACCGCTACAGCTAGCCGGGCTGGCAGGACGGGCCGGGCTGGTCGGGCTGGCGCTGCTGCTGGGCGCGGGCGCGGCCGGGTGTGCGGGTTGTGCCGATGATGCCGCGCCGCCCCCGACCTGCCTCGAGCTGAGCCAGGCCTGGCAGGCGCGCGTGGACGAGCTGTCCACGCTGTGCACGTTCGATGACGACTGTGTGGTGGTCGGGCAGCCCGGCAGCTGCGACTGTTCGCGCCAGCGCAGCGGCAGCAGCGGGTGTGGCATCGGCGTGCGCAAGGGCGCCGAGGTGGACGCGCGGCTGCTCGAGCTGGAGGCGGCGATGGCGCGCTGCACGGGGCCGGGCGCGGCCGTGATCTGCGACTGCGCGCGCATGGTCGGGCGCTGTGTGCTGGCGCGCTGTCGGGCCGAGTTCGCGGCCCGCTGCTCCGGTGACGCCGGGCCCTGACAGCGGCGCTGCCTGCTACGATGCTGGCTGACGATGGGGGACACGGGGCAGGGCAGCGATCCGGCGCTCGACGAGACCCTGGCACCCGGGGCCGCGAGCGGCGCCGACACCGACCCCGCCGGTGACACGGTGGCCTCGGGCGGCGCCACCGGCGCGCCGGCGGGGACGGTGAAGTCGCCCGAGATGCCGACGATTGACCCGGCTTTGTATGTACGCAGTGTCGAGGTCGCGCGCGGCGGCATGGGCCGGATCGTGGCCGCGCGGGATCGGCGCATGGCGCGCGCGGTGGCCCTCAAGGAGCTGATCTCGCCTGATCCCGACCTGATCGCGCGCTTCGAGCGCGAGGCGCTGGTGACCGGGCGACTGCAGCACCCGGCCATCGTGCCGGTCTACGAGGCCGGGCGCTGGCCCAGCGGCGAGCCGTTCTATGCCATGAAGCTGGTCAGCGGGCGCTCGCTGGAGAAGGTCATCGCCGAGAAGCGCACCCTGGCGGAGCGGCTGGGCCTGCTGCCCAACGTGATCGCGGTCAGCGAGGCGGTCGCGTATGCGCATGGCGCGCGCATCATTCACA
>JBGASF010000224.1:0-9465 GCA_044229835.1 Polyangia bacterium | reverse complement strand
GGCGGCCATGCCCTGCGCAACCTCATCGTCCTGTGCAGCGCGCACCACCGCGCCGTCCACGACGGGCACTTGCTCATCGAGCGTCACCCACGTGGGGAGAGTTTCGAATACCGCCATCGTGACGGCAGACCGTACGGAAGCACCGCGCCTGCAGTGGTCGCGCAGCCACGGACCGAGTGACGACGCGCGCAGGATTGGCCGAGAGCGCGGCCGCCTCAGGCGGAGCGGCGATGAGCGGGCCCCCTTGTCGGGGCCCGCCGCCGCGCAGCCCGTCGCCCGAGGCACCGCCGACCTCGGCCGCGCGGGGGCGACCAGCCGACCGGAGGCCGGGATCCGGGGGCTGCACGACGAGGCGACCACGACGGGAGCCAGCCCTCGGAGTGCTCCGGGTTGAACCGAAATGTGACGAACGAGAGGCAGCTCCGGGCAGCTCTACGGCTGGTCGGGGGGCAGCAGGTTCGGCGCGATGGTCTTCAGCGCGGTGGCGATGGCGCGCGCGAAGTTGCCGGTGAAGTCCTTGCGTACCGCGGCGTGGGCGTCGTCGGACCAGGTGCCATTCTTGTTGCGGGTGCGGGTGTAGCTGACCTCGGGCGAGCTGGTCACGGTCAGCGCGGTGGCGCACAGCGCCTTGCCGGCCTTGCGGTCGACCAGCACGGCGTGGCCCGTCCACAGGCCGGCCTCGAAGCCCTTGTCGCCGAGGACGGGGAGGCGGCGCTCATCGGGCACATAGACCAGCACGAGCTCGCCCAGGAAGCGCCCGGCGTCATCGTCGGCACCGGTGCTGGTGGCGCCCTCGCCGCGATCCCAGAGCGCGCCCAGGGCCAGCAGGCTGCCGCTGCGCAGCCAGCCGATGGCGGTGGACTTGCTCGCGCCGCCCCAGGACTCGAGGTCGCCGACGTCGATGCCCTCGACGCGGCCGCGCAGACCATCGGGGCAGACGCCCAGGGTCGCGCCGGCACGCGCCAGCGGTGCCAGCGCGGCCAGATCGGCTCGCAGCCGGGGCAGATCGGGCCTGGGGCCCCAGGGATCGGCGATGGTGGCGTCGTCCCCGGCGACCGCGGCCTGCAGGCGTGCGAGCACCCCCTTGCGGCCGTGGCCGCGCAGCGTCAGCGTGAACGGCAGGCTGCCGTAGGCACCGGCGCGGCAGCCGTGGAGGTCGACCGAGACCGTGTAGACATCGCTGTTGCCCCTGCTGCCGCCCTGGCTGGCCTGGCGGGTGGCGTCGTCGACCGATGCGGTGCAGCCGGCCGCGGGCAGCTCGAGGGTCAGGTCGTACCTGGCGCTGGACGGCGCGGTGTCGGGGTAGCTGGCCTCGAAGTCCAGGATGCCGCCGCGGATGGTCATGCTCTTCAGGGTCGCGGTCAGGGTCGGTGGCGAGAGCAGCGCGCGCAACGGCCACACACAGGCCTGCAGGCGATCGTAGGCGTCGTAGTCCTGCTGGCTGGCGCGTGTGCGCTGCTTGCCACGCGCCTTGAGGGCGTCGAACTCGGCCAGCAGGGGCGTTGCGCAGGCGCTGTCCTCGCAGGCGCAGGCGCGGACGGCCAGCGCGTCGAAGCTGGGTGCCAGGGGCTTGTCGCCCTTGCCACAGCCGAGGACGGTGCACGCAGCCAGGGCGAGGCCGAGGGTGCCGAGACTGCCAGGTGGCATCGGCGCAGGGTAGCGCGCGGCGGGCGTCCTCGGCGACCCCCACGAGCCGTCAGCGCAGCGTCAGGCTGGCGCCGCGGGCCAGGCGGGTGCGCTGGCCGGTCAGGCGGGCGCGCAGGCAGCTCTCCAGTGCGGGCGCCTTCGGCTTCAGCGTCAGCTTGGCCAGCTGGCCGGCGAGGGCGAAGCTGGCCGGCAGCTGCAGGGTCTGGCGGGCGTGCAGGGCGAGGCCGCAGCGGCGCGCCGCCTCGAGCAGCAGCTCGCGCGGGCCGGTGGGCGGCGGGCTGTCCCTGCGCAGGCGCTGCGCCTCGGCGGCGGCGGCGTCGGCGCCGGCGGGATCCAGCGTGGCCAGGCGCGCGGCGTCGACGCCGCTGCCCCGATCGAGCAGGCAGTCGGCCTCGAACCAGGCCACGTCGGGCAGGTACACCGCCGCGTCGGGCTCACCGCGCAGCTCGGCGCTGCTGCGCGCCACCAGGGTGCAGTCGCCCATGCGCGCGGCGATGGGGATGCGCAGGGCCAGCGCGGCGGCGCGCAGCGGCCCGGTGGGCACGGCGTCGAAGCGGGCCGCGGCGCCGACCTGGTCGCCGCCGTCGAGCGCCAGCATGCCGAGGCGCAGGTGGAGCTCGGCGGCGAGCGGCCCGGTCGCGCCGCCGTCGGCCAGCGCGGCGGCCAGCATCGCGCTGGCCTCGGCGCGGTCGTCGTGATCGCTCAGGGTGACGCCGAGCAGGTAGCGCAGCGGGAGCAGCCAGGGCGTGCCCGGGGCCTGGGCCAGGCCGCGACGCAGCGCCGCCAGGGTCGGGCCGAGGTCGGCGGGCCTGAAGCAGTCGCCTGCGGGGTCCTTGCACGCGGCCTCGGCGCGCCGGGCGTCATCCTCGGCCTGGTCGCGCAGCAGCTCGGCGTAGCGCAGCTCGGCGGCGGCGTTGCGCTGGGCGCCGCCCAGGGTGCCCAGGGCGGCCTGGCGCGCGGTCCGGGTGCGGGCGCTGGCCGCGGCGAGCTGCTTCAGCGCGGCGGTGCGCTCGGTCTCGCTGCTGGCGTCACGCACGTCGGCGCCGGTGCTGCGCTCGGCGGCGCGGGCCTCGTCGAAGCGCGCGAGCAGGGCCGTCGCGGCGGCGGGCAGGGCCAGGGCGGCGGCGTCGGGGCGGTCGACCTCGCTGCGCGCCAGCGTGATGACCGTGACCGGCCGCGGCGCGCTCGCCAGCACGTCGACGACGGCCTGCTTCAGGGGCAGCGGCGGCGCCGCCGTGGCGCGCCGAGGGTCGGCCAGGGTGACCAGGGTGGCGGTGACGGAGACCGTGAAGGTGACGACGCGCGAACGCCCCATGGGGGCAGTGTAGCCTGCTAGCTCGGTCGTGTTTCGGGGGCGCGCGCGCCCTTGAGCACGAAGCTGCGGGCGTGGGCGGCGCGCACCTCGCCGGTGGCGGGGTCGAGCAGCCAGGGCATGCCGAGCTTGCGCGGCACCTGGATGGTGCCCGGGGCCTGGTAGGTGCCGAAGACCAGATCCCACAGCGGCGAGGTCACGCCGTGGTTCTTGCGCGCGTCGGTGAAGTGGTGCGTGAAGTGGTGGCGGCGCGCCCAGCGGGCGTAGGGGCCGAAGCCGGCGCTGACGTGCTCGAGGCGGTGCAGGAGCTCGTAGGTGGCGTAGAAGGCGATCAGGCCGCCGACGTAGCCGAGGCCGAGGCGGGTGCCCAGCGCGAGGACCGCGGGCACCGAGAGGACGCCGGTGAAGACCGCGCCGACCACGCACTTCTTCCAGGTCGGGCTGAAGTAGCCGCCCTCGACGTGGTGGCGGATGTGATCGACGCCGAAGGGGTTCTTCGGCGCCACCTTGCTGTGGCCCAGCCAGCGGTGGATGGCGTACTCGAGGAAGGACCAGGTCAGGGCGCCCAGCAGGGCGGCGACGAGGATGCTGACGGTACCGTTCATGAGGCTGCTCCAGTGCGAGGGGGCTCGGCGCCGGCGCCGCTGCTGGCGCTGGCGAGCTGGCGGGTGGCGGTGTCGACGGCGCGGGCGCTGGCGCCCCAGCCCATGAGCAGGGCGCGCAGGCCGCGCGACAGCAGGTGATCGATGTCGAGCAGGCGCGGCGCATAGCGGGTCTGCTTGGAGAGCGGCAGCACGCCCTGCAGCAGCGCGAAGACCAGGATGGTGCGCTCGGCGGCGTCGCCGGGGCCGAGCAGCCGGGCCTGGGCGGCCGCGCTCAGCGCCGCGCCCAGCGGTTGCATCACCGCCAGCATCTGGGTCACCACCGGGGCGGCCTCGGGCTGATCGATGAGGACGCGCGGCTCGGCCATGGTCATGGCCAGCAGGCCGAAGCGCTGCGGCTCGCGGCGCGCGAAGCCGCGGTAGCCGTGCGCGAGCGCCAGCACGTGCGCCAGCGGCGTGGCCCGCGGCGGCAGCCCGGCCAGGGTGGCGGCCAGGGTGGCGCGGACGTCCTCGAGGACGCGCACCACGAGCTGTGCCAGCAGGGCGTCCTTGGAGGCGAAGTAGCGGTACAGGGCGCCCGGGGTGTAGTGCACCGCCTCGGCCAGGCGGTTCATCGACAGCGCCTCGAGTCCGCCCTGCTCGACCATGCGCATGGCCTCGTCGAGGATGCGGCGCGCGCTCTCGTCGTGGCGACGCTCGCGCGGGGTCCGGGGCTCTTCGTGAGTCACATGTAGTTAGTAAATGGTATTTACGGTTCTGTCAAGTCGAGCTCGAAGCAGCCGGGTCCCACCCTGGCGGGGTCGGCTGACGGCAGCTCTCGCCACTGCCGCAGACTGCGGGCGAGCTCTTGCTGCAGCCTGCGCGGGCCCTCGAGCACCGTGGTCGACAGCACCGCGCCGGTGGCGTCGATGCACACCCGGGCGCGGAGTCGGCCCGCGGAGCGGGGGCGGCGCAGGCGGGCGCCGGCTCGCCGGGTCAGGGCGGAGGTGTCGACCAGGAGCGGGCGGCCGACGGAGGCCGGCCCTGGGTGAGAGGGCGACTCGGCGATGGTTGGCGCGGCGGCAGCGTCGGCAGCGCCGGCGTCACCGAGGGCAGCGCCGGCGTCACCGAGGGCAGCGCCGGCGTCACCGAGGGCCGCGTCGGCGTCACCGAGGGCCGCGTCGGCCAGAGGCACCGGCGCCGCCCGCGCCACCACAGCGGGGCTGGGCGTGGTGGCGGCAGCGCCACCGACGCCGCCACTGCTGCGCAGCGCGTGGAGCGCCAGCAGCAGGATGAGGTAGGTCCCGGTCGCGCCCGCGGCGGTGCCCAGCGCCAGCCAGCGCGGACAGCGCGGGCAGGCCTGCGGGGCGGCGAGCCGGGCCAGCCACTCGGGTGGCGTGACGCGTTCGGGGGGCTCCGCCGTCGTGGCGGACTCGACCGGCCTGGCCGGCTCGACCGGCGGGGCCAGCTCTCGCTGCCCCGGAGGCTGGCCGGGCTCGGCCGCGGCGGGCGGCTCGGACGTGAGGAGCACCGCGCTAGGCAGCTCGGCCGGGGTGCCGCGGGCCAGCGACGACTGCGCGCGCGGGGCCGGCTGCGCCTGCAACCTGGCGGTGGTCGCGCCCGGCATCACCTCGGCCAGCTCGGCCATCGCGCCATCGAGCAGCCGCGCGCCGAGGCGCATGGCCACGGTCTGCAGCGCCTCCGCCAGCGCCGCCGCGCTGGACCAGCGCTCGGCGGGATCCTTGTCGAGCGCGCGCAGCACGATGAAGTCGAGCTCGGCCGGGCAGGCCGGGTTGCGGCTCGACGGCGGCGGCACCGCGCGGGCGCGGATGCGCTCCAGGTCGACCGGCGGGTTGCGCAGCGGGAACAGCTTGCTCGAGGTCAGGAGCTCCCAGGCCATCACGCCCAGCGAGAAGATGTCGGCGCGCCGATCGAACGGCGCGCTGCGCATGACCTCGGGCGCCATGTAGGAGAGCTTGCCCTTGACCACCCCCGAGTTCGACTGGTGGTCGACCGACTGCGAGCGGGCCACGCCGAGATCGATGAGCTTGAGCCGCCCGCTGCTGGTCACGATGAGGTTGGACGGCGACACGTCGCGGTGCACCAGCCCGGCCGGCGCGCCGCGCTCGTCGACCAGCTCGTGGGCGTAGTGCAGCGCGTCGCACAGCCGGTGCAGCACGGTGAGCACCCCGCGCAGCGGCAGCAGCAGGCGCGCGCGCCGGGCCCGCTCCAGCACGGCGCTCAGCGACACGCCCTCGATGTGCTCCATGATCATGAAGAGCTCGCCGGGCTCGCGACACAGCGCCAGCACGCGGCGGATCACCGGGTGGTCGAGCAGGTAGGCGATGCGCGCCTCGCGCCCGAACGACTGCACCGCCGACTCGTCCTCGATGAGGTGCGGGTGCAGCCGCTTGAGCGCCACGTCGCAGGCGTCGGGGTCGCCGATGCGGCGCGCGCGGTACACGCAGGCCTGGCCGCCGGTGCCCAGGCGCTCGTAGATCCGGTAGCCGCCCAGCCGATCCGGCGGCGGCTCGGGCGGCGGGGGCCCGGGAGGGCGCGGCGTCTGTGCGAGCTCGGGCACGCGGTCAGGGCGCCCAGGCCCGGCAGCACAGATCGCCGGCGTGTGCGGCGTCGCACTGCGCGCCCGTGCGCAGCAGCGCGATGCAGGCGGCCATCAGGCGGTAGTAGTAGGTGCCCATCTGGTTGGCGCCGGGCTCGATGTCGCGGCTGTACTCCATGTCCCACTGGTCGATGAAGCAGCCGTCGGGGTAGCTGGCGCATGGGCAGGCCGGGTGGCCACACTGCTGGCGCTGTGCGATCCACTCGTTCCAGCCGGTGAGGGTGATGATCGGGGTCTCGGGCCAGTCCAGCGCGCGCTGGAACTGCTTGCGGAACGTCAGGCCGCGGTGCTTGGGCGTCGCGCTGGCGACGTTCATGAAGGTCTGCTGGTAGGCGGCGCTCACGGTCAGCTGCTCGCCGGCGGGGCTGCCCGCGGGGCCGCTCGCGATGCGCTGCTGGCAGGGCTCTGCGCTGGTGGGTGACGCCTTGCACGGCTGCATGAAGCTCCAGGTCGAGCCGCCGTCGGGCAACATGCCCCACATGCGGCGCACGGTGTACTGCGTGGCCAGCGCGGCCTCCCGCGCGCTGTTGACCGGGTACTGTGCATTCTCGGTGATCAGCACGAGCGGCTTGCCGAGGTAGCTGAAGTGCATGCCGGGGTAGGCCGCGATGCGCTGCAGCATGGCGTCGA
Organism: Polyangia bacterium; assembly: GCA_044229835.1. Taxonomy (GTDB): domain Bacteria; phylum Myxococcota_A; class Polyangia; order Haliangiales; family JADYYK01; genus JADYYK01. The sequence continues at coordinate 2,675 of JBGASF010000224.1, read as the reverse complement.
CCGTGTAGGTGCTGGCCGAGACGCCGGCCTCGACCACGGGGACCCAGGGCACCAGGCGAGGCGCCCGCGGCACCGTGCTCCACACCGCCAGCAGGCGGTCGAGCGGGCGCAGGATCATGCCGGGGGTGTCGTGGCTGCGCGCGTCGACATAGGCGTGGTTGGTGGCGTCGATGAAGACGAAGTCGAGCCCGGCATCGCGCAGCTGCTCGGCGTGCTGGCGCAGCACGGCGTCGTTCTGGCTCGGGCAGTAGTAGCCGGCGCTGGGCTGGCCCCAGTAGTGGAAGACGCCGTAGGCGCCGTAGCTCTGCTGGCCGGCGAGCACCTTGGCGAGGTCGTGCACCGGCCGCTCCAGGGCGGCGATGCAGTGCCAGGTGCTGTAGAAGATGCCGATGCGGGCCCGGGTCGGGTCGATGCTGCGGTCCACGCAGGTCGCGCTGGCCTGATCGCAGCGCTTGCGCCCGCTCGCGCAGTCGCCGTCGCTCAGGCACTGCACACAGAGGCCGGCCTTGCAGCTGCGCCCCGAGCTGGCCAGGTCGCAGCGCCCGAGCAGGCACTGATCGCGGCACAGCCCGGCCAGGCAGCCCCGTCCACTGCCACAGTCGGCGGGGCCGCTGCACTGCGGGGGGGCCGCGTCGGGTCCGGGCCCGGCGTCGATCTGGGAGGCGGCGCCGTCGCGCGCCGTCTCGGCGTCGGGGTCGCCGGTGGCGGCGGCGTCGTCGCGGGCGGCGTCGTCGGGCGCGCCGTCCTCGCTGCGGATGACGGCGGCGTCGCGGTCAGGCTCGCGCGCGGCCGTCGGCGCGCAGGCGAGCAGGGGGGCCAGGACCAGCACCGCCGCGGCGCTGGCCAGCACGCCGGCGGCGGCACGACCAGGAGACCCCATCCCCAATGGCTCACTCCCTTCGTGGCCAACCTAGCAGCGTGCGCAGGGCGCACTTCTTACATCATCTGTTTCGGGGCCGGCTCACGAGGCCCGGCGCACCGCCAGCAGCACACAGGCGTCGACGCCGTCGGCCAGGCGCCAGCCGGCGCCGGCGCGCTCGATGACCTCACGGGCGGGGAAGGCCTCGCGCAGGCTGCTGCGCAGCCGGTTGATGGCGACATACAGGGTGTTTCTGTGCTGCAGCGGGTGGTACTCGGCCACGCCCCAGACCTGGCGGTACAGGGCGTCGGGGGGCACCGCCGCGCCGCGGGCCTGGATCAGCGCCGACAGCAGCGTGCACAGCATCGGGCGCCCGCTGATCTCGAGCTGGCCGTGGCGCGCCACGATGACGGAGCGCAGCTCGTCGACCACGAGATCGCGCAGCTCGCGCTCGCGTGCGACGTCGCCGGCGGTGGCGGCGCGCCGGCCGTGCTGATCGATGAGGTAGCAGTCCACCGTCTCGGTGAAGCCGAGGTGGGCCAGGAGCGCCATCGCGCCGGGCACCGCGCGGGCCGCGAAGCCACCGCCACCGCCGCTGTCGAGGGCCGCCATCAGGGTGCCGGCGTAGACGCTGCCGCGCTCGGGATCGAGCTCGCGCAGGGCGTCGCTGAGCAGCTCGTGGGCGGCGCGGTCGCGGTGCTCGCGCCGGGCCAGCGCGGCCGACAGGATGGCGCAGCCGACCTGGATCGAGCGCAGCTTGCCGGCGTCGGCCAGGCCGCGCGCCTCGGCCAGCGTGCGCTGCGCGACCACCAGGTCGGAGCGCCGCCCGCGCGCCACGTGCGCGGCGGTCAGCACCAGCAGCGCCTTGGCCAGGTCATAGTCGCGCGCGCCGCGGCGCAGGTCGGCGACCACCCGCTCGGCGCGCGCCACCGCGTGCTCGAGGTTGCCGCCGACCAGATCGATGGCGGCGTGCTCGATGTCGATGGCCGGGTGCGCCGCCGCCAGCTCGGGCTCGGCGATGGCGGCGCGGGCATGCGCGACGTGCTCCAGCGCGCGGGCGATGTCGCCCTCGATGGTGAAGGCGTGGGCGTGGGCGCAGTGCGCCTTGACGCGCGAGCGTGGTCCCAGGTGCGGGCTGGCCAGGGCGCGGTCGGCCAGCGCGTGGGCGGCGCCGCACTGCACCGCCTCGGCGGCGAACAGCGCCTGCTGGGCCAGCGAGCGCGCCGCCGGGGCGCGCAGGCCGGCACGCTCGGCCAGCTCGGCGCTGCGCTGCGCCAGCGCCTGGGCCTCGCCCAGCAGGCCGAGCTCGGCGAGGGCGGCGCTGCCGTGGTAGCCCGCGATGTAGGCGTTGATGCTGTCGCCGTGGCCGCGCAGGTAGTCGTGGGCCTCGAGCAGCGCCACGCTGGCGCCGGCGGCGTCGCCATCGGCGTGGCGCACGATGGCGCGGTACAGCGCGGCCACGCGCGCGCGCAGCGCCTCGTCGAGGCGCAGGCCGGCGCCCTGCACGCCACCGGCGCGGGCGAAGCGCACCAGCTCGTCGATGAACAGCGGGTGGCCGGCGGCCTCGCGCGCGATGTCGGCCGCGCTGGTGTCGGCACTGTGCGGCGTGCGCGCCAGCAGCCGCTCCGCCAGCTGGCGCGCCTCCTCGGCCTGCAGGGGCGCCAGCTGGACCCGGCGCACGCGCCCTGGATCGATCGACGCGGCCTGATCGGCGCCCTCGGTGCGCGCGGTCGCCAGCAGCAGCAGCGCCGGCGCGTCGGGCTGGCGCAGCACCTCGGTGAGCAAGGTCCGGCTGTCCTGGTCGGCCCACTGCAGG
>JBGASF010000223.1:0-9521 GCA_044229835.1 Polyangia bacterium | reverse complement strand
CGAGGCGCGCGCCGAGGGATAGGATCACGCCGTGCATGACTTCGACTCTCAGATGAAAAGTCGCTCGGGTTCACGCTGGCTGGGTTTTCTGCTGCTCATGGCTGTGCCCTGGGCGCAGGGCGGATGCGACAACCCGCAACCGGAGGGACGGCTGTACTACGACCGCGTCATCCAGCCGATCCTGACCCAGACCTGCGTCACCAACACCTCGGGCTGTCACAAGGTCGACGCCGACGGCAACGCGCTGGGCAACGTCGACCTGACGACCTTCGAGGGCGTGCAGAAGCGCCGCGACATCCTGCGCACCTACGGCGTGTACCCGGAGCCGCTGCTGCTCATCAAGGCGGCCGGCCCCGGCGCGCACCAGATCCCGTATCGCGGCAGCTTCCTGACCAGCGAGGTCCAGCACGGCAGCGGCCAGCTGCTCTCGGTGCAGTCGACCGCGTACTTCGAGCTCAAGCGCTGGCTGGAGAACGGCGCCACCCGCGACGGCGCGCCGCCGCGCAAGGAGATCCCCTCGGGCGAGGGTGGCTGCTCCACCGTGGTGCGTGACGAGGTCATCCAGCAGCTCGGCGGCATGACGCCGGGGCTGGCCGAGTTCAAGCGCGACGTGCAGCCGACCCTGAAGAGCTGCGCCGCCGCGACCTGCCACGGCACCCCGCAGTCGGACTTCTACCTGACCTGCGGCGACGACGACAACCAGCAGCTGTTCAACTATGCCCAGGCGCGCAACTTCCTCGAGGACGACACCCGCCTGGAGCAGAGCGAGATCCTGATCCGTCCGCTGGATCCCGGCGCCGGCGGCATGTCGCACACCGGCGGCGTGCACTGGGGTTCGCGCAGCGACATGAAGTACACCAAGATCCTGGAGTGGGCGCGCATCGCCAAGCGGGCGCCCACGCCGAACAACACGCCGGCGCGCCAGTTCTTCGAGGCCCGCGTGATGCCGGTGCTGATCCAGCGCGGCTGCTCGTTCGAGGCCTGCCACTCGCCGGCGGCGTTCAACGACTTCAAGCTGCGCGCCGGGTCGCAGGGCTTCTTCTCGCCGGGCGCGCTGCAGCGCAACTACGAGCTGGCGCGTGACCAGTTCATGGCCATCGACGCCGTCGATGTGCGCCAGAGCCGCATCGTGGCCAAGCCCATGCTGTTCGGCCTGCCGCACCGGGGCGGCGCCGCGCTGCAGACCCAGGGCAAGCCGTCGGATCCCGCCATGTGCCCGCAGCCGTACGATCCCGCGACCTCGTGGGCCTTCTGCACCATCGCCGAGTGGCACCGCCTGGAGCGCGAGCAGGCCGCCGCCGCGGTGTCCCCGCTGAACGCCGGGTCGACGCTGCCCCTGGTGTGGGTGGAGCGGCCGCCGAACAACGATCGCCTGATCGACTTCGACACCTTCCGCGGCGGCGCCGATCTGATGGCCGGCGACGTCGGGGTCACCGCCGGCGGCGGCATCGACACCAACGTGAGCAACCGGCGCAGCCTGCTGGGCGGCTGCCCCGGGGTCGCGGCCGGCAATCGCACCGAGGTCGACGTGCGCGGCCCCGAGCTGTCGCCCGACGGCGCGCGCGCCATCTTCTCGATGCGCCTCGGCGAGGCCGGCGGCCACAACCTGTACGAGGTCGTGCTGGCGGGCGGCGCGTGCACGCAGCTGACCACCGACGGCGGGCAGATGATGGGCCCGGTCAAGATCCACAACATCGATCCGCTGTACGCCGACATGCCCGACGCCAAGGGCGGCGCCATCCTGTCGGTGGTCTTCGCGTCCAGCCGCGGCGGCACCTTCGGGCCGCGCTTCGCCGGGCCGTCGACCAACCTGTACCGCTTCCCGCGCGCCAACCCGGCCATGGTCGAGCAGATGACCTCGCTGCTGGGCAGCGAGCTGTCGCCGGCCTGGATGTCCGACGGCCGCATCACCATGACGACCGAGAAGGCGTCCAAGGACCTCTACCAGCTGTCGGGACGGCGCATCAACTGGGACCGCACCGACTACCACCCGCTGCTCGGGCAGCGCGCCAAGTCGAAGCTGACGCTGGCCGACCCGACCATGACGCGCGACTCGGTCGGCTACGAGCAGGCCACCGAGATCCGCGAGGGGCTGAACGGCGACTTCATCGTGGTGTTCTCCGACGTCGGCGCGCGTGGCGGCGGCGGCACCCTGGCGGTGTTCTCGCGCTCGGTGGGGCCGTTCGAGGCCGGGCGCAACGACCCCGCCTTCCTCAAGGCGGTGCGCATCATCGATCCGGCCGCGACCGGGCGCGCCGGCGCCACCGCGGGGGCCTACCGGGCGCCCTACGAGATCCCGAACGGCGACCTCCTGGCGTCGTTCGCCAACGTGGCCACCGGCGACGCTGGCAGCTTCGACTATGACCTGGTCATCGTGAACCGCCTCACCGGGGCGCGTACGCCTCTCATCGCGACCGCCGGCAAGTCGGAGCAGGAGGCCGTGCTGGGCTGGAAGCGCACCACGCCGCGGCAGCCCTTCATCAACACGCCGTCGCTGGTGTTCGGCGGCAAGACCGACACCTCGCTGCCGGTCGATCGCGCGGTGGCCTACTTCCCGGATGCGCCCATGGTGGCCACGCTGTTCGACAGCAACCTGCGCCGCGGCCGCGACCTCGCCTTCCTGAGCGCGGCCAGGCGGATCGTGTTCTACAAGGCCAAGGCGCCGGCGGGCCCGGGCAACGGCAGCATGGTGTCGGACGACCGCGAGCTGGTGGGCAGCGCCGCGCTGCTGACCGACGGCTCGGTCAAGGTCAACGTGCCCGCGCTGACCCCGGTGTACTTCGAGCTGCAGGACAGCCGGGGCACCGCGCTGTTCTCGATGAGCGAGCAGCACCAGTTCGGTCCCCAGGAGTTCGTGCTGCCCGGGGTGCGCCGCGAGCTGTACAACACCGCCTGCGCCGGCTGCCACGGCAGCATCACCGGGCGCGAGGTCGACATCCAGGTCACCCCCGACGTCCTCACCGGGGCCTCGCAGTCGGCCGCCCAGGGCATGACCCCGATCCGCATCGGTCCTTGAATCTGGTGCGTTTGCGCACGTCCGACGCTTGTCGTTGGGGGGAGGCACTGCTAGGCTCCCAGCGTCGGAGGGTCCCATGCGCAAGCTCGCGAGCATCATCGCCCTGACCATGCTGGCCGCCACCATGGCGGCCGGGTCGGCCTCGGCGGCCAAGAAGAAGCCCAAGCCCAAGCCCAAGGGCAAGGTCACCGGGCCCGCCGCAGTCAAGGAGATGTCCAAGGAAAACGCCAAGGCTTTGGCGGAGTTCCAGGGCGCCTTCAAGTGGGGCCTGAGCCCGGACGAGGTCCAGAAGCTGCTCGCCGATCAGATCAAGCCGGCCTACGACGAGAAGATCGCGGCCACCAAGGACACCTACACGCAGGACCAGATCCGCAAGCGCTACAAGGACGAGCTCAAGCGCCTCAAGGACTCCTACCTCAAGTTCGACGGCAACAAGACGCCGTGGGACGTGTCGATCATCGACCGCGAGTTCTCGCACAAGAACGGCGAGTCGATGCTGCTGTGGAAGAAGCTCGACGAGACGCGCTACTACTTCTTCGTCGACGACAAGCTGTGGAAGATCTACATCGCCTTCGACGCCAAGAAGTTCGGCGACAAGACCTTCTCGGACTTCCGCCAGATCTTCGAGGCGCAGTTCGGGGCCTCGACGGTGGTCGAGCGCACCACGGCGTCGGGCAAGATCGTCCTCGACGAATTCCGCTGGCCGCCGGCCGGGCAGAGCATCCTGCGCGCGGTCGACATGTCGCGCTTCCACGGCAACTACTGCCTGTCGATCGGTGACAAGGACGTCACCGCCAGCATCGACGCCCGTCGCAAGGAGAACAACCCCGACGTGAAGAAGGGCAACACCATCGTCGATTCGGTCACCGGCAAGGGCGGCACCAGCCCGGGCTCGGACACCGACAGCAACGAGAATGTGCTCGACGACATCGTGGGCAAGAAGGGGCCGTAGCGACCTCCAGCTGCCTGATCGAAGTGACGGGGCCGGAGACGGCTCCGTTGCTGTTTTCGGGGTGCGCAGCGCTTGACCAAAGCGGGGCCTGAGCGGACGATAGGGCCGTGATTGGGGCTCATCGCTGGGTGGCCGTGGGGCTTGCGGTCGCGCTGTGTGCGCAGGGGACGAGGGCCCGGGCGGATGACGCGCCGGCGCCGGCTCCGGGGGCCGATGACGAGCCCGTCATCATGGAGGACGAGCCGGTCATCATGGATGACGATGCGCCGGAGGCGACGCCTGCGCCTGCGCCGTCGGCGGCGCCGTCGCCAGCGCCGGCGGCCTCGGGTGACGACGACGAGGTCTCGTTCAGCGAGGACGAGGCCGGCGCGGGCGCGCACAGCGGGCCGCCGCGGCTGTTCATCCATGTCTTCGACGACGCCAAGGTCGGCGCCGAGGCGCTGGAGGGCACCCTGCGCGGGGCGCGCGCCGCCTTCGCCGGGGACACCCGCGTGGTGCTGGTCGATGTCGATGGCTACCTGCACGATGTCGACGCCGAGAAGACCGCGCTGGCCGAGGCCGACGCCGCGGTCGACGCCGCCAACACCCAGATCATGAACCTCGACCTCGACGCCGCGCTGGTCGCGGTGCGCAAGGCGGTCGACAGCTACGAGCACTATCTGCCCCAGCTGCGCGAGCGCGACGGCAACCTGGGGCGCCTGACCAACGCGCACCGGCTGCTGGCCAACGCCTCGTTCCTGAACCAGGACACCGACGCCGCCATGGTGTCGCTGCACCGCATGTTCGTGCTGCGCCCCGACCTGACCTACAAGCGCGCGCTGTTTCCGCCCCAGATGGAGCAGCTGGTCAACGCCGAGCAGGCCCGCATGGCGGCGCTGCCGCGCGGCAGCCTGGATCTCGACTCGCTGCCGCGGCGCGCCCAGCTGCTGGTCAACGGCCAGCCCGTCGGAGTCGCGCCGCAGAGCGTGCCCGACCTGGTGCCGGGTCCCAACTATGTCACCGCCCTGATGCCGGGCCACCCGCCGACCACGGTCATCGTCGAGGTCGAGCCGGGCCCCGTCATCACCAGCGCCAAGATCCCGCTGGAGGCCTACCCCGACGATCCGTTCGCCAAGCTGGCGGCGGCGCGCCCCGAGGTCGGTGGGGTCGGCATCGGCCCCCGGCTCAGCGCCGCGGCCGCGCGCCTCGGCAAGCCGGAGCTCTTGCTGCTGATCGTGCCCGAGGCCGGCGAGAACCTGATGCTGGCGGGCTACCTGTATGACACCCGCAGCGGGCGCCTCATCGGCAAGGCGCGCGGCGAGTCCGACCCGGCCTATCCGGGGCCGCCCGCGGAGGCGCTGGCGCGCACGCTGACGCGCGATGTGCCGCTCGACGGCGGCGCCGGCGCGGTGGTCGAGCCGATGGTGGTCAAGCGCAAGAGCGGCCCGGGGGCGCTGACGCGGTTCAGGCGCTCGCGCTGGTTCTGGCCGGTGGTGGGCGGCGCCGCGGGCGTGGTCGTGCTGTCGGTCGTGATCGGGGTCGCCAGCGCCAGCGCGGATGCCGACAGCCGCGCGCGCTTCGTGGTCCTGAACGTACTTTCGAAGTCATTTTGATTGGCCTGGGAGGAATCATGAAGCGGCTCGCGATCGCAATTGCGCTGGTGCTGGGGGCTTGTGGTGGCGGTGACGTCGGGGTGGACAACGTCGCGCCACATGGCAGCGTCGGGGGGATCGTACTCGACGCCGCGACCCGGCTGCCGATCGCGGACGTGCTGGTCAAGGTCTACAGCGGTGGGCGCACGCCGGTCGAGGTGCGCACCAACGTGAGCGGCGAGTGGGGCGTGGCCGACGTGAACTCCGGGCCGGTGCTGGCCAAGGTCAGCAAGGCCGGCTATGTGGACACCCAGCTGTCGGGCAACCTGGCCTCGGCGGCGGGCAACTTCCCGCTCGACAACGCCGGCCTGGTCCTGGGGCCCATCGGCATGCTGCCGTCGACCGGGATGGTGACGGTGCGCCTGGTCAACGAGAACGGCGAGCCGGTCGGCGGGGTCAAGACCGTGGTGCGCAGCGCGGCGACCCACATCGACTACTCGAGCGGCGGCGCGGTGGGCGCCGGCCAGCTGACCCTGACGCCGATGGCGTCGGACGCGTCGACCGGCAACGTGGTCATCGACAAGCTGCCCGACCTGACCGGCGTGGGCACCGTGGGCGGGCCGTTCGGGACGGTGGATGAGCTGACCGTCGAGGTCCCCGCGGTCGACTCCAACATGGACGGCGTGTACGACTTCCTGGCCACCACCAAGGTGTTCTCGATGCTGAACCTGCCGCCGACGCCGACCGTGGTGCTGCGCGCGCGCTCGGTCAGCCTGTTCGTCGAGGCCAGCACCATCGACGCCTTCGAGAGCGCCGGCTTCCCGGGCGGCACGGTGACGCGCCTGCCCACGGTGCTGCCGACCACGACGTCGCCGATCTACATCACCTTCAACCACCCGCTCGACATGATGCGCACCACGGTGCAGGTGGTCGACGAGCTGGGCGTGCCGCTGGCGGCGCAGCCGGGCCTCATGCTGGTGGGCAGCTCGACCATGCGGCTGACGCCGCCGGCCAGCTCGATGCAGCTCGGCCAGGAGTACAACCTGTGGGTGCACGCGGTCGCGTCGGTGGTCGATCAGAACCTGGAGATCGACCTGTCGTCGCCGTTCTTCATCGCGCGCGATCCGAACATGCCGGTGACCGCGACGGTGACGCGTGATCCCACCCTGCCGGGCTACCTCAACCTGACCTTCACCGAGCCGGTCGGGGTGGGCAGCGCGGTGCGCCTGACCGGGAGCAACTGCGTGCTGTTCTATGCTGGCGAGATCGCGGTGCCGCCCAGCCCGCCGGTGGGCAACAACCCGGGCGAGGTCGGCAACGCCGACTGCTCCGACGGCCGCCTGTTCATCGAGACGCGCGAGCCCAACCCGCCCGGGCCGGTCGGGCTGTCGGGCTACTCGCGCTACTGGATCATGTCGGACATCCGGCCGCAGACCGGGACCTCGCTGGGCTTCGACCTGGTGCTGAGCCGGGTCCCCGACGCCTCGCTGGTCCTCGAGCTGCCCAGCGGCGAGGTGGTGCCGGACTTCTCGGGCGCGCGCCGGTTGCAGCTGCCGCCCAACCCGTAGCATGCCCACACATGAGTGACGCCCCCGAGACCGGCACCCTGCCGCGCGCCAACCGGGTCATCTCGATCCCAGACTTCGAGCTGGGCGACCGGCTCAGCGCGGAGCAGAACGACTTCTTCGAGACCTACGGCTTCATCCGCTTCAAGGGCTTCGTGGCGCGGGCACGGGCGGCCGAGCTGCACGCGGCGATGAACGAGATCGATCGCGCGCTGGTGGCGTCACGCGTGGGCAAGGTCAACGGGGTGCCGCTGATCTTCGGCCAGCGCGACGACGGCACGCGGTACCTCCAGCGCATCCCGTTCGCGTCGCTGCAGCACCCGGCGTTCCGCGCGTTCCTGCGCGATCCGCGCTTCCGCGGCATCCTGGAGACCGCGGGCACCGGCTATCGCATCGGCGAGGAGGAGCGCGACGGCCTGGTCATCAACCGCTTCCGCAACGAGAAGGGGGCGCGCTACAAGCGGCTGGGCTGGCACACCGATAGCCTGCGCGACCTGTTCTACCTGGAGAAGCCGCGGCGCTACCTGAACGTCGGCTTCTACCTGACCGACTCGCCGCCCGAGGTCGGGGGGCTGCGGCTGCTCCCGTGCACGCACAACCAGCCCATCTCCAGCCTGCTGCTGCGCAAGCGCTACTTCATCGATGACCGGCCCGATCCCGACGAGTTCGCGGTCACCGCCGAGGCCGGGGACCTGACCATCCACGACGGCCGGCTGTGGCACCGCACCGCGCTGGCCACGCTGCACGGCGACGCCAGCGAGCGCTGCGTGACCTACCTGCCCCTGATGGACGGGCCGCTCAAGCGCAAGCACGCGGGGTCGAGCACGCCGCTGTACTTCAGGCTGAAGAAGCTGGTCGGGTACTAGCCGCCTCGAGGCGCAGCTTCGCCGAGTGCTCCTCGGTTCCGAGTCCGGCGCTGTGGGAGGTGTGGGCGCGGGTGTTGTCTTGGCCGCGTGGCCGTAAGCACGGCGACATCGGTGTTCGACGTTGAAGCACCTGCTGGATCCGGCATAAACGAAGAGCGGGCCGCGGGGTGCGGCGCGCTTGGAGGCCGGCCGGCCGATGCAGTTCGGGAAGTTCCACCTCGAGAGGTTGATCGCGCGCGGGGGCATGGCGGAGGTGTATCTGGCGCTGGAGCGGGGCGCCCTGGGTGGTGAGCGGCGCGTGGTCATCAAGCGGATCCTGCCCAAGCTGGCGGAGGATCCCGACTACGTCGAGTTCTTCGTCGACGAGGGCAGGCTGTGCCTGGGGCTGTCGCACCCCAACGTGGTGCAGGCCTACGAGCTGGGTTGCATCGACGGCGTGTACTACCTGTCGATGGAGTACGTGCGTGGCGAGTCGCTGATCGCGGCGCTCAGGCGCGCCAGCACGACGGGGCGCCAGCTGTCGCCGCAGTTCGTGGTCCATGTCGGGCGGTCGATCACGGCGGCGCTGGATCATGCGCACAACGCGCGCGACGTGCGCGGGCAGGCGCTCAACGTGATTCATCGCGATGTGTCGCCGCACAACATCCTGCTCGGGTTCGACGGGGTGGTGAAGCTGGCCGACTTCGGCATCGCGCGCTCGCAGGGCCAGGCGCACGAGACCGCGACCGGGGTGGTGAAGGGCAAGTTCGCCTACCTGGCGCCCGAGCAGCTGCCCATGCTGGTGGGTGGCGGCAGCTTCGATCACCGCATCGATCTGTTCGCGCTGGGCATCGTGCTGCACGAGATGGTGACGCGGCGGCCGCTGTTCCGCGGCAAGAACGACGCCGACACCGTGGCGCGGCTGTGCAAGGGGCGCATCCCGTCGCCGCTGGAGCTGCGACCGGACTGTCCGCACGCCCTGGCGCGCATCATCATGCGGGCGCTGGAGCGCGATCGCACGCGGCGCTACCCGAGCGCGGCGGCGATGCTGGCGGAGCTGGAGCGGCTGGCGGCGGAGCTGGGGGGCGGCGGCTTCATGGGGGCGCGCGAGGAGATCCGCGCGCTGTTCGGGGTCGGCGCGGCCGGGGCGACGGTGGGCGCGGGCGCCCAGGCGGGGGCTCCGCCGGCCAAGGGCAGCGGCCGGCAGCCGACCGCGCTGGGGCATGCGGGGGCGCAGGGGCCGCAGGCTGGTGTGCAGGGTGAGCAGCAGGGTGCGCAGGGCAGGCCGCAGCTGGCGCATGGCAGCGGCAAGCAGCCGGCGGCACGGCGGGTCGGTCGGCATGATCCGACCATCCCGGTGCTGGCGCGGCGCGATCCGCGCGGTGACGAGGTGACCGTGCAGCGACCGGCGCTGGAGCTGTTGCCGGATGGGTTGCACGAGGGGCTGAGCGAGCTGGAGGTCGAGCCGCGGGAGCCGCGTGGTACAGGCATCACCGACCCTGAGACCGTGGCAGTCGGCGGCGAGGCAAGCCGAGCACGACGGGACGCCGTCGCAGCTCGGATCGGCGCAGT
>JBGASF010000222.1:0-9637 GCA_044229835.1 Polyangia bacterium | reverse complement strand
CGCGAACTTCTGGATGGCCACACCCCAGCAGCTCTACCGGGAGTTGGACCGGCTGGCGGCCGAGGGACTGATCGCCACCCGCGAGGTGCGCCAGGAGCGCCGGCCGAACAAACGTGTGCACTCGCTCACGGCGGCGGGCCGGGGGGCGCTGGGGGGCGCTGCCGCTGGGGGGGCTGGTGTGGCTGCTGGGGGAGGACTCGCCGGCGCAGCGGCTGGCGGGGTTGATGACGTGCGCGGCGGTGCTGTGGATCAGCGAGGCGCTGCCGGTCGCGGTGACGGCGCTGCTGGCGGCGGCGGGCACCGTGGTGCTGGGGGTGACCACGCCCAAGGAGGCCTTCGCGTCGTTCGGCCATCCGCTGCTGTTCCTGTTCGTGGGCTCGTTCTTCCTGGCCGAGGCCATGAACCTGCACGGCCTCGGCGAGCGCTTCGCGCGCGCGTTGACGCGGCTGGCGCGGGGACGGCTGGGCCTGATGCTGGCGCTGTCGGGGGCGGCGTTCGTGATCTCGCTGTGGATTTCGAACACCGCGGCGACCGCGGTCACGCTGCCGGTCGCGCTGTCGGTGGCGCGCGGCGAGGGCGACAAGCGCTTCGGCGCGGCGCTGGTGCTGTCGATCGCGTATGGCGCCTCGGTGGGCGGTATCGGGACGCCGATCGGGACGCCGCCCAACCTGATCGGCATCGGCGCGCTCGAGAAGGCGGGGGTGTCGCTCGGCTTCCTGGAGTGGATGGCGATCGGGCTGCCCATCGCGCTGGTCATGCTGCTGGTGCTGTGGACGCTGCTGGCGTGGCGCTTCGGGCTGACGCTGGGCAGCGGTGGCGCCCAGGTGGCGGCGCCGGCGCGGCCGTGGTCGCGCGGCGAGATCGCGGTCGCGGTGGCGTTCGCGGTCGCGGTGGTGCTGTGGCTGACGCCCGGGGTGCTCGAGGTGGCGGCGCCGGGGGCGGCGGCGACGCGCTGGTACAAGCGCCACCTGCCCGAGGAGGTGGTGGCGCTGCTGGCGGCGGGCCTGCTGTTCATGTGGCCGATCGGGCCGGGCAGCGCGGGCGAGGCCACTCGGGCGCTGAGCTGGGCCCAGGCCGCGCGCATCGACTGGGGCACCATCCTGCTGTTCGGCGGCGGGATCCTGCTGGGCGACCTGGCGGGCAAGACCGGGCTGGCGGCGCGCTGGGGCGACGTGCTGGTCGACGCCACCGGGGCGCAATCGCTGTGGAGCATCACCGCGCTGGTCACCGGGGTGTCGATCCTGCTGTCGGAGGCCACCAACAACACGGCGACGGCGACGCTGATGCTGCCGCTGACTCTGTCGCTGGCGGCGGCCGCGGGCGTGCCGCCGGGGCCGCCCGCGCTGGGGGCCACGCTGGGGGCGTCGTTCGGCTTCATGCTGCCGATCTCGACGGCGCCGAACGCGATGGCCTATGGCACCGGGCAGGTCACGGTGCGCCAGATGCTGCGCACCGGCGTGATGTTCGATGTGGTCGGCTTCGGCATCATCGTGGGCGGCCTCAGGGTGCTGTGTCCGCTGCTGGGGCTCGCGTAGCGGGATCGTCGGGGTAGCGGGCGCGGAAGCGGGCCGACAGGGTGGCCTCGGCGGCGGCGTCGTCGCGCTGACGGGCAAGGCCGATGAGGTGCAGCAGGGCCTCGCGGGCATAGCGGCCGTCGGGGTGGCGCAGGAGGTAGGTCTCGAGGGTGGCGCGCGCGCGGGCGGGATCGCGCAGCACGGTGAGGTGCAGGCGCGCCACCGCGTAGAGCGCGTCCTCGCCGGGCAGGCGCTGGTAGTCGGCCAGCGCCCCGGCGAGGTCACCGGCCTGCTCGCGGCGCCGCGCGGAGGCGTACGTGACCCGTGGCGGCCTCGTGCTCGGACTCGGACTCGTGCTCGTGCTCGGAATCGGACTCGTGCTCGTGCTCGTGCTCGTGCTCGTGCTCGTGCTCGTGCTCGTGCTCGTGCTGGGCGCCGGGGGCGTACCCCCCTCGGCGAGCAGCGTCGCCAGGTCGCCGTCGTCCAGCCGCAGCGCCGGGCGCCCGGGTGGCCAGGTCTGGCCGCCGCGGACCAGCGTTTGCTCACCTTTTCTTGTCACCCCGACAACACCTTCATGCCCGCTGACGGTCACTTTTCCATCGTGCACGCCCACCGCGAAGGTCGTGCCCATGACCTCGACGCGCACGTCCTCCGCCAGCACCACGAAGGGCCGCCCCGCCGCGCGCTTGTCCACGTGCGCCGCCATGCTGCCCGCTGTGACCCGCACCGTGGTGCCCGCAGCGTCATCGCTCAGCAACGACACCTGGCTGCCCTCACGCACCAGCACGCGCGCATGCGATGGCAGCTCGATGACGCCCGCCGACAGTGGCGCCCCCGCGGCCATGCCAGCACCAGCACCAGCGCGCACCGCCACCGCGGCACTCCCCCGCGTCATCAGCCCGCGCGCCGCCAGCGTCGCCACCAGCGCCCCCGCCAGCGCGGCCGCCGACAGCGCCAGCACGCGCCCGCGCCGCGCCCGACGCGCCACGCCCACCCGCACGCGCTCGAGCACGCGCTCGCGCGCCCCTGCCGGCGGCGTGGTCTCCTCGACGACCTCCGCGAGCTTCATCAGGTGGCCTCCTCTGCCTGGCCGAGCAGCTCGGCCAGCCGCCGCCGCGCATGGTGCAGCCGCGTGTAGATGGTGTTGACCGGGACGTCGAGCCGCTCCGCCAGCAGCGCCGCCGACCAGCCCTCGACCTCGCACAGCAGCAGGGCGGCCCGCTGCGGCCACGGCAGCGCCGCCAGCGCGCGCGCCAGCCTGGCCGCCTCCTCCGCACGCTCCAGCGGACACGGCGCCAGCACGGGCTCCGGCGCGCGCCCGAACACCGCCATGAGGCCCCGCCGCACCCGCTCGCGACGCTGGTGCGAGCCGACCACGTTCCATGCGATCTGGAACAGCCAGGTGGTCAGCTTGGCGCGCCCCTCGAACCCGGCCAGCCGGCGGTGCACGACCAGGAAGACCTCCTGGGTCAGATCCTCGGCCGTCGCCCGCCCCGCCAGCCGCGCCACCACGCGATACACATAGTCGAAGTGCTCGGCATACACGTCTTCGAACGCCGGCGGCGTCACCGCCACGGCCTGGACCGCCGCCAGCGTGCGCACGCGCTGGCTCAGAAGCGCCCCCGCGCCGACAGCGTCGCGCCGCCCGCCGTCGGGGTCACCTCGAGCAGACCCGCAATGCCCCCCGAGCGACGCTGGTACTCGCTCCAGGGGCTTGGCTTGAGCAGCAAGAATCCGCCGATGCCGCCCAGCAGGAGCCCGCGCGTGACGGCCGAGGAGCGACGCTCGCGCCGCTCCTCCTGCGAGAGGTCCTGGTCGAACTCCATCGAGGCGGCCACCGCCGCCGCGCTGATGAAGTTGATCGCGCTGACCACCCGGTAGGTGGTCGAAGGCGACCGGTGGAGATCGCGCTCGGCGGCCACCAGCGCGGCGCGACTCGGCGCAGCGGTCGCCCCCATGCGACGTGCATGTGCGCGCAGGCGGGCGCGGGGCACCGCCGGGTTGGCGACGCCTTCGCACAGCTCGATGATGCCCTGCGAGAGAAACGCCAGAGCCTCGGGCTCCCACGTCATCCCCAGGGCCGAGACTCCCGCCCCAGCCCACATCAGGGTGTCCATCACCGGCTGCGCAAAGCCTCGATCGTCGAGCCCCCAGCCCACCGCGCCGCCCACGATCATCATGCCGCCGCCGACCTCGAGCAGGTGTTCGTTGTCGTCACCCAGGTGGTCGTCAGCGGCCGCCCCGATCCAGCTGAGGACGCCGAAGGTGATGCTGAGGTTGCCTTGCAGGCTTGCCGTGCTGCCGCCCTCTTTGAGAGGCTCCCGCATGGCAAGAGCCAGCCGTTTGCGCTGCGCCTGGCCCAGCTCGTTGTTCGCGCAGCTGTCAGGATCGCCGAGCATCGACGCCACCGCGGCGACCAGCCGTGTGACCGCAGTCTCCTGGGTTGGCGGCACGCCACCCACGGCGCGCCGGCGAATGCAGCCGTCTTGCTCGAGCACGACACGCCAGTTGCCGCCCGCGCCACTGAGCCCGAGCTGGTAGCCGCGCTCCTCCAGATCGAGGCCGACCCAGGCCAGCTCCGCGAGCACCGCGGCGCGCATGTCGACCGGCGCTGCAGCCACGGCCGGCGCGGCAGGCACAGCCGGCTCGGCCGTGGGCGCCGGGGTCGGCGCGGGCGCCGCCACCACCAGCGTGCCATCCAGCACGCTGGCGACCCAGGCGGCGACGACCTCGACCGCGACCTCGCATGGCGGGGTCGGGATGACGCGCTCGCTGAGGCCGCTCGGACGCAAAAGGCGCACCTCGAGGCCGGCCGCGGTCGCGCGCACGCCGACCAGCGCGGCGTCGTTGCTGTCAGGCACCGCGCGCACCACCGTGGCCAGCTGGCCGTGACGACCCAGCGCGGCCGCCAGCTCGGCGGCGCGCACACACGGCGGCTCGCCACCCGCCAGCACCAGCACGCGCTCCGCACGCGCCATGCCGGTCAGCGCCAGCACCAGCGCCAACCCGGCCAGCATCCCGACCCGCGTTCCCGAGCCTCCAGCCGAACCGAACCGACCCATCATGCCTGCTCTGTTGCGCGACGGCGGCCAACCTTCACGCAGGTCAGACAGACGGTGCCGACGTGCGCCAATTCACGCACGATAGCCCTCGCTCGATGGCAAGGGCTGGCAAGTCCTGGAGATCAGCTCTTGGGTGCGAACAGCGAGCGCATCAGCGGGTCGATCCCCGGGGCGCGCTCGTCGAGGAGGTCGTCCATGCGGTGCTTGATGGCGGGCTTCATCTCGGGGTGGGTCAGGATGTAGAAGCGGCGCTCGCGGATGGCGGCCACGACCTTGTCGGCGATGCTCGCGGGATCGACGCCGCCGGCGACCAGCGCGTGCATGGCCTGCATCATGCCGGGGCCCGCGGGGTGTGCGGGCGAGGCGGCTCCGGCGCCCGCGTCGGCGGGGCGGTTGCGCATCGAGGTCGCGATCTGGGTCTTGACGAAGCCGGGGCACAGCACCGAGACGCCGACCTTGGCGCCGACCAGCTCGAGCTCCTTGGCCAGCACCTCGGAGATGGCGACCACGCCGTGCTTGGTCGCGGTGTAGGGCGCGATGAACGGCGTCGACGTGACCCCCGCCATCGAGGCGGTGTTGACCACGTGGCCCTCCTCGCCGCTCTCGAGCAGCGCGGGCAAGAGCAGGCGCACGCCGTGGATGACGCCCCACAGGTTGACGCCCAGGGTCCACTTCCAGTCGGCCTCGCTGAGCGTCCACATCGGGCCGCCCGGCCCGGCCACGCCGGCGTTGTTGCAGATGACGTGCGCGATGCCGAGCTCGCTGCGCGCCTCGTCGAGCGCGGCGCCCATCTCGGCGACGTTCGAGACGTCGACGCGCCGCGCGAACACCGTCGCCCCGCCCGTCCGCAGCGCCTTGGCCGCCTCGGCCAGCGCGGGCGCCTCGACGTCGAGCAGCACCAGCTTCATCTTCTCGGCGGCGAAGCGCTGCGCCATCGCCAGCCCGATCCCGCTGGCGCCCCCCGTCACGACCGCGACCTTGCCGACCAGATCCTTCATGCGCGCAGCATGGCGGGCACCCGGCGCCCGGTCAACCTAGTCCTCGAACGGATCGACCACGCCGTCGTCGACGCGCACCTCGCCCTTGGGCTTGCCCTTGACGCGCACCTTCACCGGCCCTGGCGCGGTCGCTCCCGCCGTCGAGGTTGATGGTGACGCTGATGGTGACGTTGATGATGACGCTGATGGTGACGTTGATGGTGATGGCGCCGTTGCGGCGGGCTCGGCGGTCGCCGCGGGACGCGCGCTGACCACGGGCCCCGCGCTCGGCGTTGCCACCGGCACCGGCGGCGCCTCGTTCACCACCTTGACCTTGCGTCGCCCGGGCCCTCCCAGGCTCAGCATCACCACACCCACGACGACCACCACACCACCCAGCACTGCCGCCACCAGCCAGCCGCGCCCGCCCCGCGCCGGCTCCAGCAGCGACCGCGTCGCCGGGCGCCGGTAGGGTGTCGTCCGCCGCAGCTCGGTGTCGTCGGCCGAGGTCGGCGCTGCTGCAGGCGCCGCCACACCGTGCTCCTCGCTCTTGCGGCGCTGCTCGTGCTTGCCCACCGCATCCAGATCCGTCCGCGGCACGCCCTCCGGCGGCGGCTGTGCATGCGCGGTGTCCTCCAGCGCCGCCACCCGCTTCCGGCGCGCCCCCACGTCCTCGGGCGCCGGCAACGGGATGGCCTCCGGCACCACCGCGCGCCCGCCCGCGCCGAAGCGCTCCAGCTCGCGCGCCAGCTCCTCCATGCTCTGGTAGCGCTCGCCGACCTCGCGCGCCAGCGCGCGCTGCAGCACCGCGTCGAGCTCCCTGGGCAGGTCCGGCCGCCGCGCCCGCGGCGCCACCAGCACCCCCTTGAGGTGGGCGACCAGCACGTCCGCCGGCGTGGCACCGTCGAAGGGCGGCCGCCCGCACGCCATCTCGTAGAGGATGCAGCCCAGCGAGTACACATCGGCGCGCGCGTCGACCTCGCCGGCGTCGCGACACTGCTCGGGCGACATGTACAGCGGCGTGCCCATCACGGTGCCGGTCTTGGTGCGCCACGAGCGTGTCGCGTCATCACCCAGCTTGGCGATGCCGAAATCGAGCACCTTGACCTTGAAGCCGCCATCGACGTCGTCGCGCAGCAGGAAGATGTTGTCGGGCTTGAGATCGCGATGGACGATGCCCTTGGCGTGCGCGGCGCCCACCGCGGCCGCGATCTGCCGGCCGAGGTCGACGATGATCTCGACCGGGAAGCGCACGCCGCGCTCGATGCGCGCCGCCAGCGACTCGCCGTCGAGGTACTCCATCACGATGTAGGCCGCGCCGGTGCCGCTCCCCGTGGTGTGGTGGCCGAAGTCGAACACGTCGATGAGGCCCGAGTGCCTGATCATGGCGGTCGAGCGCGCCTCGTTGAAGAAGCGCTGCACCATCTCCTGGTTGCCGGTGCACTCGCTGCGCAGCACCTTGACCGCGGCCTTGCGCCCGATCAGCGTGTGCTCGGCCAGGTAGACGACGCCCATGCCGCCCTCGCCCAGCTTGGACACCAGCTTGTAGCTGCCGAGCGTCTCCCCGACCACGACCCAGCTTACCTCATGGCTTGGGCGGGCAGGGCGGCCCGATGGCCTGCAGCGCCGTGTACGGGTGGTCGATGCTGATGGGCTCGCCGACCACCTCGCCCGCGGGCAGCACGTACAGGCGATGCCGCGCCGGTGGCGGCGCCGCACCGCCGTCGTAGCAGCCCAGCTCGCCCTCGTTCAGCCACCACAGCTCGGCCAGGGCCTGCGCGCGACAGGCGCCGCACGCCTCGACGCGGATCCGCACCGTCTTCTTCACCCTGGGCTCGCCCTGCTGCAGCCACAGGAGGTGCAGCACGCCCTTGGCGTCGCGCACGAACAGGTCGTTGCCGCCACTCATCATGCCGATGGCGTTGCCGACGATGACGCGCTGCCCGTCGATGGTCATCTCGGCGCCCGGCGAGGCGCCCCGATCCATCTCCTGCAGGAGCTGCGGCAGCGAGCTCTTCGGCGCCGCCACCAGCTTCAGCTTGGCCTTCTTGAGCGCCGCCATGCCGGCGGCCCGGTTGGCTGCGCGGGTGGCCGCGACCACCTTGTTCGCGTTCACCGCCGCCGCCACACCCCCGAGCACGATCACCAGGGCCCCGACGCCCAGGCTCAGCCCCCGCAGCTTGCTCATGGCGTCAGTGTAGCCGCGCCTCACGCCATGGCCAGCAGCAGCGCATCCAGCTGCTTCAGCAGCGCCGCCAGCCGCGCGTCGGCGTCGGCCGGCAGGTCGTAGCCCGAGGCCAGCAGCGGCCGGAACACGAACCAGCCCAGCAGCGCCGCGGTGCCCAGCGCGTTGAGCACCGCGGCGTCGCCCTCGCGCGCGAAGCCGAGCTTGCCGAGCGCGCGCCGCATCGGCGCGGTCAGCTCGCGGATGCGCTCCGGCGGCGGCGCGGCCAGGGCCAGCAGATCGTGCGGCCCGTCGAGGCACGCACGCGCCACCACCAGCGCGACCTCGGGGCGCTGGCGCAGCCCCTCGAACGACGACGCGCTCATGCCGCCGCCAGCGGCCTGCTCGGCGTGCACGCGCGCGCTGAGGCGCGCGATGGTGGCGCGCACCAGCTCCTCCTTGCTGCCGAAGTGGCGATGCACCAGGCCGTGGTTGACCCCGGCCTCGGCCGCGATGTGGCGCACCGACAGCCCGGCCACGCTGCCCCGCGCCAGCAGCCGGACCAGGGCGTCCATCAGGGCGGTGCGGGTGTCCTCGGCCCCACGGATCACGGGTTTCGCAGGCTTTCTGCGCGGTTTGCGCGCACCTCTTGACACCGTCGTAGTCATTCGACTACATCTTGCCGTAGTCAAACGACTACAGCAAGTCGGAGGTCCCCATGGAACGCATCCTGTCCAGCGAGTCCAGCCAGCGCCTCGAGGCCCGCGCCGCCCTGCCGGTCGACGCCAGGAAGACCATCGCGGTGAAGCGCGACGTGCACGAGTTCGTCATCGCCGCCCCCGCAGCCGACTTCGCGCGCGCCTTCCGCGCCGTGGTCACCAGCCCGACCAGCACCTTCGGCCTCATCCGGGTCAAGCGCCCGTCCGAGCGCATGGGCGAGGACTTCCACGTCGGCGAGCGCTTCCAGGGCTGCTTCTCGCTGGAGCTGGCGGCCACCGGCGCGCTCGAGGAGCGCCTGCCCGCCGCCGCGCGCTGGCTGAGCTCGCTGCTGGCGCTGGCGCCCGCGCGCCGCCTGACCAGCTGGCTGGAGGACGCCCTGCTGTCGAACTATGCCGAGGTGCGCACCATCGTCACCGACCCCGCGCCGGGCCAGCCCTACCTGCTCGAGTACGCCTACCTCGAGGGCACGCCGATCGCCGGCACCAGCACCTTCACCATCGAGGACGACGGCCCGGGACGGTGCCGGGTGCGCCAGATCTTCGAGTACCAGGAGGTCGGCGGCGTGGCGCTGGCGACCTTCCAGCGCTTCGGCCTCAAGTTCCACGATCAGGTCGTGCAGATGGAGATGGAGCAGGCCGCCGCCGAGCTGGGTGTGCGCGTGCTCTCGAGCACCATCCCGCGCGCGTACGGAGAGCTGTGATGGCGGCCGGGGCAGCCCCGCGCATCCTGCTGGTCGGCGCCGGCGCGGTCGGCCAGGTCTACGGCCGCCACCTGCAGCTGGGTGGCGCTGACATCAGCTTCCTGGTGCGCCCGCAGTATGCCGCCGCGGTGCGCCGTGGCTTCGACCTCTACCCGCTGCGCAAGCGTGGCCGCCGCGACGCGGTGCGCTTGCAGGACTTCGCGGTGCTGACCGAGACCGCCGCAGTCGCCGCGCAGCGCTGGGACGCCGTCTTCCTGTGCGTGTCGTCGTTCAACCACGGTGCCCGCCGGCTCTACGAGCGGCTGGGCCTGCGCGTGGTCGCCGAAGAGCCGAATCGCTATCGGATGAGCACCTGAGGCGCGGCTGGATGACCGCGCCCGGCGCTATCCGGCCGATTCGGCGGCGATCGCCAGGTTCAGTTGATCGGCAGCGTGCTCAGATGGTGCCAGCGTTCCATCGCCCCGGTGCGGAACAGCGCCGGGTCGAAATCGGCCAACGCC
>JBGASF010000221.1:0-9701 GCA_044229835.1 Polyangia bacterium | reverse complement strand
CGCCAGGCGGAGCGGCGATCAGCGGGCCCCTTGTCGGGCCCGCCGCCGCGCAGCCCGTCGCCCGAGGCACCTACCGACCTCGGCCGCGCGGGCCGACCAGCTGACCGGAGGCCGGGATCCAGAGGCACGTTCGAGCGACCACAGAGGGAGCCAGCCTTCGGAGCGCTCCGTCCACCATCGGGAGCCGGCCGTGCAGCGCGAACGCCCGCAAGCGCCGCAACCCGGGGAGCCCGAGGCGACCCTGCCAGCTACGGCGTGCGCCCCAGGGCGCGGTAGCCCATGTACTTGAGGAAGCCGCGCGTGCTCTGGCTCCACTGCTTGGGGGCGCCGGCGTAGATGTTGTCGAGGCCGTGGCGGGCCATGGTGTCGCCGAAGTCGAGCCAGCGGGTGTCGCTCGACACGTAGTAGGCGGCGCCGAAGACGTGCGAGATGAGCAGGTTCAGGTCGGGGGTGTCGTCGTCGGCGTAGGGGTCGGTCTCGCAGTTCCACAGGTAGCGGAACGACTGGCCGCCCGGGGTGATGGCGTCGCGCTGGTACCACGCCGCCACCCGGGTGATGACGCCGGGGATGCGGGCGTCGCCGGTCAGGAAGTAGCTGTCCATCAGGCCGTCGACCAGCAGCGAGGTCATGAACGGTGAGCCGCCGCGCGGCCCGCGGTCACACTCGTCGGGGTCGGGGCGCATGATGTCGTGCTCGAACGCGCCGCTCTGGCCCGCCGCCTGCCAGGCCACCGTCATGTCGACCAGCTTGGTCAGCGCGCTGCGCACCTCGGCGGTCTGCGCCACCGCGAAGTACGACGCCAGCCCCATCATCGGCCACGCCATGTTGCGCTCGGTGACCTTGACCGTGATCTCGCGCCCGCTGGTCAGCGCGTCGAGGTTGCGCCGGAACGCCTCGCCGAGCCCCTTGACCGCCTCCAGCGCGGCCGGGTCGCCGGTCAGCAGCCAGTCGTCGAGCATGCCCTGGCCCAGCATGCGGCGCAGCACGCCCCAGTCCATCGGCGCGGCCGGGTTCCACGTGGTCTGACAGCTGTACACCGCGACATTGCGGCCGTCGTGCCAGGTCAGCTCGTTGGCGCGGTACCAGGTCGACTCCAGGCGCGCGCGCCGGTAGGCCGCCGGGGTGGCGCGGTGGATGAAGCGCTGGAACAGCGCGTGGGGGCCGTCATAGTAGGTGCGCTCGGACGAGGTGGTGTTGCACGACAGGCCGTAGGTCTCCCAGCCCGGGTTCATGCGCGCGAGGTAACCCTCGATCTCGGTCTCGAACCCCGGGAACGCCGTGTTGGCGCTGGCGGCGACCTGGAAGCCGATGACGCGGCTCTGCGCATACCAGCTGGCGGGCAGCAGCGCGCTGACCGGCCCGTCGGGGTTGGCCGCCAGGGTGCCGGCGTCGCGCGTGCGCGGCGCGCCATACTCGACGCGGTAGCTGGCGCTGGCGCCCATGGCCAGGGTGGCGCGGAACGCCAGCAGCACCGAGCGCTGGCTGCCGTCCTGCGGCCACACCGCCAGCGACGCGCTGTGCGCCGCCACCTCGGCGCCGCCGCCGTCGAGGACGCGCAGCTGGGCGGCGTCACGCAGCGTGCCGGGCGGGAAGGGCACGCCCAGCGAGACCACCGCACTGGCCGCGGCGGCGCGGTCGGCGGTCAGGGTCAGCACGATCGACCCCTGCGCCGGCAGCGGCGTCGGATCGACCGGACGCCCACCGTCGACGTTGGGGTCGATCACCGGGCCGCCATCGCCGCGCGGCGCGGCGTCGATGTCCGCCCCGCCGCCGCCATCATCGTCGTCCCCCGCGCTGCCCGAGCCACAGCCCGCCGTCCCGGTGACGGTGACCGTGATCAGGCCCATGACGCCGATCAACCAGCCCATCTCGCGTACGCGCATGATGCCCGCATGCAGCAACGCCCATGCCGGGGCGCACATCACGCATCCTCGCGAGATCCTGCGCCATCTGCCGCAGTTTCGGGCGTCCCTGGGGCACCGAGACTGTCCCTGGGACCTGCCTTGACCCCCCTTCACGAAGGTGCGACCGTCGCCGCCATGTCCACGCCGACGCCAGCGCCGACGTCGCCGATGCCGACCCCGCCGACCCCGACCCCGACCCCGGCCCCGGGCAGCAAGGTCGTCCTCAGGCTGACGGTGAACGGCGAGGCCGCCGAGGTCGCCTTCGAGCCGCACAAGACCCTGCTCGAGGTGCTGCGCGAGGACCTGGCCCTGACCGGGACCAAGCACGGCTGCGAGCTCGGCGAGTGCGGCGCCTGTGCCGTCCTGGTCGATGGCAAGCCGGCGCTGTCCTGCCTGATGCTGGCCCTCGAGTGTGGCGGCGCCAGCGTCACCACCGTCGAGGGGCTGGCCCGCGGGGCGCAGCTCGATCCGCTGCAGGACGCCTTCGCCGATCTCGGCGCCGCCCAGTGCGGCTACTGCACCCCCGGCATCCTGGTCACCGCGCGCGCGCTGCTCGACAGGCACCCGGCGCCGACGCGGCCGCAGATCGAGGAGGCCCTGGCCGGCAACCTGTGTCGCTGCACCGGCTATCTGTCCATCTACGAGGCGGTCGAGCAGGCCGCGCGGAAGCCGCGATGAACGTCATCGGCAAGCCGCGCCGCCGCGTCGACGGCCGCTCCAAGGTGACCGGGCAGACCCGCTTCGCCGACGACCTCGTGCTGCCGCGCATGCTGTGGTGTCGCCTGCTGCGCTCGCACCTGCCGCACGCGCGCGTGGACGGCGTGGAGGGCACGTCGGCGGCCGCCGCCGCCCCCGGCGTCAAGCTGGTGCTGACCGGCGCCGACTTCCCGATCCCGTACGGCATCCTCCCGGTCAGCCAGGACGAGCACGCGCTGGCGCAGGATCGGGTGCGCTTCGTGGGCGACCCGGTGGCCGCCGTGATCGCCACCAGCGAGGAGGCCGCGCAGGCCGCGGTGCAGCTCCTGGCCCCGCGCTACACGCCGCTGACGACGATCTCCGACGCCCACGACGCCCTGGCCACGCCCGAGCCGCAGCTGCACGCCTATGCCGAGGTCGGCAACCTGCACAAGCGGGTCGCCTTCGAGTTCGGCGACGTCGACGCCACCTTCGCCAGCGCGCCACACGTCTTCGACGACAGCTTCTTCTACCAGGGCAACACCCACCTGCCCATCGAGCAGCACGCCACCCTGGCCGCGGTCGACGGCGACGGCAAGCTGACGGTGTGGTCGTCGACCCAGACCCCGCACTACCTGCACCGCGCGCTGGCCAAGGCGCTGGCCATGCCGGCGGCGCACATCCGCGTCATCGCCACCCCCAACGGCGGCGGTTTCGGCGGCAAGAGCGACCCGTTTCACCACGAGATCGTCGTCGCCGGCGCCGCGCTGCGCACCGGCCGTCCGGTCAAGATCTGCCTCAGCCGCGAGGAGGTCTTCTACTGCCACCGCGGTCGCCACCCGGTCGACATGCGCCTGCGCACCGCGACCGACGCGCGCGGCAAGATCCTGGCGATGGACCTCGAGACCCTGCTCGACGGCGGCGCCTATGGCAGCTATGGCGTGGCGTCGACCTTCTACACCGGCGCCCTGCAGACCGTGACCTACGAGGTCCCGCGCTACCGCTTCCGCGGCGCGCGCGCCTTCACCAACAAGCCGCCGTGCGGCCCCAAGCGCGGCCATGGCACCCCGCAGCCGCGCTTCGCCCAGGAGGTCCAGCTCGACAAGATCGCGGTCGCCCTGGGGCGCAACCCGGCCGACCTGCGCCTCGAGCAGCTGGTCAAACCCAACTCGCTGACCGCGAACTACATGCGCGTCGGCACCATCGGCCTGGGCCGCTGCATCGACGCCGTGGTCGAGGGTTCGCGCTTCCGCGAGCGCTGGGGCAAGCTGCCGCGCGGGCGCGGCCTGGGGATCGCGTGCTCGTCGTACCTGTGCGGCGCCGGCCTGCCGATCTACTGGAACAAGCTGCCGCACTCGGGCGTGCAGCTCAAGCTCGACCGCTCCGGCGGCGTGACCGCCTTCTGCGGCGCCACCGAGATCGGCCAGGGCTCCGACGACGTGCTGGCCGCGCTGGTCGCCGAGGTGCTGGGCATCGATCCGTTCGACATCCGCGTGGTCACCGGCGACACCGACCTCGGCCCGGTCGACCTCGGATCGTACTCCAGCCGCGTCACCCTGATGATGGGCAACGCCGCGCTGGAGGCCGCCGGGCGCGCGCGCGAGCTCATCGCCAGCGCGGTCGCCGCCGAGCTCGGGCTGCCGGTGGCGCGCCTGGGCTTCGCCGAGCGGCGCGTGTTCGATCTCGAGGACCCCAGCCGCGGCCTCAGCTTCGCCGACGCCGTGATCGCCGCCGAGACGCGCCACGGCACCCTGGGCACGGTGGGCTCGTACCGGCCGCCCGACTCGGCCGCGCGCTACAAGGGCGGCGGCGTCGGCCCGTCGCCGGCCTACTCGTACAGCGCCGCCGTGATCGAGGTCGAGGTCTGCCCCGACACCGGCTGGCTCGACGTCAGCCAGGTCTGGATCGGCCATGACATCGGGCGCTCGCTCAACCCGGCCTCGGTGCGCGGCCAGGTCGAGGGCTCGGTGTACATGGGCCTCGGCGAGGCGCTGATGGAGGAGTCGGCCTTCCGCCGCCTGCCCCCGAAGCGCTCCGACGCGCTGGTGCACAAGTTCCCCTCGCTGCTCGAGTACAAGAGCCCGACCACGCGCGAGATCCCCCCGTGCACCACCTACCTCATCGAGGACCCCGACCCGCAGGGGCCGCTGGGCGCCAAGGAGGTCGGGCAGGGGCCGCTGCTCCCCATCATGCCCGCGGTCGCCAACGCGGTGTTCGACGCCCTCGGCGTGCGCGTCGACGAGGTGCCCATCACGCCCGAGAAGATCGTGCGCGCCCTGGAGGAGGCCGCGCGCGGTCGCCCGGCGCGCGTCGGCCCCACCGGCTTCCCCGACGTGGGCTGGCCCGAACCGCTGCGCGTGACACCACCCTGGGAGGGCGGCGACGGCAAGGCCGCCAACGAGACCCCGCGCCGCCCGCGCCCCGGCCCCGGCAAGGACGACAGCAAGGACGGCGACAAGGACAAGCAGGTGCCGCGATGATGCGCGCCCCGTCATTCCGCTGGCACGCCGCGACCTCGCTGGCCGACGCCGCGCGTGCGCTGGCCGCCGGTGGCCCGCGCGCGCTGCTGCTCGGCGGCGGCACCGACGTGGTGCCCGCCATCAAGCGGCGCCAGTACACGCCCGAACTCTTGATCTCGCTGCGCCAGGTCGCCGAACTCGGCCGCATGGAACCCCACGGCGCCAGCCTGCGCATCGGCGCCGGCCTGCACCTGGCCACGCTGGCCGCCGACGACCGCCTCAGCGTCGGCCACACCGCGCTGCGCCGCGCCGCCGGCGTGGTGGCCTCGCCGCACATCCGCAACGTCGCCACCCTGGGCGGCAACCTGTGCCTCGACACCCGCTGCAACTACTACAACCAGAGCCTGGAGTGGCGCCGCGCCGTCGACTACTGCATGAAGGCGCCCACCGGCGTCGCGCTGGCCGCCCCCGCGGGCGGCACCTGCTGGGTCGCGCCCGGCAGCCCGCGCTGCTGGGCGGTGTCGCAGACCGACTGTGCGCCGGCGCTGATCGCGCTCGGCGCCAGCGTGACCCTGGTGTCGGCCGCGGGCCAGCGCACGCTGCCGCTCGCCGACCTGTACCGTGACGACGGCATGACCTGGCTGACCCGGCGCCCCGACGAGCTTCTGGCATGGGTCGACGTGCCCGCCGCCGCGCGCAGCACCTACTGGAAGCTGCGCCGCCGGGGCAGCTTCGACTTCCCGGTGCTCGGCGTGGCCGCCGCGGTCGAGCTCGCGGGCGACGTCGTCACGGCCGCGCGCGTGGTCCTCGGCGCGGTGGCCTCGCACCCGGTGGTGGTGCCCACCGAGTCGCTGCTGGGCCGCCCGCTCAGCGACGACGCCATCGCCGCCTTCGCCGAGCTGGCCACCCGCCTGGCCAAGCCGCTCGACAACACCGACTACCAGCTGGGCTGGCGCAAGCGCGTCACCCGCGCCTATGTCATCGGCGCCCTGCGCGAGCTGCGCGGCGACGACCCCGCGCTGCTGGGGGTGCTGGCGCGCCGCCAGGCCGCCCTGATCCCGGCATGATCTCGGCCCCTGGTGGCGGCGGCCAAGGTGCCGCCGTCGGCGCCGGCGACGGCCGCGCCGATCCCGACGACCTCAGCAGCGAGGTCCCGCGCGTGGCCTGGCACGCCGGCGTCCCGCAGTCGAGCCCCGATCGGGTCGCCCGCGAGGAGCCGCTCGAGATCCGCGTCTCCGGCGTCCCGGTCACCGTGGTCATGCGCACCCCCGGCCATGACGAGGAGCTGGTCACCGGCTTCCTGCTCGCCGAGGGCATCGTCGGCGCCGCCACCGACCTGGCCAGCGTGCGCGAGTCCACCGTGGCGCCGCGCCCCGAGGCCGAGGGCAACGTCATCGAGGTCGTGCTCGCGCCTGGCGTCGAGGTCGACCTCGCGCGCCTGCGCCGCAACCTCTACGCCGCCTCCAGCTGCGGCGTGTGCGGCAAGGCCAGCCTGGCCCAGGTGCTCGACGCCCGCCCGCGCCGCCGCCCCGGCAAGCTGGCCGTCAGCGCCGCGCTGCTGGCCAGGCTACCCGCGGCCCTGCGCGCCGCCCAGGGCGGCTTCGACGTCACCGGCGGGCTGCACGCCGCCGGCCTGTTCGACGCCGGCGGCCGCGCCATCGTGGTGCGCGAGGACGTCGGCCGACACAACGCCGTCGACAAGGTGCTGGGCTGGGCCGCGCGCAGCGGCGTCGATCCCGCGCAGCACATCCTCATGGTGTCGGGCCGGGTCTCGTTCGAGATCACGCAGAAGGCGGTGATGGCCGCGATCCCGGTGCTGGCCGCGGTGTCGGCCCCGTCGTCGCTGGCCATCGAGCTGGCGCGCGAGGCCGGGGTGACGCTGGTCGCCTTCGTGCGCGACCAGCGTCTCTCGGTGTACGCCGGCGACCTCACCGGCTGAGCCGGCGCGCCGGCGCGCGCCTACTTCTTCAGCTTCTTGAGCAGATCGCCGAAGGTGCCGAACCCCGGGCCGCTCGACGAACCGCTCGAGGCGCCCTTGTTCTGCGAGGCGTTCCACTCCTGGGCGTCGCGGCGCTCGTCGGCCTCCTCGGCGCCCTTCTTCGACATGCGCAGCTTGCCCTTCTCGCCGGGCAGGATGACACCGCGGATCTCGGGGCCCTCCGGGAACAGCTTCTTGTGGTCGGCGCCGCGCGGGGTGCCCATCTCCACGTTGGGGATCAGCGCGCGCGCGCCGCCCTCCAGCTTGATGAAGACGCCGAAGGCCTCGATCTTGTCGACCTTGCCGACCACGACGTCGCCCGGCTTGAAGCGCGCGCTGGCGTCCTCGCGCGGCGGCCGGTCACCGCCACCGCCGCCACCACGACGCTCACCGCCACCCGCGGGCCGCTCGCCACGCTGCTCGCCGCCACCGCCGCCGCCCTCGCGCGCCAGCGCCGCCTCGCGCGCCGCGCCCTCCAGCATCGACAGCCCGATGCGCTTCTTGTCGGGCTCGATGGCGACCACCGTGACCTCGACCTCCTGGCCCGGCTTGACGACATCCTTGGGGTGCATGATGCGCTTCTCGGCCAGCTGCGAGACATGGATGAGGCCATCCAGCCCGGGCGCCAGCTCGACGAAGGCGCCGAACGGCTGCAGCCGCACCACCTTGCCCTTGACCTTGCTGCCGATGGTGAACTTCTCGGCCACCTTGGCCCAGGGGTCCTCGACCAGCGACTTCAAGGACAGCGAGATCTTCTGCTCCTTGGGCGGGCGCTTCTTCTTGTCCTTGCTCGACCCGCCGCCCGCGCCTTCGGCCTTGGCCTCGCCGGCGCCGGCGTCGGAGCCGCTGGCGGCCGCGGCGGCCTCGATCTTCAGCACCTGGACCTCGACCTCCTGGCCCGAGGTCAGCACCTGGCTGGGATGGCCGACATGCCCGAACGACATCTCGGACACGTGCAGCAGGCCCTCGATCCCGGCGCCCAGGTCGATGAACGCCCCGTAGTCGCGCAGCGACGTCACGGTGCCACGCAGCACCGCGCCGACCACCAGCTTCTCGCGCACCTTGGCCGCGACGCCGGCGTTCTCTTCCTCCAGCAGCGCGCGCCGCGACAGCACCACGTTGCGGCCGCCGTCGTCGATCTTGGTGACCTTGAAGCGCAGCTTCTTGCCGATGAAGGTCCCGGGCTGCTCCACGAAGCGCAGGTCGACCTGGCTCGACGGGCAGAACGCCCGCATGCCGCCGACCGAGACCTCGAGGCCGCCCTTGTTGACCGCGGTCACCAGCCCCTCGACCGGCAGCCCGGTCTCCATGGCCTGCCCGAGCAGACCGCGCAGCTCGGGGCCCGAGGTCAGCGCCTTGGACAGCACGATGGCGCCGCCCTTGCCGCCGACCGATACCACGTGGGCCTCGATCTCGTCACCCTCGTGCACCGTGGGCTTGCCCTCTTCATCGCGCAGCGGGCCGAGATCCAGCACCGCCTCGCTCTTGGCGCCGATGTCGACGAAGGCGGCGTCAGAGCCCAGCTTGACCACGGTGCCCTTGACGACCTGGCCGACCTTGGGCTCCTTGCTGCGCGGAGTGGCCTGGGCCTGGTTCTCGGCCAGCAGATCCTCCATGCGCTCGAGCGGCTTCTCGACCGGCGCGGCGGCGGCGGGGCGCGCGGGCGGGAACTTCTCGTTGCCCGGCTGCGGCCCGTCTTCTTCGCCTTCATCGGCGACGATGGGTCTGCGCGGCTGCTGGCCCGGCATGAGGGTGTTGCCCGGCTGCGGGCCGTCGTCGTCGATCTCGGGTGACTTCGGTTCGGACATGCTGCGGCTTCCTCCAGAGGGGCCGGTTTATACCCGAAACCGCCCGCGCTTGCGAGCCTGTGCACGGCGACAATCGACCCCACCGGGGCCTCCTCACCCGAGCCCCCCGCCTGGCAACCCCGTGGAACCACCCGCGCCGGTGCTGGCACGCGACCTGCTGTATCCCGGGTTGATCCAGTCCGTCTCGCGTTCGCAGAGGAGTGTCCCTGTCCATGCCCCTGTCCGAGGTCACAGACGAGCACGCAGCCGTCCCCGCATCCGACGCCAATGGCGCAAGTGGCGAAGAGAACGACGACGTCGACCAGGCCCCCGAGGTCTCCGCCCCGCTGGCCTCGATCGCCCCCGAGGCCACCCCGCGCATCTCGACCTGCTACTCGATGGCGCTGGAGCTCGACGCCTTCGTCGCGCGCACCGCCGCCGAGGCGCCGCGCACCCACGCCTGGCTGGCCGATCACGCCCAGCGCGCGTCGGCCACCCTGGTCCTGCACCTGACCGAGTCAGTGCGCCACCAGGGCGACGACCGCCTGCGCTTCCTGGCCATGGCCCGCGCCGCCGCCCTCGAGGTCGACGCCGTGCTGACCCTGCTGGCCAACCGCGGCGTATGCACCCGCCGCCGCCGCGCCGCCGCCCGTGACGCGACGATGCGCCTGGTCGACGCGCTGGCCCGCGCCTCGGAAGCCTAGCCTTGGGCTCTCATGATTCGTCACATCTCGGTTCCGCCGGAGCGCTCCGAGGGCTGGCTCCATAGTGGTCTCCCGCCGTGCAGCGTCCCCGCTCCCGGACCTCCGGCCAGCTGGTTAGCCCCGCGCGGCCGAGGTCGGCGGGTGCCTCGGGCGACGGGCTGCGCGGCGGCGGGCCCCGACAAGGGGGCCCGCTC
>JBGASF010000220.1:0-9725 GCA_044229835.1 Polyangia bacterium | reverse complement strand
GCGGCGCCCACCGCGACGGCGCCGAGGCCAGCCCAGAACCACCACTTCTTGTAGATCGGCTTGCTGGAGTCGCGCGGGGCCGGGACGTCGCCCGCCGGCGCGCCGAGCTGGCCGTCCTGGCTGTGCGCGGCGACGTCATCGGGACCGGGCAGAGGGATCGGGCTCGCCGCGGGCGACGGTGATGGCAGCGGCGAAGGCGACGGCTCGGGGGACGCGCTCGGTGACGGTGACGGTGACGGTGACGGTGACGGCGGCTGCTGGGCGTCGGCGCGCGCCACCGCCTCGCGCATCTCGAGGATGCGGCGGTCGACCTCGGCGCGATTCTTGGCGTCGGGCTGGCTGCGCAGGAAGGACTCGTAGAAGAACAGCGCCAGCTTGGGATTGCCGTTCAGGCGGTGCGCCTGCGCGATGTTGAACAGCAGGCCGGGGCGGGCCGACAGCTCGTAGGCCTGCTTGAACTGCTCGATGGCCCGGGTGAACTCGCCGAGGTTGTAGAGCTTCTGGCCCTCGTCATACAGGCGCCGTGCCTCGGCGGCCTTGGCGGCGGCGTCGTCGGCCCTGGCGACACCCGCGCCCGCGCCGCACAGCAACACCAGCATCGCTGCGATGGCGTATCGCCTCATCCCCCCAGCTTACACCGGCGGGGCTCAGTCAAACATCGACTGCGTCGGGCGCGCTCCCGCACCTGGGCCGGGCGCCGGCTCGCTGCCGCCGCTCGGGGTCACGCAGCCCGCGGAGGTCAGCTCGGGCACCACGGCGGGGCGACCGTCCTTGGTGCCCGGCTCGTCGAAGAGAGCCAGCTCGGCGTTGACCGCCTTGAGCACATCGGCCTTCTCACGATACGGCAGGTAGGCGCTCTTGAAGCCGCTGACGATGAGTTCCTTGATGTCGGCCAGCGTGAAGCCATAGTGCTGGTGACAGTGCAGGAGCTCCTTGGACACCGTGGTGTCGGTGATCAGCCGGTTGTCCGTGTTGATGGTCACGCGCAGGCCGTAGTGGAAGTAGAACGGCAGCGGGTGCGTCGCGAAGGTCTTGGCTGCCTTGGTCTGGATGTTCGACGACACGCAGACCTCGAGCGGGATGCGGTGGTCGTTGACGTAGTTCAGCAGGTCGCCGTTCTCACGCAGGCGGGTGCCGTGGCCGATGCGGTGCGCGCCGCAGTAGTGAATCGCCTGCGCGATCGACTCCGGCCCGTAGGCCTCGCCGGCGTGCGCGGTGCAATTGACGTTGTTGTCGAGGATCAGCTGGAAGGCCTCCTTGTGATCCTTGGCCGGGTAGTTGTGCTCGGCGCCCGCGAGATCGAAGGCGACCACGCCGCGGTTCTTGTAGGCCACGCACAGCTCGGCCATGCGCAGCGACGAGTCGGCGCTGATCGACCGGATGCCGCACAGGATGAGGCCGGTCTTGACCCCGAAGTCGCGCTTGCCGGCGCGCAGCCCTGCCAGCACGGCCTCGACGATGGCGGTCAGCGACAGCCCACGCCGCGTGTGCAGCGTGGGCGAGTAGCGCACCTCGAGGTAGCGCACGTTCTCCTTGGCGCAGTCCTCGACCAGCTCGTAGGCGGCGCGGTACAGCCCCTCCTCGGTCTGCAGCACCGCCAGCGTGATGTCGAAGGCCTTGAGGTAGTCCTCCAGGCTCTCGCACACCTCACCCGCATAGATCAGCCGCCACAGCTTGTCCTTGTCGTGGGCAGGCAGCTTGACCTTGTGCTTCTCGGCCAGGTCCAGGATTGTCGTCAGCCGGAGCGACCCGTCGAGGTGGCAGTGCAGGTCGGTCTTCGGCAGCTTCTCGATCAGTTCGAGTGTCAACGTCATGATGTTGACGATCGAGTATACCCGGTTTGGCCGCGGAAGCCGGACAAACAGGCCACAGGGCACAGGCCACAGGCCACAGGCCACAGGCAAACGGAGGGAATGGCGGAATCGGGCGCTCGTGCTCCTGCTCATGCCGGGTCGCTCCCCTCCGGCATTGCCTGTTCTCCGTGACCTGTGACCTGTGGCCTGTGGCCTGTGTGTCCGGGTTCCGCTCCGTTCAGCGGCCCATCTTCCCGATCGCGGCCTCGACCCAGTCCAGGAAGGCCACTTCGAGGCGCGGGCCGCCCAGGGCGGCCAGCTGGCGGATCCCCGTGGGGCTGGTGACGTTGATCTCGGTCAGGCGGCCGCCGATGACGTCGATGCCGACGAAGACCTGGCCGAGCTGGCGCAGCCAGGGGCCGATGCGGGTGCAGATGGCCTTGTCGTCGGCTGACAGCTCGGTGGCGAAGGCGCGGCCGCCGACGTGCAGGTTGGCGCGGGCCTCGTTCTCGGCCGGCACGCGCAGCACCGCGCCCACCGGCTCGCCGTCGAGCAGGATGATGCGCTTGTCACCCTCGCGCACCTCGGGCAGGTAGCGCTGCGCCATGGCCCAGCGGCTGCCGAAGCAGGTGACCTGCTCGAAGATCGACGACAGGTTGGGATCGCCCTCGCAAGCGACGAACACGCCCGATCCACCGGCGCCATCCAGCGGCTTGACCACGATGACGTTCTCCTGCTCGGCCAGGAACGAGCGCAGCCGGCCGAGGTCCCGCGTCACGATGGTCTTCGGGGTCAGCTCGGGGAACTGCAGGATGGCCAGCTTCTCGTTGATCTCGCGCAGGCCGTGCGGGTCGTTGACCAGCACCGTCTTGCCGCGCGCGCGCTCGAGCAGCATGGTCGCGGTCAGGTACTCGAGGCCGATGGGCGGGTCCTTGCGCATGAAGACCGCGTCCCAGCAGCCCAGCGGCTGCAGGGTCCCCGGCCCGGCCTCGTGGGTCGCCCCGCGGCCGAGGTCGGCGCCGTCGACCCGCCAGGCCCGCGCCACCGCGTCGTCGCTCTCGGCGCCCAGGTGCTCGGGCCCGCACCACCACGCGACATGGCCGCGGGCGCGGGCCTCGACGATCCAGGCCAGCGTGGTGTCCCCGGCGACGTCCAGGCGCGCCAGCGGATCCATCACGAACAGCAGCTGACGCGCCACGACTACTCCGCCGGGGCGTCGGGCGTCGCGATCGGGGCCGCCGGCGCCGCAGCCGCAGCCGCGGCCGGCAACGGCTCGTCACCCATGCGGTTCGGCAGCAGGTGCTCGAGGCCGTGCTTGCGCAGCCGGTAATACAGCGTCGACCGGTTGATGCCCAGCGCGCGCGCGGCGCCCGCGATGTTGCCGGCGTTCTTCTCGACCGCCTGCATGATCTCGCGCTTCTCCTCGTCGAGCAGACGCGCCGTCAGCGACCCGCCTCCGCGCCCGCCACCGGCAGCGGCCGGCGCCGCCGCGGCCACCGGCCCCGACCCGGGCGCCGCCTGAGGAGCCACCGCCATCGGCGACGCCATGCGCCGCCCGAAATCCAGGTCCCCGGCGCCGACCACGTCCCCGCGCGCGATGATGATGGCGCGCTCGACCACGTTCTCGAGCTCGCGCACGTTGCCCGGCCAGGGATAGCTGCTGAGCGACGCCAGCGCGCCGGCGTCGAAGCCGCGCACGCGCTTGCCGGTGGTGCGGTTGAACTTGGCCACGAAGTGCTCGACCAGCCGGGGCACGTCCTCGATGCGGTCGCGCAGCGGCGGCATGTGGATCGGGAACACCGCCAGCCGGTAGTACAGGTCCTCGCGGAACTCGTTCTCCGAGATGGCCTTCTCGAGATCGCGGTGGGTGGCGCTGATGACGCGCACGTCGGTCTTCAGGGTCTCGGTGCCGCCGACGCGCTCGAACGTCCGCTCCTGCAGCACGCGCAGCAGCTTGACCTGGACCTCGGCCGGCAGGTCGCCGACCTCGTCGAGGAACAGGGTGCCGCCGTCGGCCAGCTCGAAGCGGCCGGGGCGCCGCGCCAGCGCGCCGGTGAAGGCGCCCTTCTCGTGGCCGAACAGCTCGCTCTCCAGCACGCCCTGCGCCAGCGCCGCGCAGTTGACGCGCACGAAGGGGCCGCGCTCGCGCGGGGAGTTCAGGTGAATCGCGTGCGCCACCAGCTCCTTGCCGGTGCCGGTCTCGCCGCGCAGCATGACCGTCGAGTTGGTCGGCGCGACCTGCTCGACCTTGGCCAGCACCTCGCGCAGCGTGCCGGCCTCACCGATGATGGCGCCGAAGTCGAAGGCGCCGTGCAGCTCGGTGTTGAGGTAGCCGGCGTACTGGCTGAGCTGGTCGGCCAGGCGGCGGTTCTCCTTCATCAGGTGGTAGCGCTCGAGCCCCTGCTGCAGGATCCCGCGCACCTCCTTGGCGTCCCAGGGCTTGGTGATGTAGCGGTAGATCCGCCCCAGGTTGATGGCCTCGATGAGGACGTCGACGTCGGTGAAGGCGGTCAGGATGATGCGGACGGCGTCAGGGCGCAGCTCTTCCGCGTGCTTGAGCAGCTCGAGGCCCGACATCTTGGGCATGCGCTGGTCGGTGACGATGACCGCGACCTCTTCGGCCTTCAGGATCTCCAGGGCTTCGTCGCCACCGGCGGCGGTCATCACCCGGAAGGTCTTGCGGAAATTGAAGCGGAACGCGTCGAGGTTGTCCTGCTCGTCGTCGACGACCAGGATCGGGTAGGTGGTGCTGTCGAACGGCCGGGCCCCATCCTGCGCCATCGTTGTGGAATACACCGCGCCGGGCAGGCTGTAAAGGCGCCCCTGGTCGACATGGCCCAAAGAACGCCGTATCCTGCCGCCTGGTGCCACACATGAACAAGCTGTACACGCTCGCCCTGGTTGGTCTGGTTGGCTTCGGTTGCTCCAGCGAGGGGGATGACGGGCCCGCCGAGGTGCCCCGCCTGCTGACCGTGGCCTCGCCGCAGTTCGAGGTCAAGGCCGGGCAGGAGATCACCAAGTGTGTCGACTTCCGGCTGCCCACCGAGAAGGCCTCCAACATCGTCAAGATCAAGTCGACGCTGGCGGCCGGCAGCCACCACCTCATCCTGTACCGCTCGGCCGAGGCGGTCGAGAAGCCGACGCCGTACACCTGCTCGCCGTTCACCGGCGCGCTCAACGGCACCCTGCCCATCTACATCGCCCAGACCGAGGGCACGACGATCGAGCTGCCGCAGACGCCCAAGCGCGTCGCGCTCAAGCTGCTGGCCGGCCAGATGGTGCGCCTCGAGATGCACTACGTGAACTACGACACCACCAAGTCGATCATGGGCTCGGGCAGCGTCGAGCTGACCACCATCGATGACCTCATGGTCGACGAGTACGCCGAGCTGATGTTCTGGGGCTCGACCCAGATCAACGTGCCGCCGATGCAGGAGGCCACCGTGGGTCCGACCTGGCACGCGCCCCCGCCGGGCACCACGCTGCTGGCGCTGACCGCGCACACGCACAAGTACGGCATCGACTTCCGCGTCGAGCGCGCCGAGAAGGACATGCCGGGCACCGAGATCTACGCCACCCAGGACTGGGACAACCCGCCCTTCCTGCAGTTCACCCCCGAGCTCAAGCTGGGCCCCACCGAGGGGCTGCGCTGGAGCTGCAAGTACCGGAACACCACCTCGCGCACCATCCGCTTCGGCGAGAGCGCCGATCAAGAGATGTGCTTCCTGTGGGGCTTCTACTATCCCTCGCGCGGATTCCTCGCCTACGTCGACTATCAGCCTTGACGTCGTAGGGTGCCCGACCCAAATTGGCGGCACCATGAGCGATTCCGGATTCAAGGTTCAGGACCGGCGACACTGGACGAAGGACGCCGAGGGCGCCCCGTCGGACGCCAACGGTGACGACAGCACCAGCACCAGCTTCTCCAAGCCCAGCTATGTCGAGGAGCTGGAGCAGAAGCTGGCCGCCAAGGACCGCGAGCTGCGCGAGCTGGTGGCGACCTACAAGCGCGACGTGACCCAGACCGTCGAGGACACCAAGCAGCGCCTCAAGCGCGACGCCGACCGCACCCTGGAGCTGGAGCGCGCCCGCCTGGTCGAGACCCTGCTGCCGGTGCTCGACAACCTGGTGCTGGCCATCGAGCACGCCCGCAAGCAGGGCGACTCGCCGCTGGTGCAGGGCGTGGCCATGGTCGAGAAGCTGTTCATCGAGAAGCTGTCCAGCCTGGGCGTCGAGCGCCTGGTGTCGATCGGCCAGCGCTTCGATCCAAAGTTGCACGAGGCCATCACCATGGTGCCCTCGACGCCCGAGCAGGACGGCATCGTGGTCGGCGAATTGCGCCCGGGATTCCGCATGAATGACCGCATCATCCAGGCCGCCCTGGTGCAGGTCGGCCGCGCCGGCTAGGCCTCTCGCCAAGTAGGCGAGATCACGCAATCCTTGCACATCGTTCGAGCCGCAACTGACGCTGGTTTTCGGCGCGGATTGGGCTAGATTGCGCCCTCTGAACAACCGAGGGATGTGCAATGAACCGTAGCTTGATTGCGTGTGCGCTGGCGGGGATGGCGATGGTGGCGGTGGCGGGCTGTGGACCCGACGGTGGTGATGACGACGTGGTCGACGCCGCGTTCGTGTTCCGCGACGCCCGCGTGGGCGACGGCACCGTGCCCGACGGTGGCCCGACCGCCGACGCCATGCTGGACGCGCCCGCGGGTGACACCACCCCGCCCGCCGCGGTGACGCTGGCCGCCGGCACGCCGACCGCCAGCGCGGTGACCCTGACCTGGACCGCCACCGGCGACGACGGCAACGTCGGCACCGCCGCCAGCTACGAACTGCGCTACCGCACCGGCGCCGCCTGCCCGCTGACCGCCGCCAACTTCGCGGGCGGCACCGCAGTGACCGGCCTGCCTGCCCCGATGGCCGCGGGCGGCAGCGAGAGCTTCATGGTCACCGGCCTGACCCCGGCGACCACCTACTGCTTCGCCATGATCGTCCGCGACGAGCGCCCCAACGCCTCGCCGCTGTCGAACGTGGTCAACGTCAGCATCGACGGCACCACCGCGCAGCAGATCACCGCGCTGCGCACCGCGGTCGCCGCCGTCACCGCCAGCCCGATCGCCCTGCCCGGCGTGCGCGTCAACGGCGCCGTGGTCAGCTACATCAAGGCCGCCGTGGGCGGCGCCATGATCGGCAGCGCCGATGGCCCCGGCTTCTTCCTGCAGAACGACGACACCGGCCCGGCCATCTTCGTGGCGGTCGACCCGACCATCTTCATCGGCGGCGGCCCCGTCGCCCTGGGTGACCGCCTCAGCCTGACCGTCACCGAGGCGCGCTGGCTGTCGTGCGGCAGCTCGGGCGCCACCATGTGCAACGGCAACGTCGGCATGCACGTCATCACCGCCGCCACCGGCACCCGCACCGCCACCGCGCAGACCCTGCCGATGGCGCAGGACCTGTCGGCGGTCGCCATCACGGTGCCGATCGGCAACGCGCCCTGGGAGTACGAGCACGAGCTGGTGCGCGTCACCGGCGCGCTGCCCGGCACCGCCGCCTTCGTCTCGGCCGGCACCGGCTTCCAGTCGGCCCAGATCACCACCGCGGGCAACGCCACCGCCAGCGCCGACCTCTTGCTGCGCGTGCCCGACGCCCTGCTGCTCAGCACCGGCCTGGCCGCGGGCTGCAACTTCACCGTCAATGGCGCCCCGATGTGGCGCTTCGCCTCGGCGGCGCAGGTCTCGGCCTGGACCTCGACCGACCTGACCGTCTCGGGCTGCCCGACCACCGCCGTGGTCGCCACCATCCCCGCCGACGCCACCACCGCGGTGTCGGTCGACGGCACCATCGGGGTGCAGTTCAACGTGCCGATGGATCCGGCCACGCTGACCGCGCAGACCGTCGCGGGCCCCTGCACCGGGTCGGTCCAGGTGTCGACCGAAGCCACCTTCACCAACTGCATCAGCATGGCCAGCGCGACGCCGACCCTTTCGGCCAACAACACCATCGCCAACTTCATTCCGTCGCCGCACCTGTCGTTCGGCTCGACCTACAAGGTCCGCGTCCTCGCCACCGCTTCGGCGCCCGGCACCGGTCGTGCCATGGCCGCCGACTTCACCAGCGCCAACGGCTTCAGCACCGGCGCGCAGTCGGCGTCGTGCACACCCGACCTGGTCATCAGCCAGGTCTACGGCGGCGGCGGCAACGCCAGCGCGACCTACCGCAATGACTTCATCGAGCTGCACAACCGCGGCACCGCGGCGGTGTCGCTGATGGGCATGTCGGTGCAGTACGCCTCTGCGACTGGCACCGCAGGCTGGCTGGTCACCACGCTGCCCAACGTCATGGTCATGCCGGGCCAGTTCTTCCTGGTGGGTGAAGGCAACAGCGGCGGCACCATGGGCGTCCTGCTGCCGACGGCCGATCACACCGGGACCCTCGACATGAGCGCCACCGCCGGCAAGGTCGCGCTGGTCAACACCACCGTCGCTCTCAGCGGCGCCTGCCCGACCGCCAACATCCGCGATCTGGTCGGCTACGGCACCACCGCCAACTGCCGCGAAGGTATGCCGGCGACGACCGCCAGCAACGCGCCTGCTGGCTCGAACATCCTGTCCAACCAGCGCGCCGCCGCCGGCTGCACCGACACCCAGCAGAACAGCACCGACTTCGCGGCGGCCACTCCGCTGGCGCGCAACACCAGCACCGCAGTCTCCAACTGCACATGCGCCGCCACCGGCGATCGCACCGCCAACGAGAGCGGCGTCACCGGGGAGATGGACTTCTGCAACCTGCAGCCCCCAGCGACCCTGACAGTCGCCGCTGGCGCGACCTCCGCCGCAGTGCTTGGCAGCGTGTACGAGCCTGGCGTCACCGAGCCCGGAATGCCCGGCACGGGGCTGGTGGCCCAGGTCGGCGTTGGCCCCGCCAGCGCCAACCCCGAGAACCAGACAGGCTGGACCTGGTCCAACGGCACCTTCGTGCAACAGACCGGCACGAACAACAACGACCGCCAGTTCACCGGCACCTTCACTGCGCCGGCCACTGCAGGCAGCTACCGTTACACCTATCGCTTCTCTGTCGATGGCACGACCTGGACCTACTGCGATCTCAATGGCGCTGGTTCGAACCCGAACCTGACCTTCGAGACCACGCAGCTCGGCGTCCTCACCGTCCCGTAGCTGGATCCGCCCTGCCCTCTCCCGGTAGTCAGACCGAATAATTCCAATTAGATCCATCCGACTGCGGCAGATTGCCGCAGTCGGTCAGGCATTGCCCATGGATCCTCTATTGGGCTACTCACTTCTGCCAGGGGCAAAGACGCAACAACGGACGTTCGCCGTCGATGCTGGGTTCGAACCCCTTCAGGAGCTGATCGATGCCGAGATGGAATGTTGGAGTGATCTTCGCGCTTGCGACCGCGACGCTGGCGGTCGGATGTACGAAACGAAATCCTTACAAGTGCAACGCGGAAGAGCCCTGCCCCCTCGCGGAGGCACCGTTCTGCGATCTCGACGGCACCATCGGCGGCACACCGTATCGCTGTGTGCCGGCGCCGATGACCGACGGCGGCCCCAGCGCCCTGGCCATTGATCGCTCGACCCAGGACTTCGGGCCGGTCGCCATCGGACAGACCAGCGCAGCCGCGACCCTGACCATCACCAACACGGGCACCGGCCCCACCGGCACGCTGGCGACCGCCATCACGGGAGCCCAGGCCTCGGTCTTCGCCGTCGCCGAGAACAACTGCCAGGGTCAGACCCTGGCGGCGGCCGCGACCTGCACGGTGACCTTGACCTTCGCGCCGACTGCGCCCGGCGCGGCCGCGGCCAGCATCACCGTGGTCGGCAACCCCGGCGGCTCGGCGACCGCCGCGCTCGCGGGCACCGGCACTGGCGGGGGCACCGCGGCCATCTCGATGACGCCGACTGCGCT
>JBGASF010000021.1:0-71519 GCA_044229835.1 Polyangia bacterium | reverse complement strand
CTGCGCGCCTACGGCCTGCACCCGGACACGCTCAACCGCCCGGCGCCGGCCGTCGCGCTGTCGTCGCGCCACCCGAACCACGTCGGGCAGACCGACGCCTCGCTGCGCGTGCAGGCCGCCGTCCTGCTGTGGCGCCGCGACCTCCACGCCGAGGCCCGCGCCGCCCTGCTCTCGGTGGTGACCGCCAGTGGCCCCTGGACCGCGCGCGCCGCCGCCCTCAACGCCGCCGACGGCATGAACGACAAGGACGCCGGCGCCCTGGCCGACGCCGGCGAGCGCGACAGCGCCCCCGGTGTGCGCCTCGCCGCCGGCCGCCTGCTCAGCGACCTCGGCGCCAGGGACCGCGCCCTGACCCTGTGGGCCGGCCTCCTCACCACCACGCCCGACCCCAGCGAGCCCAGCACCGAGCTGACCTACTCGCAGATCCAGGCCGCCGCCGAGCTGGCCCGCGCCGCCGACCCGCGCGGCCCCAGCGCCCTCGACGGCTACGCCGCCCCCGGCGCCCCGCTGCGCGCCGCCGCCCTGTCCGCCCTCGGCGACATCCCGGGCGCCCCCCGCGACGCCCTCATCAGCGCCCTCGCCGACCCCGCGGTCGCCCTCACCGCCGCCAGCGCGATCGTTCGCTCGACCCGCTAACGGCCCTCCCTCACCAGCCCTCGTGCTCGTGCTCGTGCTCGTGCTCGTGCTCGTGCTCGTGCTCAGTACCCGATCTGCACCTGCACCAGCCCGCGGTGCACCTTCTTGTCCGGCGTGCCCTCCAGCTGCTCGACCAGCGTGGTGAACTCGCCCTGCACGCGCACGGCATGGCCCGCCTTGGCCCAGCCCGCCAGCAGCGACACCTCCCACTTCTGATCCGGCAGCACGGTACGCGCCGCCTGCGCCAGCCCGACCGGTGACGGCTCGGCCAGGCCCATGCGCGCGCCCAGCATCCAGCCCCAGCGGGTGTGATAGCTGCCTTGCACGAACCACGCATGCAGCGTGCGCTTGCCGCGACCGGCGCCCTCCTGCTCGCGCCGCCCGACATACTCGGCCTCGATGGCCGCGCCCTTCCAGCGCGCCGCCAGCGAGGCATCGACCGCGAACACCGACGAGTTGTCGACCCGCCCGTCACCGTCGATGTCGTCCAGCTTGCCGTCGCCATCCAGGTCGCCGGTCGGCGTCAGGTCATACATGCCGGCCACCGCCAGCTCGACCAGCCGCTTCGGCGCATGCTTGAGATCGCCCTCGTTGCGCGGCATCACGCCCAGCGGCGCCACCACCACGCGCGCGAGATAGCGCAGATCGATGTTGTCGTTGCCGCGCCCCGTGCCCGCGCCATTGAAGGCGCCCGCCTGGTACGCCAGCTTGCCGCCCGCCACCGAGCCCCCCAGGCTGGCCCCGATGTCGCGCGTGGGGGCGTTCCCGATCGCCAGCGCGCGGTCCGCGAACAGGGTCGACTCCGCGGACACCAGCTCCTGGCGCGAGAACGGCACCTTGAACTGTCCGCCGCGCAGGAACAGCAGCTTCGACGCCTCGTACTCGGCGAAGCCATCGCGCAGCACCCCGGCCGCGCCCGCGAACTCCAGCTGCAGACGGAAGCGCAGCGCGCGCCTCCAGGTGAAGCCCGACCAGTTCAGCCGCGCGCGCTGCAGCGCGAAGCCCGAGGCCACGATGGCGCTGTCGGGTTCGCCCTCGTGATCCAGCGTGTAGCGCAGCTGCAGGAAGCCGCGCAGCGCCATCCCGATGCGCCCGTTGGCCGAGGCCAGGAAGAAGACGTCGTTGCCATTCAGGGTCTCGTCGGCCATCGGCACGCCGCCCGCCGCCGCCGGCCCGCCACCACCACCAGCGCCACCGCTCGCCTCCGCACCCGCCCCCGCCACCGGGGTCGCCGGCAGCGCCACCAGCACGCGCAGCTCCGACAGCGCAGCCTCCAGCGCGCTGACCCGCGCGCTCAGCCCGTCCACCACCCCGCGCACATCCGTCGACGTCGCGCCGGCCCGCTGCAGCGCCGCGGTGTCTGCCGCCAGCGTCGCCACCCGCGCCTCCAGCTCGCCCACCGCCGCCCGCGCCGCCGCCGCATCCGCGGCGCCCACGCTCCCCGCGTCGACCTGCGCGCGCAGCTCCGCCACCGCGGCCTCCAGCTCGCCCAGCGTCATCGCCTTCTTGCGCGGCGCCGCCGGCCTGCCGCCCACCGGCGCTGGCACCGCAGGCGGCACCTGGGCCCACGCCGGCACCGCCAGCGCCAGTAGCGCCACCGCCAGCCACCGCCCCACGCCCCGGGCCCTGCTCGTGCTCGTGCTCGTGCTCGTGCTCGTGCTCGTGCTCGTGCTCGTGCTCGTGCTCGTGCTCGCCGCGCGGTCGCTCGCTCTGATCATCCCGCGAGCCTACTACGACCCACCGCGCGGCGAAAAAATCCGCGCTCGCTCGCCGCTGCTACCGGGGCGGCGGCGGCATCGACCCACCACCACCACCACCCGGCTGATCCTGATGGGTATCCACCGTGCGCACCCGCGGCCCGGGCTGGTTCGGATCCGCCGGCCCCGTCGTGGTGTTGCCGTCCGGCGTCACCGTCGTCGTCGTCCCCGAGCCCACGACCTCCCAGCGCCCCGGGACCCAGTGCCACTGACCACCGCGCTGCTCCCAGCGGCCGTCGATCCACACGTAGTTCTGGCGCTGCGCCTCCCAGTAGCCGTTGACCCAGACCCAGCCACCACGGTTCTCCCAGTGGCCCTCGATCCAGACATAGCCCTGACGCGGCGCCGGCCGAGCCGTCTCGCGCGGCGGCGGCGGCTGGCTATCGACCACCCAGGTGGCCCGGCCGCGAACCACGCAGCCCGGCAGCACGGCGGTAGACGTCGCCACTCCCAGCACCAACGCACAGGCCAGCAAGCTCAGCTTCTTCATCACACCCTCCGTCCACGAATGTAGCGCGCCCGCCCCGAAAAGCGAAACAGCCCCCCCGAGCGAAGCTCGAGGAGGCTGTTCCGTTCCGGTTCTGGTCCTGGTCCCGCTTCCGACTACTCCCAGTGCCCCTCGACCCACATCCACCGGTTGTTCACGTTCTGCCACTTGCCCTGGACCCAGACCCGGTTCTGCTGCTGCTGCTGCCAGTAGCCAGCCTTCCAGCTCCAGCGCCCGCCCTCCCAGGCCCAGCGCCCGGCGATCCAGACGTGGCCCTGGCGCGGCGGCGGGACCTGCTCGATCTGCGGCGCCGGCGGCGCGGTGTCGACCTGGACGTTGCCGCCCACGTTGACGTTCACGCTCCAGCTGCCGGGCACCCACACGAAGCGGTTGCCGCGACGATCCCAGCGCCCCTCGATCCACTGGTTGCCCTGACGCTCGGCCTCCCAGTAGCCGGTGCGCCACTGCCACTGGCCACCGCGGTACTCCCACGCGCCGCGGATCCAGATGTAGCCGGGGCGGATCTCGTTGGGCTGATCCATCTGCGGCGCCGGCGGCTCGGCCTCGACCTCCCACATCACGTCGGCCGTCCCGCCGCCACCGACCGTCACGCCGCCGCCACCCTGCTCCCAGCGACCCGGCACCCAGTGCCACTGCCCGCCGCGCTGCTCCCAGCGACCGTCGACCCAGACATAGTTCT
Source organism: Polyangia bacterium (assembly GCA_044229835.1). Taxonomy (GTDB): domain Bacteria; phylum Myxococcota_A; class Polyangia; order Haliangiales; family JADYYK01; genus JADYYK01. The sequence continues at coordinate 67,939 of JBGASF010000021.1, read as the reverse complement.
GGCGCTGCTGCTCCCAGTAGCCGCGCGCCCAGACCCAGCGCCCGCCCTGGTTCTCCCAGCGGCCCTTGATCCAGATGTAGCCCTCGCGCGGGGCGGGCTGGACCTCTTGCTCCTGCTGCGGGGGCGCCGTGTCCACCACCCAGGCCGCCCGGCCGCGCACCACGCAGCCCGACAGCGACGTCGTCGCGATCGTCAGGGCGCTCAGCGCGCCAGCCAACCAGCTCCACTTGCGAGTCATGCGCATGCTCCTTTTACTAGGTGACGGACAAGCCGATGTCGCCATTGACGGCGGCCCCGAGCGCCCCATTCAAGCGCCTTATATGTACCCTACTTCATTGGAACTTTCCTCAGCGCCAGCACACGATCGACCAGCGCCTCCAGGTCCCCTGGGGGCAGCTTGCTGCCGAACGCCGGCATGTCGTTCTTGATGCCGTACAGCCAGGCCTGCCCGGGGTCCTTCAGCACCTCGAGCAGATACGCCCGCGAGCCACGCCCGCCGAGGTTGGGCCCGTCGCCCTCCTCGCGACCCTCCAGCGAGTGACAGTTGGTGCACTGCATGCGGTCAGAGGCGTACAGCTCGCGCCCGGCGTCCGCCTTGGCGGTGTCGACATCGGGCGCCAGCTCGGGTCCCTGCAGCGCGTACACGAACTCGGTCAGCGCGGCGAGCTCGTCGTCGGTGCCCACGACCTGCTTCATGCCCTCCTTGATGAAGGTCTTGCTGCGCCCGTAGTAGTGCGGCGCGCTGGGGTTGCGCAGGAACCCCTCGATCCAGGGGCGCGTGTTGTAGCCGGCCAGATCCGGCGCCTCGCCGTCGCCCGCGCCGGCCACCGGGTGGCAGCCCAGACACTTGTCGTTCCACACCGCCTCGACGCGCGCCACCGGGTCGTTGGGATCGACCGGCTTCTTCAGCGCCGCCTCCAGCTCGCGCACCGTGGTCGGCACCCGCGCGCTCTGCGGGAAGCCGTGCTGCTTCACGTAGGCGCGCGCGATGTGCGCCGCCAGCGTGGCCTCGGCGACGTTCTTCTTGTAGACCGGATCCTTGTCGTCCTGGCGCTTGGCCAGCGCGCCCAGCACGACCACGCTGGCGACCCCGGCGAAGAACGCCAGCAGCACGCCGCGCCGCCTGCTCGGGTCGGTCCCCGGCGAGCGATCGACGAAGGGCAGCGCCGCCAAGAGCAGCGCGAACAGCCCCGGCAGCACCATGGCGCCGACCAGCGTCATGCCGCCCTGGAAGTACTTCAGCAGCTGAAACAGCGGCAGGAAGTACCACTCGGGCCGCGCCTCGTAGGGCTTGGAAGGATCCGCCGGCGCCGACAGCTCGGCCCCGTGCGACAGCACCACCAGGCCGACCAGGAAGCCGATCGCGATCACCATCGCCACCGCGTCGCGCAGCAGCTGATCGGGCCAGAACGGCTGCGTGGTCCGCGCCAGCGTCTCCTTGCTCTGGCCCCAGCGCGGGGTCACGCCGTGGCGGCGGAACAGCGACAGGTGCAGCCCCAGGAGCGCCAGCAGCGCGCCCGGCAGCAGCAGCACGTGCGCGGTGTAAAACCGCGTCAAGGTCAGGTTGCCGTAGTCGTTGCCGCCCTGCACGAAGCCCTGCAGCCAGCGCCCGATCCCGGGCACCGCGCCCATCAGGCTGGTCGCCACCTTGGTCGCGTTGTAGCCCTTCTGATCCCAGGGCAGCAGATACCCGGTCAGCGCGAAGGCCAGGATGAGGCCGAACATCGCCAGCCCGACCAGCCAGTTGAGCTCGCGCGGCTTCTTGTAGGCGCCATACACGAAGACCTGCAGCATGTGCAGCCCGGTCACCACCACCATCGCGCTGGCGCCCTTGGAGTGCAGCCCGCGCACGAACCAGCCCAGCGTGACCTGATCTTGCACATACGCGACCGACGCCCACGCCGTGGTCGACGACGGGCTGTAGTAGCTGGCCAAGAGGAGGCCGGTCACGATCTGCAGCACCAGCACGAACGTGATGACCGACCCGAACACGAAGGCCCACGAGGCCCCGCCCGGCACCGGCTCGTCGAGCGCGGTCTTGAGCCAGGCCCGATAGCCGCTGCGGTCCTCCAGCCAGTCGAAGAACTTCCTCATACCTTGGTACGCCCTGGCGTGTTGGTGACGAAGCGCGCCCAGCGCACCTTGACGCGACCGTCCACCACCTCGACCTCGAGCGGATCCATGCCGCGCGGCGACGGCCCCGCGGTGTGCGCGCCGGCCATGTCGAAGGCGCTGTTGTGGCACGGACACGCGAAGTGCTTCTTTTCGGCCTCCCACTCCACGAAGCAGCCCAGGTGCGGGCACACCGAGGACAGACACTTCGGCTGCCCGTCAGCGCCTTTCATCAGGTACACCGCGCCCAGGGGCGCCGCGGTCTTGTGCAGCCAGGCATCGGTGGCGTCCGCCGCCACCAGGTCGACCCGCACCGGCTGATCCGACGGCAGGTCGGCCAGCGCCCCGGCGTCGATGCCGCCCTCGGGCGCGCGCACGGTGCGCCGTCCCGCCGGGTACACCGCCGCCAGCGCCGCCGGCACCGCCGCCGCGCCGACCGCCGCGACCCCCAGCGCCACCGTGCACAGCTTCATGACCTGGCGCCGCGTGGTGACCACGTCCTCGCGCTCGGGCTCGATCTCGGGCTTGAGCTTGCGCTCCTCGGCGTGCGCGCTGGCGGCCTCGGCGCCTGCGCTCGAGGGCTTGCCGTCGCCCTTGCGGTCCCCCTTGTCCTCTGCCATGCGCCTCGCTCCCCGGGGCGGCCGAGGGGGCCGCGCGCCGCGACTTTACCGCGAACCGGCCTTGCGCGCGCGCTTGTGGCGCGGGCGGCCCGACTCGGCGCCGTCACCGTCACCGTCACCGTTGCTGCCGCCGCTGCGCGCGCCGCTGGCGGCCTGCACCTTGGCCAGCTCGCGCTTCCACAGCTGGGCGCCCTCGGGGTCCTTGCGCGACTTCTGCCAGAAGTACAGGTACGCCGCCAACCCGATGACCGCGGTCGAGATGCCGATCCACTGCGACGTCGACACCCCCGCGAAGCCACCGCGCTGCGGATCGTCACGCACCACCTCGAGCAGCGAGCGCCCGATGCCGTACACGATGACGAAGGTGAAGAAGGTCTGGCCCGAGAAGCGGCGCAGCGCCTTGGTGCGCGTCAGCAGCATGATGCCGAGCAAGAGAAAGCCGAAGAAGCTCTCGTACAGCTGGGTCGGGTGGACTGGCGCCGAGGCCAGCTCGGTCCAGCCCGGCACCCCGGGGCCCTGGTCCTGCCAGGCCGGGCTGCCCTTGGGAAAACTGATGCCCAGGCTGGAGGTCGTACGCATGCCATAGTCGCAGCCGTACAGGAAGCAGCCGATGCGGGTCAGCCCGAGGCCGCTGCCCAGCGCCACCGCACCGCAATCCGCCCACATGAGCAGCGAGATCTTCTTCATGCGGCAGTAGATCAGGCTGCTGAAGAAGCCGCCCAGGAAGCCGCCGTAGGCGACCAGACCGCCGGAATCGACGCGGATGATGTCGATGGGGTTGTCGAAGCGGTCGAGGTTCGTGAGCACGAACAGGATGCGCGACCCGATGACCGACCACACCGCGGTCCAGACATACAGGTTGCCCATCTTCTCGCGGCTCAGGCCGTCTCGCTCGGCCAGACCGAGGACGAGGTACCAGCCCAGGATGAGCGACAGCCCCAGCATCACGCCGTAGGAGTAGATGGGGAGGTTGAGGCCCGGAATTCGGAACAGGATGGGACGCATGTGCGGCGCGAGTATACAATCGCGGCGCGAATGAGCGAGCGGAAGCAGCGCCCCGACAGTACGGCGGCCGATGCCTCACGTCGCCGCCTGCTCATCGTCTCCATCGCCTTCGCCAGCATCGTGGTCTTCGGCACCCTGGGCCTGTATGGCCTGGGTCGCGCGCACGACAAGCCGTGGACGATGGGCGACTGCGCCTACATGACCATCACCACGGTGGTCACCGTCGGCTATGGCGAGATCATCCCGGTCGGCGAGGTCCCCGGCGGCCGCCTGCTGGTGGCCACCCTGGCGGTGTTCGGCCTGGGCAGCGCGCTGCTCTTCACCTCCCTGTTCACCGGCTTCCTCATCGAGGGCGATTTCCTCCAACTGCGGCTGAGGCGAAAGATGCAGAAGGCGCTACGCGAGGTGAAGGATCACGTCATCGTGTGCGGCATCGGCACCACCGGTGTGCACGTGGTGGAGGAGCTCCTGTGGACCAAGCGTCCGCTGGTGGCCATCGACCATGACGAGGACAAGCTCAACAAGCTGCAGGACCTGTCGCCCGACGTGGTGCCCATCGTGGCCGGCAACGCCCACGACGACGAGGTCCTGCGCGCCGCGGGGATCGATCGCGCCATCGGCCTGGTCTCGGCGCTGACCGACGACGCCGACAACCTCTATGTGGTGCTGACCGCGCGCACGCTGAACCCCAAGCTGCGCATCGTGTCCAAGGGCGTCGAGGTCGGCGCCACCGACAAGCTGCGCCGCGCCGGCGCCGACGCCGTGGTCACCCCGAGCTACATCGGCGGCGTGCGCATGGTGTCCGAGATGGTGCGCCCGCAGGTGGTCGAGTTCCTCGATCTCATGCTGCGCGACAAGGACAAGAACCTGCGCATCGAGGAGGTCACGCTGCCGGCCGAGTCGAGCCTGGTCGGCAAGCAGCTGTCGGACTCGCGCATCCGCAGCGCGACCAACCTGCTCATCGTCGCCTTGCGCGCGCACGACGGCCGCTTCATCTACAACCCCGGCCCCACCGAGACGCTGGAGGCCGGCATGGCGCTCATCGTGCTGGGCGAGACCGATCAGGTGCTCAAGCTGCGCGCCGCGGTGGCGCAGGGCTTCGGGGGGACCGGGAAGTTCCCGGCCATCAGGCAGTCGTAGAGAGCCGCCCCGGTGGGGCGGCGGGAAGGTCAGCCGTAGGCCTTCTCGATGCGCTCCTGGTCTTCCTTGCAGCGGATGCACAGGCCGGTCTCGGGACGCGCCTCCAGGCGCTTCATCGAGATGGGCTCGCCGCACTCCTCGCAGACACCGAAGGTGCCGTCGTCGATCTTCTTCAGGGCGAGGTCGATCTTCTTGAGGAAGGTCTTCTCGCGACCACGCAGACGGAACTGGAATGACTGCAGATACTCGCTCGACGCCAGATCCATCTCGTCCGGCATGTCGTCGGCGTCGAGGGTCATGTCCTCGGACAGGGTCTTCTGCGCGTTCTTCAGGATCTCGTTCTTGCGCTCCTCGAGGATGGTACGGAAGCGCTTGAGATCCTTCTTCTTTAGCGGATTGCCATCCTTGACCGTCATTCCCCTCTCCCGCGCGGCTAGAAAAACTGAGCGCCGCAAATTAGCCCAGGGTCACCGGCCACGCAACGGATATCGGCCGGGCAGCCACAGATGCCGCTGACCCTGGAAAGTGACACCATCGCGACGCCCCCATGCGCGCCGGGGCCTACCGGAACGCGAGCGGCCTACGGGACAGGGACCGCGAACAGACCGTTCAGGTTGTACTGGATGATCTCGCGCACGATGAGCTGGCGGTCCACGGGGTGGTCCTTGCTCCCGGTGCCGACCAGGGCCTGGCTGATGACCTCCTTGACCGAGCCGAGGACACACAGCGACGTGATGTAGTGGTCGCAGGGCCGGGTCAGGCCGATGCTCTGGCCGCGGCGCAGGGCGTGCTGGATGAGGTCGGTGACGCGGCCATAGAACTCGGCCAGCTTGCGGTCGAAGTCGGCGTCGAGGCCGACCGCCTCGCGCATCAGGATGCGCGTGAGATCCCGGTTGTCGTCGAGCACGCCGAGGATGCGGTCCATGTTGTCGCGCATCTGCTCCAGGGGCGGCGGCGCGCCGGGGCTCATGTCGACCCGGCGCAGCACGGCGGTCAGCAGCGAGAACAGGTTGTCGAGCAGCTCGTCGAAGATCGACCGCTTCGACACGAAGTAGAGGTAGAAGGTGCCGCGCGCGATCCCGGCGGCCTCGATGATGTCGGCCACCGAGGTGGCGTGGTAGCCGCGCTCGGCGAACACGCGCCGGGCCACTGCCAGCACCTGGGCGCGGCGCGCCGCGCGCAGGCGCGCCGCACGCGCGACCCGGCCGTCCTCGCGCTGGCCGTCGGGGGCGCCGCTCTCGGCGGCAGCGTCGACCTCGGGCGCGCCGGCCTCGGGGTCGCCCATGACATCGGCGGCATCGGCGCCGTCGGCGTCGGGCACGCCCTGCACTTCTTTTTCCGGCTCCGGCGCCATGGCTGGATCACGTTAGCACACGGCGCCGAAAGCCATGGGTTGACGCAGGCTTCGGCGGGGGGCTAAGCTGCATACGCGGAGGGCCCAAAATGGCCGGCTCGGATAAGCGCAAGCAGAGTCTGTACTTTCCGGAGGAGATGTTGCGGGAGATCCAGGAAGAGGCCAACCGGCAGGACCGGTCGCTCTCGTGGATCGTCCAGAAGGCCTGGAAGATCGCCCGCAAGGAGATCATGAAGTTCCCCTCGGTGAACGAGTTCCCGGGCGAGCCGGACGAGCGCGGCGCCGACGAGTGATGGACGGCAGCGCCGGTCGCCCTCGCGAGGCCTTCGCCATCGCTCGCGATGGCGCGCCCATCTTCTACAGCGTGCAGGGGCCGGCCGATCCGGCGGCGCCCGCGCTGGTGCTGTCGGACGGCATCGGCTGTGACGGCTACATCTGGAAGTACCTGAAGCGCGACTTCGCGGATCACCGCATCGTGCACTGGCACTACCGGGGCCACGGCCGCACACCGGTGCCGCACGACCGCAGCCGGGTCTCGATGGCCGACATGGCGGACGATCTGTCCGCCGTGATGGACGCCGTCGGCATGGAGCGCGCGGTGCTGGCCGGCCACTCGATGGGCGTGCAGGTCTGCCTGGAGTCGTTCCGGCGCTACCCCGACAAGGTGTCCGGGCTGGTGCTGATGTGCGGCTCGTACGGCCATCCGCTGCGCACCTTCAAGGGGCGGCGCACGCTGGAGGCCGCCCTGCCCTACGCGGCGTTCGCCATCAACCGGGCCTGGCTGGGCGACATCATCGGCTCGGTGTGGCGCAACGTGGTGCCGACGCGCCTGGCCTTCGCCATCGCCACGCGCACCGAGATCAACGCCGAGCTGGTGCGCTACGAGGACTTCTTCCCCTACCTGCAGCACATCGCCAGCGTCGATCTGCCGCTGTTCGTCGACATGCTGGCGCACGCGGGGCGCCACTCGGCGCGCGAGATCCTCGACAGCATCGACGTGCCCACGCTGATCATCGCGGGCGAGCGCGACGGCTTCACCCCGATGAACCTCAGCGAGGAGATGCACCAGCGCATCGCCGGGTCGGAGCTGATGGTCATCGAGGCCGGGTCGCACACCGCGCCCATCGAGCGGCCACAGCTGGTGACCGAGCACATGAAGCCGTTCCTGGCCCGCGTCAACGCGGCCGAGGCCCGCGCGGCGGCGGCTCAGGCCGGCGGCGGTGCGGCCAGCCAGGCGGCGGCGTCGGCGTCCGACTCCAGCAACCGATTGCCGCTGTAGCCCCAGGTCAGCCCGGGCCACGCGCGCAGCACAGAGGCCAGCGCCGCCACCAGCGCGGGCGGTGAGGCCGCGCTGCGCTGCAGGGTGACGTAGGTCGACGTCGCGGTGGCGCGCCCGGTCAGCCAGACGTGCGCGGCGTCGGTGGCCGGGGTGACGCACCAGGCGCCCAGGCTGGCCTCGGGCGCGACCGCGGTCGGCGCGGCGACGTTGCGCACGAAGGCGGCCCCGAACGACTGCCCGCTGCCGTTCCAGTTGCCAGCCAGCGCGGCCGTGACGCCGCGCGCAGCCAGCGCCGCCAGCAGCGCACCGGCGTCGAGCGGGCCGGCGCCGTGCAGGGTGAGCGCGCCGGGCTCCCAGCTGCGCGTGATGGGCTGCGAGAGCTGGCCGTGGTCCTCGTGCAGCACGGCGGGCGCGGCGAGGTGTGCGCTGGCGTCACCGAGCCGGAGGTCGAAGGCGAAGCTGGGCGCGTCCCAGTCGAAGCCGTCGATCGCGACCTCGGCAGGCAACACCGGTGTCCCCGTGATGGTCAGCGCGGCGCCCGGGCCGTCGCCGCTCAGGGTGAAGACCAGCAGCTCCTCGTGGGTCGCGCTGAAGCGATCACGCGGCGTCGCGCCCGGGGCCGCCGCGGTGGGCAGGCGAAAGCCGAAGCGGATGCTGGCGCTGGCGGGTTCGAGGCCGAGCACCAGGGTGTCGTCGAGCATGCCCTCGGCCTCGGCCCAGGTCGACAGCTCCATCGGCGTCGCGAAGCGCTGGGCCATGGCGCCTCAGGCGACGTCGCGCGCGACCAGGGCCGGGGGCTCGCCCAGCTCGGTCACGCGCGCGGTGTTGGTCGGCTGCGGGTAGAACAGGTAGTTCATCACGCGCGGGCGGTCGCCATAGCGCAGCTCGTAGTCGGCCGGGTCCATGCCCACCGGCTCGGCGTCGAGCAGCCCCATGTCGAGGTGGCGAACGCGCGAGGCCTCGAGCAGATCGATGGCCTTCTGGAAGCGCTCGAGCAGGATGGGATCGTAGACGCCGGCGCGCGGCGCTTCGCGGATGGCCGAGCGACCGTCGCCCAGCGGCAAGAGCTCGACGCTGACCTGCTGGATGCACGCCAGTCGAGCCAGCGACGACAGCGCGACGCGCAGGTAGAGGTCGGACACCGGCAGGTTGTCCTCGGCGGCGCCGGGCTCCAGCGGCTCGCGCCCCTCGCGCACGGCGATCAGGCCGGGCTCGCGGCCGACGCACAGCACATAGACGAAGTCGCACAGCTCGTCGGGGCCGCCCTCGACGAACGTGGTCGGCGCACGCAGCGCCTCGGCCAGGGCGCGTGCCAGGCGCTGGCCGCCCTCGCGCCCGAGGCCGCGGCGGTAGCGCGCCTGGTCGTCGAGCACACCCCAGGTGCCGGTGGGATAGACCCGGCCGAGCACCCGCTGCATCAGGCCGCGCTGACCGTTCTTGCTGGTCCCGCAGCCGCCTGAGCTGGGGCATCCCCGTCCGCTGTCTGAACAACCGCCCATGTGTCCGGAACCTTAGCACGCATCGCGCAGCCACCTGCGCCTCGCCCTGGTCCGACCAGACACATTGGTCATCCGACCAAAACACATGTGAATACATGGTCTTGCGGCTTGACCCCTGTTCATTGACACGCGTACGCTGCGCTCCGGGGATCGCTGCCATTTCGGGCGCGATTCGCAGGACAATCAGAGCTTGGCCTGAAGCAACTCGGAGGTCGCCGTATGTCATTCGCTGGCGCTGGTATCTCGGTCCGCCTCGTACGCCTGGCGTGTGCCATCGGCGTGCTGTTCGTGCTCGCGAGCTGCGCCGGCAACGGCTGCTCGTGCGCCGCGCCGATCCCCGGGGGCTTCCCCAAGGACCAGCGCCACAACAACATGATCCAGGCCCGCGTCACCCGCGGCGGCCTCGACTTCATCCAGGCCAACTCGGCCGGCCTCATCAACTCGGCGCTGCCGATGGCGCCCGGCACCCCGGCCGGCACCATCACCATCCCGCCCTCGGGCTGCCCCGCGGCCGACACCCGGCTGTGCTGCGCGGTCGACATGCCGGCCGCCAAGTGCGGCCAGATCAAGCTCGACCTCATCCCGGCCGACAACCCGCTGGTGCTGGCCACCGCGGATCCCAACCGGCTGTCGTTCACGCTGCACGCGCGCCTGAAGACGCTGGAGAAGCTGCGCTTCAGCGCCAAGGCCAGCATCATCACGCTCAACAAGTGCGACCTCGAGCTCGACACCACGTCGTCGGGTTCGCCCTTCATCGAGCTCAAGGGCGACATGGTCTTCACCACCCACGACCCCGGCGCCAACGCCACCAACCTCAACACCACGCGCGTCGATGTGCAGAACCTGGTCATCAACAACCTGGAGACCGGCGACCTCAACATCTCGGGCGGCTTCTCGTGCAGCGCGGCCGACTTCTTCCTGACCTTCTTCATCGGCACCCTGCGCGACACCCTGACCACGCAGATCAACGACGCCATCAAGAATGGCCTGTGTCAGCCCTGCGACTCCGGCATGGTCAGCGAGTGCGCGCCCTGGGGCGACGCCTGCACCGACAAGATCTGCATGCGCGGCGGCAAGTGCATCCAGAAGCTGGGCCTCGACGGGCGCATGAACGTGGGCGCGCTGCTGGCCAGCTTCTCGCCGGGGCTGTCGGCCAACATGGACGTGTACGACGTCGCCGGCAACTACTCCAAGGTGCAGGCCGGCGCGACCGGCGGCATGTCACTGGGCGTCATCGGCGGCAACCACGCCCCGGTGCATGACACCTGCGTGCCGGTGAAGACCGCGCCGCCGGTCACCCCGATCACCGAGTCGCCGGTGTTCGCGGCCAACACCCACGCCGAGGTGCCGTACGCCTACCACATCGGCGTCGGCGTCCACGAGCAGTTCCTGAACAACGCCGGCTACGCCATGTATGACGCTGGCGGCCTGTGCCTGAACGTGGGCACCAAGTCGGTCGACCTGCTGGCCTCGGACACCTTCAACGTCATCATCGGGTCGCTCAAGGATCTGACCCACGGCGTCAAGTCGCCGCTGTTCCTGTCGCTGCGGCCGCAGAACCCGCCGGCGCTGACGCTGGGCGCGGGCACCATCATGGTCAACGCCATGACCGGCGAGAAGACCATCGTGGACCCGCTGATCACGGTGGATCTGAAGGATCTGGCCATCGACTTCCACGTCCTGGTCGAGGAGCGCTACACCCGCGTCTTCACCATGACCGCGGACGTCATCCTGCCGCTGGCCATCGACGTCGACATGACCGGCAAGCTGGTGCCGCTGCTGGGTGACACCACCGAGGCGTTCAAGAACATCCGCGTCACCGGGTCGGAGCTCCTGGCCGAGCCGGCGGCGGACATCGCGATGAAGTTCCCCGCCGTGCTCGGGCTGGCGCTGCCGTTCCTGTCGAGCTCGCTGTCGGGCTTCGAGCTGCCCGACGTGCTGGGCATGAAGCTGGTGGTCAAGCCGGGCGGGATCAAGCGCGTGGACGGCAAGTACCTCGGCCTGTTCACCACGCTGGCGACCGCGATGCCGGCGTCGTCGCCGGTCGAGACCACGGCACGGCTGGCGCGCCTGGTGCTGCCCGAGGCGCGGGCCTTCGACCTCAACCGGGTCGACGACTACAAGGGGCTGCAGGTGGTGCTGGACCTCGGCGGCAGCGGGCTGGACGGCACCGCGCGGGGCCTGGAGTGGTCGGTGCGCGTCGACAACGGCTTCTGGTCGCTGTACTCGGAGCGCCCGCTGCGGACGCTGTCGCGCCCCGAGCTGATGCTGCAGGGCCACCACAAGGTCGAGGTGCGCGCGCGCCAGATCGGCGAGTCGACCACGCTGGATCCGACGCCCGCGGTGGTCGATGTGCTGATCGACGTGACCCCGCCGGAGGTGAAGATGGCGATCGACACCCAGCACGATCGGCTGCGCGTCGAGGCCAAGGACCTGGTGACCCCGGCGGCCAAGCTGGAGTATGCGGTGCGGCTGCGCGCGACCGACGGCTTCGGCGCCTGGGTGCCCGAGCTGCCCAGCCTCGACCTGACCGTGCTGGATCCCGAGGGGGTCGCGGTGCGCGTGCGTGACGAGGCCGGCAACGTGACCGAGCTGGATGGCGCCACCGCGTTCCACGGCCGCGCGCCGGCGGGCGCCGGTGGCTGCGGCTGCAACGCCGGTGGGCGCAGCGGCGGCGGCTTCGGGGCGGGCTGGCTGCTCGGGCTGGCGGTGCTGGGCTTCGTGGTGGTGCAGCGGCGCAGGAGGCTGGGCATGCGGCGCATGGTGATGCTGACGGGCCTGGTGGTGGCGCTGTCGGCGCTGGGCCTGGGCGCGGCCGGCTGCGGCGGTTCGGGCAGCGGCAACGGCGACGACGACACCACCGAGCAGGTGCTGCGCGGCAGCACCGGGCGCTTCAGCGACCTGGCGGTGTCGGGCACTCGCGTGGTGGCCAGCGCCTACGAGTCGTCGTTCGGTGACCTGGTCATCGTCGAGCGCGCCAGCGACGGCACCCTGAAGTACACCCCGATCGACGGCGTCCCGGCCGAGATGCCGACCCTGCGCGCCAGCGGCTATCGCGGGGGGATCCAGGGCGTGGGTGACGACGTCGGCTACTACACCTCGCTGGTGCTGGACAGCAGCAAGAAGGTGCGCGTCGCCTACCAGGACGTCACCAACAAGAGCCTCAAGTACGCCGCCGAGCCGGCCAGCGGGACCAAGTACGCCAGCCACACCGTCGAGATGGGCGGCGGCGCCAAGGGCGAGCTCGGGCGCTATGCCGGCATGACCCTGGACGCCATGGGCAACCCGGTCATCGCGTACATGGCGACCGGCGTGCCCGACGGCATGAACGGCTTCAAGAACCAGCTGCGCGTGGCGCACGCCAAGGTGGCCAAGCCGGCGGCGGCGACCGACTGGACCATCACCCTGGTCGAGGAGGCCAAGATCCCGTGCCAGAACCTGTGCGCCACCGGCATGGCCTGCGTCGAGATGACCGACCAGTGCGCGCCCGAGGTGACGACCTGCACCGCCAGCTGCGGCAGCGGCACCGCGTGTGTCGGCGGCGCGTGCGTGGCGGTGCGCAAGGCCAGCGCCATCTTCGACATCGCCGAGGGGCCGGGGCTGTGGCCGCAGCCGGTGGTCTCGGGCGGCAAGGTCGCGGTGGTGTACTACCACCGCTTCGCGGATCACGGCGAGCTGAAGCTGGCGCTGGAGAACGGCGCCATGTGGACGGTGAGCAAGATCGATGGCGACGTCATGCGCGACCGCGGCATGTGGCCTTCAGTGGCGGTCGCGACGGACGGCACGCTGCACGTGGCCTACCAGGACGCGCAGAAGGACGACCTGTACTACGTGACGGTGAAGCCGGGGTCGCCGGCGGGCACGCCCGAGCTGGTCGATGACGGCGAGCGCATGGGCGACCGGCCGCACGCGGTCGGCGCCAGCGCGGCCATCTTCCTGGATGGCGCGCAGCCGAAGATCCTGTACCAGGACCAGCACACCGTGGATCTGCGCTCGGCCAAGCGCGGCACCGACGGCATGTGGACCAAGACCGACCTCGAGAAGGGCGACAGCGGCTTCGGCTTCTACACCTCGGTCGCGGTCGACGCCGGCAAGGCCTGGTACTCCGACTTCGTCTTCGAGGGCACCGACGACCCCTTCGGCCGCATCGACATCAAAACAGTCCCGTAGGGACTGTTTTGTCCGGCTCCGTTCCTGCCAGTCCCATAGGGACTGCTTCGTCCGCCCGGCTCCAATTCCGACCCTTCAACCAGTCGCTATCGTCCGGCTCCGACTCCGGCTCCGACCATTGCCTGTCGCCTGTTTCCTGTTTCCTGTGACCTGTCCCCTGTTCGTCCGTCTCATCCGCACCGGCTCCACCCGCACGCCTCACACACCAGGCAGCCGCGCCCATGAAACAGCGCATGCCCGCACTCCGGGCAGCCGCCATCGGGCGGCAGCGCCTCGCTCGTCGTGGTCTCGGTCGCGCTGGCGGCGTCACCGCCGAACGACAGCACCTGGGCCTCGCGGCTGCCGTCGCGGTACACGGTGACGCCCTTGCAATCGAGCGCATACGCGAGGTCGTAGATCCGGGCCACGTCGTCGGGGGTCGATGACGCCGGCAGGTTGATGGTCTTGGACACCGACGAGTGCACATGGCGCTGGAAGGCGGCCTGCATGCGCACGTGCTGCTCGGGGCTGACATCGTGCGCGGTCGCGAACAGCGCCTGCACGTCTGCGGGGACGTCGCTGGTCGGCAGGCCGCGCACGCGCCCGCGATCGGCCAGTCGTGACATCAGGTCGGGGCTGGCGAAGCCGCGCGCCTCGGCCAGGGCGCGGAAGCCGGGGTGGACCTCGGTCAGCCGGGTGCCCTCGAGCACGGTGCGCACGTAGGACACCGCGAACAGCGGCTCGATGCCGCTGGAGCAGCCGGCGATGATGCTGATGGTGCCGGTGGGCGCCACCGTGGTGGTGGTGGCGTTGCGCATCGGCGCCGCGCCCGGGGTGTCCCACGACGAGCCGCGATAGTTGGGGAAGGCCCCGCGGGTGCGCGCCAGGGCGCGCGACGCCGCCACCGACTCGCGCTCGATGAGGCCCATGACGCGGTCGGCGGTCGCGATGGCCTGGTCGGAGTCGTACGGGATGCCCAGCGCGATCAGCAGGTCGGCGAAGCCCATGACGCCGAGCCCGAGCTTGCGATTGGCCCGCGTGATGGCCTCGATCTGCGGCAGCGGATAGCGCGAGGCATCGATGAGATCATCGAGGAAGCGCACCGCCAGGTGCGTCGCCTCCGTGAGCGCTGCCTCGTCGAGCGCACCATCACTGACGAACGCCGCCAGGTTGAGGCTGCCGAGCACGCACGACTCGAACGGCAACAGCGGCTGTTCACCGCAGTTGTGCACCAGCAATCCGTCGGCGAAGAAATGGCTGGTGACGGGCTCGGTGAGGTCGAAGACCTCCTCTTCGCCATCGGGCAAGAGCTCGCGCACGGTGGCGAAGCCACGCGCCTCGTAGGGTCCGCGGCGATAGGCGGCGAGCAGGCCCGCGAGGCGATCCTGCTTGCCGGCCAGGAGGAAGCCGATGCGCTCGTGATAGCTGCGCAGGCCGCTGCGCGCGATGACCAGCTCGTGCTGCGCTGCGCATGCGTACTCGCGCAGATCGCCGCGACCGTCAGGCATGCGCGCCGTACGGGCGGCGCGACGCTCGGGGTACACCGTCGAGGTGATGCCCAGGCGCAGCAGCAGCTGCTGGACGCCGCGCAGGAGCTCGAGCTGGTTGCTGGCCAGGCGCACCGATGCGCCGTGGGCGTGGCTGCCCTGGACGGAGCCGTCGGCGCTGAACAGGCCGCGGAGATAGCCAGCGACCAGATCGGGGCTGGCACGAAAGAGCAGCTCGGGGACCTCTGTCTTGGCGCGCGGATCGACACCGCGACGGGCCAGGGCGGCGCGCAGGCGGGCGCTGCGGATGGTCGCCAGGTCGCGCTCCGGGACAGCGCACAGTCCGAGCCGATCGTCGTCGATCAGAGAGCGCGCGGCGTCGAGCAACCGTGGTCCGGCGTCCTGCTTGTCGGCGCCGTAGAAGCTCAGCACAGTGGTCGGGGTGTCGGAGCTGTGCTGGGTGAAGTGGCCGTCGCCGACCAGCCAACCGATGAGCTCGCCGAGGCGGGCGTCGGCCGAGTCTCGCTGCGGCGCGGTCGCGGGCGCGTCGGCGAGGATGATGCGGTCGCCAGGCTCCAGCTCGGCGGCGGGCACGTCTCCACGCTCGGTGCTGACCAGGTGCTCGGCGGTCAGGCGCAGCTGGTAGCCCTCGTGGGTGACCAGGCGCAGCACCGGCTTGACCCCGGTGCAGATGACCCGGGTCGCGCGCTGAAAGGCAAAGCCGGCGTCCCCTTGGGTTCCGATGACCGGCGACTGGCCGACCAGCTCGCGGATGGGGATGAGGCCTTCGGGGGTCCACACCCGGGTGTCACCAGTGACGCAGGGGTTGGTGCTCTCGATGGCGCCGATGTGGCGGGCGGGGTGGGCGGCGTTGATGCGGTCGATGAAGACGACGCCGGGTTCGCCGCTCTGCCAGGCCAGGTTGGAGATGAGGCGGAACACGGTGCGCGCGTGCAGCTGGCGCGTGGCCAGGCCGGTGCGCGGGTTGATGAGGGCGTAGTCGGCGTCGGCGGCGACCGCGCGCATGAAGTCGTCGGTGATGGCGACCGAGAGGTTGAAGTTGGTCAGGCGGCGTGGGTCGAGCTTGGCGCGGATGAACTCGACGATGTCGGGGTGATCGACGCGCAGGATGCCCATGTTGGCGCCGCGGCGGCGGCCGCCCTGCACGATGGTGTCGGTGGCGCTGTTGAAGATGTCCATGAACGGCACCGGGCCGGAGGCGGCGCCGCCGGTGGTGGCGACGTGATCGCCGGCGGGGCGCAGGCGCGAGAAGGCGAAGCCGGTGCCGCCGCCGCTCATCTGGATCATGGCGGCCCACTTGACGGCGTCGAAGATGGCCGGCATCGAGTCGTCGACCGGGACCACGAAGCAGGCCGCGAGCTGGCCCAGCGGCTGGCCGGCGTTCATCAGGGCGGGCGAGTTGGGCAGGAAGGCGCGGCGGGCCATCAGGTCGTAGAAGGCGCGCTCGGTGGCGGCGGCGTCGCCGCCGTGGGCGGTCTCGGCGGAGGCGACCACGCGGGCGACGCGATGGAACAGGTCGGACGGGCGCTCGGTGATGTTGCCGGCGGCGTCGCGCGCGAGGTAGCGCCGCGCCAGCACGGTCTCGGCGTTGGCGCTGAGGGTGAGATCGGCTTCGGTTGGCGTCGCCACGGGCTCGGGGAAACGGTGGAGGGTCGCTGCGTGGGATGCCATCGTGAACAAGTGTTCAGGATCGGAACTTGGGTGTCAAGTTCGCGGGCGCATGGTCGTGGACGGATGGTTGAGGGGTGTCGGGGTCGCGCGGGTGGGCGGATGGTGGGATGCTGCGCGCCATGTTGCTGGTGATGATCACGAGCGTGCCGAGCGCAGGAGTGGAGAAGTTCGCGGCGTACGAGATGGCGGTGCTGCAGCTGCTGGGGCGGCATGGCGGCAAGCTGGAGCGACGCCTGCGCCATGTGGCAGGTGATGGCGGGTGGAAGGAGGTGCACCTGGTGCGGTTCGAGGCGGCCGAGGGCTTCGTGGCGTACCGGGCGGATCCGGCGCGGGCGGAGCATGCGGGGCTGCTGGAGGGCTGCGGGGCGGTGTTCGAGGTGCTGACGGTGGAGGACGTGGAGTAGCCAGAGCGAGGGCCGACGTCGCGTCTCGGACTCGGACTCGGACTCGGACTCGGACTCGGACTCGTGCTCGTGCTCGTGCTCGTGCTCGTGCTCGTGCTCGTGCTCGTGCTCGTGCGCTGTCCGGTCCGGTCCGGTGGGTCGGACAGAATGTCCGGTCGGACAGGGCGCGGCGCGGCGCCGGTGGGTGGTTTCGTGGGTTTCTCGTGGTGGCGCGCGGCTTGCGATGGCCCCTGGGCATGCGAGCGATCGGGGTCGTGATCTGGATGTGCCTGGGCTGTGTGCGTGCGCGGGAGCCGGTGCGCTGGCGCGCGGGAGGGCTGGAGGCGCTGGTCGACGGCGCGCTGGCACGCGCCGGGCTGGAGCCGGGGCGGGCGCGCGGCTATGCGGAGCGCGCGCGGCTGGCGGCCCTCTTGCCCGAGGTGCGCGTGGGGGCGGCGCGGGCGCAGCGCTATGACGAGACGGTGGCGACCACGCTGACCGAGACCGAGCGCTCGCGGCTGGGGGCGGGGGCCGGGGACAGCGTGGCCCTGGAGGTGCGCGCGACCTGGCGGCTCGACCGGCTGCTGGCGCACCCGCAAGAGCTGGCGGCGGCGCGCGCGGCGGTGACCGAGGCGCGGGCCGAGCGGGTGCTCGCGGGCGAGGTCATCCACGCCTACTTCGAGGCGCTGCGGGCACGGCGCCGGGCCGCGCGCGCGGGGCCGGAGCAGCGCGCCGAGCGCGAGCTGGATGCGCGCGAGGCGGCGGCGCGTCTGGCAGCGCTGGCCGGGGTGCTGCCGCCAGAGCTGGCCGTTCCCGCAGGGGCAGGGGCAGGGACGGGGACAGGGACGGGGATCGAACGGCTGAGGCCGGCCGCACCGGCCGAGGCAGATCTCGCCTCCGAGGGGGCAGACGAGGTACCATGATCGGCGGGGATGGCGGATCAGGTCCAGCGTGCGCACCCGCGCTATGCGGTCGAGATCGATGCCGAGTTCCGTGGGGACTTCGGCAAGGTCGCGGCGCGTACCCGCGACATCAGCTCGGGCGGCATGGCGTGCTGGGCCAACGCTCCGCTGGTCGCCGGCACCGAACCCGAGGTCGCCCTGTCGCTGGTCTTCAGCGAGAAGGAGTTCTCGGAGCCGCTGGTGCTGCGCGCGCGCATCGTGTGGTGCACCCCGATGGGCAATGGCAAGCACCAGCTCGGCTGCGCCTTCACCGGCATGAACCGCGACAACCGCCAGTACCTCGAGATGTTCCTGCGCTACCTGCAGGAGGGGCTGGACGCCCAGGCCGCCGCCAGTGGTGACGATGATGATCACGACGACGGCACCGGCGCGGACGACGAGAAGATCTTCGGCTAGGCGGGTGAAGCAGGGAGCGCTTCGGGACCCGTTTGTGTCGAGGCTGTGCCGGCGAAGCCTCGCGTTGCCTTCGACCTGAGCCTGGATCTGGCCGTGACCGGTGAACACGCGAGGGCAGCTTGACGCCGGCCGAGCCAGGCAGCTCGTCGCTGGCCGAGGCGCTGGAAGGGGTCCGACGCTTCGCCGCGGAGCACGGTCGTCTGGCGATGGACACCGCAGCGCTGGCCGATGCTGCCGACGCCGCGCTGGGCGCGGTGTGGCAAGCGCTGGGACCGCTGCCCGTGCTGCTGTGGGGCCGGGCCGAGGCCGACGCGCGGGCCCGGCGACCCGAGCTGGCGGCGCGCGCGCCCGAGCTGGTCCTCGCGGTGCCGGGCGACGCCGTGCTGTACACCCCGCTGGCGCTGGCGCGGGCGCGCCTGGCCCGCCTGGAGGAGCTGGCCGCGCCCGAGGTCATCCTCGAGCACGAGCGCGCCACGGTGGCCGAGCTCGCCGCGCAGCCCGAGCCGGCGACCGAGTGGCAGCGCGTCTTCGTGCTGGCCGACGAGCTCGCGCGCTGGCCCGGCTACACGCGGCGCGGGGCGCTGTCGATCGCGGTCGCGCGCCAGGTGCTGCCGGCGTGGACGGCCGACGACCACCCTGCCCTGCTGCTCGATGACGCCGCCCGCGCGCTGCGCGAGGGCCGGCGCGCGCACCGCCTCGAGCTGCGCGACCAGCTGTCGCAGCGCTCCTATGAGGTCGATGGGCCGCGCCGGCGCGGCCCTGCGCGCGGCCTTCCAGGCCCACGACCGGGTGACCCAGAACCCAGCGCGCGACGACCAGAGCGAACTCGAGTATCTCGCCGAGCAGGCCTGGCCTGACGCACCGGCGACCTTCGCGCCCTGGTGGATCAACCAGGTCACGCGTCTGGGCTAGCGTCACTGACCAGCAGCGCGGTCAGCACCACCGTGCCGATCCACAGCAGCGCCGCGCCACCCTGGAAGCTGTGCTGGCGCATGATGCTGATCTCGATCGACGCCAGGACCTCGCCGGCCACGAAGACGATCCAGAGGGCGACCAGCAGGGCACGCAGGTGGCCTCGAGCTGGCCCCCGCCCGGCCAGTTGCAGCACCACCAGCAGGGCGCAGCTCGCCACCACCAGGCCGTGGACCAGCCCGCCGAAGCCGTCCACCCCACGGTAGATCCGGACCTCGTGCAGCTCGCCTTCCATCTGGAAAGCGGTGCTCTGGTACGGGGCCAGCAGCGCAGCAGCCATCATGACGAGCACCACCACCTTGGCGACTGTGCTGGCGCCGAAACTCCGTTTCGAGGTTGCCATGACCTGGAACGGTGCAAGCCCGATGCCCGGGCAACCCCGCGGGATCAGAACCTCGAGGTGGGTCTCACCCTGGACCGGTCCAGTCCGTACATCACCGGTCCAGGCCCGCGGGCCGCGCCGGATCGTGCTGCCACTCAGACCGTGCCGGCGGGCGGCCGCTCGATCAGGGCGCGGGCGCCGCGGGGGACGCGGTTCTCGAGCGCGATCTGGCCGCGGTGCTCCTCGATGATCTTCTTGCAGATGGCCAGGCCGAGGCCGGTGCCGGTGGGCTTGCTGGTGAAGAAGGGCGTGAACAGGTCGTCGGCGCTGGCGCTGAGGCCGGGGCCGTCGTCGTCGACCGCCAGGGTCACGCGCTGCTCGACCATGCGGGTGCGCACCGTGATCTCGCCGCCCGGCGACAGCGCCTCGCTGGCGTTGATGACCAGGTTGCGCACCACCTGACCGAGCTGGCGCGGATCGATGCTGACGCGCTCGATGGGCTCCAGCGCCAGGGTCAGGGTGACGCCGCGCGCGGTCAGCATGGGCTCGAGCTCGCGACAGATCGCGGTCGCCAGCGCGGCCAGATCGTGCGGCGTCGGCTCGGGGCGGCGCGGGCGCGCGAAGTCGAGGAACTCCCCCACGGCCAGCTCGAGGCGATCGAGATCGCCACCCAGGCCGGCGGCCAGGTGCGGGCCCAGGCCGCCGCTGCTGGAGGCGGCGTCGAGCCGGGCGCGCAGCGACTGCACCGGGTGCTTGAGCTCGTGGCCGATGCGCGACGCCGCGTCGACCAGCGCCGACAGCCGCGCGGCGCGGATGGCCTGCGCGCGGGTGCGCTTGAGCTCGGCGATGGCGACCTCGAGCTCGGCGTTCTTGGCCTTGAGATCGCGGGCCAGCGCCTCGGAGCGGCGCGCCAGCGTGGCCTTCTCGGCGGCGCGGTGCAACTTCGCCGCGACCTCCTTGATGTCGATGAAGGGCTTGACCAGGTAGTCGTAGGCGCCCAGCGACAGCGCCTCGACGGCCGACTCGAACGAGGCGTAGCCGGTGATCATGACGAACTCGATCAGCGGGTGGCGGCGCTTGCCGGCCTCGAGCACACGCAGGCCGCTCATGCCGGGCAGGTTCTTGTCGACCACGGCGACGTCGAAGGGTGTCTGGGCGGCGTTCATGGCGTCGAGCCGCGCCAGCGCGGCGGCGCCGTCGTGCACGGCCTCGACCAGGAAGCCCTCGCGACGCAGCAGCGCCGAGAGCACCTCGCACACGACCTCCTGATCGTCCACCACCAGCACCCGGTTGGGGCTGGTCTGCTGCAGCGAAGGCCGGGAGAGCGCCATCGGGTAGGTCAGGCTCGCTGGGCGCCCGCGACGAGGCGGGCGCGAAGGATCACGGGGTGGCCGGCTTGGTGGCGTCGCCAGCGGGCGCCGCGGGCTTGACCGGGACAGCGACCGGCGCGGCCGGCTTGACCGGCGCGGCGGCCGGCTTGGTGGCGGCGGCGGCCGGCTTGGCGGGCACCGCGGCGGGCTTGGTCGACGGGGTCACGGCGCCCACCGGGGGCACGGGCGACGCGGCCGGCGAGCCGCTCGGCGACGCCGCGGGCGAGGTGGCAGGCGACGCGGCCGGCGAGCCGCTGGGTGACGCGGCCGGCGAGCCGCTGGGCGACGCGGCGGGCGAGCCGCTGGGCGACGCCGACGGCGAATCGCTGGGCGACGCCGACGGCGACGCCGCGGTACCGGCATCGCCGCTCGCGCTCAGGCCCTGCAGCTTCTTCTTGGCGGCGGCCTCGATGGCCTCGTTGGCCTTGCCACGCGCGGCCTTGCTGGAGGCCTGGCGACGCTCCTCCTCCTGCAGCCGCTTGGAGCCGGTGCCGCTGGCGATGTAGGCCAGCACCAGCGACGTGATCATGAAGACCACCGCGCTGATGGCGGTGAAGCGGGTCAGGAAGTTGCCGGCGCCCGAGCCGCCGAACACCGTGCCGGACCCGCCGCCACCAAATGCGCCGCCCATGCCGCCACCCTTGCCGGCCTGCAGCAGGACGGTGATGACGAGGACGACGCACACGAAGATATGCAGAGCTGAGATCAGGGTGCTCATGGGAAGTCGCTTCTTTACCTCAGGTTCGCTTGAAACGCACGATCTTGATGAAGGAGTCGGCAGTCAGCGACGCCCCCCCGACCAGTGCGCCGTCGATATCCGGTTCCATCATGAGTCCCGCGACGTTGTCCGGCTTGACGCTGCCGCCATACTGGATGCGCATGGTCTCGGCCACCGCGCCGACCCGCTCGCGCAGGCGGCCGCGGATGAAGGCGTGGACCTCCTGGGCCTGGGCGTTGGTGGCGGTGCGCCCGGTGCCGATGGCCCACACCGGCTCGTAGGCGATGACGATCTTGCCCGCGGCGTCGGCCTCGATCCCCGCCAGGGCGCCGTCGAGCTGCGCGCCCACGCGACCCATGGTCTCGCCGGCGTCGCGCTCCTTCTCGGTCTCGCCCACGCACACGATGGGCGTGAGGCCCGTGCGCAGCGCCGCCTTCAGCTTCAGGTTGACCGCGGCGTCGAGCTCGCCGAAGAGGTGGCGCCGCTCCGAGTGGCCGATGATGACGTGGCTGGCGCCGGCGTCCTTGAGCATCGGCGCCGAGACCTCGCCGGTGAACGCGCCAGCGTCCTCCCAGTAGCAGTCCTGGCCGGCCACCGCGATGGGCGTGCCCTCCAGTCGCTTGGCCACCGACGAGATCGCAGTGAACACCGGGGCCACGCCGATCTCGACGTCGCGCACCTGGGTCAGCGCGTTCTTGAGCTCGGTCACCAGCTCCAGCGCCTGCGCGATGGTCTTCTGCAGCTTCCAGTTGCCGACGATGATCGGCTTGCGCGCCGCGTTCCCCATCAGGTCGCCCCTCCGTCCTGCTCCGGCGCCGGCGCGTCGTCCTCCAGCGCCTTGACCCCGGGCAGCTCCTTGCCCTCGATGAGCTCCAGCGAGGCGCCGCCACCGGTCGAGATGTGCGTGATCTTGTCGGACAGCCCGAGCTGCTCGACCGCGGCCGCGCTGTCGCCGCCGCCGACCACCGACAGGCAGCGCGTGTTGGCCGCCAGCGCCTGCGCCACCGCCTGGGTCCCGGCCGCGAACGGCCTGGACTCGAACAGGCCCATGGGCCCGTTCCAGAACAGCGTGCGCGCGCGCGCGATCTCGTCGCCGAAGCCGCGCGCGGTGTCGGGCCCGATGTCCAGCGCCATCTCGCCCTCGGGGATGGCGTCGACCGAGACCACGTGGCCCGCTGTCGCATCCAGCGCGGGCGCGACGACCACGTCACGCGGCAGCAGCACGGTGACGCCGCGCTCCTCGGCCTTGCGCAGGAACGACCGCGCCAGCGCCAGCTTGTCCTCTTCGACGCGGGACTTGCCGACCGCCTTGCCCTGCGCCTTCAAGAACGTATTGGCCATGGCGCCGCCGATCAGCATGGCGCTGACCCGCCCGAGCAGGTTCTCCAGCACCGCCATCTTGTCCGACACCTTGGCGCCGCCGACCACGGCCAGGAACGGCCGCTCGACCTCGCCCAGCAGGCGCGACAGGAACTCGACCTCCTTGATCATCAGGAAGCCGGCGCCGCGACCACCGGTGACGTACTTGATCATGCCCACCGTCGAGGCGTGGGCGCGGTGCGCCGTCCCGAAGGCGTCGTTGACGTAGATCTGCGCATACGACGCCAGCCCGCGCGCGAACTGCTCGTCGTTGGCCTCCTCGCCCTCCGACCAGCGCAGGTTCTCCAGCAGCGCGACCTGGCCCGCGCGCAGGTCGGACACCACCTTGCGCGCGCCGTCGCCGACCGGCTCGTCGGTCAGCAGCACGTCCTGCTTGAGCAGATCGGCCAGGCGCGCCGCCACCGGCTCCATCGAGAAGGCCGGATCCGGCTTGCCCTTGGGGCGTCCGAGGTGCGACGCCAGCACGACGCGGGCGCCGCGCTCGATGAGGTGCTTGATGGTCGGCAACGCGGCCTTGATGCGGCCGTCGTCGGCCACGCCGCGCGCCGGCGTCAGCGGGACGTTGAAGTCGACGCGCACGAAGACGCGCTGACCCTCGACCGGCAGGTCGGCGACCGACCGGATCTTGCCCCAGCCCGCCATTACCAGCCCTTCGACACGATGAACTTCGAGAGGTCGTACACGCGCTGCGAGTAGCCGCTCTCGTTGTCGTACCAGGCCATCACCTTCACCATGTTGTCGGCGATGACCATGGTGCAGGCCGCGTCGAGCGACGCCGAGTGCTTGTCACCGTTGAAGTCCATCGACACCAGCGGCTCCTCGCACACCTGCAGGATCCCCTTGAGGGGGCCGGCGGCGGCGGCCTTGTAGGCGTCGTTGATGGCCTTCTTGTCGGCCTTCTTCTCGATCTGCGCGGTCAGGTCGACCAGCGACACGTTCATGGTCGGCACGCGGATGGCCTGGCCGTCCAGCTTGCCGGCCATCGCCGGCAGCACCAGCGACAGCGCCTTGGCGGCGCCGGTCGAGGTCGGGATCATGTTCATGGCGGCGGCGCGGGCGCGGCGCGGGTCCTCGTGCTGCAGGTCGAGGATGCGCTGATCGTTGGTGTACGAGTGCACCGTGGTCATCAGGCCGCGCACGATGCCGAAGCTCTCGTGCAGGACCTTGGCGACCGGGGCCAGGCAGTTGGTGGTGCACGACGCGTTGGACACGATGTGGTGCTTGGCGGCGTCGTAGTTCTCGAGGTTGATGCCGCACGCCAGCGTGATGTCGGGGTCCTTGGCGGGGGCGCTGATGATGACCTTGCGCGCGCCGGCGTCGAGGTGGCCCTGGCAGCCCTTCTTGTCGGTGAAGCGGCCGGTCGACTCGATGACCAGCTCGACGCCGTGGGCCTTCCAGGGCAGCTTGCCCGGCTCCTTCTCGGAGGTGACCAGGGTCTTCTTGCCGTTGACGAGCATGGTGGCGCCGTCGGCCTCGACGGTGCCCGGGAAGCGGCCGTGCACGGTGTCGTACTTGAGCAGGTGCGCCAGCGCCTTGGCGTCCGTGAGGTCATTGACGACCACGACCTCGAACGCGGGGTCCTGGGCGAACGCGCGCATGACCGAGCGACCGATGCGACCGAATCCGTTGATGCCGATCTTCGTTGCCATGATGAAGTCCCTCCGAAGGCCGCGAAATGTAGCGGAAGGGGGGAGGGAGATCAACGATCAGGGGTGGGAATGTGTGGGCGTAACAGAGGCGGAAAATGGAGGCAGGCGGAGGGCGGACAAACAGGCCACAGGTCACAGGTGACAGGCGACGGGGAATGACGGAGTGGGTGGAGCGGGAGGTGGCGCGGGGGGAGGAGGAGGAGGGGCGAGGAGCTACTCCTCTTCTTCTTCCTCTTCCATCTCGGGGTCGCGGATCTCGAGGGTGACGAGGGAGAGCAGCTCGGTGGAGAGGGTCACCATCTCACGGGCCTCGTAGCCCTGGGTGCGCAGCTGGCGATACAAGGTCTTGGCGAGCAAGCGCAGCGCCTTGTCGCGGGCCTGCTTGGGCGGAGCGCCCACGGGGGCGAAGGCGGCAGGCTCGGCGGTGGGGGCGGCGGGGGGCACGGTCTCTTGGCGCATCGGGTGATGGCTCCTTGGGTCCGCAGTTGGTAAAGCAAGGCCGGTGCCGGGGTGTTGAATTTCTAACACTCTGTTTTTGTTGGGCCCGAATGTTACTCACAGCGTCGCCAGGGTTGCAGGTGCGTAGGCGATTACGCTGCTGACGGGGGGCTCGTGGATGCCCAGATGATGCCGTGGGGGCGTTTCTGGGTGATGTCGCTATACTCGCGCGCGCGTGCGCGAGCTCGAGATCGTCGTCGGCATCGACGAGGCGGAGACCCCGGAGCTGGTGCGTGCCCGGGCCGCGGATGCGCTGGGACGGCGCGCCGGCGACCTGGGTGGCGCGCTGGTGGTGCGGCGCTCGCTGGACGCGCGCAAGGGGCGAGCCCCGGTGTACCGGCTGCGCCTGCGGGTGTTCGACGTCGGTGAGGTGGGCGCGTCAGCCACGACGCACGTGGAAGGTCCGGCCAATCCGGCGACGGGGGTGCGTCGAGGTGTGGTGGTGGTCGTGGGTGCCGGTCCAGCGGGGTCGTTCGCGGCGCGCACGTTGGTGCGTGCCGGGGTCGGCCGCGTGCTGGTGTGCGAGCTCGGCAAGCCGGTGCAGGCGCGGCGGCATGACATCGCGGCGCTGGTGCGGCGCGGCGTGCTTGCACCCGACTCCAACTACTGCTTCGGCGAGGGCGGCGCGGGGACGTTCTCGGACGGCAAGCTGTACACGCGCAGCAAGGATCGCGAGCGCGTCGCCGCGGTGCTGGCCGCGCTGGTCGGGTATGGCGCCGATCCCGAGATCGAGATCGACTCGCGGCCGCACGTGGGGTCGAACCACCTGCCCAAGATCTTGCTCGGGCTGCGCGCGGATCTGGAGGCCCGCGGAGTCGAGTATCGCTGGCAGGCGCCGCTGGTCGACCTGGTGGTCGGGGACGGCGGGCGCGTGCGCGCGGTGCGGCTGGGCGGCGCGGCGCCCGAGGAGCTGGCCTGTGACGCGGTGGTGCTGGCGACCGGCCACAGCGCGCGCCCGGTGTACGAGCTCCTGGCGCGGCTGGGCGTCGCGCTGGCGCCCAAGGCGTTCGCGGTCGGCGCGCGGGTCGAGCATCCGCAGCCGTTGATCGACGAGCTGCAGTACGGGCGCGCCTGGGCCAGGCACCCGCGGCTGCCGGCGGCGTTCTACCAGCTGACCACGCAGGCGGAGTCGCGCGGCGTGTACAGCTTCTGCATGTGCCCGGGCGGCTGGGTGGTCGATTCGTCGACCGAGCCCGGCATGCTGGCCACCAATGGCATGAGCCTGAAGCGGCGCGACTCGCCGTATGCGAACGCCGCGCTGGTGGTGACGGTGGAGCCGGCCGACGTGGCGCCGTGGGGCGCGCATCCGGGCGATCCGCTGGCCGGGCTGGCGTTCCAGCGTGCGCTGGAGCGGGCGGCGTTCACGGCCGGTGGCGGTGGCTTCGTGGCGCCGGCGCAGCGGCTGACCGACTTCGTGGCCGGCCGGGCCAGCGGCGCGCTGCTGCGCTCGAGCTACCGGCCGCGCGTGGTGGCGGGCGATCTCGGCGCGGTGCTGCCGGCGCCGATCGCGAAGGCGCTGCGCGCGGGGGTGGCCGGGTTCGAGCGCACGATGCGCGGCTTCCTGACCGCGGAGGCGCAGCTGGTCGGGGTCGAGACGCGGACCAGCTCGCCGGTGCGCGTCGTGCGCGATGACGAAACGCTGGCGTCGCCGTCACACGCCGGGCTGTATCCCTGCGCGGAGGGCGCCGGCTATGCCGGGGGCATCGTGAGCGCGGCGGTCGACGGCATGCGCGTCGGCGAGGCGGTGCTCGGGGCGCTGGCGCGGGGCGCGAGCGGAGGGTAGATTTCGCCCATGGCGCTGCGTTTCGCGAAGGTGCACGGCCTCGGCAACGACTTCCTGATGATGGACTTCCGCGGCGGTGATCCGGCGCCGACGCCGGCCACGCCGGCGGGGGCCATCGCGCTGTGCGACCGCAAGTTCGGGGTCGGCGGCGACGGCCTGCTGATCGCGCGCCCGGCCAGCGCGGGAGTGGCCGCGGACGTGCGCATGCAGATCCTGAACAGCGACGGCAGCGAGGCCGAGATGTGCGGCAACGGCATCCGCGCCTTCGCCAAGCACATGTATGACCACGACGCGGCGCTGCGCCGGCCGGTGCTGCAGGTCGAGACGCTGGCCGGGGTGCTGGCGTGCAGCATCACCACCGGCGCCGACGGCAAGGTGGCCTCGGTGTCGGTCGAGATGGGGCGGCCGCGCCTCGAGCGCGCCGAGATCCCGATGCTGGGTCCGGCCGGGAGGGTGGTGGACGAGCCCATCGAGGTGGCCGGGCGCGGCTTCCGCGTCACCGGGGTGTCGATGGGCAACCCGCACGCGGTGTGCTTCGTCGGCGAGAGCGGCGCCGAGCAGCGCGCGCTGTGCGAGCAGTACGGGCCCGCGCTGGAGCGCCACGCGGCGTTCCCGAAGAAGACCAACGCCGAGTTCGCGCACGTGGTGTCGGAGACCGAGATCGTGCTGTGGGTGTTCGAGCGCGGCTGCGGCATCACCAGCGCGTGCGGGACCGGGGCCTGTGCGACCGCGGTGGCCGGGGCGCTGACCGGGCGCACGCCGGCGGGGCGCGAGATCACGCTGCGCCTGCCGGGCGGGCCGATGTGGATCACGGTGGCCAAGGACCTGTCGGGCGTGCGCATGCGCGGGCCGGCGACGCACGTGTATGACGCCGAGGTCGATGTCGCGGCGCTGCTGGGCGAGCGCGCGGGCTGAGTCAGCTCTTCTCGAGCAGCTTCAGCGACAGGTGCACCACCTCGAGGGCCGGCCCGCGGAAGAGATCGACGTCGACCTCGCCGTCCTCGAGCTTGAGCAAGATGCGCAGGAAGATGGCCTCGGGCAGGGGCTTTTCGTGATCGACCAGGCGGCCGTTGACCTTCAAGATGACGTCGCCTTCCCGTAGCCCCAGGTTGGTCAGGATGGTGCTGGGGCCCACGTGGACGATCAGCGAGGCCTTGCCGCTGGGCATGGTGAAGGGCTCCAGGTGGCCGAGCGCGGCGGCGTGAAACAGGTGGTCCTTCATGAAGCGGGTGTGCAGGCTCTTCGGTAGCGTGAAGCGGCCGGGGGCGAGCTGGCGAACCTGGAGGGCGACGTCGTCGGCCAGCTGGGCCTGCTCGAAGCTGAGCTGCGCGGCGTCGGGAGGGGCGGCGTCGGGCAGGCTGGGCGGGCCGGCGTCGATGACGGTGGTGCGGGTGGCGCGCGTGGAGGCGCTGGAGGCGGCGGGCTTGCGCGGAGACTTCTTGCAGCTGACGAGGGTGACCGCGAGGGCGGCGCTGGCGGCCACGACGAACGGGCGCCGGGCCATCAGAACAAGGTGCCCTGCCCCGAGGGCGGGCGTGCGATGCCGAGGTGCTCGTAGGCCAGGCGGGTGGCGACGCGGCCGCGCGGGGTGCGCGCCAGGAAGCCCTCCTGCAGCAGGAACGGCTCGACCACGTCCTCCAGGGTGTCGCGCTCCTCGGCGATGGAGGCGGCCAGGGCCTCGATGCCGACCGGGCCGCCGTCGAAGCGATCGATGATGGCGCGCAGCAGGGCGCGGTCGGTGGCGTCGAGGCCGCGGGCGTCGACGTCGAGGCGACCCAGGGCATAGTCGGCGATGGCGCGATCGATGACGGGCGGACGGCCGTCCTTGCGCTCGGCGGCGGCAATCGCGGCGGCGGGGCCCATGCCGACCTCGGCGAAGTCGCGCACGCGGCGCAGCATGCGGTTGGCGATGCGCGGGGTGCCGCGGGCGCGGCGGCCGATCTCGTAGGCGCCGTCCGCGGTGATCTCGACGCCGAGCAGGCGCGCGGAGCGGCGCACGATCTGGGTCAGGTCGTCGGCGCCGTAGTAGCCCAGCTGGGCCACGAAGCCGAAGCGGTTGTGCAGCGGCGCGGTGAGCAGGCCGGTGCGCGTGGTGGCGCCGAGCAGCGTGAAGCGCGCCAGCGGCATGGTCACGGCGCGCGCGTGCGGGCCCTCGCCGATGAAGAGGTCGAGCTTGTAGTCCTCCATCGCGGGGTAGAGGTTCTCCTCGATCACGGGCGACAGGCGGTGGATCTCGTCGATGAACAGGACGTCGCGATCGCCGAGGCCGGTCAGGATGCCGGCCAGCACGCCCTTGTGCTCGATGGCGGGGCCGCTGGTCACGACCAGGCGCACGCCGAGCTCGGTGGCGATGACGTGGGCCATGGTGGTCTTGCCCAGACCGGGGGGGCCGGCGAACAGCATGTGGTCGAGGGCCTCGCCGCGCTTGAGGGCTGCCTTGACGAAGACCTGCAGGTTGTCGGTCAGCGCCTTCTGCCCGACATACTCGGCGAACGAGCGCGGCCGCAGCGCGGCGTCGGCCTCGTCACCGGGGCGCGCCTCGGTGCGCACGACCTCGCGCACCGGCAGACCGGGGCCGGCGTCGGGTGCGCCCGGGGTCAGGTGAGGGCCTTCGTCGTGGGTCTTGCGTGCCATCGTCGGGTCCTTACTTGCGTAGCATGCGCAGCGCGGCGCGCAGGCGCTCCTCGAGGCGGACCTCGGGGCCGAGCTCGAGCGCGGCCACCGCGGCCTCGGCCTCGGCGGCGCGGAAGCCGAGGTTGCACAGCGCGCTGACGACCTCGAGGTCGGGGCCGGCCAGGGTGTGCTGGGTGGGCGCGGCCGCGCTGCCCGGGCTGGCGCTGGTGACGCCGCCCGCGCCGTGGGTGGCCAGCAAGAGCTGGCACTTGTCGCGCAGCTCGAGCACCAGGCGATCGGCGGTCTTGCGCCCGACACCGCGGATGCGCACCAGCGCGGGCACGTCCCCGCGCGCGATGGCGCCCGCGAGTTCGACCGCGGGCGCCCCCGAGAGCACCCCCATGGCGGTCGACGGCCCCACGCTGGAGACCGAGATGAGCAGGTCGAACAGCTCGCGCTCGAGCGCGGTGGCAAAGCCGTAGAGCGAGAAGATCCCCTCGCCGACATGGGTGAACACGCGCAGCGTCACCGCGGCCGGCGGCTCGGGCAGCGTGGCCAGCGTGGGCGTCGACACCGCGACGTCATAGCCGACGCCGGCACAGTCGACGATGACCCGCCCTGCCCCGCGCTCCAGCAGCGTGCCGGCGAGGCGGGCGATCACGGCCGCCTCCCGAGGCGCGCGGTCGTCCTCGCCCGCACCCTGGCCGCAGCCCTGGTGCTCGTGCTCGTGCTCGTGCTCGGCCTCGTGCTCGTGCTCGAGCTCGTGCTCGTGCTCGAGCTCGTGCTCGGCCTCGTGCTCGTGCTCGTGCTCGGCCTCGTGCTCGCCGCGCGCGAACCCACCTGCTCGATCGGCGTCCGGACCGGCTGCCCCTGTGCCAGCACCTGCAGCCGTTCACGCGCCGCCCGCGCCTGGCTGGCGTGCGCGTGCGTGATCGCGATGGCCAGCGCGTCCGCGGCGTCGACCCGCGGCACCCCGCGCAGCCCGAGCAGCGCGCGCACCATGTACTGCACCTGCTCCTTGGTGGCGTTGCCGCGCCCGACCACGGCCTGCTTCACCGTCGCGGGCGGATACTCGTGCACCTCCAGCCCCGCCGCCCCGGCACACGCCAGCGCGACCCCGCGCGCCTGGCCCAGCTTCAGCGCAGCGCGCGGATTTTCGCGGATGAAGACGTCTTCGATGGCGACCACGCCGGGGCGCAGCTCGCGGATGATGAGGTCGAGCTGCTCGCGGATCTCGCACAGCCGCGTCGCCACCGGCGCGTCGGCGTCCAGCTCCAGCACGCCACACTCGACATACCCGAGCGCCACTCCGCGCAGCTCGACCACCGCATAGCCAGTGATGCGGCTGCCGGGGTCGATACCGAGGATGCGCACGCCCCGACGCTACCGCAGGTACTGTACAGATGTCACGTTTTTGCGATTCGCCCCGCGCACCAGGGCCGAAAACCCGCCGCTTCAGCCTGCCAGCGCCGCCTCGTCCAGCTCGGCGTTCGACGACACGTTCTGCACGTCGTCCTGGTCCTCCAGCAGCGAGACCAGCTTGGCCATCGCGGCGGCGTCCTTGCCCTCGAGCTTGATGCTGGTCTCGGCCTGCAGCCCGACCTCGCCGCCCACCACCGCGATGCCCGCCTTGGTGATGGCGTCCTTGACCGCGGTGTAGCTGGCGGCGTCGGTGACCACCTCGTAGCCCTCGTCCGAGACCTTGACGTCCTCGGCGCCGGCCTCCAGCGCCAGCTCCATCAGCTTGTCCTCGTCCGCGGCGGCGCGCTCGATGAGGATGGTGCCGCGCTTCTTGAACAGGTAGGCCACCGCCCCGGCCGCCGCCAGCTTGCCGTGGTTGCGCTCGAGGAGGTTCCGGATCTCGCTGGCGCAGCGGTTCTTGTTGTCGGTCATGACCTCGACCAGTAGCGCCGCGCCGCCGGGGCCGTAGACCTCGTAGACCAGCTCGTCATAGTGCACGTCGCCGCCCTCGCCGGTGCCCTTCTTGATGGCGCGATCGACGGTGTCGTTGGGCATGTTGGCGGCGCGACCCTTGTCGATGGCGGTGCGCAGGCGCGGGTTGTTGTGCGGATCGCCGCCACCCATGCGCGCGGCCACGGTGAGCTCGCGGATGATCTTGGTCCAGACCTTCGACCGCTTGGCGTCCGTCGCGGCCTTCTTGTGCTTGATGGTGCTCCACTTGTTATGGCCGGACATGCGGTCTGCCTACCATGGGGGCGGAATCCCTTCAACGCGGCTATATTGCGCCAGCCGTGCTGAACCTCATCGCCAAGACCCTCCCGCTGGGCCTCCTCACGCTGCTGGTCGCGTGCGGCAAGCCCGCGGGCAAGCCCTCGCGCCCGACCCCGACCCCGACGGCATCGCCGACGCCCAGCGCGTCGCCGACGCCGACCCCCGGCACCGCGCGCTCGCTGCGCGTGACCGATCCGGCCACGCTGCCACCCGGCCCCGCCGCCAGCGGGATCGTCGGCGACTACCTGCTCGAGAACGAGCACCTGACCGCGGTGGTCAGCGACCTCGGGCGCGGCGAGGGCTTCGCGCTGTCGGGCGGCAACCTCATCGATCTGGCCCCGCGTGGCGGCATCGACCAGCTCGGCCAGGTCTTCACCTGGTTCGACGCCGAGTTCCCGCACCAGGCCGTGTACACCGAGATCGCGCCCGGCATGGACGGCGCCACCGCGCTGATCCGCGTGCGCGGCCGCGACGATCGCAACCTGGTCGACGTCGTCACCGAGTACCGCCTGGCGCCCGGCGCGCGCGCCCTGGAGCTGCGCACCACGGTGACCGCCACCGCGGCGCAGCCGGCCTTCGAGCTGGGCGACGTCCTGCAGTGGGGCATGTCGCAGCACTTCCTGCCCGGCATCGGCTTCGTCTTCAAGGGCACCACCACCCTGCCCTGGGTCGCGGGGATCTCCGACACCACGGTGTACGGCTACAGCGCCGCCGAGCGCGGCGCCCTGGGTGGCCTGCACGGCTCCAGCTGGTCCGACGTGGTGGTCGCCACGCCCGACCTGGCGCCCGGCACCGGCGTGACCTACCGCCGCTTCATGGCCGCCGCCCCCGGTGGTGACGTGGCCTCGGCGCAGCGGCTGCTGGCCAGCCTGCGCAGCGAGAAGCTGCCCGCCACGCGCGGGCGGGTGCTCGAGACCGGCACCGGCAAGGGGGTCGCGGGCGCGCGCGTCATGGTCACCGACGACGCCGGCATCGTGACCTCGACGGTCCTCACCGACTCGACCGGCGCCTTCGTGGCCCCGGTCGCGGCTGGTCACTTCGTCGCCAGCGCGCCTGACCGCGGCTCGTCCGCGATGGTCGTCGCCAGCGCGTCCGTCGAGCTCGCCCTGCCGCAGCCCGGCACCGTGCGCTACGCCATCACCGAGGCCGGCGCGCCCACGCCCTGCAAGCTCAGCATCGCCGGGATCGCGCCCACGCCGGATCCCGATCTGGGCCCGATCTACCGCGCCGCCGGCGCGCGCACCGTGGTGCTGTCGGCCACCGGCGCCGGCACCCTGGCGCTGCCGCCGGGGCGCTATGCGCTGACCGCCTCGCGCGGCATCGAGTACGACCTGGTGCGCGCCGAGCTGCAGGTCGACGCCGGCGGCGAGGCCAGCTTCACCGGGGCGCTGACCCGGGTGGTCGACACCACCGGGTACATCTCGGCCGATCTGCACCAGCACGCGCAACCGTCCAGCGACTCGGCCGTCAACCTCGACGACCGCGTGCTGTCGGATCTGGCCGAAGGCGTCGAGCTGATGGTCGGCTCGGACCACAACGCCATCACCGACTACGCCCCCGTGATCGCCCGCCTGGGCGCCGGCCCACGCCTGGCCTGGATCCCCGGTGACGAGGCCACCACGCACTCGTCGGGCCACTTCAACGCCTTCCCGATGGCGCCCGACCCGACCCTGCCTCGGGGCGGCGCACCACCCGCCGAGAACCGCGACCCGCGCGACATCGTGCGCGACCTGCGCGCCTACGGTGGCGGCGGCGATCGCGTGGTCCAGATCAACCACCCGCGCGCCGGCGACGTCGGCTACTTCGACATCCTCAAGCTCGACCCCGCGCAGCCCGACCTGCCCGCCGCCATGATCGACGACTTCGACGCCATCGAGGTCATGAACGGCAAGCGCGCCTCCGACACCACGCGCACCTTGCCCGACTGGTTCATGCTGCTCGGCCGCGGTCGTCGCGTGACCGCCACCGGCAACAGCGACAGCCACACCATCTTTGGCCAGGAGGTCGGCTATCCACGCAACTTCATCCGCGTCGAGCGCGACGACCCGCAGGCCGTCACCGCCCCCGAGGTGGTGCGCTCGCTGCGTGAGGGGCGCGACGTCGTGGTCACCAATGGCCCCTTCATCCGCGTCACCCGCGCCGGCGCCCCGGTGCTGGGCAGCACCGTCACCGGCAAGAAGGCCAGCTTCAAGGTCGAGGTGCTGGCCGCCCCCTGGGTCGACGTGACCGCCCTGGAGACCTGGCGCGACGGCAAGATGATCGCCACCACCGCCGTCCCCGCCGGCACCGCGGTGCTGCGCCTCGAGACCGAGGTCAAGCTGGTGGCCGGCGCAAAGCCCAGCTTCATCGTGTTCGTGGCCCGCGGCAGCCGCCCGCTCAGCCCGGTCGCCGGCACTGGCCCCGACACCCCGACCCCGATGGCCATCACCAATCCGGTGTGGCTGGCGCGCAAGTAGCGCCGCGCACGTCCGGCGGTGCCACACGGCAGGTATACTCGGGCGGTGACGAGTCGCCTCATGCAGCGCTGCTTGCTGGCGCCGGCCGCGCTGGGCGCGCTGGTGCTGCTGGCGAGCGGGTGCGGCGATGACGACGACGTCATCGACAGCAGCATCCCCGACGCCGCACGCAGCGACGCCGAGGTCATCATCGATGGCGGTACCCGCGCGCCACGCGCCGACTTCGCGGTCAGCGGCTGTCAGGGCATCTCGATGGCCGACGGCGGGGTGGCCGGGCAGTGCCTGGTGACGGCACCCGCCACGCTGGCCTTCGTGTCGCTGGACGAGGGCCAGGCCTCGACCTTCGTGTGGAGCTTCGGCGATGCCACACCGTCGAGCTCGGCGCGCATGCCGGCGCACACCTATCGCTATCCCGGGGTCTACACCGTCGGCCTGGTGGTCGGCGGCGCCGGCGGCACCGACTCGGTGACCAAGCCCGGGCTGGTCGCGGTCGGCCCGGCCGCGCTCGGCGAGGGCTGCGCCGAGGACGCCCAGTGCAAGGCCGGCCTGCGCTGCGCGTGCGCAGGAGACGCCGCCTGCCCGCTGGCGCTGCGCGGAGGCGTGTGCACGCGCACCTGCAGTGACGATGCCGTGTGCGACGGCGGCATGTGTGCCGACCTGAGCACCGGCGCGCGCGGCACGCCCGCGCAGTGGCAGCAGCGCTGGTGTGTCCCGCGCTGCGGCCCCGGTGACAGCTGCCCGGGCGCGCTGACCTGCCGCGAGCTGCCGCGCGCGGGCGCCCCCGCCAGCGAGCCGGCCTGGCGCCGCGCCTGCTTCGCCGCCTTCCCGCGCGACGTCGGCGCCTCGTGTGCGACCCCGTCGGGGGCCCTCGATCCGGGAGCCTGCCTGGGTGGACAGTGCGCCGCCCTGGGCGCGCGCGGCATGTGCTCGGGGCTGTGCAGCGACGACGGCGACTGCCCCAGCTACGCCTCGTGCTTCGCGCTCAGCCGGGCACCCGCCATCGGCCTGTGCATCGCGAACTGCTCGCTGGACCGGCCCTGCACCGGCGATCCGCTGCTGGCGTGCAGCCTGCCCGCGCCCGAGGGCGACCTCGGCCTGCTGCAGCTGCCTGATGGCGGCATGCCGGCGCCGACCCAGGTGTGCTCGCCGCGGCGCTGCATGAACGACACCGAGTGCGGCAGCGGCGGCGACTGTGTCGCGCTGGGCAGCGCCAGCTTCTGCACCTTCCCGTAGCGGCGCCACCACGTCAGGGCTCGACCGAGTTCTCGCCGCCAGGCGTCGACCGGTTGTCGCGGTTGCCGGCCACGTTGAGCGGCACGTCACAGCCGGTGATCTGCACACGCTCCACCGAGCGGCCGTTCCACGCCGCTGCCGAGGTGTCGAGCCAGGCCCCGAAGGTCGACACCACGCGGCCGTCGGGCGCACGCAGCTCGAGCGCCTCACCGGCGTTGCCGAGGCCGCTCTTGCCCAGCGCGGTGTCGGCGATGCGCAGCAGGCGCGCCCGCGCATCGGGGGGCGGATCCGGCCCGACCCCCTCGCGAAAGCCGGCAGGCACCACCAGTGCGCGCGCCCCGGGGGGCAGCGTCGCCGCGGGCAGCACGTCCACGCTGGCGGCGGTGGCCAGCACGAAGCCCTCCAGCTCGAGGGCGCTGCCGCCCAGGTTGGCCAGCTCGACCCACTCCTGGGTCGGCTCGGCGCCGGCCGGGTTGGCCAGCACCTCGGTCAAGGCCAGGCGCGGCAGCGCGGGTGTCGGGTCGAGCACCGCGGCCAGGCGGGCCTCGTTGCCGGCCAGATCGCGCGCCGCGACCTCCACCGTCAGCGCCCGGGACGTCGCGCCCGCCGGCAGCGGCAAGCCGAGCAGCAGTCGCCGCGCACCCGGCTGGGCATAGGTCGGCAGGCCGCTGCTGCCGACCAGGTGCGCCTCCGCCAGCACCGGCTCGTCGCTGCCCAGCTCGGCCACCACGCAGCCGTCGGCGACATGCAGCCGGAGCGCGCCCAGGCTGGGCCTGGCGGTGTCGACGCCTGCCGCGGTGGTGAAGCTCTGGCTGCCCAGGTTGATCACGGCCTGGGCGGGCAGCGCATGCGACAGCAGCAGCGCGACACACGTGGGTGCCGCCCCGCAGCGCCCCGGGACCTCGACCGCGCGGGTGACGATGGGCCCGTCGGGTCCGAACAGCACGGCGTCGCCAGCGACACCAGCGCCAGCCGCGCCACCGCCAGCGCAGGCCCCGCCGCCGCCATCCCCTGCCCCGCCGCCGCCCGGCTCGATGAGCACCCGGTCCAGGTTCGGCGGCACCCCGCTGGTGCCCGGCGCGGGCCACACCAGGCGCGCCGTCGTGGCTGGCGCGCCGCCCCGGGCATCGACCGCAACGGCGGCATCGGCCGCCCCGCCATCGCCGCGCCCGCGCACGACGTCTTCGACCTCGCGCACCTCGCACGCCGCAAGCCACCCTGACGCCACACCCGCAAGCAGCAGCGCCAGCGCGC
Source organism: Polyangia bacterium (assembly GCA_044229835.1). Lineage (GTDB taxonomy): Bacteria > Myxococcota_A > Polyangia > Haliangiales > JADYYK01 > JADYYK01. Next base: position 31,381 of record JBGASF010000021.1, on the reverse strand, counting down.
GCAGACCTTGCCTCCCTGACGGGACCTCTGTAGACATGTGCCTCATGCTCCGCCAGCACTGCAGTCGCCGGGCCGGACACCTCGGCGCCATGATCTCGCCGAGCTGCCTCGCCTGCGCCGATGTCCGGCCGTCCGGCCCACCGGACGCACACCGGACAACCGGACAACCATGAGCGCGGGCCCCACACTGGTCCTGGCCTCCGCCTCCCCGCGCCGCCGCGAGCTGCTGGCGCGCGTCGGCGTCCCCGTCGAGGTGGTGCCCGCCGAGATCGACGAGTCCGAGCGCGGCGAGCCCGGCGGCGACTACGCCTCGCGCCTGGCCCGCGAGAAGGCGCTGCGCATCGCGCAGACCTCGCACCCCGCGCGCTGGATCCTGGGCGCCGACACCGTGGTCATCGTGGATGGCGACCTGCTCGGCAAGCCGCTCGATGGGGTCGATGCCGCCGTCATGCTGGGACGTCTGGCCGGTCGCACCCACCTGGTGCTGACCGCGACCTGCCTGGTGGCGCCGGGCGGACATCCGGTGCGCGAGCGGATCGTGCGCTCCGAGGTCGAGTTTCGCCCGCTGACGATCCGCGAGATCTCGGCCTATGTCGCCAGCAACGAGTGGCAGGGCAAGGCCGGCGGCTATGCCATCCAGGGCATCGCCAGCGGCCTGGTGCGCGCGGTGCGCGGCTCGTACACCAGCGTGGTCGGGCTGCCGCTCGCCGAGGTGCTGGAGGACCTGGCGTTGCACGTCGCCGATGGCGCACCGGTGGCAGACTTCCGTCATGGCCAGCCCGCCTGACAGCTTCGAGCACGTCGCGCGCGGCCTCGACGCCGTGCGCGAGCGCATCGCCCGCGCCGCCCGCGCGGCCGGACGCGCCCCCGATGCGGTGCGTCTGATCGCGGTCAGCAAGACCATGCCGGGCGCCGCCATCCGCGCCGCCCACGCCGCCGGCCAGCGCGATTTCGGCGAGAACTACGCCCAGGAGCTGGCCGGCAAGCTGACCGAGCTCGGCGACCTCGCCGACATCAGCTGGCACTTCATCGGCAACCTGCAGCGCAACAAGGCCAAGCTGGTGGTCGGACGCGCCTGCATCCACACCCTCGATGGCACCGCGCTGGCCGACGAGCTGGAGCGCCGCGCCGCCGCCGCCGGGGTCACCCGCGTCGACACCTTGGTCGAGGTCAACATGGGCGGCGAGGCGCAGAAGTCGGGGGTGGCACCCGCGGCGTTGCCGGCCCTGCTCGAGGCCCTGGCCGGTCGCCCGCTGCTGCGCGTCGGCGGCCTCATGTGCATCCCGCCCGCGGCGACCGATCCCGAGGCCAGTCGCCCGCACTTTCGCGCCCTTGCACGCCTGCGTGACGAGCTATCCCGGACCCCGCGCGCGGGCATCGACCTCGGTCACCTTTCCATGGGCATGAGCGTCGACCTGGAAGCAGCAATCGCCGAGGGCGCCACGCTGGTGCGCGTGGGCACCGCCATCTTCGGTGAACGCAGACCTCGTCACTGACCGAGACTGGAGGCAAGTCGTGCAGATCCGTCGCGCCAGCGAGCGTGGCCACGCCGATCATGGCTGGCTGAACAGCTTCCACACCTTCTCTTTCGCCGACTACTACGACGCCGCGCACATGGGGTTCCGTGCCCTGCGCGTCATCAATGATGACCGGGTCGCCCCCGGGCGCGGCTTCGGCACCCATCCGCACAGCGACATGGAGATCATCTCGTACGTGCTCGAGGGCGCGCTCGAGCACAAGGACAGCATGGGCACCGGGTCGATCATCCGTCCCGGCGACGTCCAGCGCATGAGCGCGGGCACCGGCGTGCGCCACAGCGAGCACAACGCGTCGCCGACCGAGCCGGTGCACTTCCTCCAGATCTGGCTGCTGCCCGAGCGCCGCGGCCTGAAGCCGAGCTACGAGCAGCGCTCGTTCCCGGCCGCCGAGCGCCAGGGCAAGCTGCGCGTGGTCGCCGCTCGCGACGGCCGCGACGGCGCGGTCACCGTGCACCAGGACGTCGTCCTGCTGGCCGGGCTCCTGGCCCCCGGCGAGCGCACCAGCTACACGCTGGCACCAGGTCGCCATGGCTGGCTGCACGTCGCGCGCGGCAGCGTGAAGGTCAACGGCGAGCAGCTCGGCACCGGCGACGCGGCCGCCTTCAGCGCGGCGGGCACCCTCGACCTCGAGGGCGCGAAGGACGCCGAGCTGCTGCTGTTCGACCTGGCCTAGGCAACCCCAGGCGACCCCTGCTCCGGACCCGCGCGAGAAACGCGCGGTGGGGGGAGGCTCGCTGGGCTCTGCCCAGCGAGGGGGGACGGGAACGTCCCCCTGGTGATCAGATCCTCTCGAGGATGGTCCGGCGGCGGTCCTCGTACTCGGCCGCCGTGATGAGACCGCGGTCGCGCAGCTCGGTCAGCACCTGCAGGCGGCTGGCGACGTCGGACGCCGCGGGAGGCGGCGGCGCGGCCGGGGGCGGCGGACCGGGTGCGTGCTGCTGGTACGCAGGCGGGGGGGGATACTGCACCGGCTGCGGTGAGAATGGCGCCCCCGGTGCCGGATAGTGCGGCTGGTACGGGGCGCCCTGGTAGCCCAGCGGAGGCGGCGGCGGTCCCTGGGCGGCCATCGTGGCCTGCTGCGCCAGCGCGGCCGCGCGCGCGACGGCGGCGCGCTTGCGCTGCTCGTTGCTGCTGCGCCACCAGCTGTCCAGCACCGGCATGGCGCCGACCGCGATCCACACCGAGTAGCACAACCCGAGCAAGCCCATCTTCCAGGCCAGCGTCGCCATGGCGCGGTCGCCGCCGACCACCGCAGCGCCGCCGAACACGAAGGCCAGCGGCACATAGGTCGCCAGCACCACGGCCAGCCAGGCCGCGATCCGCCCCGCGCTGTCGCGCTCGCGCTCGGGGCCGCGGAAGACCACGCCGACCGAGACCGCCAGCAGCGCCGGCAGCAGCGCCCAGGCGTGCGCCAGCGTGCGCGCGGTGCCGCCGGTCATGCCGTTGGCGATGAGCTCCAGCGGCTGCCCGCGCTTGCCCGCGATCTCGCGCGGCAAGAGGTAGGCGAAGCCGATGAAGATGATGCCGATGACCGCCAGCGTGCGCGCCACCGCGCTGTTCGAGCGCGTCGCGCGCGCCACCGTGGCCGCCAGCAGGCAGCACACGCCGAGCGCGACCGGGGCCGACAGCTCGATGTCACCGGGGAAGAACTCGGGCGCCGCCAGGGACAGCGACAGGGTGCCCGCCAGGCCCGCGACCAGCAGCAGCACGCCGCGACCAGCGGCCGTCAGCGTGGGCAGGAAGCCCGACACCAGCAGCGCCAGCGACGCCACCAGCGGCAGCAGCACCTGCCCCGACAGCCCCTCCGAGAACAGGGCCATCGGCATCACGACGCCCTCTTCGGGGCCGTAGGCCCAGGGGGTCAGAAACAGCATCAGCCCGATGAGACCGGTCGCGATGCTGACCACGCGCGGGATGTGATCGTCGGCGGCGCTGGCGGCGGTCCAGCCCAGCAGGCCGGGCGCCAGCTCGGGGGCGTCGGGCTCGAGCTCGGCGGGGCTGGCTGCGGCGCTCGCGCCCGCCCCCGCGCCGGCTGGCGGCGGCGGTGCGGCAGCGGCCTCCGGGCGCGCGACGTCGGACGCGGGTGGCGGTGGGGTCGCCGGCGCCGGTGCGCGCGGCGCCAGCGGAGCGACGCGGGGCTCGAAGTAGGCGCCGCGGCCGGCGGGCTCGGGCTCGGGTTCGCCGGGCGGCGGTGCCGCCTCGGGGTTGAGCACCAGGCCGGTGGGGGCCTCCTCGTCGAGGGCGCGCGGGCGCCCGCCGCGTGGCGCCGGCGGCAGCGAGGGCGCGGCCGAGGACGCCGGTGGCGAGAACAGGCGGCGGCGCCGGTGATCGAGCTCGTCGAGACCGCTGCCTTCCGTGGTCGGGGCCTCGGGCGTGGGCTCGGCGGCGCCCGGGCGGGTGAAGGAGAAGGCGATCGGTGCGCGGGGCTCCTGCGCGGGCGGCGGTGGACCACCGGGCGCCAGCTGCGTGCTGGCGCCGAAGGTGAGCGGCGTCGTCGCGGCGGGACTGGGTGCCGCCGCGGGCGCAGGCGCCGATGCCGCAGCGGCGGGTGGCGAGGCCGAGGTGTGCGGCGACGCAGCAGCCGACGACAGCGACGACGAGAACGGCGGCGGCGCCCCTGAGAACGTCGGCGGCGGTGACGACACCGTGTCGGCGCCCAGCGTCACCGGCGCGGCGCGCGGCGCTTCGCTCGGCGGAATGTACGCCCCGGGTGGCGCCCAGCGATCGGCCCCGGTGGACACCGGCGCGGACGCCTCGCGCCCGACCGGCGCCGACGCATCACGCGGCACGGGCGCCGACGCGGCCGGCGACCCTGGCGCGACCGGCGCCGACCCGGCCTCCGCGGCCCCGGCGACGACCCGGCCCGACAGCCCCGCGGCGGCCTGCAGCGCGCTGCCCGGCGCGTCCGCGTCGCGCACGCGCGCGCCACAGTGCTTGCAGCGGCTGGCGAGCCTGAGGATCGGCTCGCCGCAGGCGCTACACGGCTTGCTGTCCGGGCGCTCGGCCATGGCTTCTCAAGGATACGCGAGCAATGACGGCCGAACCCGAGGATCGGTCTTCATTGTTCGAGGGTTCATCGCCCCAGCTGCTGGCGACGGTGGTTGTACTCTTCGCGCGAGATGGCACCGCGCGCCAAGGCGGCGTCGAGCTCGGCGACCTGTGGATCGTACCCGGGGGGCGGCGGCGCATAGCCCTGCTGCGGAGGCGGCGGCGCATAACCCTGTGGAGGCGGCGGCGCATAGCCCTGCGGAGGCGGCGGCGCATAGCCCTGTGGAGGCGGCGGCGCATAGCCCTGTGGCGGCGGCGGCGCAAAGCCCTGCGGCGGCGGTGCATAGCCCTGTGGCGGCGGTCCATAGCCCTGCGGCGGCGGATACCCGGCCGGCGCCTGTGCCTGACCACTCGAGAACAGGCCGAGTACCCCTGGGAGCAACGCCGGCAAGGTCATCACACACAACAGCATCAGTCCGGCGCCCATTCCCACCATGTGCAGCACGCTCAGGAAGTTCTTCCCGCCGAAGAACTTGGTGAACAGGATGCCGAGCAGCAGGCCGTTGAAGGGCAGCGCGACCAGCGCCACCGCGGCCAGCGGCTTCTGCAGCCCCTCCAGCTGCGGCACCGTGCCCGCCGGCGCCAGCGCGACGCCCGCGCTGAGCAGCGCCAGGAACATCACGAACGTGAGCAAGCTGCAGATGATGACGAGGCCACCGGCGTCGAACGCCTTGAAGTAGTACGACAGCGGGAAGATGTCGCCGGTCGACCCGGTCGGGATGAGGTGGCCGATGAGCAAGCTCCCCACGCCGACCCCGATCACGATGCGCGCCTGCGGAGACTGCGAGATGCGCATGAACAGGCCGACCGCGATCAGCGCCGTACCCGCCGAGGCCAGCGGCATCTCGAACGGCGTGAAGTGCACCAGCGGGCTGACCGTGACGCCCAGGAACGCCAGCCCACCTGCGACCTTCAGCCGCAGATCTGGCTTCAAGTTGGGCACCACCGCCAGCGCGACCAGCCCGAGGCCGATGAGCAGCTGCAAGATCATCGCGATGCCGCTGAGGCCGAAGGCCTCCATGGCCATGCTCTGACGCTCGCCCCCGAACGCGGTCCACGACCACACCGAGAACCCCGGCACACCACCCCAGGGGATGAACCACAGCACCACGATGGCGGCGCCCGCGAACAGGCAGATCTTCTTGAGCAGCTCACCGTCGTTGAGGCGTGACAGCTGGAACCCGAACAGCTCGCCGCTCAGCGCGCCTGGGCCTGACGGCGCTGCCGCGGGCGCGCCGAACCCGGGCGCTGGCGGCGCGTAACCCGGCGGTCCGGGAGGCGGCGGCGCGAAGCCGGGTGGAGGTCCCGGTGGGGGCGGCGGCGCGAACCCTGGCGGCGGTCCTGGCGGGGGCGGCGGCGCCCCCGGCGGCGGGCCGTACGGTGATGGCGGTCCCGGCGGCGGCCCGTACGACTGCGGCGGCGGCGGCCCCGGCGGCGCGCCCGGCGGCGGTCCATACGACTGCGGCGGCGGCCCCGGCGGCGGTCCATACGACTGCGGCGGCCCTGGCGGTGCAAACGACGGCGGTGGCGGCCCTGGCGGCGGCCCTGGCGGCGCCGGCGGCGCGCCATACGCGCTCGCGGGCGGCGGCGGTGCAAATGCCGGCGGCGGCGCGAACGACGCCGGCGGCGAGAAGCCCGACGCTCCCGGCCCTGGCGGTCCTGGCGGATGTGGCGCCGGCGGCCGCGCCGCAGGCGGTGACACCGGCGGCGCAGGCGGCGCACCCGCGCGCGCCTTGGCAGCGGCGGCCTGCAGCTCCGCGATGTTGGGGGCATACCCCATCACCGTCTTCTTGTTCTGCGCGGGCGCAGCCGCAGCCGGGGCCTCACCCGGCGGCATGGCGCGACCGCACACGCTGCAATGCAGCGCGGTCGCCGAGATCTGCTGGCTACAAAACGGACACGTCCTCGTCCCAGGGGTCACGGCAAACCTCGGTGGTCGCGAATGGCTGGTGCGCAATATATCGCAAACCCTGCACCCATGGACACTCGCTGCCCCGACTGCTAAAAGCCGGGCGGCGGATGATCGATCGGCGCCTCCAGCCCTCCCTGCGTTTCTCCGGGACCGTCCCCGGCAAGGTCCCGGGCGCCCCGGAGCAGCCCGGCGCGCCCGCCCCGGGAGGCGAGGCCGGCACGCACGGTCGGCTGCTGGCGCGCGGTGAGGCCGTGACCCTCGATCTCGAGGGCGACCCGGTGCCCGCCTTCCGCGGCGAGACCGTCGCGGTCGCCCTGTTCGCCTCGGGTGCGCGCGCGCTGTCGCGCAGCCTGAAGTATCACCGCCCGCGCAGCTTCTTCTGCCTGGCCGGCCACTGCGGCGCCTGCCTGATGCGCATCGACGGGCGCCCCAACGTCAAGGCCTGCCAGACGCCATGCTCCGATGGTCTGCGCGTGGCCAGCCAGAACGCCTGGCCCAGCGCCGAGCACGACGCCTTCGGAGTGGTCGACTGGCTGTTCCCGCGCGGCATGGACCACCACCACATGTTCACCGGCTCGCGCGCCATGAACGCGGTGCTGCGCAAGGTCACGCGCCAGATGTCGGGCCTGGGCCGGCTGCCCGATCCGCTGCCCGGCAATGTCCGCCCCGAGACGCCGCCCATGCGCCGCCTGGCCGGGGCGACCGCGCCCGACGTGCTGGTGGTCGGCGCTGGCCCCGCCGGCCTGGCCGCCGCCACCGCCGCCGCGCGCGCCGGCGCCAGGGTGCTGTGCATCGACGACGGTGACGTCCCCGGGGGCAGCCTGCTGGCCGACCCCGGCCACGGCCTGGCCGCAGCGGCGTCCTCGGTGCGCGAGGCCCGCGCCGCCGGCGCCGAGGTCCGCGCCGCATCGCCGATGATCGGCTTCTTCCCCGAGGACGGCGGCGGCCTGGCCGCCATCCGCACCCCCGAGGCGCTGTGGCTGGTGCAGCCGCGCACGACGATCTACGCCACCGGCGGCTACGACCAGAACGCCCTGTTCGAGGACAACGATCGCCCCGGCGTCATCTCGGGCCGCGCCGCCGGTCGCCTGCTGGTGCGCTTCGGTGTGCGCCCCGCGCGCCGCGCCGTGGTCGCCGGGGACGCGCCCTACGCCGCCGCGCTGGCCGCCGAGCTGGGCGCCGCCGGCATCACGGTGACGCGCACCCCGCGGGTGCAGCGCGCCCACGGCCGCGCCTGGGTCAGCGCTGCCACCCTGGCCGACGGCAGCCGGGTCAGCTGTGACCTCATCGCGGTGTGCGAGCTGCCCGCGCCGGCCTCCGAACCGGCGCGCCAGCACGGCTGCGCCGTCACCCTGCAGCCCGCGCGCGGCGGCTTCTGCATCGACACCGACGCCGCCGGCCTGACCACCGTGCCCGGCGTGTTCGCGTGCGGCGACGTCACCGGCTACCAGGGCCCCGACGCCGCGGCCCTCGACGGCGCCCGCGTGGGTGCCGCCGCCGCAGCCGCCGCCAGCGCCGCCCGCACGCGCGAGGCGGCCACGCCATGAGCGGCAAGGTCATCGTGTGTCGCTGCGAGGACGTCACCCTGCACGACGTGGAGCACACCCTCGCCCGCGGCTACCGCGACATCGAGGAGGTCAAGCGCTACACCGGCTTCGGCACCGGCCCCTGTCAGGGCAAGGAGTGCCTGCGCGTGGTCGCCTGCCTGCTGGCCGAGCGCACCGGCGCCGCGCCCGCCACCATCGCGCCCTTCACCACGCGCCCGCCCATCGCCTCGGTGCCGCTGCGCCTGCTGGCCGGCCCCGGCGCCGAGGATCTCAAGGCCTCACGCGACGACGACGCCACCGACGAGGACCACGGGATGGCCGGCTGATGGCCCCGCGCGACCCGCCGCCCCCGACCCCCGCTGCCACGCCCGGCCCCGCCGAGCAGCCCGCGCTGCCGGCGCGCGCCGAGACCGTGGTCATCGGCGGCGGCGTCATCGGCCTGGCCATCGCGTGGAACCTGGCCCGGCTGGGCAAGTCCGACATCGTCATCCTCGAGCGCAGCTACCTGGCCGCGGGCGCCTCGGGCCGCAACGGCGGCGGCATCCGCCAGCAGTGGTCGACCGAGCTCAACATCCGCCTGATGCAAGAGAGCGTGGCCCTGGTCAAGCGCTTCACGACCGACCTCGGCATCAACGTCTGGCTGCGCCAGGGCGGCTATCTCTTCCTGGCCCGCACCGACACCGAGCGCGGCTTCCTGGAGCAGAACGCCGCCCTGCAGCAGCGCTGTGGCGTGGGCACCCGCCTGCTCACCCCGGCCGAGGCCAACGAGATCGTCCCCGAGCTGGACGTCTCCGGCTTCGCCGCCGCGGCCTACAACCCGACCGACGGCATCCTGTTCCCGTGGCCCTTCCTGTGGGGCTACGCCGACGGCGCCACCAGGCTGGGCGCGCGCCTGCACTGCTTCACCGACGTCACCGCGATCGACCGCCCCGCCGCGACCGACGCTGGCGGCGACTTCACGGTGCACACCTCGCGCGGCGCCATCCGCGCCCACCGCGTCATCAACGCCGCCGGCGCCTGGTCGCCCGAGATCGCGCGCATGGTCGGCGTCGAGCTGCCCGATCGCCCGGTGCGCCACGAGATCATGTCGACCGAGCCGCTCAAGCCCTTCCTGCGCCCGATGGTCAGCGTGCTGGGCAGCGGCCTGTACTTCTCGCAGTCGATGCGCGGCGAGATCGTCGGCGGGGTGTCGATCCACGGCGACCGCCACACCCTGGCGATGGGCTCGCGCCTCAAGTTCCTGACCACCATGGCGCGCGCGCTGTGCGAGCTGGTGCCGCAGTTCGGCGACCTCCAGGTGCTGCGCCAGTGGGCCGGCCCCTACGACGTCACCGTCGACGGCAACCCCATCCTGGGCGAGCCCCCCGGCCTGCCGCGCTTCTATCTGTGCTGCGGCTTCATGGGCCACGGCTTCATGATGGCGCCCGTGGTGGGCAAGTACTACGGTGAGTGGCTCGCGGGCGCAAAGCCGCACGAGATGTTCGACAAGTGGACCCTGGCGCGCTTCGCCTCAGGGCAGCTTGCCAAGGAAACCTTCATCATCGGGTGAACGACATGGCGGCACAGGCAATGCAGCAGACCATCGGCTTTCTGGGCACCGGCAACATGGCCGAGGCCCTCATCAAGGGGCTGCTGCGCTCGGGCGTGGTGACCGCCGACAAGATCATCGGCTCCGAGCCGCGCGCCGAGCGCTGCGACGAGATGCGCAAGACCTACGGCATCGTCGCCACGCCCGACAACCTCGAGGTCGCGCGCAAGGCCGACATCCTGGTGCTGTCGATCAAGCCCCAGCTCATGAAGAAGGTCCTCGGCGAGGTCTCCCAGGTGGTCAAGCCCGACGCCCTGGTCATCTCGATCGCGGCCGGCATCCCGCTGGAGGCCATCGAGTCGCGCCTGCACGGCCGCCGCGTGGTGCGCACGATGCCGAACACGCCCGCGCTGGTCGGCGCCGGCGCCACCGCGCTGGCCGCCGGCATGCACGCGCACGAGGCCGACATGGCCATCGCGCGGCGCATCTTCGACGCCATCGGCCTCACCGTCGTGGTCGACGAGCAGCAGCTCGACGCCGTCACCGGCCTGTCGGGCAGCGGCCCGGCCTACGTCTTCCTCATCATCGAGGCGCTCAGCGACGCCGGCGTCAAGATGGGGCTGTCGCGCTACAACGCGCAGCTGCTGGCGGCGCAGACCGTGCTCGGCTCGGCCAAGCTGCTGCTCGAGACCGGCCAGCACCCGGGCGCGCTCAAGGACATGGTGACCTCGCCGGGCGGCACCGCGATCGCCGGGCTGCACACGCTGGAGGCCGGCGGCCTGCGCACCACGCTGATGAACGCCGTCGAGGCCGCCACGCGGCGCTCGCAGGAGCTGGGCGCCGCGATGGTCAAGGGGGCGTAACTCAAAACTGCACCCCGATCCGCGCCCCGCCCGCCAGTCCACCCACGCGCTCGTCGCGCGCCTGGTAGCCCACGTTGCCCGCGAAGGTCATGTCCTTGCCCAGCGGGATCTCCAGCTCGTAGCGCAGGCTGAGGCCGCCGTCGCCATCCGGCGCCGGGAAGGTCGTCGCGCCCACCGTGGTCGACATGCGCACGTAGGGCACGGTGTCCCAGCTCAGGGTGACCCAGCCGTTCTGCCCCACGCCGCCGACCACCTCGGCGCCCAGCTGCACGTAGGTGGCGTCGTCGGCGCCGATCTGCAGCGCCGCACGCGCGCCGCCGTTGAAGCCGGTCTCGGTCGCGCCGGCCAGCACGCGGCCATCGAAGAACAGGTTGCGGGTGGCGTTGAAGCGCACCTCGGCGAAGCCGTAGTCGAGGCCGGTGTCACGCCCCGGCTCGGGATCGCTGGTGTCGTTCAGCGTCTGCCCGCGCATGCGCCCGTAGCCCAGGCGGATGTGCTGCACGATGGGCGCCAGCAACCGGTAGGTGAAGTCGGCCTCCAGGCGGGTGTAGAGATCATCCTGCTTGGCCTCGCCGGCCACGCGCCGGCGCGCCCCGAACACCACATACTCGGCCGCCAGCTGCACGCGCGAGCGCCGCCCACCCACGCGCCCCAGCGCCTCGCGCAGCCGCGCCGCCTCGGCCGAGGTGCGCACCACCACCGGATGCGGGTGGCCCTCCGACGCGAAGTGCCAGGCCTCGCCGTCCTCACCCACGCTGGCGATGCCGTACTCCAGCCCGGGCGGCGCCACCGCGGCGCCAGGCACCACGGCCAGGTAGCGCCCCTCGGCCTCGCGCGCGAAGGCGACCGACGAGAACTCGGGCTGCCCGGTGGTGCGATAGCGCAGCTCGATGCGGGTGGCGCGGAAGGCGTCGGTGACGTCGGCCTCCACGCGCAGCGGCGCACCGGCCTCGGCCACCGCGATGGGCAGGTGCAGCACGCGCACACGACCACCGGGCGCCGCGCCCGCGACCCGCGCCTGCCCCGGCAGGGCCAGCACCAGCGCCAGCACGAACCCGCCCAGCTTCATCGCCGTCCTCACCATGCGAACACCGCCGCGAGCCCGGCGCCGAAGCCGGAGTGATGAATCGTCCGCGCCGAGTACGACACCCGCACCGTGGGCTGCACCGGCCCGAAGTGGCGCGAACCGATGTCCATCAGCAGGCGCACCCCGAGATCGCTGCCCGCGGGCTCGTCGGCGACCTCGACCGCGGCCATCATGGGCACCTTGCGCAGCGGCTCGAAGTTGAGGCCGAGCTCGAGGTGGCGCCCCATCTCGTGGGCCAGCTCGCCACCGATGACCAGGTTGGTGTCATCCTCGGCACCGATGCGCAGCTTCGACGCGAGGCCTCCGCCGAGGCCGTCCGGGGTCAGCCCGACGATGACCCGCGTCATGCTCGACAGCCGCGAGGTCAGCCGGAACTCCAGCTCGGTGTACGCATAGTTGAAGCCGAGCGCGCGACAGTCGCCGCTGGCGCGACAGGCGGCCTCGTCGTCGTCGATCTGCTTGGTCGGCCCGCCGTCGCCGCGAAACACACCGGCGCCCATGCGCAGCGCCTGCAGGAGCCCCGGCCAGCGATAGGCGAAGTCGGCCTCCGCGGCCCAGTACCAGTCGTTGCCCTCGCCGCGGTTGAAGTCGACATACTCGGCGCGGGTGTTGACGCGCGAGCGATCGCGCCGCGTCGGCCGCGACGCCACCAGCCCGTCGACCGAAAGCTGCACCGGATCATCGGGCTGCCCGACCGCCAGCGCGGTGCCGCCGCCGCGCGCCAGCTCGACGAAGTACTCGACCCCGCCTGGCTGCACCGCCTCGGCGGGCAGCGTGCCGCGCAGGTAGGCGTCACCGTCGCGCGACAGCTCGATGCGCCGGTAGGTCGCCGCGCCGGCGCGCCGGTAGTGCACCCAGGCCGCGTCGATGGGGCCGACCTGCGGCTCCAGCGCGAAGGCCAGCTCCAGCTCGTGCTCGGGCGGGGCCGGGCTGGGCGGCCGGTGCAGCACGCCGCCGATGGGCGCCTCGCGCCCGCTGGCGGCGACCTCGCGCGCCTCCAGCGCGTCGAGCGCGTCCAGCTCGGCCAGCACCGCCTCGCGATAGCGCGCCTGCGGATGGCCCTCGAGATAGGCCTGCCAGATCCCGCGCCGCACCCGCGGCGGTTGCCCCAGGGTGCGCCCCCAGGCGTCGACCACCGCGAGCGTCTCGGGATCCTCGACCACCGGCTCGGGCCCCGGCGAGGCCGACGGCGACGCCGACGGCGACGGCTGCGGCGACCCCGACGGCGCCGGCCCCGGTGACGCCCCCGGCGCCCGGGACGGCCCCGGGCGCACCGTGGGCAGCCCCCGCGCCGGCCGCACCTCGTTGCCCTCGATGCGCAGCACCACCCCCTGTGGCGGCGCTGCCTGGGCGACCCCGCTCCCGACCAGCCCCAGCAGGCCGACCAGCATGGCCGCTCGTCCGATGCGTCTCATCGCCCGCCACGCACTGCAACCGCCGCGCCCGCCTGGATCTGCATGATCCCTCGTGAGGCGCACGCCGCGCCCGGTGAATACCTGTCGCATATCAACACCCGGGCGCGGCAGTTGGTCAATGTCTGCCCAGGGCAAAGCGCGGTCGCGACCCCTGCGCCTGCTTCCGGCGCCCCCTCAGCGCCCGACCTCGATGGTCTCCGCGTAGTACTTGCCCTCGGCGCCGGCCAGCCGCCGCGGAGTCGCACACACGGTCCCCGCCGCGCAGCCATCGACCCGCTCGATCTCGAACTCGATGATGCCGGCCGCGAGCAGCCTCTCGATCGCCGCGCGCACCGGCAACCCCACCAGCTGCGGCATCACGGTGGCGGCCTCCGACACCGGCCCGTCGATCATGATCGTCGCGGTGAGCCGGGTGTTCAGCCCCTCGGGCCCGCCGCCCTGCAGACGCATCCCACGCGGCACCTCCTCCTCCCCGCTGACCTTGAAGGCCACGTCGCCACGATGCCCCTTGGCCTGCAGCAGGTCCCAGATCTGGAGCTGGCTCAGCCCATCGATCGACAGCGGCCCGGTGTACGCGTCATCCGCCGCCCGCGCCCCCGCCTGCTCCCCCGTGGGCGGCCCCATCGGCGGCCCCGACCGCGGCCCCGCGCCGCCGCCCCCCGGCTGTGCCCCCATCACCACCGGCCCCGGCGCCCCAGCACCGGCGCCCCCCGGCATGGTCGACTCCGTCTTCGACCCCACCTTGCACCCGCCCAGCCCCAGCGCCCCCAGCACCCCCGCGGTCCCCAGCACCACCAGCAACCAGTCCGAACCCAGCTTCTCAGTCTTCATGACGAACCTCCTGCCAGCGTCATCGGAGGCCCGTCTCGGTTGTTGCGTCCCGCCTGCATGTCCGCCCCTGGGTCGCCCGTTTCACCCCATTTGTTGCCCCCCGCCTGCAACCGCACCTACACTTGACCACATGCGCGATCCCTATGCCTTCATGGACGCCCGCCGCCTGGCCCCCCGGATCGACGTCGAGGCCATCTGTACCGAGCTCCTGCCCCACGAGGAGCGCCCCACCCTGGCCCTCGATCTCTCGCAGTCCGGTGTGCGCATCGAGCGCCCCTTCAACGGCGGCCCGACCCCACGCGACCTCCAGCTCGAGCTCGAGCTACCCGAGATCGACGAGATCCTCTGGGCCCGCGGCGAGGTCTGCTTCGATCAGGTGCGCCGCGGCGCCGCCCCCGGCACGCTGACGCGCACCACGGGGATCCGCCTGGCCGCCGCCGCCGCGCGCGACCTCCGCCTGCTGCGCGACTTCATCTTCGAACGTCGCCGCGCCGCCGCCCAGGCCGAGCGCGCCGAGTCGAACTTCGCAATGTCGATGGCAAGCTGCTACCTGCGCGGCTGACCCGCGCAGGCAGCGAGGGCAGGACGAACTACGGGCAGGCGGTCGGCGTGGTCAGGACGGTCGCGTCGAGCTTGTAGCAGGCGGTGAAGTTCGGAGAGGTGCCGCAGCGGCCGTGGCGCACGATGCCGGTGACCGAGGCGAAGCAGGTGTTCGCGGCGACACTGGCCAGGTCGATGATGTTGTCGGTCATGACGATGGTGCCAGCGCCCGCGACCTGCGGCGTCAGCACGGTCTCGCCGTTGGCCGGCGCGGCCACGGCCTTGACCGCCGGGATGGTCACCAGCACGCCCTCGTTGGCCTCCGCCGCGACCGTCGCGATGGTGCTCGCCAGCGGGACCACGGTGCCGGTCCCGGTGCCGGCCGGCACGAACGGGTCGCGGCCGATCTCCAGCTCGCTGCCGCCGCCAGTGGCCATGAAGGCCAGCACCTTGCCGTGCACGGTGACCATCGAGCCGACGGTGATGCCGGCCACCGAGGACTCGTTGGGGTTGAAGATCATGATCCCGGTGCCCGGCGCGGCGTTCAGCGCGTCCGACACCCAGAAGCTGTTGACCGCCGTCGCGCTGACCGCGTTGACGCGCGTGTCGACGGCCGTCACGAACACGTTGGTCAGCTTGATCATCGTGTTGTCGGGCACCGCCGGGCTGGCCGAGCGCAGCGCCGCGATGGTGAACGGCATCGCCGCCGGGGTGCTCATGCCGACGCTGGCGCAGTACGACTCGCACGAGAAGTCACCCGTGCCCGCCGTCGTGCCCATCTTGCAGTCGCGGAAGCCGTCGAAGTCGTTGTCCACGCCGTCGGTGCACTCGGCCATCGAGAACTCCAGGTCGAACGCCGGGCAGCCGGTGCCGGCCGTCGTCACCAGGTCGGCGGCGTCGCGCGGGAAGATCTTGTAGCCGTAGAAGTAGTGCAGCGGGCCCTGCGCCGACATCAGGCAGTCCTTCTGGCGCGGGCCCTGGGGCAGGCCGAACAGCTCGTCGTCGACGATGCCGCCGCCCCACACATTCCACGACACCGTGGTGCCGCTCGAGGTGAAGGCGTTGGCCACCATGAAGTTCTCGATCTTGACCAGCACGCCCTCCCAGGGCTCCGCGGTCGCCTTGGCCGCCAGCATCGTGGGGGTCACGGTGCTGACCGGAGTGGTCTTGCCGGTGCCGGTCTTGGTCACGCTCGACACCTTGATCTCGGTGACCGAGTCGGTGTCGGGCGACGTGCCGCCGGCCATGAACTCGTCCACCTCGCCGGTGAACGACACCTCGTCACCGCGCATCAGCGTCGCCGCCACCGCCTGGGGCACGCCGAACAGCATGACGCCGCTGTACATGCCGCCGGTCGGCTCCTGGACCCAGACGTCGAAGCACATCGCGGTGCCGCAGGTGCGCGTCTTCTGCGCGGTCACGACCGCGCCGACCACGCTGACGATCGACCCCTCGGGCTCCATGCCCATCTGGATCTTCTGGATGGTCGTGTTGCGCACGCTGGCGTCGGCGCCCATGCCGCTGTCGCGCCTGCCACCATCGGTGCCGGTGTCGTCGTCATCGCCGCGGCAACCCGCGACCGCCATCGCCACACAGACCGAAACCCCGAGCACGAAGAGCTTACGCATGTACAGGCCTCCAAACTAAACCCACAAAAAAAGGCGCACCGGATGATCGCGGTGCGCCTTTCGATTGAATCACTACTGCAGCAAATTCCGTGTGACGCCAGCTACTCGGCCGCCGCCTCGGTGTCCTTCTTCTTCTTGGCCTTGGGGGCCTTCGCGGGGGCATCCGAAGCCGCCGCCGCGTCCTTCTTGGCCTTGGCGGGCTTCTTGGCCGCCTTGCCGTCGTCGTCGACCGTCTTGACCGGCTTCTCGCTCTTGCCGTCACCCGGCAGCAGCTCGACGATCGACATCGGCGCGGCGTCGCCGGCGCGCACGCGGTACTTGAGCACGCGGGTGTAGCCACCGGGGCGACCGCGGAAGCGCGGCCCCAGCTCGCGGAACAGCTTGTCCAGCGCCTCGCGCTGCTTCAGCACGCGGCGGGCCATGCGGTAGGCGTGCACGATGGCCGCCTTCTCCTCGGCGTCCAGCTTCTCGGGCGCCTTGTCGATGATGTCCGCGACCTTGGTGCCCCACGTGATCACCGGCTCGGCGATCCGCTTCAGCTCCTTGGCCTTGGCGTCCGTGGTCTGGATGCGCTCGTAGGTGACCAGCGAGGCCACCATGTTCGACCACATGGCGTGGCGATGGGGAGCCTTGCGCGAGAGACGACGACCTTGCTTGCGATGACGCATTGTCTTTCCTTACCCGGCCTTCTTGGGCGGGCCCGAACCCGGCCAGTTTGGCAGCTTCATGCCCAGCGACAGCCCCATCTCGCTCAGGATTTCCTTGATCTCCTTGAGCGACTTGCGGCCGAAGTTCTTGGTCTTCAGCATCTCGGCCTCGGTCTTCTGGACCAGCTCGCCGAGCAGCTTGATGTTCGCGTTCTGCAGGCAGTTCGCCGAGCGGACCGACAGCTCCAGCTCGTCGACCGAACGCCACAGGTTCTCGTTCAGCTTCTCCTGATCCTCGGACACCGCCGCCTCGGCGGGCTCCGCGGTCTCCTCGAAGTTGATGAAGATCGAGAGCTGGTCCTTGAGGATCTTGGCGCCGTAGGCGACCGCGTCCTCGGGACGCACCGAGCCGTTGGTCCAGACCTCGAGGATGAGCTTGTCGAAGTCGGTGACCTGCCCGACGCGGGCGTGGGTCACCGTGTAGTTGACCTTGCGCACCGGCGAGTACAGCGCGTCGATCGGGATGGTGCCGACCGACATGTTCGCCGTCTTGGTGCGGTCCGCCGGCACATACCCGCGGCCCATGGCCACGTGCAGCTCCATGTGGACCTTGCCGCCGCGCGACAGGGTGCAGATCGGGTGGTCGGGGTTCAGGACCTCGACGCCGTCGACCAGGGTGATGTCACCAGCGGTGACCTTGCCCTCACCCTCCTTGTCCAGGCGCACGATCTTCGGCTTCGGATCGTGCATCCGGATCAGGACTTCCTTGAGGTTGAGGACGATGTCGGTGACGTCCTCGACCACGTCGGGCAGCGTGGAGAACTCGTGCAGCGCGCCCTCGATCTTGATCGCCATGATCGCGCCGCCCTGCAGCGAGGACAGCAGCACGCGCCGCAGGCTGTTGCCGATCGTCACGCCGTAGCCACGCTCGAGCGGCTCGCACGTGAACTTCCCGTACGTCCCGGTCAGCGACTCCTTGTCGACCTCAACCAGCCGCGGACGAATCAGGTCGCGCCAGTTGCGGGAAATCGCCGCCGAGCTCTGGGGAGTCATCGCCATCTGTCACATCCCTCCGGAGAAAACTTCAAACACGCGGCCGGAACCCCAGCATGGGGGCCGGCCGCGTGAAAAATACGAAAACGACGACTACTTCGAGTACAGCTCGACGATCAGCTGCTCGCGGATCGGGAGCGTGAAGTCCTCACGAGCCGGGAACGACTTCACCGTGCCCTTGAAGGCCTCCTTCTCCAGCTCGAGCCACTGCGGCACGCCGCGGCGCTCGATCGAGCCCAGGCTGTCGACCACGCGCGTGATGGTGCGCGACTTCTCCTTGACCTCGATGATGTCCTTCACGCGGACGAGGTAGGAGGGGATGTTGACCTTCTTGCCGTTGATGCGGAAGTGGCCGTGGCGCACCAGCTGGCGGGCCTCGGCGTGATCCGAGGCGAAGCCCAGGCGGTAGACCACGTTGTCGAGGCGACGCTCGAGCATCACCAGCAGGTTCTCGCCGGTGACGCCGCGACCGCGCAGCGCCTTGTAGTAGTAGCCGCGGAACTGACGCTCCGCGAGGCCGTACATGCGCTTGACCTTCTGCTTCTCACGCAGCTGCTCGCCGTAGTCCGACTGCTTGCGGCGGCGGGCCTGGCCGTGCTGGCCGGGCGCATACGCGCGACGCTCGTAGCCGCACTTGTCGGTGTAGCAGCGGTCACCCTTCAGGAACAGCTTCATGTCCTCGCGGCGGCACAGGCGGCACACGGGACCGGTATAGCGGGCCATTCTAGTTCTCCGTCAAACCCGGCGCCGCTTGGGCGGCCGGCAACCGTTGTGGGGGATCGGGGTGACATCGCGGATCAGGCTGATCTTGAACCCGGCCGCCTGCAGCGCGCGCAGCGCGCTCTCGCGACCAGACCCCGGACCCTTCACGTACACGACGATCTGGCGCATACCGTGCTCCTGCGCCTTCTTCGCCGCGTCCTCGGCCGCCAGCTGCGCGGCGAACGGCGTGGACTTGCGCGAGCCCTTGAAGCCGCGCACTCCCGCCGACGACCACGCCACGACGTTGCCAGACACGTCGGTGACAGTCACGACCGTGTTGTTGAACGTGGCATGGATGTGGGCAATCCCACTCTGCACGTTCTTCTTGACCTTCTTCGTCTTCGGCTTCGACACGTGTGTCTCCTACGCCCTTACGCCGGACCCGCGGGGCCGGGCTTCTTGCGAACGAGTCCCTTGCGCGGGCCCTTCCGCGTGCGGGCGTTGGTATGCGTGCGCTGCCCGTTGACGGGCAGGCCCTTGCGATGGCGCAGGCCGCGATAGCAGCCGAGGTCCATCAGACGCTTGATGTTCAGCGAGACATCGCGGCGAAGATCGCCCTCGACCTTGAACTCGGCCTCGAGGACGTCGCGAATCGCGCGCGTGCCCGCCTCATCGAGGTTGTCCGAGCGCAGGTTCGGGTCGATCCCGGCCTTGCTCAGGATCTCGCGCGAGCGCGCGTTTCCGATCCCGTAGATGTACGTGAGGGCGATTTCCATCCGCTTGTTACGCGGAAGATCGACACCAGCAATACGAGCCATCTTCTACTGCTCCTCAGCCCTGACGCTGCTTGTGGCGCGAGTTCTCGCAGATCACGCGGACGACGCCCTTCCGCTTGATCACCTTGCACTTGGTGCAAATCTTCTTCACCGACGCTCGGACCTTCATCTTCCCGCTCCCGTGATGCGCCCGCGCGAAGGGTCTGCCTCCGAACGAACGATCATGACTTGATCTCCCTGCTTCACTCGAACATGCGTGCGACGAAATTCCTCGGACAAACTCACAATCACGATCTCGTTCGACTGCTGCGTGCGCACGCGAAAAAGCTGACCCTCGAGAAGCTCGACCACTGCGGCGCGCGACGAATGAACACTTTCAGCCAATTCCAAGCACTTTCACAGCTGACTGAGAACCACCGGACCGTCTTCCGTGATGGCCACAGAGTGCTCGAAGTGCGCGGAGAGCTTGTGATCCTTCGTCACCGCGGTCCAGTTGTCTGCCAGCACCTCGACTTCATGGGTGCCGGCGTTTACCATAGGTTCGATTGCAAGTACAAGCCCAACGTTGAGGCGCTGTCCTTTGCCAGCCGTACCGTAATTCGGCACGGGCGGATCTTCGTGCATTGCCTTACCAATTCCGTGGCCAATGAACTGTTTCACCACGGAATAGCCGCGGGCCTCGACATAGCCCTGCACGGCGGCCCCGATGTCCTGCAGGCGGTTTCCCGCTCGGGCTTGCGCGATCCCGGCCGCCAGCGCCTCGCGGGTGGCGTCGACCAGCTTCTGGGCCTCGGGCGAGACCTTGCCCACCGTGATGGTGCGCGCGTGGTCGCCGCAGAAGCCGTCGACGAAGCAGCCGAAGTCGATGCCGATGATGTCGCCCTCCTTGAGCACGGCGTCCTTGCGCGGGATGCCGTGGACGACGACGTCGTTGATCGACGTGCACAGCACCGCGGGATAGCCGTGATAGCCGAGGAAGGCGCTCTTGGCGCCGAGCTCCTTGAGCTTGGCGACCGCGATCTGGTTGAGGTCCCAGGTCGACGCGCCCGGCTTGGCCGCCTGCACACAGGCCTCCAGCACCGTCGCCGTCGCCACGTTGGCGCGACGCAGCTTCTCGATCTCGTCCTTGGACTTGAGATAGATCCCCATCTCGCTCAGTCCCCGGAGCCTTCGATCGCCTTGACGACGCGCGCGAACACGTCGCTCATGTCACCGATGCCGTCGACGCCCGCGAGCAGGCCGCCCTGCTTGTAGTAGCCCGCGAGCAGCTCGGTGACCTGGTGGTAGGCCACCAGCCGAGCGTCGACCTTCTCCGGCAGATCATCGGCGCGCTGCGCCAGCGGCGCAGTCGACCCGCACTTGTCGCACACGCCCTCGACCTTGGGCGGCGAGAACTCGATGTGGTACGGCGCGCCGCACTTGCTGCAGCTGCGGCGCCCGGTGAGACGACCACGCACGACCGCGTCGGCGACCTGGATGTCGACGATGCGGGTGACCTTGCGATCGAGCTGGCGCAGGATCGCGTCCAGCCCCTCGGCCTGCGCGATGGTGCGCGGGAAGCCGTCGAGGATGAAGCCCTTCGCGGTGTCGGGCTGCTTCAGGCGATCACGCACGATGCCCAGCACCAGCTCGTCCGAGACCAGCCCACCGCTGTCCATGATGGCAGCGCACTGCTTGCCGAGCTCGGTACCGGCGGCTCGCGCCGCGCGCAGGGCGTCGCCGGTCGAGATATGGGCGATGCCATACTTGTCGACCAGGTTCTTGGCCTGCGTTCCCTTGCCCGCGCCAGGAGGCCCGAGCAGGATGATCACCACCGGAGCCATGCCTAGGCGCGACTCCTCAGGCCACCGCCGCCGGCGACGCCGGTGCCCTGCGAGCGACCGCGGATGCGCGGCCCCTTGGGCCCGGTGAAGCCCTCATACGAGCGCGAGATGAGGTGCGACTCGATCTGCTGCACGGTGTCGAGCGCGACGCCGACGACGATCAGGAGGCCGGTGCCGCCGAGCTGGAACGGGACCTTGAACCAGCCCCGCATGAAGACCGGCAGCAGGCACACGCCGGCGATGTACAGCGCGCCGACGAAGGTGATCCGCGACAGCACGCGATCGATGTACTCGGCCGTCTTCTTGCCGGGCCGGATGCCGGGGATGAAGCCACCGTGCTTCTTCAGGTTGTCCGCGACGTCGACCGGGTTGAAGGTGACCGCGGTGTAGAAGTAGCAGAAGAAGACGATGAGCAGGATGTAGATGGTGTTGTAGCGCCAGTCGCCGGGCTGCAGCGCGTTCGACAGCTCGGCCATCCACGGGTGCTTGATGTAGGTCGACAGCTGCGCCGGGAACATCAGGATCGACGACGCGAAGATCGGCGGGATGACGCCCGAGACGTTGATCTTGAGCGGCAGGTGCGACGACTGCCCGCCATACATCTTCTTGCCGACGACTCGTTTGGCGTATTGCACCGGGATCTTGCGGGCCGCGCGCTCGAACAGGACGATGACCGCGATGGTGCCGACGGCCAGCGCCGCGATGAGCAGGATGTTGAAGGTCGACACATCGCCCATGCTCTTCTGCTGCAGCAGGCTGGCGAGCGCGTCGGGGAAGTCGGCCACGATGCCGGCGAAGATGATCAGCGAGGTGCCGTTGCCGATGCCGCGCTCGGTGATCTGCTCACCCAGCCACATGATGAAGCAGGTGCCGGTGGACAGCGTCAGCATGGTCATCAGGCGGAACGACCAGCCCGGATCCAGCACGACGCGCGAGCCCGAACCGCCCATGGCGCCGCCACGACCCAGCGTCTCCAGCCAGCTGGCGATGAAGAACGACTGCACCAGCGCGATGATGAGGCAGCCGTAGCGGGTGTACTGGTTGATCTTCTTGCGGCCCTGTTCGCCCTCCTTGTTGAGGCGATCCAGGGTCGGCACGACGACCGTGAGCAGCTGGATGATGATCGATGCGCTGACGTACGGCATGATGCCGAGCGCGAAGATCGAGAGCTTCTCCAGCGCACCGCCGGAGAACATGTTGAACATACCGAGGAAGGACCCAGCGCTCTTGGCGATGTAGGCCTTCATCTCGGTGCGGTTCACGCCCGGCGTCGTGACGAACACGCCGACGCGATAGGCAGCCAGGCAGAACAGGCTGAACAGCAGCCTCCTGCGTAGCTCGGGGATCTTCCCGATGTTGCCGATACTGCTCGCCATGGATGGCTCGCCCCTTCAGAGACCGTTCGTGTGGTTCCCAGGCCTCGGGATGGCCGGAAAGGTAATCTCGCTCAACAGCCCGGACCAGTATTTTTCTACGACTTGGTCGCCTCGGTCTCGGACTTGGCCTTGCCCAGGAACTTCTTCTTGGGCGGCAGCACCTCGTGGGCCCCACCGGCCTGGGCGATCTTCTCGATCGCCGAGCCAGAGAAGGCATGAGCGCGCACGGTCAGCTTGTGCTCGAGCTCGCCGTGACCCAGGATCTTCACGCGCGGCGCGGTCTTGGGGACCATGCCCGAGCTCTTGAGGGCCTCGACATCGACCGTCGAGCCGGCGGCGAACCGCTTGGCCAGCTGGCCGACGTTGATCGGGAAGGCCTCGTCACGGAACATGTTCTTGAAGCCGCGCTTGGGCAGGCGGCGCTGCATCGGCATCTGGCCGCCTTCGAACCCGACGCGCGCGCCGTGATGACCGGTGCGCGCCTTCTGGCCCTTGACGCCCTTGCCGGCAGTCTGGCCGTGGCCAGAGCCGATGCCGCGACCGATGCGGCGCTTCTTCTTGGTCGCGCCGGGGTTGGGCGACAGGGTGTGCAGTGTGGTTCCCATGATGCGTTGTCCTCTCGACCTACTCGACCGGTTCGACCGTCACCATGTGCGACACCGCGCGGATCATGCCGCGGATCGCAGGGGTGTCGTTCAGGATCTTGGACTTGCCCGGACGCGTCAGCCCGAGGCCCTTGATGGTGTCCTTGTGAATCTGCGGGCGGTTCACACCGGACCGCGTGAGCGTGACTTTCAGCTTGAGCGCCATGATGAGTTCCTTAGGACCGGATCTCGTCGACCGACTTCGACCGGATGCGCGCGGTCTCCTCGACGGAGCGCAGCATCTTGAGGGCCGCCACGGTCGCGTGGATCACGTTGTGCGGGTTCGAGGTGCCGATGCACTTGGTCAGGATGTCCTGCACGCCGGCGACTTCCAGCACCGGGCGCACCGCGCCACCGGCGATGACGCCAGTACCCTCGCTGGCCGGGCGCAGCAGCACCTGGCCGGCGCCGAAGTGACCGATCACGTCGTGCGGGATCGAGCCCTTGACCAGCGGCACCTTGAAGAGGTGCTTCTTGGCCTGCTCGGTGCCCTTGCGGATCGCCTCGGGAACCTCGTTGGCCTTGCCCAGGCCGACGCCGACGTACCCGTTCTGGTCGCCGACGACGACGAGCGCCGAGAACGAGAAGCGCCGGCCGCCCTTGACGACCTTGGCGACGCGGTTGATGTACACCACGCGATCGACGAGCTCGCCGACATCATCCTGATTGATAGCCACTGCGGTCTCCTAGAACTTCAAGCCGGCCTTGCGCGCCGCATCAGCGACCGCAGAGACCCGCCCGTGGTAGATGAACCCGTTGCGATCGAACACGACCGCCTCGATCTTCTTCTCGAGGCAGCGCTTGGCGACGGCCTCGCCGACCGCCTGCGCGCGCTCGATCTTCTTCTTGCCCTGGGTGGCGGCGATGATCGCCTCCTCCAGATCCGAAGCATGTGCCAGCGTCTGGTTCGTGGTGTCGTCCACGACCTGCGCGTAGATGTGCTTGGTCGAGCGAAACACGCTCAGCCGCGGGCGCTCGGGCGTCCCGCTGATCCGCTTCCGGATCGCGCGCTTCCTCTTCAGTCGGCCTTCCAGCTTATCCGCCATGACGTTTCCTTTTTCCTCTGCCTACAACAAACCCGGACCCGGACATAAACACTTCGGCGCTGCGCGCTGAAGTGCTTATGAAGCACCGGTCTTGCCGACCTTGCGCTTGATGACTTCCTCGACGTACTTCACGCCCTTGCCCTTGTAGGGCTCCGGCGGGCGCAGCTCGCGCACCTTGGCCGCGGTCGCGCCGAGCAGCTCGCGATCGACGCACGACAGCGACACCACGTTCTTGTCGACCGACGCGGTGACGCCCTTGGGCAGCGAGAAGTTGACCGGGTGCGAGAACCCCAGCGCCATGGTCAGCAGCGGACCCTTGACCTCGGCGCGGAAACCGACGCCGTTGATCTCGAGCTTGCGCTCGAAGCCCTTGGTCACGCCGGTCACCATGTTGTTGATGAGGGCGCGGGTCAGGCCGTGCTTGGCCCGGCTGGGGCCGTCGTTGCCCTGGCGGGTCACATTGACGTTGCCGTCCTTGACCGCCACGACGACGCCGTTCGGCAGCACCCGCTCCAGGGTCCCCTTGGGGCCCTTGACCGAGATCTTGCCGTCCTTGAGATTGATCTGCACGTCCTTGGGGACGGCGACTGGCCTCTTACCAATGCGCGACATGGCTACCAGACCTCGCAGAGGACTTCGCCGCCGAGGCCGGCCTTGCGGGCGTCGCGATCGGTCATGACACCCTTGGAGGTGGTGACGATGGCGGTGCCCAGGCCAAAGCGCACGCGGGGCACCTTGTCCTTGCCGACGTAGTTGCGCTGACCGGGGGTCGAGCTACGGCGAATCCCGTTGATGGGGCTCTTGTGGTGGTTGTCGTAGCGCACGCTGAGCTGCAGCACCGGACGGCTCTCGGTGGTGACCACCTCGGCCGCGGTGAGATAGCCCTCCTGCTTCAAGATCTCGGCGATGCGGACCTTGAGCTTCGACGACGGGATATCAATGCGCGACTTGCGCGCAGTGATCCCGTTGCGGATGCGGGCGACGAAATCGGCGATCGGATCTGACATCGACATGTGCGGCTCCTACCAGCTCGACTTGATGACGCCGGGAATGTCGCCCTTGAGAGCGAGGCTCCGGAAGCACAGGCGGCACATGTTGAACTTCCTCATGAAGGACCGCGGTCGGCCGCACAGCGGGCAGCGGCTGCGGTAACGCACCTTCCACTTTTCGATCCGCGGAACTTCCTGGCACAGACGAGCCATCGTTTACCTTCTCTTCCCTTACGCCCTGAAGGGCATCCCGAGCGCGCGCAGCAGGGCGCGACCCTCGTCATCAGTCTTGGCAGTGGTCACGAAGCACACGTTCATCCCCTTGACCTTCTCGATCCGGTCGTAGTTGATCTCGGGGAAGATGATCTGCTCCTTGACGCCCAGGGAGTAGTTGCCACGGCCGTCGAAGGCGCGCGGCGAGACACCCTTGAAGTCACGCACGCGCGGCAGCGCGAACGAGACCAGGCGATCGAGGAACTCCCACATCCGCTCGCGGCGCAGGGTGACCATGGCGCCGATCTTCATACCCTCGCGCAGCTTGAAGGTCGCGATCGACTTCTTGGCCTTGGTGACCACCGGCTGCTGGCCGGTGATGAGCCCCAGCTCCTCGGCGCCGACATCGACGACCTTGGGGTTGGTGATCGCCTCGCCGAGGCCCATGTTGATCGAGATCTTCACCAGCCGCGGCACCTGCATCGAGTTCTTGTAGCCGAACTCCTTCTGCAGGGCGGGGATGACTTCCTTGTTGTACTTGAGCTGCATCCGGGGCGGACCCGTGCGCTTGTACACTTCCTTGGGCGCGGCGGCCTTGGCAGCCGCGGCCTTCGCCTTGGCTTCCTTCTCGGCCTTCTTGGCGAGACCCGCAGCCTTGGCGGCATTGCGCTTCTCGTCATCCGAACCACCACCGCCACCAGCGGCGGGCTTCTTGTCGTCGTCCTTGGCCATGACGTGCTTCCTTTACATCCCGCCCGAGGGGAACTCGTGATCGCTCTTCAGGCTGACGCGAACCTTCTTGCCGTCGGCGCCGACCTTGACCTTGACGCGCGTCGGCTTGTTCGCCTTCGGGTCCCACAGCATCACATTGGACACGTGGACCGAGCCCTCCTTCTCGATGATCCCGCCCTGCGGGTTCTTCTGAGACGGCTTGGTGTGGCGCTTGACCATGGCCACCTTCTCGACGACGACGCGGTCCTTCTTGTAGAGCATGCGCAGCACCTTGCCGCGCTTGCCCTTGTCCTTGCCCGCGATGACGACGACGGTGTCGCCCTTCCTGAGGTTCTCCATCTGCGGCTCCTTACAGCACTTCTGGCGCGAGCGAGACGATCTTCATGAACTTCTTCGCGCGCAGCTCGCGAGCGACTGGCCCAAAGATGCGGGTCCCGATCGGCTCGTTGTCCTTGTTGATCAGCACCGCCGAGTTGCTGTCGAAGCGGATGTAGGTGCCATCCGGCCGCGCCAGCTCCTTCTTGGTGCGCACCACGACCGCCTTGGCGACATCGCCCTTCTTCACCTTGGCGTTGGGAATGGCCTCCTTGATGGAGACCACGATGATGTCGCCGATCGAGGCGTACTTGCGCTTCGAGCCGCCCAGCACCTTGATGCAGAACAGCTTCTTGGCGCCGGAGTTGTCAGCGACGTCGAGCGTCGAGGTCATCTGGATCATGACTCAGCTCTCCTTCGCCTTCTCGAGCACCTTCACGATGCGCCAGCGCTTCTCGGCCGACAGCGGACGGGACTCGACCAGGAGGACGCGATCGCCCACCTTGGCTTCGTTCTTCTCGTCGTGCGCCTTGAACTTGGCCCGCTTGTTCACGTACTTCTTGAACGCCAGGTCCTTCACGCGGCGCGTGACGACGACCACGCGGGTCTTGTCCATCTTGTCAGAGGTGACCACGGCCACCAGCTCACGCCGGTGAACGCGCCCCTCGCCTGCCACGGTCTCGGTCGCCATCGCTATTGCTCCTTCGCCTCGGACGCCTGGGCGCCGGTGCCCTTGTGGGGCTCGGCACCACGCGCGCGCGCAGTCATGATGGTACGGATGCGCGCGAGCTCACGCCGCTTGGCGCGGATCGTCATGGTGTTCTCGAGCTGGTTCGTGAAGCGCTTGAGGCGCGCCTTGAACAGCTCGTCGGAGGTCTGCCGCGCGAGCTCCTTGAGCTCATCGTCCGAACGATCGCGGATCTCGCCAATCTTCATCGACTTCATGTGCCGGTCCCCTTCTACAGGCCCGTTTCGCGACCGATGAACTTGCAGCCCACCGGCAACTTCTGGTTAGCAAGCTCGAAAGCCTCGCGCGCCAGCTTCTCGTCCACGCCCTCGAGCTCGTAGAGCACGCGGCCCGGACGCACCACGGCGACCCAGATCTCGGGGTTGCCCTTGCCCTTACCCATTCGGGTTTCGGCCGGCTTCTTCGACACCGGCTTGTCCGGGAAGACCCGGATGTAGAGCTTGCCGCCACGCTTGACGTGGCGAGTGATGGCGATACGCGCGGCCTCGATCTGCCGCGAGGTCAGACGGCCGCAGCTGGTCGCCTGCAGGCCATAGTCACCAAAGTCGACCTTGTTGCCGCCCTTGGCCATACCCCGCATGTGTCCCTTCTGGGACTTGCGGAATTTCGTTCGCTTGGGAGACAGCACGACTAGACGCTCCTCTGCGCGATCTGGCTCTTGCCATCGCGCGACGGCAGGATCTCACCGCGGAAGATCCAGCACTTCACGCCGATGACGCCGTAGGTGGTGCGCGCCTCGGCGAAGCCGTAGTCGAGGTCGGCACGCAGGGTGTGCAGCGGCACGCGACCCTCGCGGTACCACTCGTAGCGCGACATCTCCGCGCCACCCAGGCGGCCCGACGACGAGATGCGGACGCCCTTGGCGCCGAACTTCATCGCGGTCTGCAGCGCCTTCTTCATGGCGCGACGGAAGGCGACGCGACGCTCGAGCTGGGTGGCGATGTTCTCGGCCACCAGCTGCGCGTTGGTCTCCGCCTTGCGCACTTCCTGGATGTTGATGAAGACCTCGTTCTCGGTCAGCGCCTGGACCTTCTTCTTGAGCTCCTCGACGCCGGCGCCACGCTTGCCGATGACGATGCCCGGGCGCGCGGTGAAGATGTTCACCTTGCACTTGTTGGCAGCGCGCTCGATGTCGACCGCGGACACACCAGCGTGGTTCAGCGTCTTCTTGATGAAGCGCTTGAGCTTGATGTCCTCGTGCAGCCACTTCTGGTAGTTCTTCGTCTCGAACCACTTCGAGGTCCAGCCCTTGACGACGCCAAGGCGGAAGCCGACCGGATGTGTTTTCTGACCCATGTGTTACTCCATCTCCGCGACGACGAGCTCGATGTGGCTGGTGCGCTTCTGGATGCGGTTGGCGCGGCCCATGGCGCGGGGCATCCAGCGCTTGATGATGGGGCCGCAGTTCACCTGGACCGACTTGACGAACAGGGCGTCGACGTCGACCTTGCCCTTGGTCTTGTCGTCGGCGTTCGCTGTCGCCGAGGTGAGCAGCTTGCGGAAGGTCAGCGCGCTGGCCTTGGGCAGCACGCGGAGGAGGCCCATGGCCTCGCCCACGTTCTTGCCGCGGATCATGTTGGCGACGATGCGCACCTTGCGGGGCGACATGCGCACGTGACTGACAATGGCCTTGGCTTCCATGGTTATGCCTTCGCAGCGGGCGCCGCGGGGGCGCCGGCCGGCTTGGCACCGCCAGCGGCCGCCTTGCGGTCGCCGGAGTGCCCGTGGAAGGTGCGCGTCGGCGCGAACTCGCCGAGCTTGTGACCGACCATGTTCTCGGTCACGAACACCGGCAGGAACTTGCGGCCGTTGTGCACCGCGAAGGTGATGCCGACCATGTCGGGCGTCACCGTGGAGCGACGCGACCAGGTCTTCAGGACCTTCTTCGACTTGGTCCGCACGATCTCGACCACCTTCTTGAGGAGGTGCTGATCGACGAACGGACCCTTCTTGATTGAGCGTGCCATCGCGTCCTCTTACTTCCCGTCTCGGCGGGCCTGCGCCTTGGTCTTGCCACCGCGGCGGATGATCATGCTGTCGGTGCGCTTGTTGTGACGGGTCTTCTTGCCCTTGGTCAGCACACCCCAGGGGGTGCACGGGTGACGACCACCGGAGCTGCGGCCTTCGCCGCCGCCCATCGGGTGATCGACCGGGTTCATCGACACGCCGCGGTTGTGCGGGCGCTTGCCCAGCCAGCGCTTGCGGCCGGCCTTGCCCAGCGGCACGTTCGAGTGCTCGCCGTTGGAGACCTGGCCGATGGTGGCGCGGCAGTCGAGGTGGACCTTGCGGACCTCGCCGGAGGGCAGGCGGACCTGACCCCACTCGCCTTCCTTGGCCATCAGCTGCGCGTAGGTGCCGGCCGAGCGCGCCAGCTGCGCGCCGCCACCGATCTGCAGCTCGACGGCGTGCAGGGTGGTGCCGAGCGGGATGTTGCGCAGGCGCAGGCTGTTGCCCGGGCGGATGTCGGCGCTGGAGGCCGAGATGATCACGTCGCCGGCCTTCATGCCGTCGGGCGACAGGATGTAGGCCTTGTCGCCGTCGTTGTAGGACAGCAGCGCGATGTGCGCGGTGCGGTTCGGATCGTACTCCACCGAGACCACGGTCGCGGGCACGCCGGTCTTGTTGCGCTTGAAGTCGATGACGCGCAGGCGGCGCTTGTGGCCACCACCGCGGAAGCGCGAGGTGATGCGCCCGTAGTGGTTGCGACCGCCGGTGGCGCTCTTCTTCTCGAGCAGGCTCTTCTCGGGCGCGTTCTTGGTGCCGTTGGTGAGCACCGAGAAGTCGTAGCCACCAGCGTGGCGGCGACCTGCCGAGGTGGGACGGTACATCTTGGTCGGCATCTCTAGACTCCCTCGAAGAACTCGATGGTCTGACCCTCACGCAGGGTGACCAGCGCCTTCTTCCAGTTCGGGCGGCGGCCCATGTAGCGGCCCACGCGCTTCTCCTTGCCGCGCACGACCATGGTGCGGACGTCGGTCACGACCACGTTGAACAGGGCCTCGACCGCCTTGCGGATCTCGATCTTGTTCGAGTCCATCGCCACTTCGAAGTGGATGATCGGGCGCACCTCGGGGGTGGCCTCGAGCTCCGCATCCGAACGGCCGCCAGTCTCGCGGTCGCGGGTGCCCTTCTCGGTGAGCAGCGGACGCTTCACGATTTGCTGGGGAGTGCGCATCGCTATTCCTTGTCGCCCTTCGGCGACAGCGCGGTGGTCAGCAGCGCCACCGTCGGCGCGGTCAGCACCAGGGTCTCGTGATTGAGGATGTCGTACAGGTTGAGGCCCTCGGGGGCGAGCCACTTGGCCTTGGCCAGGTTGCGCGCGCCGCGGATCAGCTTGTCGTTGTCCTTGACGTCGACCACCAGGGCCTTGTTGGCGCCGAGCTTCTTGAGGACGGCGGCGACGGCCTTGGTCTTCGGCTCGACCTCGAACTTGTCGAGGATGACCAGCTTCTTCTCCTGCACGCGCAGCGACAGCGCCTCGCGCAGGGCCAGCTTCTTGACCTTCTTGGGCACGCTGACCGCGTAGTCGCGCGGGTGCGGCCCGAAGACCTTGCCGCCGCCGACGAACACCGGCGAGCGGTTGGAGCCGGCACGCGCGTTACCGGTGCCCTTCTGCTTGTACGGCTTCTTGCCGCCGCCGCGCACCATCGAGCGCGTCTTGGTCGCGGCCGTACCGGCCCGCTTGCCCGCGGTCTGCGCCTTGACGACCTCCCACAGGAGGCCCTCCTGCACTTCGACCCCGAAGACAGCGTCGTCGAGGTCGATGTCGCCGACCTTCGCGCCGCTGGTATTGACGATCTGCACCTTGGCCATGGTCTTCCTACCTTAGGTCTTGATCTCGACGTCCACGCCCGCGCTGAGATCGAGCTTCATCAGCGCGTCGAGTGTCTGCTGGGTCGGCTCGAGGATGTCGAGCAGCCGCTTGTGAGTGCGGATCTCGAACTGCTCGCGCGACTTCTTGTCGCCGTGCGGCGAACGCAGCACGCAGTACTTGTTGATCTTGGTGGGCAGCGGGATCGGCCCCGCGACCTTGGCGCCCGTGCGCTTGGCGGTGTCCACGATCTCCCCGGCCGACTGGTCGAGCAGCTTGTGGTCGTACGCCTTGAGGCGAATGCGAATCTTGGGAGTGGTCATCATCTTTTCCGGTTACTCGGTGATCTTGGTGACGACGCCGGCGCCGACGGTGCGGCCGCCCTCGCGGATGGCGAAGCGGAGACCTTCCTCCGCGGCGATCGGGGTGATGAGCTCGACGTCCAGGTTGATGTTGTCGCCCGGCATCACCATCTCGACGCCGGTGGGCAGCGTGCACACGCCGGTGACGTCGGTGGTGCGGAAGTAGAACTGCGGGCGGTAGCCCGTAAAGAACGGGGTGTGGCGTCC
>JBGASF010000219.1:0-9895 GCA_044229835.1 Polyangia bacterium | reverse complement strand
GGCCGCGCCAGGCGGAGCGGCGATGAGCGGGCCCCCTTGTCGGGGCCCGCCGCCGCGCAGCCCGTCGCCCGAGGCACTGGCAGACCTCGGCCGCGCGGGGCCGCCAGCTGGCTCTCGGTCCGTCGCAGGAGGCTGCACCGGCGACCACGACGGCGGCCAGCCCTCGGAGCACTCCGGCTGCAGAGAGATGATGAATCGTGAGGCGCGAGGCTAGGCGTCGCCGCCAGCGCCGACGTGACGCAGCACCTGGCCGAAGCCGCGGTCGTGGCCAAGCGCGGCGGTCGGCACGCCGGCGGTGACGGCTTCGCGGCCGTTGATCAGCACGTGGCGCACGGCGGCCTCGTTGCGGCGGACCAGGCGGACGAAGTCGCCGAAGCCCTCCATGGGGGCGAGCTCGGCCTTCTCCATGCGGTCGTCGAGGCCGGCGGGGTCGATGATGACGACGTCGGCGCGCTTGCCGACGGCCAGGGTGCCGGCGTCGATGCCCAGCCAGTCGCCGATCTCGCTGGTCAGGCGCTGCACCGCGCGCTCGGTCGTCATCACGGGGGCGCCGCGGGCCTCGGCGTTGCGGACCAGGCGCAGGAGGCGTAGCGGGAAGTTGTAGTGCGCCATCTGGCGCAGGTGCGCGCCGGCGTCGGAGAAGCCGATCAGGATGTCGGGGTGCTTGACGATCTGCTCCAGCGCCTTCTCGCGATCGTTGGCCATCACGGTGTACCAGCGCAGCGCGGTGCCGTGCTTGGCGATGAGGTCGAGGAAGACATCGACGGCGTCGGCGCCGCGCTCGCGCGCGATGTCGCCGAACGAGCGCCCGACCACGCTGGCGTCGGGGCACTCCAGCACCTCGGAGTAGTCGAGGTTGCGATGGAACGCGCGCGGCAGGAACTTCGAGGTCCACTGCTTGCGGAACTTCTTGCGGAACTCGGGATCGCGCAGGAGCTCCGCGCGCGCGGTGGCGTCCTCCAGGTGCAGCGCGGCGGCGCCGGCGCCGAACTCCTCGAACACCACCAGGTCGATGCCGTCGGCCCACAGATCGAACAGCTCGGGCAGCGCCTGCCAGCGGAAATCCGCGCCGAAAAGCCCGTTGAACACCCGCGAGATGCCCCCGATCAGCTTGTGAATCCCGCGGCTGCCGCGCAGATCCATCATCGAGATGACCGTGGTCTTCAGCGTCGGCCGCACGATCCCCACGCTCTCCAGCAGGAACAACAGCACGTTGATCTTGGTGCTGACGTTGGGCACGCCCTGGAAGATGCGCCCGCGCTTGCGCAGGATCCTGGTCAGGCGCCGGTACTCGCTCCAGCTGCCGTAGGTCGACGGCAGCGGCCGGCTGCGCACCTCGCGGGTGCCGCCCATCTTGTCCCACTTGAGGGTCATGATCGACAGCCCGAGGTAGCCGGCGTCGAGCCCCTCCTCGAGCAGCTCCTCCATGCGCTGAAGCTCGGCCTTGGTCGGCGACACCTTCTTGTCGAGGCTGCGCTCGAGGCCCATCACGTGCGCGCGGATGGCCGAGTGGCCCACGAAGCAGGTCACGTTGGGGCCCAGCGGCAGGCTGCCCAGGTGGTCGAGGTACTCGCCCAGGCCGTCCCAGTCCTTGTGCTGCTCCAGCAGCGGGCGAACGATGTGGTAGGGGATGGCCTCGACGCGACAGAACATGTCGGCCAGGTCCTCGGGCGTGCCCAGCGCCAGCGACAGGCTGCACGACCCCATCAGCACGGTGGTCACGCCGTGGCGCACCGACTCCGACAGCGACGGCGCCAGCTCGACCTCGGCGTCATAGTGGGTGTGCAGATCGATGAAGCCCGGCGTGATCCAGCAGCCGGCGGCGTCGATCACCCGCGTCTCGGGCCCGGCTGCCAGGGACGCCGCGCTGAGCGCGGTGACCTTGCCGTCCACGATGCCGACCTCACGCCGCACCGGCGGGCTGCCGCGACCGTCGAAGAACAGGCCACCCGTGATGATGGTGTCGAACGCCATGGGCGAATCATACGCCTTCCGCCAGCCACCCGGCGGTGCTGGCAAAGCGCGCCAGCTTGACGATGCTGGTCTCGTCCTCGGCCGCCGTACGCATCACGCCCAGCAGTCGCAAGGCCGCGTTGATGGGCCCGCGCTCGCGCCGCTCGGGGCCGTAGTTGCGCCGGCCGTCGCGCCACATCACGGCGGCCTGCATGCCGTCGCCGGCCTCGTACTCGGCCTCCACATAGGCCAGCGGCCCGCGGCGCGACAGCGCCTCGGCCCAGCGCGCCACACCCGCGGTCAGCGACTCGCACTCGATGAAGGGCGGCTGCGCCTCGTCCGGGTGCGCCGCCACCACGGCGTCCACCAGCGGCAGCAGCACCAGCCCGAAGCGCAGCGGCACCACGCGCGCGCCGCCCAGCTCGGGCCCGGCCAGCGTGGCCGCGCGGCCGATCAGCGCCAGCAGCGACCAGCTCGCGCTCATGGCGTCAGCGTCACGGTGGCGACGCCACCGGCCCCCGCCGCCGGTGTGACCACACCCAGCTCGACGCGCCCGGTCCCGCGCGTCACCGTGCAGCCGCCGCACCCGACCTGGAACCCCGCCGGATAGCGCCGCGCCGGCACCGACAGCACGGTCGGCCCGCCCGCCGCGCGCGGCACGAAGCTCAGCGTGAACGTCGACGTCGCCTCGTCCCACGCATACGTCACCGCATCACCGGCCACGCGCTCCGGATACGGCCGCACCAGGGTGTCGAGCAGCTCCGGCTTCTCGGCGCCGCTCGCGTCCAGCAGGCCATAGCCGCCGTCCTTGCCATAGTGCCAGTACATCATCCCGGCCCCGACCGCGCCGGCGCCGTCGTACTGCGCGTCCATGTACTCGCGGATGCCCGGATTCGCGGCCACCCCACCATATTCGCCGATCCACAGCGCCGCCCCCAGGCCATCGGCCTCGCGCGCCAGCGCGGCCAGGTTGGCGATCACGTCGGCGCGCTTGGACGGCACGAAGCCGGCGCCCCCCTCGGCCGCCTGATCGTACGAGTGCGGCGCATACACCGCGTCCTTCGGCAGCGTCTGGTAGCTGGTCGCGAAGCCCAGGTTGCGGCTGGAGGCCGGCTCGATGAAGGCCAGCCAGTGCGGCGCCGCGCCGCGCACCGCCGTCGTCACCTCGGCGAACAGCGGCCCCAGCGTGGCGGCCTCGAAGTCCGACACCGGCGCCGAACCCCAGTACGGCTCGTTCATCGGATCGAACCCGAGCACCGCCGGGTAGCCCGCCAGGCGCGTCGCCACGCGTCGCCACGCCTCGATGAAGTGGCCGCGCAGCTCCGCGCTGCCATAGAGGCCGTCATAGCAGGCCACCACGTTGGGGTCGGTGTAGTTCAGGAACCACGGCGTGGTCGGCACGTAGGCCGCATAGCGCGCCTCGTCGCAGGTCCAGCGCGGCGCGCCGTTGCCCGCGAAACCTTCGCCATACACGTCCTGGTGCATGTCAATCACGACCCACAGCCCGGCGGCCTGGGCCCACTCGATCCGCTTCGCCACCTCGTCGAGGTAGGCCGCGTCATACACGCCGCGCGCCGGCTCGACCGCGGCCCACTCGATGAGGAAGCGCACCGCGTTCATGCCCCAGTCGTCGCGGATCCGCCGGTAGTCGGCCTCGACATGGAAGTCGAAGTACGGCTTCTGCTTGTGCACCGACGACAGGTTGACGCCGCGCAGGATCACCGCGCGCCCCTCGGGATCGCGGATGAAGCCACGCGCCACCTGCCAGCGCGGCGCGGTCGAATTTCCGTCGCCGCAACCGCACATTGCAAGCACCAGCACGAATGACGCAACCCGGCGCCGATACATGTTTCCTCACACCTCCGCTGGAGCCGACTCAGTCGTAACGCAACACATTCGAAATGTAGCCCTTGCACGATGCAACGCATTCGGGAGGTATCCATGCGAATGCGTCGGCTGGTTTCGGTGCTTCTGCTGCTCGGTCTCGTGCTGGTGATGTTCAAGGGGCTGGCCAACGCCTCGGAGACGCCGGATCCGTCGGGCGTCAATACGGGCAATGCATCCGACCTCGGCCTGAAAGACCCGGCGGCGCCGACGCTGCAGGAGGTCGCCGATGCGGTGGGTCACACCAAGGTCTCCATCAACTTCACCTGGGTGCTCATCTGCGGCTTCCTCGTGATGTTCATGCAGGCTGGCTTCGCGCTGGTCGAGGTCGGCTTCACGCGGGCCAAGAACGCTGCCCATACCATGACGATGAACGTCATGGTGTACGCCATCGGCATGCTGGCGTTCTGGGCATGCGGGTTCGCCCTGCAGATGGGCGGCGTGGGCGCCCTGGGCACGCTGGGCGGTGACGCCATGCTGAACAAGGAGTTCACCGTCAACATCGCCGGCCACGCCTTCGGCTTGTTCGGCATGAAGGGCTTCTTCCTCAGCGGCCAGAGCCTGAGCGTCGGCATCATGGCGATGTTCCTGTTCCAGATGGTCTTCATGGATACCACCGTGACCATCCCGACCGGGGCGCTGGCCGAGCGCTGGAAGTTCAAGTCGTTCATCCTCCTGAGCATCGCCATCGGCGCCCTCATCTACCCCATCTTCGCAAACTGGGTCTGGGGTGGCGGCTGGATCTCGCAGCTGGGCAAGAACTTCGGCCTCGGCCACGGCGGCGTGGACTTCGCCGGCAGCTCGGTCGTCCACCTGTGCGGTGGCGTGATCGCCTTCGTGTGCTGTCGCAGCCTGGGCGCACGCATCGGCAAGTACAACAAGGATGGCAGCGTCAACGCCATCCCGGGGCACCACATCCCGATGGCCCTGCTGGGCACGGTCATCCTGGCCTTCGGCTGGTTCGGCTTCAACGCCGGCTCGACGCTGGCGGGCACCGACCTGCGCATGTCGGTCGTGGCGGTCAACACCATGCTGGCCTCCGCTGCCGGCGCGGCGACCGGCATGGGCTACTACTGGTGGCGCTACGGCAAGCCGGATCCGTCGATGATGGCCAACGGCATGCTGGCGGGTCTGGTCGCGATCACCGCGCCGTGCGCCTTCGTCACCGCTCCGGGCGCCGTCATCATCGGCGCCATCGCCGGCGTCCTGGTCGTGGTCAGCTGCCTGTTCGTCGAGAAGAAGCTGAAGATCGATGATCCGGTCGGCGCCATCTCGGTGCACGGCGTCAACGGCGCCTTCGGCGTGATCGCGGTCGGTCTGTTCGCGGACGGCACCTACGGCGACGGCTGGAACGGCGCGCCCGGCACCGTGCGCGGCCTGTTCTACGGTGGCGGCGCCTCGCAGCTGTACGCCCAGCTGATCACCATCGCGGCCAACCTGGTCTGGGTCGGTCTGGCCACGGCGGCGTGCTGGTTCGTCATCGGCAAGCTGGTCAAGGGCCACCGCGTCTCCAAGGAAGTGGAGCTCGAGGGGCTCGACATGGACGAGATGGGCGTCAAGGGCTACCCCGAGTTCCAGCTCGGGAGCAGCGGCGGCGGCCACGCGGCGGCCGAAGAGGTCGAGGCCGAGCCGGTGTCGGCCCCGGTCACCGCGCGCGCGGCCGAGCCCGCGACCTAGCGGCCGGGGGCGGTGGTCCGGCGCCGCTGGTTGCGCCGGGCCATCTCCTTGGCCCACGCCCTCCGGTACTCGGCGTCGGCGACCCGGCGGCGCTCTGCCTCGGCCGCCTCGTCGCTCACCCCCACTTGCTCTGCCTTGTCCGAGTCCCGACTGTAGCCATAGGCGGCACCGACCAGGTAGCCGAGGCCTGCGATGGCCAGGCCACCGCCGATCATCGCCTCACCCATGCCCGCAAACCAGCATCCATCCTCCTGGCACCGGTCCTGCGCATTGTCGGAGGCGTTGAACATCAGCGCCGAGCCGCCCAGGCTGACCGCGGCCAGCGTCAGGTCGACCTTGGGGCTGGCACCCGCGAACGAGCAGCCCGACTGCGCCACGCCCAGGGTGGCAAGCAATGTCACAGCGACCAGCGACTTGATCAGCTTCGAGTTCATGCGCGCCTGCTTTTCAAGTCGCGTGCCCGAGGTAACCGCACGATTCATCGCGTGCCACCTGTCAGGTCCTCATCGTGGCGCCTGAGAGTCGCCATCTGGTGAAGCAGGTTCCGGGGGCTGCCAGGGCGGTCGCTGGCGGCCACGGCCATGCTCGTGTTATCAAGCCGGGGAAAATGTCCGCTCCTTCACCTGCTGTAGACGACCACGCCGAAGGGCACGGCCATGGGCCCAAGGGGTCGACCGCGATCCTCGCCCTGGGCGCACTGGGCGTGGTCTACGGCGACATCGGCACCTCGCCGCTTTATGCGCTGAAGGAGTGCGTGGCGCTGCCCCATGGCGTCAACGTCGTCGCGCACGGCATCGGCCAGGACATCGCGGCTGCCGTCCCTGGCGGCAGCCACATGGCCGCGGTCTCGATCGTCAACCAGACCAACATCTTCGGTCTGCTGTCGCTGATCTTCTGGTCGATCACCCTGGTCGTCGTCTTCAAGTACCTCATCTTCGTGCTGCGCGCCGACAACCGGGGCGAGGGCGGCGTGCTGGCGCTGCTGGCCCTGGTCGCCGGTGACGAGCGCACGCGCTCGAACGGCAAGAAGGTGCTGATCCTGGCCGGGCTGTTCGGCGCCGCGCTGCTGTATGGCGACGGCATGATCACGCCGGCCATCTCGGTGCTGTCCGCGGTCGAGGGCCTCAAGGTCGCGACCCACACCTTCGAGCCCTACGTCATCCCCATCACCTGCGGCATCCTGATCGGCCTGTTCCTGGTGCAGAAGCGTGGCACGCACGGCATCGGCAAGGTGTTCGGGCCGGTCACCATGCTGTGGTTCGTCTCCATCGGCGTGCTCGGCATCCCGTGGATCGTCGGCAACCCGGCCATCCTGCGCGCCATCAACCCGCAGTACGCGGTCGAGTTCTTCATCGCCAACAAGTGGCACGGCTTCCTGGTGCTGGGCTCGGTCGTGCTGTGCATCACCGGCGGCGAGGCGCTGTACGCGGACATGGGCCACTTCGGCAAGAAGTCGATCCGCGTGGCCTGGTACGCCGTGGTGTTCCCGGCCCTGCTGCTGAACTACTTCGGCCAGGGCGCCATGCTGCTGAAGAACCCGGCCGCGGCGCACAACCCGTTCTTCGAGCTGGTGCCGCACGCGCTGCTGTACCCGATGGTGGCGCTGGCGACCACCGCCACCGTGGTGGCGTCGCAGGCGCTGATCTCGGGCGCCTTCTCGCTGACCCGGCAGGCGGTGCAGCTGGGCTACTCGCCGCGCGTCACCATCATCCACACCTCCGGCGAGGCCGAGGGCCAGATCTACATCCCCGAGGTCAACAACATCCTGATGGTGGCCTGCATCGGCCTGGTGCTGTCGTTCCAGGAGTCCGGGCGCCTGGCCGCGGCCTACGGCATCGCGGTCACCGGCACCATGGGCATCACGTCGATCCTGTTCTACGTGGTGGCGCGCGAGCGCTGGAAGTGGCCGATGGGCAAGGCGCTGGGCATCGTGTTCCTGTTCCTGGTCTTCGACCTGGCGTTCTTCGCGGCCAACGCCGCCAAGTTCATGCACGGCGGCTGGTTCCCCATCGCGGTCGCGGCCGCGGTGTACATCGTGATGACGACCTGGAAGCGCGGGCGCGCGCTGCTCAACAAGCGCATCCAGGAGGCGTCGCTGCCGCTGGATCTGTTCATGAACGACCTGGAGACGCAGAAGCCGCACCGGGTCTCGGGCACCGCGGTGTTCATGACCTCGAACCCGACCGGCACGCCGGTGGTCCTGCTGCACCACTTCAAGCACAACAAGGTGCTGCACGAGCAGGTCGTGCTGCTGTCGATCGTGACCGAGCGCGTCCCCGAGGTGCCCGCGAGCGAGCGCCTCGAGGTCAAGGAGCACGGCATGGGCTTCTGGCAGGTGACGGCCTACTACGGCTTCATGCAGACGCCGAACGTGCCGCAGCTGCTGTCGACCTGCAAGAAGCAGGGGCTCAAGATCAAGGAGCACGACACCAGCTACTACCTGGGCCGCGAGACCCTGCTGGCGTCGAAGGCCAAGGGGCTGGCGCGCTGGCGCAAGACGCTGTTCGGGTTCCTGTCGCGCAACGCGCGCACGGCGACCGCGTTCTTCGGCATCCCGCCCAACCGGGTGGTCGAGATCGGCGCGCAGATCGAGCTGTAGTAGGCTGGACGGATGGGGGAGAGCCAGCGGTCGCGGTGCCGTGCGTTGCCGGTGTGCGCGCTGGGTGCGGCGCTGGGTGTGGCACTGGCGGCCTGCTACCAGCCGTCGCTGCCCGAGCGGCTGGCGTGCGGCGACGCCGGCAGCTGCCCCAGCGGGCGTGGCTGCAGCCTGGGGCTGTGTGTGCCGCTGGCCGAGCTGCGTGGCTTCCGCGTGGTGACGCTGCAGCCGGGTGATGGCGCCAGCGAGGTGTCGGTGCGGAGCGCGATCACGGCGACGCTGTCGGCGCCGGTCGCGGCGGCCGGCGTGCTCGAGGGCGCGGTGGTGCTGTCAGGGGCCGACGGCGCAGCGCTGGCGGGCAGCACCAGCCTGGACGCCACGCGCACCCGGCTCAGCTTCACGCCGAGCCTGGCGCTGGCGCGCGCGGCGCAGCACTCGGTCGTGGTCCAGGGTCTGCGCGACGACGCCGGGCGGATGCTGACCCCGGCGCGGGTGACGTTCACCACGCGGGCCAAGGACTGGTCGGTGCCCACGCGCGTCGACACCGGCGCCGGCGCGGTCAGCTCGCCCAGCATCGGCAGCTCGAGCGCGGGGGTGCCGCGGGTGGCGTGGCTGCAGGTCGAGGGCGGGGCCGCGCACCTCTTCACCAGCCGCATCACCGGCGGTCTGTGGGAGACGCCGCGCCGCATCGACGGCGGCACTGGTGCGGTGAAGGCGTACAGCCTGGCGGTGGGGCGCTTCGGCGAGGCGGCGGTGGTCTGGCTGCAGGACGACGGCGGGGTGGCCAGTGTGTGGGTCAGCAGCCACGTCATCTTCACGGACGTCTGGGAGGCGCCTGCGCTGCTCGAGACCAGCAGCGAGCCCGCGACCGAGCCCGTCATCATCTTCGCCGGCCAGCAGCCCCTCGCAGCCTGGGTCCAGGCCGGCCACGTCTGGGGGGCGTCTCGTCCGGCGAATGCGCCCGCCTTCGGCACCGCCCAGAAGCTGGACACGACCTCGCAGGGCGCGGTCGGGAATGTCCGGCTGGACGGTGTGTCCACCCGCGCCGTCGCCGTGTGGGAGCAGCGCAGCGCCCCCACCGAGCTGCACGCCGCGAAGTGGCTGGCCTTGGGCAACTTCCAGGCCCCCGAGCGGCTCGACCCTGGAGCCTCGGCGGCGTTTCAGGCCAAGGTCGGCGTCGGCAACAGTGTGGATATCGCGCTCTGGCTGCAGGGCGTCGGGACCGGTGCCCGGCTGGTCGGCCGGCGGCGCGACCCCGACCTGGCCTGGCTCGATGCGCAGGCCGACGTGCTGACGCCGCAGCAAGCGGCGCGACAGGCCAGCGCGCCGCTGCTGGCGCTGTCACCGCAGGCTGACGCGCTGGCGCTGTGGCAGGAGCACGGCGGGGCCCAGGTCGATCTGGTGGCGGGCTTCGCGCCGGCCGGGCAGCCGTTCCAGGAGCCAGTGGTGCTGGACGCAACGCCGGAGGGGACCGCGGTGCCGGCCAGCGTCGTGTTCGCGGGGGCCGAGGCGTTCGCGGTGTATTCGCGGGTGGGGGCCGCGCATGTGGATCTGTGGGTGCGGCGGTTCAGTTCGGGCGCGGGGGCGGGGGCGGGCGCGGGGTGGAGTGTTGCGGAGGTGATCGATGGTGGCGATGGGGAGGTGGTGGCGGGGGAGCATGGTGTGGCGGGGAATGGGCAGGTCAGCTTCGTGGTGTTTGCGCAGGAGCCGGTGGGTGGGGGGGCGGCGGGGTTGTGGGTGACGGGGTATCCGTTGGGGGGGAGAAGAGGAAGAAACAGGGGACAG
>JBGASF010000218.1:0-10019 GCA_044229835.1 Polyangia bacterium | reverse complement strand
GCCCCCTTCACACCCACGATGATCACCAGCGCCCCCGTCCTCCGCGCCTGCTTCAGCACCTCGCCAGCGCTGTCCGCCAGCGTCAGGTCCGCCCCCGTCGCCGCCTTGGCCGCGAGCTTCACCGCGCGAGCCCCGGCGCGCACATCGGCGGCCGCCGCCTTGGCCGAGGCCGCATACAGCACCGGCCCGCTCCAGCTGGTGCCGCCCGCGCGCAGCGCCGGCGCCACCCCGAACTCGCCCCCCAGGCCGCTGGCATCGACCACCAGCGCGGTCGGCGCCGCGTCGTCCAGCACGGGCACCTCGGCGGCCTCGCGCGGGTCGAGCGCGCCGCGCACGACCTCCAGCGCGACCCGCGCGCGCAGCCGCACCGCGCCGTCCGAGAAGTACTCGCTGGCCTCGAACACCGCCTCGGCGGCCAGCGCCGCCTCCAGCCGGGTCAGCGCCGCGCCGTCCTTGCACGGCGGCGCCCCCGCGCTGCAGCCCAGCCGCTCGGCCACGCTGTCCTTGCCGCTGGCGCGCAGCCCCAGCGCCAGCCGCAGCAGCGCCCGGCGCGCGTTCTTCTGCGCCAGCCGCTCGGCCGCGACCCGCGCCACCGAGGGCGACGGCGCCGCCATGTCGGGCGCGCCGGCCCCGGCCGCGACCAGGCTGCCGGCCAGGAAGTCGGCCCCCGGCGTCACCGCGCTGCCCGGCCGTGCGCCCACCGACGCGGTCGCGCCGACCAGCGCCCCGATGGCCGCGACCCCGGCGCCCAGCCAGGCCGCGACCCGCGCCGCTCGCGTCCCCCGCCCCGCGCTCACTCCCACTCGATGGTCCCGGGCGGCTTGGAGGTGATGTCATAGACCACGCGGTTGACGCCGCGCACCTCGTTGATGATGCGGCTCGACATCCCGGCCAGGAGCTCGTGCGGCAGCGGCACCCAGTCGGCGGTCATGCCGTCGCGCGAGTGCACCGCGCGGATGGCGATGACGTCGGCATAGGTGCGCTCGTCGCCCATCACGCCGACCGACTTGACCGGCAGCAGCACGCCGAACGACTGCCAGATCTGCTCGTAGAGGCCAGCGGCCCGGATCTCCTCGTCGATGATGGCGTCGGCGGCGCGCAGCACGTCGCAGCGCGCCTTGGTGACCTCGCCGAGGATGCGCACCGCCAGCCCCGGCCCCGGGAAGGGCTGCCGCCACAGGAGGTGCTTGGGCAGGCCCAGCTCGGCGCCCAGCTCGCGCACCTCGTCCTTGAACAGCTCGCGCAGCGGCTCGATCAGGCTGAGCTTCATGGTCTCG
The DNA here is from genome assembly GCA_044229835.1 of Polyangia bacterium. GTDB lineage: Bacteria > Myxococcota_A > Polyangia > Haliangiales > JADYYK01 > JADYYK01. The sequence continues at coordinate 8,742 of JBGASF010000218.1, read as the reverse complement.
GGCAGGCCGCCGACGTTGTGGTGCGTCTTGATGGTCGCCGAGGGCCCCTTGTGCGACACGCTCTCGATGACGTCGGGGTACAGCGTGCCCTGGGCCAGGAAGTCGAAGCCGCCGCCCAGGCCGTGCGCGGCCTCGTCGAACACCGCGATGAACTCGCGCCCGATCCGCTTGCGCTTGGTCTCCGGCTCGGTGACCCCCGCGAGCTGCGCCAGGAAGCGCGCCTCGGCGTCGACCACGCGCAGATCGATCTTGAAGTGTTGCTTGAAGATCTGATCGACCTGCTCGCGCTCGCCCCCGCGCAGCAGGCCATTGTCCACGAACACGCAGGTCAGCCGGTCGCCGATGGCCTTGTGCACCAGCGCCGCGACCACCGAGGAGTCGACCCCGCCCGACAGCGCGCACAGCACCTTGCCGCGCTCGCCGACCTTGGCGCGAATGGCGGCCACCGCCTCGTCCACGAACGACACCATGGTCCAGTCGGGCCGGCAGCCGGCGATCTTGAACAAGAAGTTGGAGATGATCTCGTTGCCGCGCGGGGTGTGCGCGACCTCGGGGTGGAACTGCACGCCGTGGATGTTGCGCGCGCGATCGACCACCGCGGTGAACGGCGACGACGGCGTGTCGGCCACCACCTCGAAGCCGGGCGCCAGCGCCTCGACGCGATCGCCATGCGACATCCAGACCCCGATGTCCTCGCCGACCTTGAAGCCGTCGAGCAGCCCGCTGGCCCGGGTCACGCGCACGGTGGCGCGCCCGTACTCGCGGTCCTGGGCCGGGACCACCACGCCGCCGAGCAGCTTCATGGTCAGCTGCAGGCCGTAGCAGATCCCCAGCACCGGCACGCCCAGCGCGAACAGCTCGGGCGACACCGTCGGCGCGCCCGGCTCGTAGCAGGACGAAGGGCCGCCCGAGAGGATGATGGCCCGGGGCGCCATGGCGCGGATCTTGTCGAGCGCCAGGGTGTAGGGGTGGATCTCCGAGTACACGCGCTGCTCGCGCACGCGCCGCGCGATGAGCTGGGTGTACTGCGAGCCGAAATCGAGGATGAGGACCGTCTCGCGCGTCGTCGTCGTCGTCGTCGCCGTCGTCATGGCCTTCGCCTACTCCACCCGGTAGTTGGGGGCTTCCTTGGTGATGATGACGTCGTGCACGTGGCTCTCGCGCAGGCCGGCCGAGGACATGCGGATGAAACGCGTGCGCTGGCGATGTTCTTCAATCGTGTGCGCGCCGACGTAGCCCATCGAGCTGCGCAGGCCGCCGACCAGCTGGTAGATCGACGCCGACAGCGGCCCCTTGTAGGGCACCCGGCCCTCGATCCCCTCGGGCACCAGCTTGGACTCGCTGGCCACGTCGGCCTGGAAGTAGCGATCCTTGGAGCCCTCCTTCATGGCGCCCAGCGAGCCCATGCCGCGGTAGGTCTTGTAGCTGCGGCCCTGGTGCAGGATGACCTCACCGGGGGCCTCCTCGGTGCCGGCGAACAGCGAGCCGATCATCACGGTGGTGGCGCCCGCCGCGATGGCCTTGGAGACGTCGCCCGAGTACTTGATGCCCCCGTCGGCGATGATCGGGATGTCGTGGCGCCCGGCCTCGCGCGCGCAGTCGTTGATGGCGGTGATCTGCGGCACCCCGACGCCGGCGACCACGCGCGTGGTGCAGATCGAGCCCGGTCCGACGCCGACCTTGACGGCATCGACGCCGGCCTTGATCAGCGCCGCGGTGGCCTCGGCGGTGGCCACGTTGCCGGCCACCAGCTGCGCCTTGGGGAAGGCCTTGCGCGTCGCCGCCACCGCGTCGATGACGCCGCGGGCGTGGCCGTGCGCGGTGTCGATGACGATGACGTCGGCCCCGGCCGCCAGCAGCGCCTCGACGCGGGCCTCGCGGTCGGCGCCCACGCCCACCGCGGCGCCGCAGCGCAGGCGGCCCAGCTCGTCCATCACGCTGAGCGGGTGGGTCTGGGCCTGCTCGATGTCCTTGATGGTGATGAGGCCGCGCAGCTTGCCGCCGGGGCCGACCACGATCAGCTTCTCGATGCGGTGCTTGTGCAGGAGGCCCTTGGAGTCCTCCAGCGTGATGCCCTCGGGCGCGGTGACCAGCTTGGTGGTCATCATGTCGGACACCCGCTGCTCGAGGTTCTTCTCGAAGCGGATGTCGCGGTTGGTCAGGATCCCGACGCAGCGCTTGTCGGCGTCGACCACCGGCAAGCCGCTGATGCGGTGGCGCCGCATCAGCTCGACCGCGGTGCCCAGCTTCTGCTCGGGATGGATGGTGATGGGATCGACCACCAGGCCCGACTGCGCGCGCTTGACCTTGGTGACCTCGAGCGCCTGCAGCTCGGGTGACATGTTCTTGTGCAAGATCCCGATGCCGCCCTCGCGCGCCATCGTGATCGCGGTGGCCGCCTCGGTGACGGTGTCCATCGCCGACGACACCAGCGGGATGTTGAGCAGGATCGAGCGTGTCAGGCGGGTGCGGACGTCGACCTGGGTCGGGAGCACATCGCTCTCGCCCGGCACCAGGAGCACGTCGTCGAACGTGAGACCTTCGCGGAGCTCTTCCGGCAGCATGCTCAGCTATACAACGAAATCTGGCCGAGTCACACGCCGAAAAGGCGGAGGGAATTACTTGGCGGGAGGCGCTGCCTTGGGCGCCGCCGCGGCCGGCAAGGCCCCGCGCCCACGCAGGATCTCGGCCACGTCGATGCCCAGCGTGGCCTTGAGCTGCTCGGCGGCGGCCATCACCTTGGTGGGCAGCTCGCCGGCGGCGTCCACCGAGCCGGCGGGCAGCATGGTCAGCTTGTTGACCTGCACCGCCTGCACCGTGGACACCACGCTGCGCAGCAGCACGTCGAGCTTCTGCATCAGGAAGATCTCCTTGGCGTTCGGCCCGGCCTTGGCCCACGCGGTGGCGACCGACGACAGCGCGCGTGCGGTCGCGATGCCGTTCTCGATGATGGTCGAGGCGCCGGCCTTGGCGGCGGCCTCCTCGGCGGCCTGGCGCGCCTTGGCGGGCAGGATGACGTCGGCCTCGAGCTGGCGCCGGACCTGCTCCTGGCGGGCGCCCTGCACGCCGACCTCGGCGTTGGCCTTGGCGATCAGGGTGACGACGCGCGACTGCTCCTCGGCGACCAGGGCGGCGCGCTGTGACAGCGCGGCGGCGATCCGCCTTTCGTTCTCGGCCTTGGTGATGGCGATGTCGTTCTGGATGCGGACCAGCGCGGTCTCCATCTCGTTGGTGGCGGCGCGCTCGGCGGCGTCGGCCTGGGCGCTGGCCTCGGCGATGACCGAGTTCTTCTGCACCTCGGCCGACTGCTTGCGCCCCAGGCTGTTCAGGTAGCCGGCCTCGTCCGACACGTTCTGGATGCGCAGCGAGTCGAGCACCAGCCCGAGCCGACCGAGGTCCTGCTCGGCCTCGTCGAGCAGCGACTTGGCGAACGAGATCTTGTCCTCGTTGACCTGCTCCGGCGTCAGCGTCGCCAGCACGCCGCGCAGGTTGCCCTCCAGCGTGTCCTTGGCGATCTTCATGATCTGGCCGCGGTCGAAGCCGAGGAAGCGCTCGATGGTGTTGTTGATGAGCGGCTCCTCGCCGGGGACCTTGATGTTGGCGACGCCCGACACCGTGAGCGGGATGCCGCCCTTGGAGTAGGCGTCGGTGATGCGCAGATCGATGATCATGTTGGTGAGATCCATGCGATCGATGCGCTCGAACAGGGGCTTGCGCAGGGCGCGGCCGCCCTTGACGATGCGGTAGCCAATCTTCTTGGGCCGGCCACCGACCTCGATGTTGCGCGACACGCCCGACAGGATGAGGACCTCGTTGGGCTGGCAGATGTAGAGCAGCCGCTTGATGGTGGTGATGATGACCAGCAGGCCGACCGCGCCGATGCCGGTGAGCAGCATGATGAGCTCGGTCTTCATCGCGACACCCCCGTGCTCTGGCCCAGCTGCTTCTGCCCCGCCGTCGACAGGATGGCCGGGATGTCGATGCCGATGCTGTCCTTGAGCGACGCCAGCACGGCGCGCACCGTCTCGGGATAGCTGGCCACATAGTTGGCCAGCGCCTTGCCGTCGCCGCCGTCGATCAGGCTGACGTCGCGCACGCGCACCGCGGTGCGCACGCTGTCGACCACCGCGGCGACCAGCTGCTCGATCTGCTGGATGAGGAAGATGTCGCGTGCCTGCGGGCCGGCCTTGCTCCAGGTCTCGGCCATCAGGTCGAGGACCTGGCCGACGGCGGCGCCGTTCTCGGCGATGGGCGCGGCCTGACCGCGCGCCAGCGAGGCCGCGGCGACGCGCTGCGCCTCGGCCGGGATCTCGACCTCGGCCAGGAGGCGCGCCTGCTCGACCTGGGCGCGCACGCCCTGCAGCTCCTGCTCGGCCTGGGCGCGCGCGGTCAGCGCGGCCGCCAGCGAGCGCTCCTCCTCCGACTTGGCCTGGGCCTCGAGCTCGGCGCGCAGGCGGCGCAGCTCGTTCTCGCTCTGCACGATGGCGCGCTTGCCGTTGGCGCGCGCGATCTCGCCGCGCGCGGTGGCGGCGGCGACCTCCTTGTTGGCCTCGTTCTGCGCGTTGGACTCGGCGATCGAGGCGTCACGCAGGATCTGGGCGATGCGCACGCGGCCGATCGACGACAGGTAGTTCGACTCGTCGGCGACGTGCTGGATCTTCAGGGTGTCGAGGTGCAGGCCGAGCTTCTGCAGATCCTCCTCGGCGTCGGCCAGCAGGGCGTCGGCGAACTTGAGGCGGTTCTCGTTGATCTCCTCGGGCGTCAGCGTCGCCAGCACCTGGCGCAGGATGCCCTCGAGGGTCTCCTTGGCGACGCGCCGGATCTGCTCCTGCGGGGTGCCCAGGAAGCGCTCGATGGCGTTGTGGATGTGATCGCGATCCGACGACACCTTGACGTTGGCGATGGCGTGCACCGACAGCGCGATGCCGCCGCGTGAATAGGCGTTGGTGACGTGCAGCTCGATGGGCATCAGGCGCATGTCCATGCGATCGATGCGCTCCACGATGGGCCAGCGCGTGGCGCCGCCGTCGAAGACCACGCGGAAGCCGACCTTGGTGCCGTCGGCCAGCGTGCGCGAGCGGCCCGAGAAGATCAGCACCTCGTTGGGCCGGCAGATGTGGCGCAGCGAGCTGATGACCATGAGCAGGAACAGCAGCACGCCCAGCGTGGCGCTGCCGGCGATGATGCCCAGCTTGATCTCGGGCGTGACCCAGGGTGGCCAGGTGAATGCAAACAGGTCCATGTGCGCCTCCTAGGCCGGGTCGTCCCGGCCGGGTGGGTGGATGATGCGAGCGGTACCGTCAGCGGTGACGTCGAGCACGAAGGCGGGGGCGCGCACCGCGAAGGGCTTGTCCTCTTCGGTGATGGCGCGCAGATCGATGGCGGTGCCGCCGACCTTGAGGCGGATCTTGCCGTCGTCACCCTTCGCCACCGGGATGAGGACGACGCCCTCCAGGCCGCGGTAGTCGGCGGCGGTGGGCAGGCCGCCGACGCCCTCCTTGCCGATGACCCGCTGCGCCACGGTGGCGCCGGTGCCGGCGGCCACGCCGAGGCCGAGCGCGAGCAGCCCGGTGACCGGCTCGCCGGCCATGTGCAGGCCAGTGACGGCGGCGCCGGTCAGGCCGCCGAACGCGGTGAAGTAGGTCCAGAAGCGGCTGTTCTTGAGGATGGACGGGTGCTTCTTGCGCGGGCGGGCCTTCTCGAGCGCCTTGGGCCCGGTGACCGCGAGCGCGGCGTCGCCGGCGCTGACGTGCGCCTTGTCGTGGTCATGATCATGACCACCGGCGTGGCCGTCGGTCCCATGGCCGGCGGCGACGTCGCCGTCGGAGTCGGCGTCGATGGACTTGTCCTTGCCGCCAGCGATCAGCGAAAAGGTGACCAGACCACCGCCCACGATGAGCGAGAACAGGTACGCCGCCAGCATCTCTCCCGGACCCTGCGCTTCACCTGATGAGCGCCCCGCGCGACTTTCGTTCATCGGGCCGGGCCGTGCAAGCGCAACCTGCCGGCGGGCGCACAAGGGGTTGCGACCGCCACGGCCAGCGGCTAATGTGCGCGGCCAAAGCGGCCCACTGGGGCTCGCCTGTGCGATGCGTGACGGGCCCTGCTGTCAGGGGCGAAACTGTGGAGGAGGAGTTGTGATGAAGACGAAGCTTCTGAGCTGTGTGATCTCGCTGACTGCGCTGGCTGGCCTGGCCTCGGCCGGTGCGCCCCCCGCCGCCGCGCCCGCGCCCGCCGCCAAGGCGGCCCCGGCTCCTGCGGCCAAGGCCGCGCCCGCGCCCGCGGCGGCCAAGACCCCGGCCCCCGCTGCGGCGGCCCCCAAGGCGGAGGCCAAGGCGGCCACCCCGGCCCCCAGCCCCGCTGCCGCGCCCGCGGCGCCGGACATGGCGGCGATGATGCCCAAGCCGGGTCCCGAGACCATGGCGCTGGCCTTCATGGCTGGCAACATGACCTGGACCGGCAAGGTGATGGCCAACGCGATGGGCCCGGGCACGCCCGAGATGGCCACCAAGGGCAGCGCCAAGTGCAAGTGGGTGCACGCCAAGCTGTGGGTCCAGTGCGACGTCTCCGACACCTGGACCGCGGGTAAGGCCAAGATGACCATGACCGGCACCATGCTGACCGGCTGGGACTTCATGGCCAAGGGCTACCGTGGCACCTGGGCCGACTCCATGGGCGGCGCCATGTTCATGGCCGGCAAGCTCGAGGGCACCAAGTTCGTGCTGGAGTCGAAGGGTGACTACTCGATGATGGGCCAGCCGATGGCCTTCCGCATCACCTGGGACTGGGCCGACGCCAAGGCGCCGAAGATGATGCAGGAGGTCAAGATGGGCGCCAAGGGCGCCTGGACGCTGACCACCGAGTCGGTCATCAAGGGCATGAAGGTGCCGGCCGCCGCGGCCGCGCCGGTGACCCCGCCGGTCATGCCCAAGGGCTGAGCCAGCGATCGTGCACGACGGAGGGCGCCCAGGTGGCGCCCTTCGTCATTTTCGGGGGCTGCGTCGCCGGGTACGCGGATTGACGACCGCGTCGGGCTGCTTACTTTGACGCCATGCGCAACCTGTCGACGATCGATGCTGGGCAGCCGGGCAACCGGTGGGTTCGCAGCAGCGGCGTGGGCGCAAACCATGCCCGCACCGCGCTGCTGCTGGGTGGCCTGACCGCCCTGGTGGTGCTGATCTCGGGCGCCCTGGGGGGGACCGGCTGGGCCGTGGGCGCCCTGGTGGTGATGGCCGCGATGAACCTGGCCGGCTGGTGGTGGAGCGATCGCATCGTCATCGCGATGCACCGCGCGCAGCCGCTGCCCATCGAGGAGGCGCCCGAGGTGCACGCCATGGTGGCGCGGCTGGCGCGCCGGGCCGGCATCCCCAAGCCGCGGATCTACTGGGTGCCCGACCGCGCCCCCAACGCCTTCGCCACCGGGCGCGGGCCCAATCATGCCGTGATCGCCGTGACCGCGGGGCTGCTCGACCTGCTCGATCGCGACGAGCTCGAGGGCGTGCTGGCGCACGAGCTCAGCCATGTGCTGAACCGCGACGTGCTGATCTCGACGGTGGCGGCCACGCTGGCCGGCACGGTGTCGCTGCTGGCGCGCCTGGCGGGCTGGACCGCGCTGCTGGGCGGCCAGCGCAGGGACGACGACGGCCCGAGCCCCCTGGCGGCGCTGGTCCTGATGATCGTGGCGCCGCTGATCGCGCTGATCGTGCAGCTGGCGGTGTCACGCAGCCGGGAGTTCGGCGCCGACGCCACCGGGGCGCGCCTGGCCGGCAGCCCGCTCGGGCTGGCCAGCGCGCTGGACAAGCTGCACCGGGTGTCGCGCCGGGTGCCCATGCGCAGCGCGGATCCGGCCACCGCCCACATGTACATCATGGCCCCGCTGTCGGGGCGAACCCGGGCCCTGGAGTGGTTCTCGACGCATCCGCCGGTCGAGGAGCGGGTGCGCCGCCTGCGCGCCATGGTGCGCTGAGCCGCGCTGCCGGGGCGGCGGCGTGATCGGATCTGCCCTGGCATCCGTAGATTGCGTGCATGCTGGGGGCAGGCTATGAAGCGGTCGTGCTGACGTTCCTCGCGGTGCGGGTGGGCCAGGCCGCCCCGGGACCGTCCGCGGAGGCCGGCGAGGACGCGCGCGTGCTGGCGGCGGTGGCGCGCGGAGATCGCGCCGGCCTGCGCACGCTGTACGAGCGCCACGCCGGGCGCGCGCTGGCCATCGCGCTGCGCATCATGCACAGCCGCGCCGAGGCCGAGGAGGTCGTGCAGGACACCTTCCTCGAGGTCTGGCGCAGTACGACCGCAGCCGCGGCAGCGCCGGGGTCTGGATCGCGACCATCGCACGCAGCCGCGCCATCGACCGCGTGCGCGCGCGGGGCACCGCCGAGCGCACCGCCAGCGCCGCCGCCGCCGAGCCGCCCAGCGAGGCGCGCGGCGTGCTGGAGGAGGTCGAGCAGCGCAGCGCGCGCGAGCGCATCGCGGCCGCCCTCGGCGAGCTGCCGGCGGAGCAGCGCACCGCCATCGAGCTGGCCTACGCCGCTTTGCCGCAGAGCGGACCCGAGACCCGCCGCGTCGCCCTGCGCGAGATCTGGCCGTCGTTCTGGAAGCACGGCATCATCGCGGTCACCGACATGGGCTTCAAGGGCCTCGACCTGTGGCAGGATCTTGTCGCCTTGCGCGCCGAGGGGAGCCTGGGCCTGCGCGTCGCCGCTTACATCATGGACGATGGCTTCGACGAAGCCCTTGCCATGGGCC
>JBGASF010000217.1:0-10097 GCA_044229835.1 Polyangia bacterium | reverse complement strand
GCCCCAGCCATCGCCACGGCCCCGGCCAACGCCAGCACGACGACGAACCTGGCCAGCACGACGAACCTGGGTACGGGACGCACGGGACGCACGAACCTGGGTACGGGACGCACGAACCTGGGTGCGGGACGCGGGGGACCCAAGGGCACGGGACGCATCGCGATTTCCTAGCACGAACCGCGCGCGTTCCGACTTGATTGCCGGCAAGTTGGCTTTGATTCCCTTTTTTCCGGTTTTGGCTAGACTGCCGCCCAACACCGACCACCAACCGGGGGCGTGCATGAGCAAGGCCGTCGAGAAGTTCCAGACCTGGATCGAGAGCTTCCCGCAGGACATCGCCGCCATGCAGAAGGTGGTCGATAACGAGAAGGTCCCGCTGGCCGCGCGTCGCTACGCCACCGCGGGCCTCAACTACCTCCTGCAGCGGCTCGACATCATCCCTGACTCGCAGCCCGCGACCGGCATCCTCGACGACGCCTTCGTGCTGCGCGTGGCCGCCCTGCTGGCCTCCGAGCACGACGTCTCCGCCGCCGGCACCGAGGCGCTGACCACCTGCTCGCGGCTGTCCAACGACACCGACCTCATCCGCGAGTTCTTCGGCGACGACATCTTCAAGAAGCTGCGCCTGTACACCGAGCGCCTCGCCGAGGCCGAGGTGCGCCGCCGCCGCCCCGACTCCATCCTGTCGGACGACAAGGTGCGCAAGGCCTTCTTCTCCGAGGTCTCCGACGAGGTCCGCCACTTCCTGCCCGCGCCGCAGGTCAAGGACGCCGACGCCATCGAGCGCGAACTCAAGTCGTACTTCAAGGCCAAGCTGGCCTCGATCTGAAGGGACTCACCGCCATGCCAAGCACGCTCGTCCGAAGCCTCCGAACCCTCGGCAGCCTCGTCCTCGTCGCCGCGCTGACCAGCGCCGCGTCGGCCGAGACCTTCGAGGAGATCTCCGCCAGCGCCCGCAAGCTGCCCGACGCCAGCCTGCTGGTGTTCCCGTTCGCCGACGCCTGCAAGCTCGAGGGTGATCTGGCCCGCCGCGCCTGCCAGGGCATCCGCGCCGCGCGCCAGGCCGCGCTGGTCGGCAAGCGCTGGGTCACCACCGCCACTGGCGGGGTCGGCTTCGGCAAGTTCGACCTCAAGGGCACGCTGCCCGTGATCGCCCGCGGCTGCATCCTGTGCGTCGCCAGCAAGCCCGAGGGTGATCCCTGGTTCATCGTGAGCAAGGGCACCCTGGCCGGCGACGCCGGCGCGCTGGCCGGCCCCGACCTCGGCTTCGTCAACCAGAAGGTCGCCGACGAGGCCTCGGCCGCCAAGTACGCCACCGAGATGGCCCCGCAGCTGGCGACCGAGCTGGTCTTCGCCCTGACCGCCGACAAGCCGGCCGCCAAGGGCGGCGCCAGCGCGCTGACCGCCGAGGTGCTGGCCTGGCGCATCGTCGATCGCTGCACCGGCGACGTGCTGGCCTCCGAGCCCGACTCCGCCGCCAGCGCGGCGCCCTCGGGCAAGGCCGAGAACTGCGGCGGCCAGGTCGGGCGCCCCAAGGACGTGCCCAAGGATGACGGCCTGCCCATCGTGCTGTCGCGCTGGGAGGTCCAGCGCGGCATGTCCGCCGTGCGTGGCCTGGTGCAGGACTGCCACAAGAAGTACCAGATCCCCGGCAACGCCAACGCCGTGGTCGAGATCAACAGCGATGGCAGCGTCAAGTCGGTCAGCCTCAAGGGCGACTTCGTGGGCACCCCGACCGGCACCTGCCTCATCAAGGTCGTGCAGCAGGCCAAGTTCCCGCCCTTCAAGAAGGGCCCGATGCGCGTCGACTACCCCTTCATCCTCCGGTAAGAACCGGCCATCGCCCGGCCATCGCGCTATGCTGAGGGCGTGATCGGGCAGACGCTGGGGAGCTATCGCGTCGTCGGCCAGCTGGGGGCCGGGGGCATGGGGGTGGTGTACGTGGCCGAGCATCCGCTGCTCGGGCGCAAGGCCGCCATCAAGATGCTGCTGCCCGAGTTCTCCAAGGATCAGGAGTTCGTCAGCCGCTTCTTCAACGAGGCCAAGGCGGTGACGATGATCCGCCACCCCGGCCTGGTCGACATCTTCGACTTCGGCTACCACGCCGACGGCAGCGCCTTCATCGCCATGGAGCTGCTCGAGGGCGAGAGCCTGGGCGCGCGCCTCAAGCGCGAGCGCGTGCTGGCGCCCGACCTGGTGGTGGCCATCATGCGCCAGGTCGCCAGCGCGGTCGGCGCCGCCCACGACAAGGGGATCGTCCATCGCGATCTCAAGCCCGACAACATCTTCCTGGTGCCCGACCGCGACGCCGCCTTCCACGTGCGCGTGAAGATCCTCGACTTCGGCATCGCCAAGCTGCACGCGTCCGAGGGCGCGGTGGGCAGCATGACGCGCACCGGGGCCATGCTGGGCACGCCCTATTACATGTCGCCCGAGCAGTGCCGCGGCGCCGGCCAGGTCGACGCGCGCTCCGACATCTATGCCGTGGGCTGCATCATGTACGAGATGCTGGCGGGCCGGCCGCCGCACCTGGGTGACGGCGTCGGCGAGGTCATCGCGGCGCACATCCATGTCGCGCCGCCCAACCTGGCCGCGCTGGCGCCGCACGTGCCGCCCACGCTGGCGGCCATCGTGATGCGCCTCTTGTCGAAGTCGCCGGCGGACCGGCCGCGCACGCTGGATGAGGTCTCGGCCGCGCTGGCGGCGGCCAGCGGCAGCGCGGTCATGCCGGCGGCCGGGCCACTTTCGGCGCAGGCCTATGCGCAGACCGCGATGGCGGCGAGCGCGGCGGGTGGCCAGCTGCCCGGCGCGACGCCGCCGGTGTATGTGGCGCCGGGGTATGCGCCGACGCATGCATCCGCGCCGGCGTCGGCCGCGGTGCCGGTGGTGGCGGCGGCGGCCTCGGTGCCGATGGCGGCCGCGGCGGCCTCGGCGGTGCAGCCTGCGCTGGCGCACAGCATGGGCACGCTGGGACGCGGGGCAGGGGAGGTCGCGCCGCGGCAGGCCGCGCCGGCGGGTGGCGGCAAGCGCACCGGGCTGCTGGTGGTGCTGGGGGTGCTGGCCGCCGGTGGTGTCGCGGCGGCGATCTTCTTCGGCACGCGCGGCAAGAGCACGAGTCCGAGCACGAGCACGAGCACGAGCACGAGTCCGAGCACGAACACGAGTCCGAGCACGAGCGCGAGCACGAGTCCGAGCACGAGCGCGAGCACGAGCACGAGTCCGGGCACGAGTCCGAGCACGAGTCCCAGCCCGAGCACTGATCCGCTCGCCGCCGCCAAGCAGGCCCTCGCCGCCAGCAAGTGGGCCGAGGCCCTGGGCAAGGCGATGCAGGTGCTCGACCAGGACGCCGCCAACGCCGATGCTCTCGCCATCAAGGCCCAGGCCGAGCTGGAGCTCGGCGCCCAGCCGGTGTTCGACGAGCTGGAGCGCCAGGCCGAGGCCAGCGACTGGGCCGGCGTCATCGAGACCTATCAGCGCCTGCCGGTGACCAGCGTGTATCGCGAGCGGGCCGGCTCGCGCCTGCGCGCCGCCGAGCAGGCCGTGCGCGACGCCAAGGCGGCCAGTCGCAACAAGCCGTCGCCGTCGCCCTCGCGGTCGCCGGTCGCCTCGACCGCCCCGACGCCGACGCCGTCCCCCACGCCGTCCCCCAGCGCGACCGGCTTCGACAAGGTCGCGGCCTGTCAGAAGGTCATCCGCAAGGCGCTGGCGCTGATCCGGAGCGATCCGAACCTGCGCGGACAGCTGGCGACCTGGCGCGCCGAGCTGCAGGCCAACCGCGACGAGTGCGAACGCGCCATCACGCCCGCACAGCTCGCGTGCGCGCAGCGCGCCAGCACGATCTACGACCTCGGCAAGTGCGAGTGAGCCTGCGCTGACGCGCGGCTCGGCTGACCACCAGGGTCGGCTGTCCCCACATCGGCTGGCTGACGCGGTTGCCAAACCCTGGGGTCAAAACCACCCGGGTCCTTCCGCCGTTGCGGGCGCACATCCATAAGCACGTGAATGCACGGGCTTTCTCGCCCGTGTAGGCAGTGTGCGCCCGTGTGGCACGCACGCTGCAAAAGGAGCCAATCGTCCGGCACACAGCAATCGACTTCGCGGCCCAGCCGCTTCGACAACTCGAACAACGGAGACCAAGCCATGTCGCTCCCCATCTTCACCAAGTTCCGCAGCGCTGGGATCGCCCTCCTCATCGGGGCACTCGCCTCTGGGTTGACGACTGGTTGCGCCGGCGAGAGTGACGGTGGCCCGGGCCCGAGCAACGGTCCCCGTCAGCCCGCGCCCGACGAGGCCGCGTTCCTGTCGCTGGTCGGCGACGCCAACCTCTTCGTCGAGCCGATGTCGACGCGCCAGCTGCAGGTCAAGTATCACGACCAGGCCGGCGCGCCGCTGGCCGGCGAGATCCACTTCGCCATCGACGGCAACGGCGTCGGCGCCAGCCTGTCGGCCGCCAAGGCGGTCACCGACGCGCAGGGCGTCGCCAAGATCAACCTGGTCGCCGGCAACGAGGGCGCCTTCCGCATCAAGGTCACCGCCGAGCTGGCCACCGGGGTCGACTGGCGCGTCAGCGTCACCCGCGCGGTGGCCCCGACCCCGCCGCTGTCGCTGCTGGGTGACTTCCGCACCGAGTCGACGCTGGACATCGGCGGCGGCCTGCCCGGCACCGTGGGCACCGTGGTGCGCACGCTCGACGACCTGACCGACGGCCCCAACGACCCGGCCACCTTCCTCATCGACGCCGCGGTCAACCAGATCGGCTCGTCCACCATCCGCAGCGCCGTCAACTTCGTGCGCCCCGGCCTGGACAGCATGCTGAACGACTTCATCTCGGACAACTCGCCGACCTTCGTCAGCAAGATGCTGCAGGTGTCGCGTGACTTCTCCAACGTGGCGCGCCGCTTCGGCCTGGTGTCCAAGCTGAGCATCTCGAACGGCGTCAGCATCGACGGCAACATCCAGCTCAAGCACAAGCTCGAGGGCGTGTTCTTCACCATCGGCGGCGTCAAGAAGACCTTCATGTTCAGCGCCATGGGCATCACCCCCACCGAGGTCACCGTGCCGGCGCAGGTCATGGGCGAGAGCAAGATCATCCTCGGCCAGCACCAGTTCCCCTTCTCGTACGGTCAGGTCCTGCTGGTCGCGCTGAACCAGGCCATCATCCCGGCCATCGACCCGACCGCGCACAACATCGGTGAGCTCATCAGCCACCAGGTCAACTGCGCCAGCATCGCGGTCGAGATCGCCAACTTCGTGGGTATCGGTGGCACGTCGCTGTACGAGGGCGCCTGCCGCACCGGCATCACCGCGGTCGGTGGCCTCATCGAGGACCAGATTCGCCGCATCGACAGCACCGCCACCACGCTGACCCTGAAGGGCGACGCCGACATCATGGACGCCAACACCGACCGCGTGGTCGAGGCGTTCCAGGGCGGTCTCTGGGAGGGCTCGATGACCATGGCCGGCTCGACCTCGATGCTGGTCCGCCCGAACAACAAGTTCACCGCCGTCAAGATGGCCGGCGCCACCCCGTAGCACCCGACCCCGACAACCCGCGCCTGCCGAGCAGTCGCGATTACCCAGCGCAACAAGGACACGCCCCGCCAACCGCGGGGCGTTCGCCTTTTCGGCGCCCCTCCGGTACCGTGGAGACATGCGTTTCGCGACGACGGTCGTTGTGCTGGGTGCGCTGGTGCTGTCGCTGACGGAGGGCGTGGCCAGGGTCGAGGCCGCCCCCAAGGCCGATGACGCCGCCATCGCCAAGGCCAAGGAGCACTACAAGAAGGGCACCTTCTTCTACGACACTGGCGAGTTCGACAAGGCCATCGCCGAGTACCTGGCTGGCTACGAGGTCCAGAGCGACCCGGTCTTCCTGTTCAACATCGCGCAGTCGCACCGCCAGCTCGGCAACCATGACAAGGCGGTCTTCTTCTACAAGAGCTTCCTCAGGAACAGCCCGAACGCCGCCAACGCCGAGATGGTGCGCCAGCGCATCGTCGAGCTCGAGGAGCTGATCCAGAAGAAGAAGGAGTCGCTGGAGAAGCCCCCGGGTTCGCCCGAGCCGCCGGTGTCCAGCGGCGGCGTCAAGCCGTCGCCCAGCCCGCTGCCGTCGCCGCGCCCCGAGCCGTCGGCGTCGCCGGTGGCGTCACCCAGCCCGTCGCCGTCGCCCGTGAAGGTGCCCGATCCGGCCAAGGTCGCTGCTGGCACCGACCCCGAGCCGGGCCCCGGCCCGGTGGACGGCCCGAGCGACGGCGGCTCGCGGCCGATCTACAAGAAGTGGTGGTTCTGGACCGCCCTCGGGGTGGTCGCGGTCGGCGCCACCGTGGCCGTGGTCGCGGCCAGCAGCGGCGGCGAGAGCTCGCCGCCGGCGGCGGACTTCCACGGCGAGGCGTTCTGATGCGGGTTCCGACGCGCACCCTGACCAGGAGCCTGGCTGTGCTCGCCCTCGGCGCGCTCACGCTGACGAGCATCGGCTGCGGGGGCGACTCCAGCGCCACCTATGTCGTGGTCAACCTCGAGCAGGGCACCGCGCCCGCCGGGGTCAACCGTGTCGAGCTCGACCTCATGCTCGACGGCCGCATGGACACCGTGATCATCGACAACGGCGGCACCGCGCTGCCGTTTCCGCTGACCGACGCCATCAAGCTCAACCAGGGCCAGGGCACCCTGACGGTCAAGGCGCGCGCCCTCATGGGCACGACCGAGGTCGCCACCGGCACCACCCCGGTCTTCATCACGCGTGGCAGCGTCACGCCCGTCACCGTCACCTTCGGCGTCACCATCCTGCCCAGCGACGGCGGCGTGCCCGACGCCGGGCCCGTCAACGACGGCGCGCCCAGTGACGGTCCGCCCGTCGATCGGCCCACGATCGGCGATGGCGGCGCGCTGACGACCATCCAGCGCATCCGCATGGGCATGGTGGCGTCGGGCGCGATGGTCGACCTCGGCGACGTCGTGGTGGTGGCCGGCTTCCAGAACAGCGCCGCCATCCGCATCTGGGTGCAGGACGAGGGCGGCGGCCCGAACCATGGTATGCAGCTGTTCTGCCGGCTGCCCTGCGCGACGTTCCCCACCGCCGCAGACGCCGCGCGCTTCATGACCCCCGGCATCCAGGCGCGCGTGACCGGCATGTTCACCGCGTTCATGCCCCCCAACGCGCCCTGGCCGACCCTGGAGGTCGAGAACCCCATGATGACCCAGACCGGCATGGGCCGCCCGGTGGTGCCCATCGACGTCGGGGCCGACATGGTCGACCTCACGCGCAACGGCGTCGCCGCGCTGGCGCCCTACATGGGGTCGTACGTGCGCGTCAGCTCGGTGCCGGCGGGCTCCACCTTCACGCCCAACCTGATGCCGATGCAGTTCGTGACCATGTGCCCGGGCCTCGATGGCGGCACCATGCAGGGCTTCTTCGGCATCGTCTTCGCCACGCCCAGCATGGCCAACATCGCGGTCGACACCAGCTTCTTCCACAACGCCGGCTACCTGATGTACTGCAACAACGCCTGCGTCACCTCGTGCGTGCAGCGCGCGCAGGCCACCGACCGCTTCAGCCGGATCTCGGGGATCCTGGAGCAGCAGTTCGCGATGGGCAGCTACCTGCAGGTCATCGCCACCCGCGACAGCGACTTCGTGCGCTGAGCTGCGACGGGGTTCGCGACGGCGGTCCCTGCGGTCAAGCTCGGTCGTGCTGCGGCTGCGCCCGGTACTCGCGCTCGAGCAGGGCGGTGCGCACCATGTCGTGGTAGGCGCCCTGGTACAGGTACTCCTCGCGCAGCACGCCCTCGTCGACGAAGCCGAGCTTGTTGGCCAGCGCGCGGGTGCGCTGGTTGGTGCGGTAGAACATCATCCACACCTTGTGCAGCTTCTCGGTGTCGAAGGCCTCGGCGACCAGCGCGCGCATGGCGGCGGTGCCGTAGCCCTTGCCGTGGTCGGCCTTGGCCGCGATGATGATCGACAGGCGACCGACGCGGCTGGGGCGGTGGATCTGGTGCAGCCCGACCTGGCCGAGGTAGCGCCCGTCTGGGCCGGAGCTGTCGAGCACCGAGTACACGCGCTCGGCGCCATTGGGGTCGCGGTGCTGCGCCACCAGCTTGCCGAGGTAGCCGAGCTCGGCCTCGCGCGTGATGGGCTTGCCGGTGAACCAGCCGAAGTTTCCCACCACCGCGGGGTCGTTGACCCAGGTCATCACATGATCGACGTCGGTCTCGGCCAGTGGCCGCAGCGTCACGCTCATGCCGACTTCTCCTTCAGCGCCTTGCGCGCCGCCTTGGCGGCCTTGCGCGCGGGGCGCTCCTTCCACCAGTCGCGCAGCCCCAGTGACAGCGGCCACAGCAGGATTCCCAGGCAGATCAGGCCGACCAGATCGATGAGGCCCCACAGGCTGCCCGGCCCGGCATAGAAGGTGTGCCCGGCCTCCAGCATGGCGACGTCGTCGAGCAGCGTGTCGGGCGGCGTGTAGACGCCCTTGGGCGGGTCGATGGCGCGGATGTGCTTGCGCACGCGGCCGCTGGCGTCGATGAAGCTGGAGACGCCGGTCTGCACCGCGCGCACCATGCCGGTGCGGTGCTCGACCGAGCGATACACCGCCAGCGCCAGGTGCTCCCAGGGCTCGCTGGTGGCGCCGAACCAGGCGTCGTTGGTGATGTTGACGAAGACGTGGGGGTGCTTCTTGGCGGCGGCGGCGCCGAAGCGCGGCAGGATGTCCTCGTAGCAGATCAGCGGGCCCAGGCGCCACGCGCCGCCGGGGGCGCGGCTGTCGGGCAGCTCGAAGATGGTGGTCGCGCTGCCGCGCTCGAACATGCCGGCGGTCGACGGCAGCCACTTCTTGATGATCGGGAAGGTCTTGGCCAGCGGGATGTATTCGCCGAACATCAGCAAGAAGATCTTGTCATAGCGTCCAGTGATGACGCCCTCGCGGTTGACCATCAGCGCGGTGTTGAAGGGGTACTCGTGCTCGTCGTCGCGGGTCACGGCGCCGAACAGCAGCGGCGTGGTGAAGCCCTCGCGCAGGTGGCGATCGGGGTTCTCCATCGGCAGCGGCCAGCGCGGCAGCGCGTAGGGGTACGACGACTCCGGCCACACGATGAGCTGCGCGCCCTGCTGCTCCAGCGCGCGCGAGGCCGACTGGTGCTTCTCGTTGTTCTCGGTCTGCAGGCGCTGGTAGTAGGCCACGTCGAAGCGGCCCGACTGATCGACCTGGGGCTTGAGGTCGAAGCGGATGTTGGGCTGCACGATGCCGATCTTGACCTTGGGGGCGGCGGCCCAGCGCTTGTCGGTCTGGTGGATGCGCAGGTAGCCGAAGCCGATGACCAGCACCATGACGGCGGCGGCGGCGGCCAGCGGACGGCGCGGCAGCGGCAGCCGGGCGGCGCGCGCGCGCACGGCGTCGAACAGCGCCCCGTTGACCATCACGATGATGAAGGTGATGCCCAGCGGCCCGGTCAGCTCGGCCAGCTGGATGACGGGCAGCACCCAGGCCTGCGTGATGGCCAGGTACCAGGGAAAGATGAAGGGCGTCACCAGCTCGAGCGCGACCATGACGATGGGCGCGATGACCACGAAGGGCCACTTGAGGCGCCGGTGCGCCACCCGCACGAACCAGCCGAAGAAGCCGAACACCAGCCCCTGGTAGGCGCACAGCAAGAGGAAGACCGGGATGGCCACCACCAGCGGCAGGAAGGCGAAGCGCTGCAGGAGGCCCACGATCCAGTAGAAGCCGCCGGCGTTGGCGGTGATCCCGACCAGGAAGCCATACAGGAAGCCGCGCTTGTGCGTCGGCGCGGTGGTGACCAGCCACAGCACCGGGACCAGCGCGATCCAGGTCAGCGGCCAGATGTCGAAGTCGGCGCACGACAGGAAGAGCAGGCAGCCCGCCATGACGCAGATCCCGGCGGCGACCCACTGGTTCGGCGCCGCCAGGCCCCGGGTGCCTCGCTCGGTCTCGAGCCCCGCGCTCGGCCCTGGCGCATGACGCCTCGGCCTCGCCCCGTCCCCCCCCGTCTCCGCCTCCGTGCCCGTGCCCGTGCCCGTGCCCGTGCCCGTGCCCGATCCGTGCTTCTCTCCGCCGCTGGCGCGTCCGCCCCCGCCGCCCCCGCCGC
>JBGASF010000216.1:0-10128 GCA_044229835.1 Polyangia bacterium | reverse complement strand
GCCTCGGCCGCCCGCTCAGCAGCGCCAGCGCCGCCGCCAGCGACTTCGGCGACTCGCCCGCCGCCAGCCGCCGCCGCACCTCGGCCTCGACGTCCACCACCTCACTGGCCGCCCCCTCCACCGCGCCCTCGACCACCAGCGTGACCTCGCCTCGCGGCGCCTCCTCGGCATAGCGCGCCGCCAGCTCACCCAGCGGCGCCCGCACCAGCTCCTCGTGCAGCTTGGTCAGCTCGCGCGCCACCACCGCCCGCCGCGCCGGCCCCAGCGCCGCCGCCAGCGCCGCCAGCGTCTCGCCCACGCGCCCCGGCGCCTCGTAGAAGATCATCGTCCCGGTCTCGCCGCGCAGCCCACCGAACAGCGTCTGCCGCGCCCCCTCCGCGCGCGGCGGAAAGCCCAGGAACACGAAGCGCTCCGTCGGCAGCCCCGACCCCACCAGCGCCATCAGCGCCGCCGACACCCCGGGCACCACCTCGACCCGCACCCCCGCCGCCACCGCCGCCGCGATCACGCGCTGCCCCGGGTCTGACACCCCCGGCATGCCAGCCTCGCTGATCAGCGCCACCGCATCGCCACCCTGCAGCCGCCGCACCAGATCATCCGCGCGCCCGGCCTCGTTGCCCTCGAAGCACGACACCACGCGCCCGCGCGCCCCGATCTCGTACGCCGCCAGCAGCCGCTCCGCCGCCCGGGTGTCCTCCGCCGCGACCACCTGGACCTCGCCCAGCACACGCACCGCGCGGTAGGTGATGTCCTCCAGGTTCCCGATCGGCGTCGCCACCACATACAACGTGCCGCCGCGCACCGGCGACCCGGGCCGGCGGCTCAAGGCTCTTCGTCGGAGGCCCCGATGGCAACCGCCTCGCCGAGCTCCTTCTCGAGATAGCCGCGCAGCCGGGTCACCAGCCGCTTCTCCAGCTGCCGCGCGCGCTCGCGCGAGATCCCGTATTTCTCCCCGATCTCCTGCAGGGTCAGCGGCGCATCATTGAGCAGCCGCTCGCGGAAGATGGTCTCCTCGCGCCCCTTCAGCCCCTTGGCGAACTGCTCCAGCTTCTCGCGCAGCAGGGCGCGGAACTCGCCGCCCTCGACCTGCCGATCGGGCCGCCCCGCCGACGCCGACGGCATGCGATCCATCGGGCTGTGCGCGTTGTCGTCGTCGCCGCGCCCGCTGGGCGCGTCCAGCGACAGATCGGGCGCGCCCAGCCGCACCGACATCTCGTTGACCTCGGCCTCGCTGACGTCGAGCCGCTCCGCCAGCAGCTTGGGCCCGACCTCGTAGCCCTCGCGCTCCAGCTTCTCGCGCTCCTTGCGCAGGTTGAAGAACAGCTTGCGCTGCGCCTGCGTGGTCCCGATCTTGACCAGCCGCCAGTTCGACAGCACGTACTTCAGGATGTACGCGCGGATCCACCACGCCGCGTACGACGACAGCTTGACGCCCCGGTAGGGGTCGTACTTCTTGACCGCCTGCAAGAGGCCCAGGTTGCCCTCCTGCACCAGGTCGAGCACGTTCTTGTACGACCTGCGGTACTCGTGCGCGATCTTCACCACCAGCCGGAGGTTCGCCGTCACCAGCCGCCGCGCCGCCACCACGTCGCCGGTCTTCACATACTTCACGGCCAGCTCGTGCTCTTCCTCGCGCGTCAGCAGCGGGTACCTGCGCAGCTCCGCCATGTACGCCGACAGCGGATCGTGCCGGACGATCGACCGCCCGCCCTTGACCGACCCCAGCGCGCGCACCGCATCCAGCCCGCGCGTCTCCCCGTCAACCCCCGCCGCGTCCACACCGACGCCGATGCCGAGGCCGTCGCCGACGCCGTCACCGTCGCCCAGCTCGGCCTCGACCTCCTTCAGCTCGGCCGGGTCAGGCTCCAGCTCGGCCAGATCGGGCTCGACCTCGCCATCCCCGTCGGCGCCCTGCGTCGCCCGCGCAGCCACACCGTCGCCGTCGCCGTCGCCGTCACCCGCGACAGGGTGCGACTCGCCCTCGACGAAGCCGACGTCGATGACCTTGCGCTTGCCCTTGCGCTTGCCGCCCTTGCCTGTGCCGGTCGCTGCCATCTGCGGGCCCCACTATGGCAACCACGACCCCAATTGACAACCCAACCCGGCACCAGCGAAAACCGGTCATGCGACCCACGCTGGCAATCTCCCTCTTCGTCTCCGGCCAGCGCGCCCTCGTCATCGGTGACGGCCCCTCGGCGGCCGACCGCGCCACCCGCCTGACCGAGGCCGGCGCCACCATCACGGCCATCCCCGAATCGGCCTTCACCCCCGCCGCGCTCGCCGAGCACCGCCTGGTCTTCGTGTGCGACGAGGCCCAGGATCCCGCCCTGGCCGCCCGCGTCCACGCCGCCGCGCAGACCCACACCCCGGCCCTGCTCTGCTACGCCCAGGACCGCCCCGACCACTCCGACTTCGCCATGCCCGCCCTGGTCCGCCGCGGCCACGTGCGCATCGCCATCTCCACCGAGGGCGCCGCCCCCGCCCTGGCGCGCCGCCTGCGCGAGGAGCTCGACCGCCTGCTCGACCCCCGCCTGGCCGCCTTCGCGGCCTCCCTCGCCGCCGAGCGCGCCGCCCTGCCCCCCGGCGAGCGCCGCGCCCGCCTGGCCGCCCGCGTCGCCGCCCTGCGCATCGAGGGCCTGCTGCACCTGCCCGAGTAAAAATCCGCCCAGGCGCACATCTGCCCACCCACCCGGCATACCGGGAACAGGATCAACCCGCACCGTGGTTCGTATCTATTGATCACAGCACCGTGACAACCCCCGCGTAGCCCCTGACCACCACGTGCCCTATAATCGACACGCGCGAGTTCCCACCCAGCGCCCCCGGAGAACCGGATGAAGCTCTACGTGAAGTTGACGATCCTGCTGGGCGCCCTCGCCAGCGCGCTGTACCTGACCATCCAGACCCCCAGCTCCAAGAGCCTGAAGCTGTTCGGGGCCCAGGAGACCGAGGCCGCACCCGGCCGCGCCACCCCCAAGCCCAAGCATGACCTGACGGCGCTGAAGATCTTCAACGTCACGCTGGTCCGCCTGCGCGACAACTACGTCGACCCGACCCGCATCGACACCAAGGAGATGCTGCTCAAGGCGCTCGACTCGGTGCAGCGCAGCGTGGCCGAGGTCCTGGTCGAGCCGCGCAAGGCCGAGGACAAGGTCATCGTCCAGGTCAACGACCAGAAGAAGACCTTCGAGCTCAAGGACGTCGATTCGCCCTGGCGCCTGGCCACCCGCCTCAAGGAGATCTTCAAGTTCGTCCAGGCCAACATGAACCCCGGCTCCGACGCCCGCGAGATCGAGTACGCCGCCGTCAACGGCATGCTGTCCACCCTGGACCCGCACTCCACCCTGCTCGACCCCGAGTCGTACAAGGAGATGCGCGTCAACACCTCGCAGAAGTTCGGCGGCCTCGGCATCGTCATCGGCATCCGCAAGGACAAGCTGACCGTCATCAACCCGATGCCCAACACCCCGGCCTCGCGCGCCGGCATTTTGGCCAACGACCACATCGTCAAGATCGACGAGGAGGCCACCGTCAACCTGACCCTGACCGAGGCCGTCAACCGCCTGCGTGGCGACCCCGACACCGACGTCACCGTGTGGATCGAGCGCAAGGGCCAGCCCGGCCCCGCCGCCGACGGCGGCCTGCTCAAGTTCCCGCTCACGCGCGCCGAGATCCACGTCGACTCGGTGGAGTCGCAGCTGCTCAAGAACGGCGTCGGCTACTTCAAGATCAAGCAGTTCGGCGCCACCACCTCGGACGAGCTCAAGAAGGGCATGGCCACCCTCAAGAAGCAGGGCGCGCGGGCCTGGATCCTCGATCTGCGCTGGAACCCGGGCGGTCTGCTCGATCAGGCCATCAAGATGTCCGACATCTTCATCGAGAAGGGCACCCTGGTCACCACCGTCGGCTACGCCGGCAAGCAGCGTGACGAGCGCCGCGCCGTGGCCGCGGGCACCGACACCACCTCGCCGGTCGCGGTCATCCTGAACGGCGGCTCGGCCTCGGCGTCCGAGATCGTCGCCGGCGCGCTCAAGAACAACGACCGCGCGCTGATCATCGGCCAGACCTCGTTCGGCAAGGGCTCGGTCCAGGTCCTGTTCGACAACGACGACGAGTCCGCCCTCAAGCTGACCATCGCGCAGTACCTGACCCCCGGCGACATCTCGATCCAGTCGGTCGGCGTGCCGCCCGACATCGCCCTGCTGCCCGCGCGCATCCCCGACAAGCTGGGCGACGTCGCCGAGCGCGTGCGCTACCTCGGCCCCAACCACCTCACGCGCGAGTCCGACCTCGACAGCCACCTCGACCACGCCACCGCCAAGAAGGGCGAGCGCCCGGCCGAGGAGGTCGCCTACCTCTATGTGCCGCCACCCAAGAAGGCCGGCGCCGCCACCCCCGACGACGATGACACCGACCCGGGCACCGGTGGTGATCCCGAGGAGGAGGACGAGGAGGAGCCGCCGCCCGACGCCGACAAGTTCGTCGAGGACTTCGAGATCACCTTCAGCCGCGACTTCCTGACCACCACCAAGTCGGTCTCGCGCAAGGAGATGATCACGCAGGCCCGCGCCTTCGCCGCCAAGCGTCGCGCCGAGGAAGAGGTCAAGATCGCCGCCAAGCTGCAGACCCTGGGCATCAACTGGGAGAAGCCCATGAAGGTCGCGGGCACCCCCAACCTGCACGCCAAGTGGGAGTCCGACCGGACCGACGGCAAGCTCAGCGCCGGCGAGACCATCAAGCTCAAGCTGTCGGTCACCAACGACGGCACCGGCCCGGCCTTCCAGGTCCGCGGCCTGGTCAAGAACGACGACTACACCTTCGACGACGTCGAGATGATGTTCGGCCGCATCAACCCGGGCGAGACCAAGACCTTCGAGCAGGCCATCAAGGTCCCGCGCGAGGCCATCACCCGGGTCGACGCCCTGCGCGTCGAGCTCAAGGACGCCACCGGCCGCGAGGTCGCGGGCATCCCGCAGTACAAGGTCACCCTGGCCGGCCTGCAGCGCCCGGTGTTCGGCTACAAGTACCAGATCATCGACGACGTGCGCGGCAACAAGGACGGCCTGCTGCAGCGTGGCGAGGAGGTCCGCCTGCTGACCGCCATCACCAACCTGGGCCTGGGCAAGGCCTGGAAGACGCTGGCCACCCTGAAGAACAACTCGGGCGACGGCGTGGTGGTCAACAAGGGCCGCTTCGATCTGGGCGCCATCGACCCCAACGCCGAGAAGAGCGTGGAGTTCACCTTCGAGGTCGCCAAGGACTTCGAGGGCAGCGAGGTCCAGGTCGAGGTCATGGTCTACGACCAGACCCTGCGCGAGTTCGTGACCGAGAAGATCGACGTCCCGATCTCGCAGCCCGAGGGGGGGATCGTGGCCGCCAAGGGTGTGGCCCGCGTCGGCGCCGACACCTGGGTCTACGAGGGTGCGCGCCAGGGCAGCATGGTCATCGGGCGCGCCGCGGCGGGCTCGTCGTACAAGCTGCTGGGGCGCGTCGGTGACGGCTGGCTGCGGGTCGAGGTCGCGAGCGGCCGCCCCGGCTTCATCGCCACCAAGTCGGCCAGCGTGCTGGCCGCCGGCGCGGCGTCGCCCAAGTTCAGCGCGCGCTGGGCGGTGACCCCGCCCAAGCTGGTGCTGTCGGTGCCGCTGGAGGCCGACGCCACCAGCGCCCGCCTGACCGGCAAGGCCACCGACGACAAGCAGGTCGAGGACGCCTACATCTTCGTGTCCAACCGCGGCGCCAAGATCGACAAGAAGGTGTTCTACACCTCGAACAAGAACAGCAAGAACGGGGCTGAGCTGGCCATCGACGCCACCGTGCCGCTGTGGCCCGGCGCCAACGTGATCACGGTCGTCGCGCGCGAGGACAACGAGGTCCAGACCCGCCAGACCTACATCGTGTTCCGCCCCGATGGCCCGGCGACGGCCGCCCGTACGAAGTAGCCCGCCTCCGTATTCCCGCCCCCACTAGCACCACTCCACGGAAAAACCAGACAACTCACTCGGCATCGCCGAGTGAGTTGATAGTTGCGCCAAACCGCAGGGTTTGGCATCAATGGACCCATGCGGCCGATCCTCGTGGCAACCATCCTGTGCGCTCTCGGCGCCTCCGCCCTGGCCCAGGATGACACCGCGAAACCCGCGCCTGCTCCCGCCGCGACCAAGAAGGTGAAGGCCGCCAAGCCCCCGGCCGACGACATCATCGTCATCAACGCGGGCGGCGACGTGTCCTACGCCAACGGCTGGAACGGCGAGGACGTCTGCGACAAGATGGGCGCCGAGCTGTTCGCGTCGATCCGCCCGCTGCTGGCCCAGGGCGACCTCAACTTCGCCAACCTGGAGACGCCCTTCACCGAGGCCACGCCCGCGGTGCAGAAGGAGTTCATCATCGTCTCCAAGCCGCACCGCCTCAAGTGGCTGACCGACGCCGGCTTCAACCTGTTCTCGAACGCCAACAACCACTCGATGGACGCCGGCAAGCAGGGGCTGGAAGACACCCTGGCCCTGCTGACCTCGATGAACAACGACGAGCGCCCCCTGGTCTGGGCCGGCACCGGCGTGACCTCCGACGCCGCCAAGGAGGTGAAGGTCTTCACCCCCAAGGGCAAGCGCACCAAGTTCGCCTTCATGGCGCTGGGCAACAACGGCTCCAACCTGGTGGCCTCGGTCTACGCCAAGGACGTGCCCGAGCGCATCAAGGCCGCGGCCGCCAGCGCCGACGTCGTCATCGTGTCGTCGCACCACGGCAAGGAGTACGAGCACGTTCCGTCGCCCGAGACGGTGCGCATGTATCACGGCTTCATCGACGCCGGCGCCAAGATCGTGTTCGCGCACCACCCGCACGTCATCCAGGGCGTCGAGCGCTACAACGGCGGCGTCATCTTCTACAGCCTGGGCAACCTGTCGTTCAACTCCAAGACCAAGCGTCACCACGAGACCGGCGCCAAGCTGTACTCGATGCTCGGCCGCGTGGTGGTCAAGAACGGCCAGATCGACAGCGTCGGCGCCTTCCCGCTGTACGCCAACAACACCGAGCCGCTGGTCGTCGGCGACGAGAAGCTGATGCCCAAGCACGCGCAGCCCCAGCTCCTGACCGGCGCCTTCGCCAACAAGGTGCTCGAGGATCTGGTGACCTGGTCGCGCAAGATCCCGACCAAGGCGCCGCCGACCGCCTACAGCAACGCGCTCGACGCCCTGGTCGTGGGTGACAGCGCCCCGCCGGCCGTCGCCACCGCGCCCGCCGCCTCGCCGGCCCCCGCCGGCACCGGCACTGGCCCGGCCCAGGCCGCGCCGACCGACACGCCGTAGCCTTCTCCCGTATACTCGACGCCGCGTGGCGGTCGAGAGAAGCGGGTTCAAGCGGCGGCTGTTCGTCCCCGGTGTCGTGCTCACGGCGCTGGAGGCGATCGTCATCGTCGTGCCGCTGCTGTACTTCTACCGGCCCACGCCCGAGCAGCGCTCGGTGCTGTCCACCGCGGTCCTGCCGGTCGCCCTCGGCTTCGTGGCGGTGTGGGCGCTGGCCATCACGACCTGGCTGGCGCCGCTGCAGCGCGCGGTCTCGCTGCGCAAGAAGAACCAGCCCCTGCTCGGCGAGGTCACCGACGCCGCCTACCGCGCCCTGCTGCTGGCGCCCAACCGCCTGTGGGTCCTGCGCACCACCCTGTGGACGGTGTCGCTGTCGGTGCTGGCGTCGCTGCTGTACGCGCTGACCTCGTTCCCGCTGCAGGCCGTGGCCACCGTCATCGGGGTCACCCTGATGAACTCGCTCATGGTGTCGCTGCTGCGCAGCGCGTGGACCGCGCGCGTGCTGGCCCAGCTCAAGCCGGTGCTATTCCCCGGCCTGGAGCCGCTGCGCTACTTCGCCGACACCTACTTCGATCGCCTGATCAAGATCTCGCTGGTCATCGGCGCCATCGCGCTGACCGCGATCATCGGCTTCATCTACTTCTTCCTGCCCATCACCTTCGACCAGTTCCTGCAGCTGCAGACCTACTTCCCGCTCTCGGTCGGCGTGCTGACCGTGGGCTGGTACCTGCTGGCGCGCCGCTTCCGCCGCCCCATCGAGACCTACCTCGACGCCGCGGTCTACTCCGAGCCGCAGGATCGCCCCGGCCCCACCGACCCGCGCGCCACCGCCGCCTACCGCGGCGCGCAGGCGCTGGGCTACAAGCTGGCCGCCTCCAAGGTCGGGTTCTGGACCCTGGCCGCCGCCGCCGGGTCGATCCAGGCCCACTACGTCTTCCGCATCGACTCCGACAGCGCCATCCTGATGTTCGGCGCCGCCGCCGTCATCACCATGGGCGGCGCGCTGTACGAGGCGCTGTGGCACCGCGCCGGCATGCGCCCGCTGCTGTCGCACCTGGCGCTGCGCCACCGGCTGGTCCCGGGCGAGATCCGCACCCCGCTCAGCCTGCGCATGAAGATGCTGATCTCGTTCGGCGGCCTGGTGCTGTTCGCCTGCGGCCTGGCGCTGTTCTGGTCGTTCATCCAGTACAAGAACCTGGCCGCCGGCTTCGTGCAGAAGCAGGCGCTGCAGAAGCTCGACTTCGTGCGCGACGAGGTGCGCATGCGCGCCGCCAAGCGCGGCGAGGGCGCCGACACCCAGCTGGTGCGCGAGGTCCTGGCCCAGGCCGCCCTCGGCGTGATGGCCGACGGCGGCTCGTTCTATCACCTGTCGCCCAGCGGCGCCGGCGCGCACGCGGCGTCGATCCGCGCCGGCACCACGCCGCCGCTCAGGCTGCCCTGGCCGACCGTCGCGCTGCTGTACCAGAAGGGCGAGGGCTGGCTCGACGTGGCCTCGCTGCGCCTGACCGGCCGCTATGCGCAGCTCGAGCTCGACGGCGTCGACCTCGGCACCATCGCGCTGTTCTACCCGGGGTCGCGCTTCCGCGGCCCGGGGATCGAGCGCCCGCTCAAGGAGCTGCTGGTCTTCTTCATCGTGCTGTTCGGCGTCTCGGCCGGGATCGTCTGGTTCACAGTGTCCGAGTTCACCACCCCCATCAAGGCGCTGGAGCGGCGCGCCGAGGAGATGGCGCGCGGCGAGCTGGCCCCGCCGGTCGCCGCCGCCTCCGAGGCCGACGAGGTCGGCCGCCTGACCTTCGCCCTCGAGGACATGCGCCGCGCCCTGCGCGACAAGCTGCGCTCGACCGAGGAGGTCAACCTCGACCTCGAGCGCGAGGTGCAGCGCCGCACCTCCGACCTGGCGCGCAAGAACAAGGAGCTCTACGAGGCGCTCGACGCCCTCAAGCGCGCGCAGGCCCAGCTGGTGCGCTCCGAGAAGATGGCCTCGATCGGCCAGCTGGTGGCCGGGATCGCGCACGAGATCAACAACCCGGTCAACGCCATCGCCAACACGGTGGGCCCGATGCAGACCGAGCTCGACGACATGCTGAGCGAGATGTCGTCACGCAAGTCCCTGGTCGGCGCCGCCAGCACCGCGGCGGTCGAGATCAAGGACATGATCCGCGTCATCCAGAACGGCGCCCGCCGCACCAAGGAGATCGTGCAGGCGCTGCACAACTACTCCCGCGTCGATGACGAGCGCCTGCTCGAGATCGACGTCAAGCGCAGCCTCGACGAGTCGCTCGAGCTGCTCCGCCACATGATCAAGAACCACATCACGGTCGAACGCCACTATGGCGACAACACCAAGATCAAGGCCCACGCCGGCCAGATCAGCCAGGTCTTCCTCAACCTGCTCACCAACGCCGCCCAGGCCCTGGAGAAGAAGGACGGCACCATCCGCATCTCCACCGAGCGCAAGAAGCAGCCCGGCGGCGACGTCGTGGTGGTCCAGATCGGCGACGACGGCCCCGGCATCCCCGCCGAGGTGCTGCCGCGCATCTTCGACCCCTTCTTCACCACCAAGGAGGTCGGCGCCGGCACCGGCCTCGGCCTCTCGATCGTCCACGGCATCGTCGAGCGCCACGGCGGCACCATCGAGGTCGACACCCAGGTCGGCGTCGGCACCACCTTCACGGTGACCCTCCCGGTGGAACAGCCCATCGCCCCGACGCCCCCGCCGCCCGAACCTTCCTCGAAAGTCGTGGTCGCTTAGCGGCCACGACTTTGGCCATTCCCCCTGCGGTTGTCGTCGCTTAGCCCTGATCCACCTGGTTCACGCTGTGGCCCC
>JBGASF010000215.1:0-10202 GCA_044229835.1 Polyangia bacterium | reverse complement strand
CGCGCTCGTCATTCGCGCGTGAGCCTCCGCGGGCGAGATGCGACCAAGGCTACTCATGGCTTCAACCCTACCAAGCGGACCACGGCGCCGCCACGGGGCGGATCACGCGCCCGCGGCCTCGCCCTCGGCCTTCTTGTCCTTGCGCTCGGCCTTGCCGCCCTTGCTCTTCTTGGCCTTGGCCGCCGCCTCGCGCGCGGCTCGCTCGGCCGCCTCGCGCCGCGCCGCGAACTTCTCCAGGGTCTGGTAGAAGCGCTTCTCCAGCGCCTCGGTGCCAGGCTCGCGGCCCGCCGCCTCGAAGGCCGCGCGGGTCTCGTCGAGCGCCGTCGCCGCGGTCGCCAGGTCGGCGCCGCCGGCCTGGGCCTGCTCCTCGGCGGCCAGGCACAGGCGCAGCAGCTGCTTGCGCAGCTCCGAGGCCTCGGGCGCCGCCGCCGTCGGCGCGGCCTGCTCGCGCGGCAGCCTCTCCTTGGCCGCGGCGCGCGCGGCCTTGTTCTTGGCCGACTTCGAGATCTGCAGCAGCGCCGCGCGATCCTCGACGCGGGCCACCGCGGCCAGCGCGATGGCGCGCGAGTCCTCGGCCAGCGCGACCTCGGTCAGCGCCTCGTCGTCGTGGACCCGGGCCAGCGCCTCCAGCCGCACCGCCTCGTCGGTGCCGCGACGCGCGACCTCGACCAGCGCGGTGTGGCCGCTGATGCGCGCCAGCGCCCCGCGCCGGGCGCCCACGCTGGCGCCGCGCTTGGCCACCGTGGCCAGCTCCTTGTCGCCGGTCAGCTCGGCCAGCGCGGCCTGGGCCACGCTGTCGTCCTCGGCCAGCGCCGCGGCCAGGAACAGCTCGGCGGCCTTGGACTCGGCGACCTGGCGCAGCTCGGCGTCGCTCTCGCGCGCGGCCAGCGTGCGCAGCACGCGCGGATCCTCGAGCTTCTTGATGGCGATCCTGCGCACGCGCACGTCGCGGTCCTTCTCGGCGACCTCGACCAGGATGTCGATCTCCTGGGTGCCGAGGTAACGCACCGCCTGCTCGCGGATCTCCACGTCGCTATGCCGCCAGCGCGGCCTGAACAGATCGAGAAAACCCATGACTTCGGGGCTCCTTGGGGGCTTGAGGCCGGGAACCCTAGCAGAATTTCGCGTCTCAGGGGCCCTGACGCGCGGCCACCAGCAGGGTCTGGGCGCCGCGCCCGATCGGGCCCTGCTCGTCCCACAGCAGGGTGTCGGCCAGGCCGAGGCCATGGCCACCCACGCTGGTGCGCGCATCCAGGCAGATCCACTCGCCCACCGGCAGGCGCCACAGCGCCACCGTGAGGTCGGGGTTGACGAAGGTGAAGCGCCTGACGTCGAGCACCAGGCTGACCCCGTTGCCGGAATCGGCGGCGCACAGCACGCGCTCGAGCGGGGTCGGGGCGCTGCCCTCGAGCAGCGGCACCCGCATACGCATCCAGGCCTGGGTCGGCCCCTGCCCGAAGCTCCCCGCCGCGAAGCGCAGCTCCATCGCGGTGTGATAGCCGACCGGCGCGGTGAAGAAGGGCAGCACATAGGGCGCAAGCTCGCCCGGCGGGCGCGGCGGCGTCGGCGGCGCCGCCCCGGGCGGCAGCGGCAGCTCGAGCGGCGGGTCGAGGGTGCGCATGGCCAGCGCGCTGGCGCGCATGACCTCGGTGCCGTCGGCCACCGTGGTCAGCGTGCCGGTCAGGGTGGTCACCGCGCGCCCGGCGCGCACCACCTCGGCGCGCAGCTGCAGCGCGGCGATGGGCACCGGGCGGGGCAGCTCGAAGGTGATGCGCGCGATCTGGACCCCGGCGGGCAGCAGGGCGGCCAGGCCATGCGCCAGCAGCGCCGCCGGGGGGCCGCCGTGCTGGTGCTGGTCGCTCCAGGGGCCGCGGGTCTGCTCGGTGGCGGCGACGCGCCCGTCGCCGAGCGGCAAGAAGAAGGGCTCGCTGATCATGGCTGACTCCCGGGCGGTTCGATGCCGA
The DNA here is from genome assembly GCA_044229835.1 of Polyangia bacterium. Lineage (GTDB taxonomy): Bacteria > Myxococcota_A > Polyangia > Haliangiales > JADYYK01 > JADYYK01. The sequence continues at coordinate 8,238 of JBGASF010000215.1, read as the reverse complement.
CGAGGCGCGCGAGATCCAGCCCCAGCGCGCGCGGGTGCGCCGCGGCCAGCGCGCGCAGCACGCGCAGCCCCGCGGCCCGGTGCGCCGACGCGTCCGCGACCCCGGTCAGCTGCAGCGGCCCGCGCACCTCGAGGTTCGGCACTGGCCCGCTCGCCAGCCAGCTCGCCACCGGGGCGCGCGCCTCGATGACCAGCTCGGCGCCGGACGCCACCCGCACCGCCTCGGCGCTGAGCTCGTCCTGCAGCGTCAGCTTCACGCGCAGCGACAGCTCGCCGAGGCCCAGCATGTCCGCCCCGCGCTGCAGAGCCGGCACCCGCCCGCGCAGCCGCTCCAGCAGCGCGCCCAGCGCCGCGGCGCCGTCGCCGCCCAGCGGCCGAAACCCCGCCCGCGTCACCCCCAGCCCGCCCAGCGCCGCCGCGGTCAGCTTGCCCAGCCCCGCGCGCACCAGCGCGCTGGCATCGACCCCGAGGCCGCGCCCGCGCTCCAGCCCGAGCTCCAGGGCCCGCGCGGCGAAGCCCCAGGTCGCCGCGCGCGCGTGCAGCCCGACCAGCGGAAACGGCCCACTCAGCGCCAGCGGCGGCGACAGCTCCAGCCGCAGCGTGCGCTCGTCGAGGCGCAGCGCCACGTCGGTCGGCGCCACCGTGGCGATCACGAAGCCGGCCACGCGCCCGAGCCGGCGCCCTGCCGGCAGCCGGCCGCGCAGCGAGACCTCGACGATCCGGACCGGCGGCACCGGCCGAATATAGCTGCTCGGGGCGCGCGAGTCGGGAACTCGATCGCGCGCGCGGCTTACTTGATGGTCCAGAGCGTGGGCGGCACGAAGAAGGTCTGGTCGGGGCGACCGGCGACCCCGATGGTCGACGCCGGGCTGGACAGCTTGCCGGCCAGGGTGGGGATGAGCCGCAGCTTGGCGGCGAAGGTGCGCCCGGGATCGAGGCCGGGCACCTGCAAGGTCAGCTTGCCGTCGGCGGCGGCATAGCTGGTGATGGTCTGCGCCTCGACCAGCTTGTCGAGGCTGGGCGAGTCGACCTGCACCCCGGCGGGCAGCATGAGGACCAGCTCGGTCGGCGTGCTGGCCGGCGCGATCGCGCGCAGGGTGACCTCGACCGGCTTGCCCACGCTGGCGCCCGGCGCCAGCTCGACGAACATCTCCAGCCCCTGCTCGGCCGGCGTCTTCTCCCACGGCACCCAGCTCTCCAGCGTCAGCGCGTAACCCAGGCCGGGCACCGCCGGCGTCGCGGTCAGCTCCCACTGGTGCGCGCCGGCCGCGCCCCCCGCGGGCGCCTCCAGCGTCAGCACCTCGCGCAGGCGATCCTTGTCGAGCACGCCCTCGGTCACCACCTGGCCATCCTTCTTGAGGGTGATGGTCGTGCCCGGCGGCATCGGATCCTTGAACAGCAGCAGCGCGGCCTGCATGCAGGTCAGGTTGGTGCGCCCGTCGCCCCAGCCGAAGCCGGCGTTGTAGCCGCCGAGCAGGTTGGCGCCGAGGTCGGCCATCGGCGCGTCGGGGCTGCCCTGCAGCGCCAGCACCGCCAGCGCGGTGGCCTCCAGGCTGCTCGGCCGCGCGCCATCGGCGCGCACCACGTTGTCGCCGATCGACAGCGCCTTGGTGTCGCCGCTGGCCACGATGTGCTCGAGCACCTGCTTCTTCAGCTTGTCGGCGAGCGGGCCGTCGATGGCGCCCGAGGCCAGGATGGCCGCCGCGGTGTAGCCGTCGTCCTTGGGGATCTGCTCGAAGAAGCGCTCGAACACGCTGCTGGCGCGCACGCGCACGTTCTTGGCGCGCTGGCGCTCCTGCGCGGTCGCCGCCGGCAGGGCCGCCGCGGCGGCCACCGCGCGCACGCCGTCGGCGGTCGCCACCAGCATGCGCTGCGCGGTCCAGCCGCCGCCGGTGTCGCCACCGAAGCTGCCGTCGGGGCGCTGCCCCGAGGCCAGCGTGGCCACCAGGCGCTGCCCCAGGCGCACCATCACCGGGCTCTCGGGGTGCGCCAGCGCGGCCTCGGCCAGCAGCGTCGCCACCGCGGGATCGGCGGTGCGCGCGTGCCGGATGACGCGCTGGCCGGCCAGGATCGACAGCGTGCGCAGGGCGTCGGGATCGGCCTTGTCACCCAGGCTCTGCAGGAGCTCGCCGGCGCGCCCCGCCAGCAGCAGCGCATAGGCGTCCTCGGCCACGCCACCGCGACCGATGACGGCGCCGAGCTCGGCGCGCAGCAGCGCCAGCGCGCCGGGATACACGCGCAGGCTGACCCGATCGGTCGCCGGGTTGGCGCCTGGCGGGCCCTGCAGCGTCAGCGTGCGCGGCGCCGCCAGGGTGCCGCTGCGGGTCTCGCTGACCGGCCGCCCCGCGGGCAGCACCTCGAAGCTGCGCACCACGGCGTCGGTGCCGCCGAATCCCACGTTGAGCGAGACGGTGCCCGGCTGCGGCGCCTTCAGGGTCAGGTACTCGACCCGGCTGCCCGAGGCCGGCACCGTCAGGGTGCCGCCCGGCGCGCCCGACACCGTGGCGCCCTGCGCGGTCACGTGCAGCGCGCCCGAGGCGGCCGTCTCGGTGGTGTTGACGATCTGCACCGGCAGGCGGACCTCGTCACCCGCGATCAGGAAGGCCGGCACCACCGGCTCGACATAGGTCGGCAGCGTGCCCAGGAACGAGGTCACCGCGCCGGCCTGGGCGCCGTTGCGCGCGTGGGCCAGCGCGAGCACGCGCCAGGTGGTCAGGCGATCGGGCACCCGCATGCGCACGGTGGCCTTGCCCTGGGCGTCGGTCACCACCAGCGGCTCGAACAGGAAGGTCTCGGGGAACCACGACCGGCTCGGCGCGGGCCCGCTGCTGTCCTCGCCGCCGGACTCGTTGGCGGACTCCTCCTCGGGCTCCGGCGGCTCGTCGGACGAGCGATCGGCGAGCTTCTTGCCCATCTTGCCCTCGGCCTTGTCGGGCTTGCTGGCGCGGTTGCCCCTGCCGCCCCCGACGCCGAAGCCGCTGCCCGTCCCCTTGCCGTTGCCGAGGGTGCCATACCTCCCGGTGCCGATGGTGCCGGTGCCGCTGCCCCCGCCGCCGGGTCCCATGGCGGGATCCGCGGCGGCTGGCATCTCCATCGCCGGCGCGTTGTCACCGCCGCTGGCCCGGGTGTCGTTCTTCCACGACGACGACTTCTCCTCGCGCCCCTTGCTGCATGACACCAGCCCGAGCGCACCCAAAAGGACCACCACACCCGCGTTCGTCTTCATGGCCGCTCCCTCGCGACATACTGAGACCAGTTCTGGACATCCTCGGGCCGGCGCGCGCCGTCGATCACGACCATGCGCGGATCGGTCAGCGCCAGCAGATCGCCCGGCAGCTTGGACAGCCGCAGGCGACGCCCGTAGAAGTCGACCACCTTGGTGCCCTTGGCCTCGGCGGCCGCCAGCGCCTTGTTCCACAGCTTGACCATGGTCGCCGGCATCATCTTCTCGCTGGCGGGCGCGCTGGCCTCCCAGCGCCGCGCCTCCTCGTGCAGCTCGCCGAGCACCACGTAGAAGCGATCGGTCAGCTCGGCCACCGGGTCGTACAGCGTCTCGGCGCGGCCGTAGACCACGGCGTCGAGCTCGGCCGCGGTGGGCAGCGACTGCACGCGCAGGATGGTGGCCATCGCGGCGTTGGCCCCGCGGATGCGGCCCAGCGCCAGGGCCTGACCGTCCAGGGTGCCGAAGGCGTTCGAGGTCATGGTCACCTGCGGGCGCACGCGCCCGAGGTCGTCGGCGCCGGGCAGCGTGACCAGCTGCCCCAGGCTCTGATCGACGCCGAACAGGCCGACGGCGGCCTGCCCGGGCTGGCCCGAGACCTTGGTCTCGAGCTCCAGCTCGGCGGTCTGGCCGGGCGCGTAGCGGTCCTTGGCCGGCTTGACCGCGACCGCCAGGTCGGCGGCGGGGCGCACATAGACCAGCGCGCGCACGCCGGCGGTGGACAGCTCGCACCAGCCCTCGATCTTGGCGTCGACGGTGAAGGTCGCCTTGCGCGTCTTCTCGTCCAGCTTGGCCTCGACGGTGCCCTCGAGGTGGCGCAGGTAGACCTTCTCGGGCACGTCGCCGGTGTAGTCGGGGCCGCGGATCAGCTCGACCTCGAGCTTGTCACCGACCTTGGCCAGCACCGGCTCGGCGCGCAGGCGCAGCGGCGGCACCGCGCCGGGCGTCATGCGCAGCGTGGTGGCGCCGACCTCCTTGCCGGCGACCTCGGCGCTGACGCGCAGCTCGTAGCCCAGCATCACGGTGTCCTCGGGCTTGCTCTCGCGGATGCGCTCGGGCGCGATGACGGTGAAGCGCACCAGCCCCATGCCGTCGCTCTCGGCCTCCTCCTCGAGGGTGAAGTTCTTCAGGCGCGACTCGGCGCAGCGCTGCGAGGCCAGCGCCAGGCCGCCCTCGGGATCCTTGACCCAGCCGATCTCGACCACCTTGCTGTGCTCACGCGTGCGCCACACCAGGGCGCGCGGCAGCGAGCCGAAGTCGGCGTCGGCGCTGTCGTCGGAGCTGTCGTCGTCCGGCTTGACGCGCGCCGCGGCCGGCTCGACGTCGGGCAGACAGTCGCGCGCGCCGCGGGTGGCCTCCTCCAGCGCCTCGCCGAGCTCCTCGGGGCCCTCGAGCACGGCCTCCATGTCGGCCTCCAGGCGGGGCAGGTCGGGGTTCTCGAACTGGAAGTCGACCGAGAGCAGGCGGTCGCCGCCGCTGGCCACGCGCTTGCCCTTGATGGCGTCGAGCACGCAGCGCTCCAGCGCGCCGGAGTCGCTGGCCGAGGCCAGCACGTTGCCGCCGGTGCCGATGTGCAGCGCCACCGTGACCTCGGCGCTCTCCTCGGTCCACTTGGCGCACGGCTCGAGGCTGGCGACCCAGCCGTCGAGCGCGACCTGATCGGCCAGCGAGACGCCCTCCGAGGACAGCAGGTCGCTGGTCTCGCCGCGGCGCACCACCTCGGGCTTGGGCGCCAGGCGCACCGGCAGCGCGGGCACCAGCACGTTGACCGGCGGCCCCGGATCCAGCTGCACGCGCGCCACGCCGTCCTCGTCGAGCTCGGCGTCGAGCCCCTTGTCGCTGGGCGACCAGGCGCGCTTGACGTGGATGGTGGCGCCCTCGAGCTTGCTGCCGTCGGCGTTCGACACGCGCAGGAACATGCGGTTGTTGAAGCCGTCGACCAGGCCGTCGCCGAGCTCGGTCACGGTCGACACCTGGATGGCGTCCTGGCTGAGCAGCAGGCTGGCGCCACCCTCGACGCGATCGCCGGCGGCGTCGACCGCGCTCAGGCTGGCGCTCAGCGTGGCCTGACCCTGCAGGTCACCGGGGATGGCGGGCAGCGTCAGCTCGAAGCGACCGCTGGGGCCGCTCCTGGCCTTGCGCGGCAGCACCTTGTCGAGCCAGCCGGTGGGCGGCGGCCAGGCGCCGCTCGAGCGCCACTCCAGCTCGACGTCGGCGTTGGCCACCGGCGCGCCCGAGCTGTAGCTGACCTTGCCCTTGAGCACGGGCTTGTCGCCGGCGCGGTAGAACGGCTTGTCGGCGCTGGCCTCGATGCTGAAGCGCGGCAGCGTGAAGGGCTCGACCGTGAAGCTGACCTCGTCGCTGGTGTCGCCCGAGGCCCAGCGCACGCGCCAGGCCCCGGTGGCGGCCTCGCGATCGAGCGGGAAGCTACCCGCGACCACGCCGAAGTCGCCCGCGGGCGCCTTCTCCTCGAGCAGCACCTCGCCTGCCGGATCGGTGACGATCCAGACGCCCGGGCGCTTGTCGAGCGGGCTGAGGTCGCGCGCGCGCAGCGCCACCGCGCGGAAGCGCACCAGGTTGCCCGGCTCGTACAGCGGGCGATCGGTGATGACGTGGATGCGCGCCGGCGCGTACAGAGCCAGCGGCAGGTCGAGGCTGTCCTCGCCCAGGGAGGTCCTTGCGCGCAGGCGCAGCTTGTAGTCGCCGTCGACCACCTCGGGCAGCGTGATGTCGGCGCGCTTGTCGCCGCCCACGCTCTTCCAGCCGCCCTTGCCGGGCGTCAGCGCGGTCTCGCCGCCGCTGGCGTCGACCAGCGCGAGCCGGATGTTGGAGGTCGCGATGACCGAGGTGCGCTCGTCATCGGAGTTCTTCCACACGTAGCGGGCGCGAGCGCCGACCACGACCGGCCCCGGCTTGCCGCGCAGCAAGCCCTGCGCGTCGAGCACCAGCGTCAAGCGTCGCTTGCCGTCCACCCCGCCGTCGTCGCTGCCGCAGCCCGCCAGCATGGCGCCGACCAGCAGCGCGACCGTGGTCGTGCGCGCGAATGTCCCGAGCCTCATTGTCCCCTCCGACAGAAACCGCCGCGGGCAGCGTATCACGGCCGCCCCGCGTGGCAGGGCCTGGCAGAGACCTCGATTTCTTGCCTGGATTTCATGTGGAGATTGGTCACCCGGGGCACGCGGCGGCTTGGCACGACAGTGGTACGTTCGAGGCCGGTGGAAGCGCTGTCCTTCGAGCAGCTGGCATCCGAGTCCGAGGCGCGCGCCTTCGATCGCGCCGTGCTGGCCAGCCCAAGCATCGATCACTTCTGCTCGTCGGCCGACTGGATCTTGCCGGCGGCGCTGGCGCTGCGCCCAGGGCGCGCGCCGTTCGTGCGGCGAGGGCAGGGCGGCTATCTCGCGCTGGCGGTCGGCCGCGATCACGAGCGCAGCTGGCTGGAGCCGCTGGAGGCGATGTGGGGCATGGCCTGTCCGCTGCTCGGCGAGCCGGCCGGGGCGCTGGCGGTGGAGGCGGCGGCCGAGCTGGCGGGCAGCGGCGCGCTGGGCGCGCTACCCGTGCTGGGCTGCGGCTTCGCGCCGGGGTCGGCGCGGCTGGACGCCTGGGCGCGCGCGCTGACCCCGCGCTATCGCTGTGGCCTCGGTGGCTCGCCGACCGAGCGAGTGGTGGCCTCGCTGGCCGGCGGCATCGACGGCTGGCTGAGCCGGCGTGGCGCCGGGTTCCGGCGGGCGCTCTCGCGTGCGGTGCGGCGCGGCGAGCGCGAGGGTGTCAGCATCGAGCGGCTGCCCGAGCAGCTCGACGCGGCGGCGGCCAGCGCGGCCTACCAGCGCCTGTGCGCCATCGACGCCACGACCTGGAAGGCGCGCGAGGGTGTCGGCATCGGGGCCAGCGAGATGATCGACTTCTACCGCGTCATGGTGCCGCGGCTGGCGGCGCGCGGCGCGCTGCGCCTGGCCTTCGCGCGCCTGGGCGAGCGCGACGTGGCCTACATCCTGGGCGGCGTGCTCGGCGACACCTACCGCGGCCTGCAGTTCGGCTACGCCGCGGGGCTGGAGCGCCTGTCCCTGGGCAACCTGTGCCAGTGGAACGAGCTCACCTCTCTCTCGACCACCCGCCCCGCCATCCAGCGCTACGATCTCGGCGCCGCCTACGACTACAAGCGCGCCTGGGGCGAGCAGCTCGTCTCCACCGTCACCCTCATCGCCTTCCCCCGCTGACCCCACCCACCGTCACCGTCACCGTCACGGTCACGGTCACGGTCACGGTCACGGTCACGGTCACGGTCACGGCCCACGGTCCACGACTCAGTCCGCCCCCACCAGCTTCGACAGATCCCTCACCTGCGAGCGCGCGAACTCGACCCGCTCGTCGGCGTTGCCGAGCGCATCCGCCACCGCCGAGATGGCCGCCGCCGGGTCCGCCCCGGTCGACTCCTCACTGGCCTGGCGCAGCGCCATGCGCAGCTCGGCCAGCGCGTCGCTGAGCGCGAGCACCGACTCCTTGATGGCCGGGTCGGGCGCGCCACCGCCGCCGCCGCTGGCGCCGTTGCCGGCCTTGCTCAGCGCGGCCTCGAGCGTGCGCACCTTGGCCTCGAGCTCGCTGCGCTCGTCCTCGACGGCGCGGCGGCGCTCGCGCTCCTGGTCGACCTTGTCGGCCTGGGCGCGCAGCTCGTCGGCCTCGCGGCTGAGGCCCTCGATCTTCTGCTCCAGCGCGGGCACCCGGGCGTCGAGCTCGGCCTGCACACCAGCCAGCCGCTCGCGCACCTTGTCGGCCTCGGCCTGCGCGGCGTCCTGCGCGCGCAGCGCCTCGTCGACCAGGCTGGAGTCCTCCTTCGCGGTGGCCAGCTCGGCGCTCAGGCGCTCGCGCTCGGCGGCGGCCTGGGCCAGCTCGGCGCGCGCTGCGGCCAGCGCCTCACCCAGCTCGGCGACCTGCTGCTGCGCACCCGCGGCGGCACCCGCGCCGCTGCGCGCGGCCGCCAGCTCGGCGCCCAGCCGCTGCGCCTCGGCCTCGGCGCGCTCGCCC
>JBGASF010000214.1:0-10368 GCA_044229835.1 Polyangia bacterium | reverse complement strand
CGTCGAACTCGACGGCATCACCCTGGGCGCGCTGCTCGACCGCGACGCCGCGGTGGCCAACATCCTGCGCCGCGGCCTGGCCTTCCTCAAGCGCGGCAAGTTCGCCGAGGCCGCCGAGTGGTGGTCGCTGCACCGCGGCCAGCTCGATCCGACCAAGCAGCGCCTCGATCTCCTGCTCCTCTTGCTGGAGGCCTTCACCCACACGCTGGCGGGCGATCATGCCCGCGCGGCGGCGGTGCGCGCCCAGATCCGCAAGCACCCGCTCTACCTCGAGCTGCGCGCCCGCGCGTCGCTCGCCAGGCCCTGACGAGGCCCCATGTCGATGTTGACACCACGTAAAGCATTTGCCACGACCTTCGCCCTGCTGCTGGCCATCCCCGCGCTGGCCCACGGTGGCCCCGTCAGCGACTACGAGGTCGACCAGGCGATCACCCGCGTGGCCACGCACCGCAAGGCCGAAGAGGCCGACATCCGCAGCCTGATGCGCTTCGCCGCGCTGGCCCCGCTGCAGCAGTACTCGAGCTGCCCCAACATCGACTTCGACGTCATCAACGGCAGCGACAGCGCGCTGTGGAACATGACCGCCGAGATCGGCCAGTCGGTCGACAGCGGCCCCGAGTCGGTGTCGTCGCTGCACATCCCCTACCTGGGGGCGCACCAGAAGGTCGAGGTCCGCTACGGCTGCACCGGGACCAGCTACACCTACGGCTACGGCAGCCGCACCCGCACCATCGCCTATCCCGGGATGTTCCCGGGCGCCCGCCTCGACGCCGACACCGTGGTCTCGCTGCTCGCGACCAGCACCGACTTCGCCTATGACGCCTACGCCTTCCGCTACACCGCGGGCACCGGCGAGGGCACCCTGGCGCGCGCCGCGCTCGACATCATCGACAGCGACGAGGACTGGCGCGACCTGGCCGCGCTGCTGCTCAAGTCCGAGAAGGGCGCCGGCGAGCTGGCCGCTCACGTCGCCGGCCCCAAGGGCCGCGTCGCTGCCGCCCTGGCGCTGGTGCGCCGGGCGCCGCCCGCCGGGCAGAGCGGCTTCGTCCTCGGCCTGCTCTCGCGCAACACGCAGAACATCGACGCCGACACCCTCGACGAGCTGGTCGCCGGCCAGTGCAGCAAGGGGCGCGCCGGTGCGCTGACGCTGTGGCTGGGCGCGGTCAAGGGTGAGATCGCCGACAGCGCGGCGCAGGCCAGCGTGCTGCGCACCTGCTCGCCCACCGCACGCGAGATCGGCCCCTGGCTGGCGCGCCTCGACGACGCCGAGCAGCTCGGCATCGCGCTGACGGCGCTCGACGAGGCCAACTTCACCAGCGCGCTGGCCAGCCTCAAGCGCGGCGTCGTGCTCGCCAGCGCGCTGGCCACCGTGATCGCCCGCACCAGCGACGCCCCCCGCCTGGCCACCGCGCTGCAGACCCTGCTGGCGTTCCCGGCCGACACGCGCAACCTGCGCTCCAACTTCCTGGCCCTGGCCAGGCCCCTGAGCGACTCGCTCGACGCCCAGCACGCCGACGCCATGACCCGCATGCTCGACGGCCTCGACGAATCCCTGCGCGCCGACACCATCCTCGACCTGACCCGGCTGCTCATCGCGGGCGACGTCGTCGGCCCGCAGCTGCGCGCCGCCATCGAGGCCAAGCGCGCCTGGGCAGAGAGCGACATCAGCGCCCTGTACATGAACAAGGTGCGCGAGCTCAGCGACGTCTTCGACCCCGACGCCGTCGCGGCCGCCATCCAGGCCGGCAAGATCTCCGCCGTCGACTACCTGGTCGCGGCCGGCAAGCTGACCTCGTGCCGGACCTCGCAGGAGGCCATCACCGCCTGCCTCGCCATCATGAAGCGCGAGCTCGAGCCGCTGGCCGGCACCGCCCTCGACTACGGCTTCCAGGCCGCGGTGGTCGAGCAGGTCGGGCGCGTGCCCGACGCCGAGCTGTGGGCCGACCTGCGCCACTTCGGCGTCCACACCGACACCCTGGTGCGGCCGCTGTGCGCCAGCGCGCGCGACGGCCGCGACTGGAACGCCGACCGCGCCCTCAACCTGGCCCGCGCCATCGACCCCAAGGCCGCCTGCATCGCCAGCGCCGTCAGCTTCCGCGCCGGCCGCGCGCGCCGCCACCTCATCAGCATGCTGCTGCGCGGCCTCGGCGTCGCCGCCGCCGGGGCGCTGGCCTTCGTCTTCGTGCGCAAGAAGATCCAGAAGTACGCCGCCGGCCCCGGCAAGGCCGCCATCGCGCCGCCCGAGATGCCGCCCGGCGCCATCCAGGGTCGCCTCGACGGCAGCGGCCTGCAGGCCGCGCTGCAGGCCGGCCTGGCCGACACCCAGCGCGCGCTGGCCGCCGACGGCCGCGCCGAGGCGCACAAGCTCAGCCAGCTCATGGCCACGCTGGCGCCCACGGTGTCGAGCACGCTGGCCGAGCGCACGCGCACGGCCGCCCGCGCCGCGCTGGCCACCGGCGAGGTGCGCTCGATGCTGGTGCGCACCGGCGGCGCCGCCCTGTACCTGGTGCTGGTCCCGGGCCGCGCCGACGAGCCCAAGACGCTGCGCCGCCACCCCTCGTTCGGCGGCGGCTGGCTGCGCCACGCGGCGCGCCTGCTGGCCGCGCTGCGCCAGAGCGGCTCGCGCGATCCGCTGGTGGCGCTGGTCGTCTTCCTGCGCGCCGACGCCAGCCAGGGCACCCTGCTGTGCGCGCTGCACGACGATGGCGGCGCGCTGGTGCCGCTGATGCTGCTCGACGAGCGCGAGACCCACGAGGTCCGCACCCACGCGCAGCGCCACCACTTCACGTTGACCTAGTCGCCCACAGGACGAGACACCCCATGGCCTCCACCACGATCGACTACGGCATCGACCTCGGCACCACCAACTCCGCCATCGCGCGCCAGCGCGGCGCCGCGCCCGAGCTGTACCGCGGCCCCACTGGCGAGACCATCCTGCCCTCGGCGGTGCAGCTCAGCGCCGCCGGCAACGCCACCCTGGGGCGCGCCGCGCTGGCCGCCATCGACGCCGACCCCGCCAACGTGGCCATCGAGTTCAAGCGCCTGATGGGCACCGAGGAGCTGCGCAGCTTCCCGGCCTCGGGTCAGACCCGCACCCCCGAGGAGCTGTCGTCCGCCATCCTGCGCGAGCTCCTCGGCTGGGCCGCCGCCGCCGACGGCACCACGCCGGTCGCCGCCGTGATCACGGTGCCCGCCATGTTCCAGCTGCCGCAGTGCGAGGCCACCCGCCGCGCCGCCAAGCTGGCCGGCCTGGCGCACGCGCCGCTGCTGCAGGAGCCCATCGCCGCCGCCATCGCGCACTCCGGCTCGGGTGATCTGCGCGAGGGCTACTGGATGGTCTACGACCTCGGCGGCGGCACCTTCGACGTCTCGCTGGTGCGCTCCAAGGCGGGCCGGCTGCAGGTCCTCGATCACGACGGCGACAACCACCTGGGCGGGCGCGACTTCGATCGCCTGCTGGCGCGCGACGCCGCCGAGCGCGCCCGCGCCGGCGGCCAGCTGCCCGAGCTGGCGCGCACAGATCCGGCCTACACCGCCGCCTTCGCGCGCCTCAAGGCCGAGGCCGAGCGCGTCCGCGTCGCGCTCTCCGACGCCGACAGCGCGCGCTTCCAGGTCGCGCTGCCCGGCGGCACCATCGCCTACGACCTCACCCGCGCCGACCTCGAGGAGCTCATCGAGGCCACCGTGCTGCGCACCACCGCCCTGTGCAAGAAGCTGCTCGATCGCGGCCGCGTCACCGCCGCCGAGCTCAACGGATTGGTCCTGGTCGGCGGCCCGTCGCTGACCCCGATCGTGCCCCGGGTGATCCGCGAGCAGCTCGGCATCGAGGCCCGCCACGCCGGCGACCCCATGACCATCGTGGCCCGCGGCGCCGCCCTGTTCGCGTCGACCCAGCGCCTGCCCGCCGAGCTGCGCGCGCAGCGTCGCGTCGCTGGCGCGCTCGGCCTCGAGCTGTCGTTCGAGGCCATGACCACCGACCCGGCGCCGCTGCTGGTGGGCCGCTTCGATCCCGCCGCGGTGCCCGCCGGCACCGTGCTGCGCCTGCGCCGCGAGGGCGGCGGCTTCGATGCCCCGGTGCAGCTCGGCGCCAAGGGCAGCTTCGCCGTCGATCTCACCCTGGCCCAGGGCCAGCTCAACATCTTCCACTTCGAGGCCCGCAGCGCCGCCGGCCCGCTGCCGGTCGAGCCGCAGCAGTTCAACATCCTGCACGGCCTCAGCGTGGCCAAGCCGCCGCTGTCGCAGTCGGTCGGCGTCATGCTGGCCGACAACAAGGTGTGCTGGTACCTCAAGAAGGGCGCCGTGCTGCCGGCGCGCAACGTGATGACGCACGCGACCACCGTCGCGCTGCTGGCCGGCCAGTCGGGCGAGGCCATCCACGTGCCCATGCTGCAGGGCGAGTCGGGCCGCGCCGACCGCAACAAGATCATCGGCATCCTGCACATCAAGGCCGACAAGCTGACGCGCGACCTGCCGGTCGGCAGCGAGGTCGAGGTCACCCTCAATGTCGACGAGTCGTCGCAGACCAGCGGCAAGGCCTACGTGCCGCTGCTGGGTCAGACCTTCGACGACGTCGTGCTCTTCAAGCTGGAGACCAAGCAGGCCGGCCAGGTTGGCAAGACCCTCGACGAGCAGAAGGAGCGCCTGGCCAAGCTGGAGAAGATGGCCGACGACCTGGAGCAGGCGCCCGAGGACGCCGACGAGCGCGTCGCCGAGGTCCAGGCCCTGATCGAGGAGGGTGATCGCGACTCCATCGATCTGGCCGACCAGATGGTGCGCATGATGTCGCAGGATCTCGACCAGGCCGAGGAGGTCGGGCGCGCCCGCGCCATCGAGGCGCAGTTCGCCGAGCGGCTGGCCGACGCCCGCAGCATGGTCGGCGAGCACGGCGAGCCGGCCGAGAAGCGCCAGCTCGAGGCGCTCATCGTCGAGTTCCGCGAGGCCATGAAGAAGCACGATCACGACCTGGCCCAGACCAAGTCGGACGAGCTCGACTCGCTGTACTCGCGCGTGCTGCTGCGCCAGCCCGAGTACTGGATCGGCTTCTTCAACTACCTCAGCAAGAAGCTGACCGAGCTGGGCCTGGCGCGCGGCCACTCCGACAAGTTCGAGCGCGGCCGCCACGCCATCCAGACCAAGCAGTACGGCGCCCTGACCGAGGTCTGCCTGGAGCTGATGCGCCTGCTGCCCGAGAACGCCCGCAAGGAGGCCGGCTCTCCCGAAGTCCGGTCGCACATCAAGTGAGCCCAACCATGGAAACCACGTCGTCATCCTCAGATCCGGGCCCCTATCGCGAGGGTCGCAGCCCCGAGGCGCCACGCCCGGTGCTGCGCTCGGCCGGGCTGACCCTGCTGCGCCTGAACCCGTTCCGGGTCCTGCGCCTGCCCACCGACGTGCCCTCCAGCCAGGCGGTGTGGAAGGCCGAGAAGGTGCTGGCCCGCGTGCGCGCCGGCGTCGACCTGCCCGAGCCCGACCTGCTGGGCTGGCTGCCCGCCGCCGACGAGCTGGAGATCCAGCAGGCCGCGCAGAAGCTGGAAGAGCCGCTGCGCCGCCTGCACGATCAGCTGCTGTGGTTCGACCCCGCCGATCCGCACTGGCCCGCGCTGGAGACCGCGCTGGCCGCCGCCGATCCCGCCGGCCTCGCCAAGTATCTGGCGATCGACGAGGCCACCGTGGCCTACCAGGGCGAGGACGTGCGCACCGCCCACCGCGTCAACCAGGCCAACCTGCGCCTGGTGCTGGCGCTGTCCTGGCTGGGTGGCGTCGGCCCCGAGCTGTTCGCGGCCGCCGGCGACGGCGCTCCGGTGCCGCGCCTGGAGCTGGGCAGCGGCATGCTGGAGGATCCGCACCACCTGCTCGGCAAGGAGGGCCAGACCGGGCGCGCCGCCGCCTGGCAGCCGCTGCTGCCGCAGGCGCTGTCCCGCTGGGCCACCCTGCTGGCCGAGCCCGGCTTCTCGATCTATGTCGGCACCCGCATCACGCGCCTGGGTGACGACCTCATCGGCGCCGACGACGTCGAGCCGGTCATCGCCAGCCTGCGCGCCACCCTGACCGACGTCATCGCCGCCGAGCTCAAGCAGCGCATCGTGGCCGGCCGCCTCGACGGCGTCGCCGAGCTGGCCGCGGTGGCCGCCAACTCGGGCTTCGATCGCAGCGTGTGGCAGACCGCGTTCCGCCCGCTGCGCCCCCTGCTGGCCGCCGAGCTCGACGAGCTCGACGCCCTCATCGACGAGCGCCGCCCCGCCAACCCCGAGGACATCCAGCAGTTCCTGACCCGCGTCGACGCCACCGCGCGCTCGTGGCACTCGCTCGATCAGGCCGGCCTGCTCGGGCTGTCCGACGTCGTCGACGACGCCGTGCAGCGCGCCTTCCTGCGCCTGCGCGTGGTCGAGAACGCCGGCAGCAAGCTGCCCGTGCTGGAGCGCGTCCTGGTCCAGGCCGGCGACCTGGCGCGCAGCGCCTCGCTGCGTGAGCGGCTGACCGCCTACCGCGGCCGCCTCAAGTCCTACGGCGAGGATCTGTGCCACTTCTGCGGCACCCGCGAGGCCGAGCGCAAGAGCTGCGCCGCGCTGTCAGGCCGCGTCGAGACCGGCCGCACCCGCGGCTACAACTCGACCACGATCCACTACCGGGTATCGTCGGTGCCGCTGCCGCGCTGCCCGCGCTGCGCCGAGCTGCACGGCTTCGTGCGCACGATGGGCACCACCGGCTGGTGGATCGCGACCGGGATCGTCTTCCTGGCCGCGGTCCTGTTCTGGTCCGAGCTGTTCAGCAAGCCCTCCGCCGGCACCGTCATGATCCTGGCCGTGGGCGGCTTCCTGTTCTGGGCCATCGGCGCAGGCATCCGCCACGCCACCGCCGTCGGCGTCGTCCCCAAGGGCGAAAAGTCCTGGAACAACTACGAGCGCTCCGCCGCCATGGATCGCCTGCGCTCCGAGGGCATGGGCGGCATCCAGTACGACTGGCGCCCCGACGCCTGGCTGCGCATCAGCGAACAGGGCCACCAGCCCAACACCGGCGACAGCGGCGGCATGCAGGCCCTGAAGACCCTCGGCTGGATCCTCCTCGTCGTCCTCCTCCTCTGGGCCCGCTTCAGCTGCTTCGACCGCCGCCACTGACGCCACCGACCGTGACCGTGACTACTTCTTCTCGCCGCCGCCGAGCAGGCCGGCGATTTGCTGGCCGGGGGCGGCGCCGATGCGGGCCAGGCTGCTGAGGTGGTGCAGCAGGAGGTCGCGGTTGTCGGTGACGGACAGGTTCTGCAGCTCGAGGGCACCGATGCGGTCCTCGGGGGTGAACGGCGGCTCGGCGACGCGCTCCATCGACAGCTTCTCGGGTGCGTAGGCCATGTGCTCGGCGCGGGTGTCGACCAGTGAGTAGTCGTCGCCGCGGCGCAGCTCGACGGTGACGCTGCCGGTGACGCCGGGCGCGACCCAGCGCTGCAGCGCGTCCTTGATCATGCACGCCTCGGGGTCGTACCACTTGCCCTCGTACAGCAGGCGGCCCAGGCGGCGGCCCCACTGCGCGTACAGATCCAGCGTGTTCTCGTTGTGGATCGCCGACAGCAGCCGCTCGTAGCCGATGTGCAAGAGGGCCATGCCGGGCGCCTCGTAGATCCCGCGGCTCTTGGCCTCGATGACGCGGTTCTCGATCTGGTCGCTCATGCCCAGACCGTGGCGACCGCCGATGCGGTTGGCCTCCAGGAACAGCTCGTACAGCGAGGCGAAGCGCTGGCCGTTGAGCGTCGCCGGCACGCCCTGCTCGTAGCCGAGGACGATCTCCTCGGCGGCCACCGCGACGTCGGCCTTCCAGAATCGCACCCCCATGATGGGCTCGACGATGCGCACGCCGGAGTCCAGCCGCTCCAGGTCCTTGGCCTCGTGGGTCGCGCCCAGCACGTTGGCGTCGGTCGAGTAGGCCTTCTCGACGCCCATGCGGTACGGCTTGCCGACCTTCTCGAGGTACAGGCTCATCTCGCGCCGGCCGCCGAACGCGGTCACGAAGGTCTGATCCAGCCACGGCTTGTAGATCTTCAGCGTCGGATCGACCAGCACGCCATAGCGATAGAAGCGCTGGATGTCGTTGCCCTTGTGCGTCGAGCCGTCGCCGAAGACGTGGACGTCGTCCTCCAGCATGGCGCGCACGATGGCGGTCGACGTCACCGCGCGCCCGAGCGGCGTGGTGTTGAAGTACTTCTTGCCCGCGGTGCCCAGGTGGAAGGCGCCGCACTGGATGGCCGCGATGCCCTCGCGCACCATGGCCTCACGACAGTCGATGAGGCGCGCCTTGACCGCGCCGTGCTCCAGCGCGATGGGGGGGATGTCGGCCGGGTTCTTCTCGTCGGGCTGCGCCAGGTCGGCGGTGTAGGCGTGCACCTGCATGCCCTGCTCGGCCAGCCAGGCCACGGCACAGCGGGTGTCGAGACCGCCCGAGAAGGCGATCCCCAGCGGCGTTCCCTTGGGCGGCAGCGATCGATAGATCCGGCTCATGGCGCCGGACTATATACGAGGCGCGTGATCAGTCGAGGCCGAGCGCGCTGGCCAGCTGCTTGACGATCGCGGTCTCGTTCGGCGTCAGCTTGCCGTCGGCCAGGGCGGCCTCGACCAGCTGGTCGAGCAGGGCCTGGCGCGCGGCCTCGGGCTCGGCGCGCAGCGCGGCGGCGGCGCCATCGGCGCCCTCGAAGTGGCGCACGAGGTCGCGCTCCTGGTCGCTGAGGCCGGCGTCGTGCATGGCCTGCTCCAGCAGCGAGCGCTCGTCCTCGGTCATCATGCCGTCCGCGGACAGCACCTGGGCGAGCAAGTGACAGCGAGCGCGTGCGAGTGCCATGGCCATGGCGCGCATCCTGGCATGGCAGCGGCGCGGCGTCGACTCTGGTAGAACTGGCGCATGCCCCGCTGCTGCCGCTGGCTCGTGCTGCTCGTGGCGCTCGCGCTGTGGGCCGCCCCGGCCGCCGCCAACGGCCGCGCCCCGGCGATGATGTCGGTGCATCGCGGCGCCGACGGCGTGGTGCTGGGCGGCGCCACCTTCGGCGCGGTGCTGCAGCAGGGCGGCGCCTACCGCTGGATCTGCGAGAGCGCCATCGGCTATGGCGGCTTCTTCGACCCCCAGTTCGAGCGCGTCGGCGCCACCGTGTGGGCCAGCACCTTCGACGGGCTGGCGCGCTCCGAGGACGGCGGCTGCTCGTGGGGCTACGCCCAGGGCGACCTGCTCGATCACTTCGTGGGCGGCTTCGCGGTCAGCCCTGGCAACCCCGCCATCGTCGTCGCGGGTTCGGGCACGCTGGGGCGCGACAACGGGCTGATGCGGTCGACCGACGGCGGGCGCAGCTTCCAGGCCCTGGCCGCGACCAGCAGCGCACGCGAGCTGTGGACCTCGGTGCGCTTCGCCCCCGGCGACGGCCAGCGCGTCTATGCGACCTCGTTCACCGTGAACCCGGGCACCAACACCCTGTGGGTCTCGCGCGACGCCGGCGCGACCTTCACCCCGATGGCGTTCGGCCCCGGCGGCGGCCAGGAGGTGCGCCTGCTCGCGGTGCACCCCGGCAACGCCGACATCCTCTATGTGCGCACCATCGCCTTCAACAACGACGACTCGGTGCAGCGCAGCGCCAACGCCGGCATGACCTGGCAGCAGGTCTTCACCAGCCCCGAGGTCGTCAGCGACCTGGTCGTCGCCGGCGACGGCCGCGCCGCGCTGACCACACGCCCCAGCGGCCTGGCGCGCTCTCCCGACGGCCTCGCCTTCACGCGGGTCAGCGGCCCGCCCGCAGTGACCTGCCTCGACCTGCGAGGAGCCGAGCTGTGGGGTTGCGGCAACAACGCGCCGCAGAGCTTCGCGCTGGGCTCGTCCGACGATCTCGGCACCAGCTGGGCGCCGCGCTTCCGCCACAGCCAGCTGGCCAGCGTGCTCGACTGCCCGGCCGGCGCGGTCGCCAGCTGGCTGCCCGACCCGACCTCGAGCGATCCCCTGCGCGCGTCGCGCAGCACCGCCGCCCTGTGCGACCCGCTGTGGCCGGCCACCGTGCAGCAGCTCGGCGTGGTGCCCCAGGACGGCGGGCCGGTCATGCAGGTCGATGCCGGCGCGCCCGATGGCGGCGCGGGTGCCGACGCCGGCCCCGACGACGGCGCCGACGGCGGCTGCGGCTGCCAGGCCGGCGCCGCCCCCCGAGGCCCAGGAAGCGGCTCGATCGCCGCGGCGTTCGTGCTGTTTGCGCTGCTCGCAGCTGCCTTGCGCCGGCGTCACTGATCAGCCAACCTCCCGCCATGCCCAAGCTCGACGGACCGTCCCGGCCCGCCCTCGCTGTGCTGCTGCTCGTGCTCGTGCTCGAAGGTTGTGGTGACGACCTGAAGCGCCCCCCCGACGCCGGGCTCG
>JBGASF010000213.1:0-10587 GCA_044229835.1 Polyangia bacterium | reverse complement strand
AACTTCGCCGTCGCCCACTTGGCATCCGGCTCCAGCACCAGCTGGGTCACGATCGCCCCGGCCTCCGCGTCCACCATCAGGATCGACCCCGCCGGCCCGAGCTGCGCACTGAACTTGCGCTTCTCGCCCTGCCACAAAAAAGTCGGCTCGCCGGTCTCGTCCGCGATCAGCTCCGCGGCCTGGCTCTGCTCGCCGGCCAGCGCCGACAGCGCCGACAGCAAGCGCGAGAAGTTGGCCTGCATCGCCGGCCCCGCCTTGGCGCCCGGCCCGGCCCGCAGCGCCGCCTCGGCGCGCGCCCGCGCCTCGCGCGCCTCGTGACACATGCCCGCCACCAGCTGCCCGAGCAGCTCCTCCAGCGCCTTGTGCACGGTGCGCTCGCCGACCTCGAGCCCCTTCTCGACGGTGCGCCGGGCCTCGAAGAAGCGGCCCTGCTCGGCGTGCACGGCGGCCAGGTTGACGTAGGCCTTGCCGAAGCTGGGGCGCCGCTTCAGCGCGGCCTCGAACTGCGCCACCGCCGCCTCGGGCTCGCCCTGCTTGTCCTTGATGACCCCCATCGCGAAGCACGGCTCGGGGTCATCGGGGATGAGCTCCGCGGCGCGCTCGTAGGCCTCCAGCGCGGCCTTCAGGTCCCCCTTGCGGTAGAGCTCCTTCGCCTGCTCCAGCGTGGTGCTCACGTGTGCTGCCCTCCCTCGTGTCGGTCGCTCACTCTGCCTGCCGATACCTTCGCCTACGCCACCACCCGGAGTCCAGCGGGACGCCGCCCCGACAGCTCCAGCGCGGGGCGCTCGCTGCCGGCGGGCTGAAGCTCGCGCGCGGCCAGCTGCCCGCAGGCGGCGTCGATGTCATCGCCGCGCGTCTTCCGGATGTACACCGCGAAGCCGCGGTCCATCAGGGCGCGCTGGAAGGCCACCACCTTGTCCTTCTCGGGCCGCTGGTACGGCGCCAGCGGGTGCGGGTTCCAGGGCAGCAGGTTCACCTTGCACGGCATGCCCTTGAGCAGCTTGGCCACGCGCACGGCGTCCTCCACGCTGTCGTTGACGCCGCCCAGCAGCACATACTCGAACATCACGAAGCGCCGCCGCTGCAGCGGGAACTTCTTGATGGCGCCGATCAGCTCCGCGATGGGCCACTTCTTGTTGATGGGCATGACCACGTCGCGGGTCTTGTCGTCCGACGCGTTCAGCGAGATGGCCAGGTTGACCTGGAAGTCCTCGCGCCCCAGCTTGGCGATCTGCGGCACCATGCCCGCGGTCGACACCGTGACCCGGCGCGACGAGAAGTTCATGCCGCGCTGATCGGTCAGGATGCGCACCGCGCGCACCACGTGATCGTAGTTGTGCAGCGGCTCGCCCATGCCCATGAAGACCAGGTTGGTGATGCGGCGATCCTCACCGTAGGCCTCGCGCGCCAGCGCGGCGCCGCGATAGACCTGCTCGACGATCTCGTCGGCGCCCAGGTTGCGCCCGAAGCCCAGCGACGCGGTCGCGCAGAAGGTGCAGTCCAGCGCGCAGCCGACCTGCGACGAGATGCACTGGGTGACCTTGTCGCCCTCGGGGATGAGGACCGACTCGATGAAGCGACCGTCGCAGGTCTTGAAGCGGATCTTGCGGGTGCCGTCGGCCGAGACCTGCACCAGGTCGGTGGCCAGCGGCTCGAGGTCGGCGACCTCGGCCAGCCTGGCGCGCAGCTCCTTGGCGACGTCGGTCATGCCCTCGGCGCTGGTGGCGCCGGTGGCGTGGATCCACCTGAAGATCTGCTGGGCGTGAAAGCGCTTGGCGCCCAGGGTGGCGACCACCCAGGCCTCCAGCTCGGGCAGGGTCATCCCACGCAGCTTGCTCTTTGCGACATCCGACACGATTGACTCCATCTAGCACGAAAATCGCCCGCCTCGCTGCCGTGCAATCGCCCCGGGCCCTGCTTTGCGGTAGGCTCGGGCATGCCTCGTGGTCGTGACCTGCTCGTTTGTGCCGCTGTCCTCTGTGCGATCTCCGCAGGTTGCAGGAAGCCCAAGCCCCCGGTGCGGGCCCAGGGCGTGGTGGTCGACGCCGTCACCGGTGCCCCGCTGCCCAAGATCGACCTGCGCTGCGAGATCTCGGGCGGCCACGGCGAGCGCTCGACCACGACCAGCGGCGCCGACGGCCGCTTCGTGGTGCGCGGCAAGCTCGGCATCGAGGCCCCCTTCGAGCTGGTCGCCACCTCGGCGCACACCATGGAGGCGGTCGCCGCCACCCCGCGGCTGCCGTTCCCCGGCGAGGTCACCATGGAGGTGCTGTCGAGCGAGATCCCGACCGGCTTCTCGGTGCCCACCGCCAAGGGGCTGATGCTGGGCGCGCGGGTCACCGCCCGCGTCCTCTTGCCCCCGGCGGATCGCCCCAGCGCGCCGCTGCGCCAGCGCTGGAAGCTGTCCGACGTCACCGACGCCATCCCCAAGCTGAAGCTGCGCGCCGACGGCAGCGCGCGCGTGGTCATCGCGCCGCCGCCCGAGAAGTGCGACTGCCGGGTCGAGGCGGTCACCGCCCCCGACGCCGACCAGCAGCAGGAGAGCCTGCCCGACGGCGCCCTCGAGCTGACCACCTGGATGCCCAAGCAGCTCTACAAGACCACCCTGGTCCAGGTCCTCGAGCTGCCCAAGGACGCGCTGCGCCCCGGGCGCTACGTGTTCTGGCCCAACCAGCCGCCGCCCTATGACGCCCTGGCCGCGACCCCCGAGGTCTTCCGCACCGGCTACCTGTTCGAGGTCGAGTGAGCCCGACCCGAGTCCTGGTATTCCACGGCAGGCTGACATCCAGGTCGTGCCTGGGCCCCCGTCACCCGCGCAGACCCGCGAGGTCAGGGCTGGACGGATGGCTCCGGCAGCGGTACACGAGTTGCAGTAGCCTTTGACCATGTTGGATGGATCGCCAAACCGGGCCCGTGTGATCTTTGCACTGGCCGCCGTCGCCGCCCTCGGCGCCCTGACCTTCGCGGGTTGTGGGTCGTCCGGCGACGACGACATCAACTCGCCGGACGGCAGCGTGGTCCGCGATGGCGGGCTGTCCGACGGCGCGTCCCTGGTCGACAGCAGCCTCGGCGACGGCTCGGTCGGCCCGCTGCTGGTGGTCGACTACAGCTATGGCAACCAGGTCGTCGGCAGCCAGCTCAAGATCGACGTCATGAACGGCCTGACCCACAACGAGCGCACCTGCTGCCCGAGCTCGGTGATGGCGGTGCCCGAGCAGGTCCTGACCAGCGCCGAGCGCGCCCAGCTGGAGGCCTGGATCGTCGCCGCCAGCAGCGGCACCGAGATGACCGTCAGCGAGCCCGCCGCCGCCGGCGCCCAGTTCGGCGCCCTCGTCGTCTACGACCGCCTGGGTCGCCAGATCAACATCCGCACCATCGCCAGCACCGCGGCGCAGCGCACCACCACGTTCAACACCTCGCAGGCCGCGGCCGCCCTGCAGGACTTCGTGGTCAGCTACGTCGACAACAAGATGCCGCGTTAGCGGCGCCGCGCCGCCCCGCGACGACCGGCCCTCCCCGTGATAGCCTCGCGCCCGGGGAGGACGCCGATGAAGAAGACCGTGTCGACGTTCGCGTTCGCGATCCTGGCAACACTCAGTGTGACCGGCTGCAAGAAGAAGAAGGACAAGGAGCCCGGGCCGACCGCGTCGGCCTCCGCGTCGCCCAGCGCCAGCGCGTCGGCGTCACCCAGCGCGTCGGCGTCGCCCACGGACAGCGCGTCGCCCTCGCCCAGCGCGAGCGCGTCGCCGACGCCCGCCGCGCCGGCCCTGGCGCCCGGCGCGTTTCCGTTCGAGTTCCCGATCGAGGACAAGACCGAGGCCCTGGCCGGCGAGAGCGTCTTCTTCGTCAACATGAAGCTCATCCGCAACGCGCTGGCCGAGGGCAAGACCAGCTTCCAGACCCAGTACCTGCTCGGCACCATGAAGGCGCCCGGCGACAAGGAGTCGCAGGTCCACTTCGTCAGCGACGACGCCATCCCGAACTCCGGCATCGTGCGCATCGCGCCCGACCAGACCGCCAAGAAGGGCGACATCATCATCGGCGAGTGGGGCGCCAGCATGTTCCGCGGCATCGTGGTCGACGCCAAGGATCCCAAGGCTCCCAAGGTCGTCTTCATCGGCCTCAGCTATGACAACCCGGCCAAGGCCGACGACGGCAAGACCGGCATCGGCCAGTTCGCCTTCCAGCTCAAGGCCGGCGAGTGGAACCACATCGAGAACGCCTATGATCCGGGCACCTCGTGCGCCCTCAAGGTCGACAAGGGCTACAAGCTGATGCAGGTCTTCCGCGCCAGCGGGGACAAGCTCATCGGCACCCAGTTCACCGAGTTCAAGGCGGTGCCCAAGGCCGACTGCATCGCGCTGCCGGTCAAGCCGACCTACAAGGTCGGCACCGCGGTGTGGGCGCCCTGGGTCGGCACCATGAAGAAGGGCAAGATCACCAAGGTCGACACCGGCCGCTACAACATCAAGTGGGACAGCGGCTTCGACGACGAGATGGTCGCCTTCGGCGACGTCATCGAGCTGTCGGGCCTGCCCGAGTAGCCCGCGCGCCGAAAACACCAACGCCCCGCCGCGGAGGTCCGTGGCGGGGCGTTGTTTCGTTTCGGTGTATCGGGTGCTGCTACGCCGCGGTCAGCGCGGCCAGCTCGGCCCCGCTGAAGAAGAAGTTGATCTCGATCTTGGCGTTGTCGGCGCTGTCCGACCCGTGCACGGCGTTCTGCTCGATGTCGGTGCCGAAGGCCGCGCGGATGGTGCCCGCGGCCGCCTTCTTGGAGTCGGTCGCGCCCATGACCTCGCGGTTCTTGAGCACGGCGCCCTCACCCTCGAGGACCTGCACCACGCAGGGGCCCGAGGTCATGAACTTGACCAGATCGCCGAAGAAGCCGCGCTCGCGGTGCACCGCGTAGAAGCCCTCGGCTTGCGCCTTGGTCATCCACACGGTCTTCATGGCGACGACGCGCAGCCCGGCCTTCTCCAGCAGGGCGACCACGCCGCCGACCGCGCTCTTGCGCACGGCGTCGGGCTTGATGATGGAAAACGTTCTCTCGATTGCCATGGTCTTGATCCTGTCCCTTCCTAAAGGAGTGACTGAAGCGTTGCGCCCATCTCGGCCGGCGTGCGCGCGACCTTGATGCCCGCGGCCTGCAGCGCCGCGATCTTGTCCGAGGCCGCGCCCTTGCCACCCGAGATGATGGCGCCGGCGTGGCCCATGCGCTTGCCGGGCGGCGCGGTCTGTCCGGCGATGAACGCCGCCACCGGCTTGCCCTTCATGTTGGCCTTGATCCAGGCCGCGGCGCGCTCCTCGGAGTCGCCGCCGATCTCGCCCATCATGAGCACCGCCTTGGTGCCCGGGTCGTTGGCGAACAGCGTGAGGGCGTCGATGAAGTCCACGCCCTTGATCGGATCGCCACCGATGCCGATGCAGGTCGACTGACCGATCCCCAGGCGGGTCAGCTGATCGACACCCTCGTAGGTCAGCGTGCCCGAGCGCGACACCAGGCCGACGTTGCCCGGCTTGTGGATGTAGCCCGGCATGATGCCGATCTTGCACTCGCCCGGCGTGATGACGCCGGGGCAGTTGGGGCCGATCAGGGTGCTGCCCGGGTAGTTCTTGAGGAACTGCTTGGCCTTCATCATGTCGCGCACCGGGATGCCCTCGGTGATGCACACGATGAGCTCGATGCCCGCGGCCGCGGCCTCCATGATGGCGTCGGCCGCGCCGGGCGGCGGCACATAGATCACCGTCGCGTTGGCGCCGGCCTTCTCGCGCGCCTCGAAGCAGGTGTCGAACACCGGGATGTTCTCGTGCGAGCTGCCACCCTTGCCAGGCACCACGCCGCCGACGACGTTGGTGCCGTACTCGACCATCTGCTTGGCGTGGAACGAACCAGCGCTACCGGTCAGCCCCTGCACGATCAGGCGGGTCTGCTTGCCACACAGGACGCTCATTTGGCACCTCCCGCCAGCTCGACGATCTTCTTGGCGCCGTCGGCCATGTCGGTCGCCGACACCACGGCGAGGCCGCTATTGGCCAGGATGGCGCGGCCCTCCTTGACGTTGGTGCCTTCCAGGCGGACCACCAGCGGCACCTTGAGGCCGACCTCCTTGACCGCCGCGACGACGCCGTTGGCGATGGTGTCGCACTTCATGATGCCGCCGAAGATGTTGACGAAGATCCCCTTCACCTGGGGATCCGCGGTGATGATCTTGAACGCCGCGGTGACCTTGGCCTGGGTCGCGCCGCCGCCCACGTCCAGGAAGTTCGCCGGCTGGCCGCCATAGTTCTTGATGATGTCCATGGTCGACATCGCCAGACCGGCGCCGTTGACCATGCAGCCGATGGTGCCGTCGAGCGCGATGTACGACAGGTCGAACTTCTTGGCCTCGAGCTCCGAGGGATCCTCCTCGGTGGGATCGTGCAGCTCGGTCAGCTCGGGGTGGCGGAACAGGGCGTTGTCGTCGAAGTTCATCTTGGCGTCGAGCGCCAGCACCTGGCCCGACTTCAGGACCACCATCGGGTTGATCTCGACCAGCGAGCAGTCGAGCTCGTCATAGGCGCGCGCCATGGTGGTCAGGAACTTCACGCACGACTTGACCTCGTCACCCTTGAGGCCGAGCGCATAGGCCAGTCGCCGCGCCTGGAAGGGCTGGAAGCCCACCGCGGGGTCGATCGACTCCTTGAGGATCTTCTCGGGGGTCTTGTGCGCGACCTCCTCGATCTCCATGCCGCCCTCGGTCGACGCCATCACCGTGACGCGCCCGGTGGCGCGATCCAGCGTCATGCCCAGGTACAGCTCGCGGGCGATGTCGAGCCCCTGCTCGATGAGCAGGCGCTGCACCTTCTTGCCCTCTGGCCCGGTCTGGATGGTGACCAGCTGCATGCCGTAGATCTTCTTGGCCCAGTCGAGCGCCGCGGCGGCGCCCTTGGCGACCTTGACGCCGCCACCCTTGCCGCGACCGCCGGCATGGATCTGCGCCTTGACCACCACGACCTCGCCACCGGTCGTCTTCATGACGTCGGCGATGGCGGCCTCGGCCTCGGCCAGCGAGGTGACGGCCTTGCCATAGGGCACCGGCACGCCGTACTTGGCCAGCAGCGCCTTGCCTTGATACTCGTGGATCTTCATGGCTACTCCAGCTTCAGGGCTTCGACCAAGCCCTTCACGGCGTTGGCCGAGTGGTCCAGCATGGCCTTCTCCTCGGCGTTGAGGTCCAGCTTGAGGATGCGCTCCATGCCGCCGGCGCCCAGCACGACCGGGACGCCGATGAACAGGCCGTTGTAACCGTACTCGCCCTGGCACAGCGCAGCGGCGGGGACGACGCGCTTCTTGTCCCGGATGACCGCCTCGGCCATCTGCACGCAGGCCGCGGCCGGCGCGTAGTAGGCGCTGCCGGTCTTGAGCAGGCCGACGATCTCGGCGCCGCCGTTGGCGGTGCGCTTCACGATGGCGTCGATCTTGTCCTTGGGCAAAAGCTCGGTCAGCGGCACGCCCTGGATCGAGGTGTGGCGCGGCAGCGGCACCATGGTGTCGCCGTGGCCGCCCAGCACCATGGCGCTGATGTCCTCGACCGAGACGTCGAGCTCGCGCCCGATGAAGGTCTTGTAGCGCGCGGTGTCCAGGATGCCCGCCATGCCGACCACGCGCTCGCGCGGGAACTTGGTGAAGTGGTGCATCACGTGGCACATGGCGTCGAGCGGGTTCGAGACCACGATGATGAAGGCGTTGGGCGCGTACTTGGCGATGTTCTGCGCCACGTCGCCCACGATCTTCTTGTTGATCGCCAACAAGTCGTCGCGCGACATGCCCGGCTTGCGCGGCACGCCGGCGGTGACGATGACGACGTCGGAGCCCTCGGTCTCGGCGTAGCCGTTGGTGCCGGTGATGCGGGCGTCGAAGTCCTCGACCGGGCCGGCCTGCGACAGGTCCAGGCTCTTGCCCTGCGGCACGCCCTCGACGATGTCGACCAGGACGATGTCGCCGAGCTCCTTGGCGGCGGCCCAGTGAGCTGCGGTGGCGCCGACATTGCCGGCGCCGACGATGGTGATCTTGCTGCGACGAGCCATGGTGGTCTCTCCTTCTACCGGCCGAACTTCGCAATGATGGCGCTCGCGAACTCCGAGCACTTGAGCTCCTTCGCGCCGTCCATCAGACGCGCGAAGTCATAGGTGACGGTCTTGTCGGCGATGGCGGCCTCGAGCCCCTTGATGATGAGGTCGGCGGCCTCGTCCCAGCCCAGGTGCTCGAGCATCATGACGCCCGAGAGGATGACCGAGCCGGGGTTGACCTTGTCGAGGTTGGCGTACTTGGGCGCGGTGCCGTGGGTGGCCTCGAAGACGGCGTGGCCGGTGATGTAGTTGATGTTGCCGCCGGGCGCGATGCCGATGCCGCCGACCTGGGCGGCCAGGGCGTCCGACAGGTAGTCGCCGTTCAGGTTCAGGGTCGCGATGACGTCGAACTCGTCGGGCCGCGTCAGCACCTGCTGCAGGGTGATGTCGGCGATGCTGTCCTTGACC
Organism: Polyangia bacterium; assembly: GCA_044229835.1. Classification (GTDB taxonomy): domain Bacteria; phylum Myxococcota_A; class Polyangia; order Haliangiales; family JADYYK01; genus JADYYK01. The sequence goes on along the minus strand of JBGASF010000213.1, from coordinate 2,070 downwards.
AGGATCTGGCCCGCGGGCGGCTTGCCGCCGCAGTCGTCCCAGCCGACGGCGCGCCCGGCGTACTCCTTCTTCACGAGCTCGTAGCCCCAGTCGCGGAAGGCGCCCTCGGTGTACTTCATGATGTTGCCCTTGTGCACCAGGGTCACCGACTTGCGCTTCTTGGCGATGGCGTAGTCGAGCGCGGCGCGCACCAGGCGCTCGGTGCCCTCACGCGAGACCACCTTGACGCCGACGCCGGCGCTGTCGGGGAAGCGGATCGACTTGACCCCCATCTCCTCGCGCAGGAACTTGATGACCTTCTTGGCCTTGTCGGTGCCCTCCTGCCACTCGATCCCCGCGTAGATGTCCTCGGTGTTCTCGCGGAAGATCACCATGTCGACCTTCTCGGGGTGCTTGACCGGCGACGGCACACCGGTGAACCAGCGCACCGGGCGCAGGCAGACATAGAGATCCAGCATCTGGCGCAGCGCCACGTTGAGCGAGCGGATGCCGCCGCCGACCGGGGTGGTCAGCGGGCCCTTGATGCCGACCAGGTACTCGCGGAAGGCGTCGACGGTCTCGTCAGGCAGCCAGTTCTGGGTCTGGTCGAAGGCCTTCTGGCCGGCCAGGACCTCCAGCCAGGCGATCTTGCGGTCGCCCTTGTAGGCGGTCTGCACCGCGGCGTCGAAGACGCGCTGGCTGGCGCGCCAGATGTCGGGGCCGGTGCCGTCGCCCTCGATGTAGGGGATGATGGGCTGCGCGGGAACCTCGAGCTTGCCGCCTGCGCCGATCTTGACGGCGGCGCCGCCAGCGGGAACCTTCAGGGCCATGGCTGTTTTCCCCTCTGACTAGGTGTGATTGGACTAGTTGGGCCGCGTTTATAGACCCTGGAGCACAGGGATTCAATGACAAAGGCCGCCACGGCGCGGGCTGGATCGGGTATCCTGGGGCATGTCCCCTGTGAGCCGGATTCTCGGCGTTCTGAGCCTGTTTGGGGGCGTGTGGGTGGGCCTCGGCCTGGGCTTGACCGGCTGTTCGTTCGACTCCGCCGGTGTCTCGCCCATGAACGGCAGTGACGGCGGCGTGCGTGACGGCGCCATGCCGGATGGCTCGGTCATGGTCGATGACGCCGGCAACATGATCGATGCCGCGCCGATGGTCGACGACGCCGGCAACGTCATCGACGCGGCGCCGCTGGACGCCTTCGTGTTCCAGGACGCGGCCGCGCCCGACGCCTTCGTGTTCCAGGACGCCGCGCCGCCCGACGCCTTCGTGTTCCAGGACGCCGCCATCGTGCTGGGGCAGGGCGAGCTCGGCAGCACCGGCAACGCAGGCACCATCACCATCGACGGTCTGTTCGGCGACTGGCCCGCGGGCGCGGCGACCTTCCCGATCACCATCAACAACGCCTCCCCGATGAGCCACGAGCACATCGCGGCCTCGTCGGGCGACGCCGACCTGTCGGCGCGCGTGACCTCGATCAGCGACAGCGCCGCGTTCTACCTGCGCGTCGAGGTCATGGACGACACCGTGCGCACCGACTCGACCAGCTTCTACAACGACGACAGCTTCACCATGCTGATGGATGCGCCCGCGGTGTCGAGCGCGGCGCGCGCCGGCTACCAGCCCGAGGATCGGCGCTACTACTTCCGCGCCAACGACCAGGTCGAGGACGGCTTCGTGGCCAACTCCGCCGCCACCGACGGCATCACCTTCAAGGTGCGCGCGACCTCGGCGGGCTACGACATCGAGATCCGGGTGCCGTGGGCGCTGTATGGCAGCAACGGGCGGCCGCCGAACGGGACCAAGTTCCGCTTCGGCATGCAGCTGACCGATGACGACCAGGGCAACAGCGGCGCCGATCACTGGCTGGCCTGGTTCCGCGGCGCGTCGACCTGCGCGGCCTGCTGCGGCGGGGCGGGGGCGCACCCCGACGTGTGGTGCGATCCGACGACCATCGGCAACCTGGTGGTCCTGCCCTGATGAGGTGGCGCTGGATGGCCGTGTGGGCGACCGCGGCGCTGTGGGCGGCCGGATGCACCTTCGATCCCAATGGCCTGGGCGGGCCGCGTGACGCCGCGGTCGATGCCG
>JBGASF010000212.1:0-10652 GCA_044229835.1 Polyangia bacterium | reverse complement strand
GTGTGCTGACCGGCTCGATGACCGGCGCCGACGCCAACCAGTTCACGCTGACCAACAACTGCACCGGCCAGACCCTGGTCGCGTCGGGCACCTGCACCATGGTGGTGCACTTCAACCCGACCTCGAACGGCAGCAAGAGCGCGTCGATCTCTGTCACCGGCAGCCCGGGCGGCAGCGTGTCGGCGTCGCTGTCGGGCAACGGCCAGCGCCCCGCGGCGCTGTCGATCACCCCCACCGCGAACGGCTATGGCTCGGTCGCCATCAACACCGACGGCGCCACGGTGCCCTTCACTGTCACCAATACTGGCGACGTCCTCAGCTCGACGCTGGCGGCGTCACTGACGGGCACCAACCCGACCGACTTCAGCCTGCTCAGCAACGGCTGCACGACGCCGCTTGCCGGCGGCTCGAGCTGCATGGTCTCGGCGAAGTTCCGCCCGCTGAGTCTGGGGGGAAAGTCGGCGAGCCTGTCGGTGGTGGCGGGCACCATCAACACCTCCGCGACCCTGTCAGGTACCGGTGTCAGCCAGGCCGCCTTGATGATCAACACCGGCAGCCTCGCCTTCGGCACCGTGGCCACCGGCGTCACCACGTCGCCCATGACGCTGACCATCAGCAACACCGGCGGCGTCAGCACCGGCACGCTGGCGGGTTCGTCGAGCGGCAGCCAGTTCACGGTCACCGACAACTGCAACGGCGTGGTGCTGGCCCCCAGCGGCACGTGCACCATCGACGTCCGCTTCGCCCCGACCACGACGGGTGGCAAGACCGGGTCCGTCACCGTGATGGGCACCCCAGGCGGCACTGTGTCGGCCACGCTGGGGGGCACGGGGGCGACGCCAGCGACGCTGAGCCTGAACCCGACGACGGTGAACTTCGGCACTGTGAACAACGGGTCGGTCAGCAGTCAGTCGACCGTCACCCTGAGCAACACCGGCGGCGTGGCCAGCGGCACCCCGAGCGTCAGCCTCGGGGGCACCGATATGTCGATGTTCAGGATCGCGACGAACAACTGCATGGCGCCGGTGGCCGCAGGTGGCAACTGCACCATCGTGCTGACGTTCAACCCCGTAGCCCCCGGCGGAGCCAAGAGCGCCAGCCTGAATGTCGTTGCGAGCCCTGGCGGGTCGCCATCGGTGGCATTGAGCGGCGATGGGGCCTGCGTTGCCCTGACGTGCCAAGATGTCGGTGCCGGCTGCGGCGACATCAGCGACGGCTGCGGCGGAGTCCGCAGCTGTGGGGGCTGTCCGCCACCCATGGGGTGCGTTGCTAACCAGTGCATGTGAGTCGGAGCCTATGGACGCTCAGTCGAGCAACTCCAGCAGCTCCTCGGGCGCCGCGAGCACCTGGTCGGCGCCGGCGGCCTCCAGCTCGCTGCGGCCGCGGAAGCCCCAGGCGGCGCCGAGCGCGCGCAGGCCGGCGGCCTTGGCGGTCTCGATGTCGACGTGGCTGTCGCCCAGCAGGGCGCAGGCGCTGGCGGGGACGCCGAGGGCGGCGATGAGCTCGCGGGCGGAGGTCGGGTCGGGCTTGCGTGGGGTGCCGGGGCGTTCGCCGCGGACGGCGACGAACGGGTGGCTGCCGAGCAGCGCGGCGACCAGGGTGCGGGTGGGTTCGTCGGGCTTGTTGGACAGGACGGCGGTGGGGATGGCGCGCGCGGCCAGGGTGGCCAGCAGCGCGGGCACGCCGGGGTATGGGCGGGTGCGATCCATGATGCCGGCGGCGTACTCGCGGCGGTAGGTGGTCAGCAGAGCGTCCCAGAAGGTGGGTGGCCGCGCGGCGGCGCCGGGGCCCAGCGCGCGCTCGGCCAGCAGGCGCACGCCGTCGCCGATGAAGTGGCGGTACGCGGGCAGCGGGTGCGCGGCCTCGCCGTGGGCCGCGAGCGCGCGGTTCATGGCGGCGCCGATGTCGTCGAGCGAATCGACCAGCGTCCCGTCGAGATCGAAGATGATGGCGCGCAGCACGCCCGAGACTACACCGGGGGGCGCGAGCCGCTGAAGCGCTACATCGGCGGGCGCGAACCGCTGAAGCGCTGGATGGTGTGGCAGTTCTCCAGCGAGCCGCAGTCGGGGCTGCCGTTGGTCGCGGTGGTGTAGTCGAGCGTGCCCTGGATGGTGTCGCCGACCACGCTGCCGGTGGCGAAGACCTTGCGGGTGTAGGTGCAGGCGTTCTGCATCTCGGCGCGGGTGCCGATCAGCACCATCGAGAAGGCGCCGGCCGCGTCCACCGTGCCGGTGAAGGTGCGGCTGCCGGTGGCCAGCATGACCAGGCCGCCGGTGATGCCGGTGATCTCCGCGGTCACCGCGGCGCCGGCCTGCACCACGGTGAGCGGCACGCCGGTGCTCACGGCGTTCTCCATCCAGTTCATGTAGCCGCAGCCGTTGGCGCCGTTGGTCACCGCGATCATGTAGTTCCCGGCCATGTTCTTGGGCGCCGCATCCGGACCGGCGTCGGCGATGGAGCCGTCGCGCACTGGCACCTCGAAGTCGTCGGAGCCGCAGCCGGCCACCGCCACGCCGAGCCCCAGCCCCAGCGCCGCCAGCAGCGCCACCCGGCTGCCCACCTGTCGCATCATCCCCCCAGCTGCACTTCGCATGGTGCTCGCACTCCTACGGCCAGCTCGATCTTACCCCGGCCCGGGCGTCGCCAGCCAGCGCAGCGTGCGGAGCCCCGGCATGAACAGGTATGCCCCGGCACGCACCGAGACGAAGCGCGGCATGCTACCCAGGCGGCGACGGTAGGGATGCTCGGGGATGGTGACCTGGGTCACCGGCGGCTCGCGGCCGGGTTCGGGTGGCGCGTGTGGATCGGAGTCGCCGGTGATGGGGTCGCGATCGGCGTGCAGCCCCTCGAACTTGGGGTTGATGATCCAGGTCTGCTGGATGAACTCGAACTGGCGCCGCAGGCTGGCGTTCAAGGCCAGGAAGTGCACGCCGCGGCGGCCGCTCGGCTCGTGATACATGCGGCCGCGGCGCAGCAGGCGGTGGCGCTGCACGACCTCCAGCGACTCCGCCGGGTCGGGGCCCTTGGCGTCGCGCGGGTTGGCGCGCCGGATGTGCGAGGCGATGGGGCAGCGCAGGCCGCGCGGATCGGTCTCGGCGAAGCGGAAGTCGTTGTTGCGCAGCGGGTCGGCGCCCAGCGCGGGATCGTCGCGCTCGGGCGCCAGCATCAGCGGGGCGCCGCTGGGCCAGCGCCCCATGCACTTGGCGGCCAGGTAGTCGGCCAGCGCGGGATCGGGGCGGCCGCTCTCGCGCGCGGCGGCCTCGGCGAAGAAGGCCTTGAAGGCGTCGACGTGCTGCTCGAGCTTGCGATAGACGAGGAAGCTGCCATTGCGACCGAGGTCGAGACGCCCGGGCGCCGCCGCCGCCGGCAGCTGCGCGGCACCCGTGCCCGCGCCGGCCGCGGCCGCGACGCTGGGGCTGAGCGGCAGCTTGCCGTACTGGTTGGGATAGCCGAGCACGAACTCGCCCGCGCGCACCACATCCTGCCCGGGCAACAGCGGCGCCGGGTCGCCCTCGATGGCGGGCTGCGAGATGCCGTCGCGGAAGCCGAAGTGCTCGCGGTCGCCCTCGCGCGGGATGGTGTGCTGCTCGGCGATGACGTCGAAGCCGGCCAGGGTGTCGGCCCAGTCGGCGCGCAGCACGCGCAGCGGCTCGGCGCCCCGTGCATACAGGCCGAGCCAGACGTCGATGCCCCCGTCGCCGCCGTCGCCGCGGCCGCCGAACTCCCAGGCCTCGGGCGCGCTGTCGCCGGTGTCGCCCAGGATGCGGGCGCGGTCAGGCGTCGCGATGCCCTCCTGGAACTCCAGCGGGAAGGTCGCCAGCGCGTCGTCGCCCAGGCCGAGGTTGCGCAGCCCGCGCGCGGTGAAGGCCAGCTGCACGCGCGACTCGGCGCGCGGCCCCAGCAGGCGCGCCGCGGTCGACGTCTGCGCCAGCTCGTCGGTCAGCGCAGCCAGCGCGACGCGCGCGGCGCCGAGGTCGCGGATGCGCAGGAACAGGAAGCGCGCGTGCGGACAGTCGCCGAAACCACGCAGCAGGAGGCCCTGGATCTCATCGAGCTCGAGGTCCCCTGCCCTCGTGCTCGTGCTCGTGCTCGTGCTCGTGCTCGTGCTCGTGCTCGTGCTCGTGCTCGTGCTCGTGCTCGTGCTCGTGCTCATGCTGGTCAGACCTCCTCGAGCCAGCGCTGCGCCTCGACCTCGCCGAGCTCGCCGCTGAGCCCACGCCGCACCGCCGCGTCGCCGTGGACGTTCGGGATCGACGCGTCGGGGCAGCTCGAGTACCAGACCTGGGTGTGCAGCTGGTGCTTGCGCGTCCAGTTCTTGAAGGCCTCCTCGTCCTCGGCGCCCTTCCAGAGCAGGAAGTCGGTGCGCGGGAAGCCCACGGTGTTGGTCCAGATCCCGGTCAGCCCCTTGGCGGCGCGATCGATGAAGTCGCCGAGGTAGCTCTCCCAGCTGCCGTCGAAGTTGGACAGGAACAGCACGCGCCGGTCGGGCAGGATGACCCAGCGCGCGAAGTGGATGCTGGGGATGCCGCCCAGGTTGCCGACGTTGTCGCGCAGGCGCGCGATCAGGCCGACCACGCGCAGCACGTTGGTGACCGCGAACATGCGCAGCCGCCCCGGCTTGATGGTCACGAGGTGCGTCAGCTGGTTCTGCGTCTGCCAGTCCTCCTCGTGGGTCAGCTGGGGATCGAAGCGCACCGGCTGGTGATAGACGTCGGGCGGCTCGCTGCGCTCGAGGCGGCGCAGGCGCAGCAGGAACAGCGGCGCGGCCACCAGCAGCGCGGGCAGCGCCAGCAGCGCCAGCGGCAGCGCCAGCCCGAGCGCGCCCATGATGCGCGCGATGCGCCCCGCCGAGCCCGCGGTGGGCGGCCCGTGCTCGGACGGCGCCAGCGCCAGCCCGGGCTCGCGCTCCTGGGCGCGCTCCAGCCACTCGCGCAGGCCGCGCCGGATCTCGGTGGCGCTGCGCTTGCGCGCCGCCGGCCCCAGCTGGTCGAGATACTGCCCGGCCAGCTGGTGCAGTCGGCGATCGTTGGCCACCGCCTGCACGGTGTGGTCGGGATAGCCCTGGTAGAACGCCGCCGCCGGCAGCGTGTGCGCCGCCAGCCAGCCGCGCTGCGCGGCGGCCTCGGCGGGCCAGCCGCTGCAGCAGCCATAGATGGCATCCAGCCGCGGCCCCGCGCTGAGCCCGAGCTCGGTCAGCCAGCCGGCCTGGGTGCCGTCATGGTTGGCCTCCAGCACCAGCAGCACCGGCGCCTCCGGCGTCACCCGCGGCAGCAGCACCCAGCGCGCGAAGTGCGTGGTCGCGCGCGGGAACGGGGCGCGCCCGGCGTCGACCTCGTCCGACACCGTGCGCAGGACGCCCTCGAGCATCTGCAGGTGATCGTCCCGCACCGGCGTGACCACGGTCAGCGCGCGCGCCATCAGGCGGCTCCACCTGGGGCCACGCCGGGCACCATGGCGACCGCCAGCCGGTCGGGCCGCGCCACGTCGCGCGCCGCCATCTCGGCCTCAGCGCGCGCACACAGCTCGGCGCCCTCGCCGCCGCCCAGCAGCTTGCCGCGCTGCCAGCGCACGCTGGCGGCCCAGATCGCCATCTCCAGCCCGTCGAGCTCGCGCTCGGCGCCGGCCCACTCGCTGGCGCAGCGCGCGTCGTCGCCCAGCGCCCGCGCCGCCGAGCCCTCGACCAGGCGCGCCACCGCGCGACCGGCCGGGTGTGGCGTGCGGCGCAGCCAGCGCGCCGTGGCCCGCGCCCCGGCCGCCGCGCGCTTGCGCTCCGGCGCCGACGCCGTGGGGGACGCCGCCACCGCGGCCTGGATGCGCCCGCGCAGCTGCTCCAGCAGCAGGCGGTTCGACGGCGCCAGGTGCAGGAGCGAGCGGCGCAGCTGCGGCTCCTCGGCGCCGAGCAGCGCCTGCGCGCGCGCGGCGTCGCCCTGGTACAGCGCCAGGTTGCAGCGCGACACCAGCGCGAACATGTGCTGCAGCTGGTAGTGATCGCGCGCGGCGCCCCACTCGTCGATGGCGGCGCTGACCTGGGCCTCGCCCTCGGCGGCCTCGTCGCGCATCAGCCAGGGCGTCGCGAAGACGACGCGGAAGATCACCGAGGCATAGCGGTCGCCGCGGCGGATGGCTGCCTCGACCAGCGCGGGCAGCCGGCGCGACAGCTCGGGCCAGTCGCCGAGCTGGTCGAGCGCCATGCAGCGGAACATGTCGACCGTGTTGAGCTCGAAGTCGATGGCGCTCTCGTGCGCCAGGTACAGCGACATGGCCTCGCTGAGGCGCTCGTGCGCGCTGCGCCAGCGGTTGTGACAACCGAAATCGATGAGGCCCTGCGTGGTGTACAGCACCGAGGTGGCCTGCGGCGTGGGGTGCTCGGCGACCAGCGCCTCCAGGTTGGCCAAGAGCTTGGTGGCGCGGCGCGTGCGCGCCTGCACCGCCAGCAGGTCGGCCTCCAGCGCGATGGCGCGCACCACGCGCGACGGCTCGCCCAGGCGCAGCGCGGCCAGGATGAAGCGGGTGCAGAAGTCGGCCGAGCGGAACACGTCGACGTTGGCCAGCCCGAGCGCGACGCCCTCGCAGACATCCACACGCGTGAGCTCCAGCTGTGGGATCTGGCCGAGGTCGCGGCGCCGCCAGCCCAGGCCGCGCAGCCACAGCCAGGCGCGCCGCAGCAGCATGCTGGCCAGCGCGCGCCCCGGGGTGCGCGCCAGCCGCATGCCCAGCTGTGACAGCACCAGGCGCGTGGCCTCCAGGCCCTCGGCCATGTAGCCGCCGCGCAGCAGCGCATCGGCGGCGCGGCGGCGCAGCTCCAGCGCGGTGGTGGCGTCGGACTCCTGCGCGGCCAGCGCGAACTCCGACGAGGCCTCGACCGGGCGGCCGGCGCGCCCCAGCGCGTGACCCAGCGCGGTGCGCAGCTTCTGGCGCGCCTCGGGCGTGTAGGTGCCGAGCTCCAGCGCCAGCCGGTACAGCTCGGCGGCGCGATCGAAGTCCAGCGTCGCGGTGGCCTCCTCGGCGGCGCGGCGGGCGTACTCGGCGGCGCGGTCGCCCTCGCCTGCCCCGCGCCAGTGCCGGGCCAGCCGCTCGGCGCTGGCCTGCCCGGTCAGCGCGACCGCGATGGCGCGGTGGTGGCGGCGCAGGCGGTCGGGCGCCAGCCGGCCCAGCAGCGACTCGCGGATGCGGTCGTGGTAGGGCTCGACCAGATCGTCGGCGCGCCCGCCCACGGCGCGCACGAAGCGCTGCGTGCGCAGGTGGCGGATCTGGCGCGGCACCTCGTCACCGGGCAGCCCGGCGGCGGCGCCGGCGACGCGCAGCGTGACCGGCTCGCCCGCTACCGCGATGACCTCCAGCGCGGTGCGCGCGTCCTCGGGCAGCTCGCCGAAGCGCTCCGCCAGCACCTCGTCGAGCCCCTTGCCGAGCGCCTCGCTGCTGTCGCGCCCCTGCAGGTAGCGCGTCAATTCCAGCAGGAAGAACGGGCTGCCCGCGGCCTCGCGCGCGATCCGCTCGGCGAGTTCGGGCGGCCCACCCGCCAGGTGGGCGGCGGCCAGCGCGGCGGCGTCCTCGGCGCCCAGCGGCCCGACCTCGATGACCTGGCGGTCGACATCCATGCGCCGCACCAGCGCCTCGGCGGTCTCGGCGCCCTCGCGCCGCGCCGACAGGAGCAGCAGCAGCCCGGGCGGATCGGGCGCGCGCATGAGGTCGGCCAGCAGGTTCACGGTGTCGCCGTCCACCCACTGCAGATCGTCGATGAACAGCACCAGCGGGTGGCGATCCGCCATGCGCTGCAGCACCTGGCGCAGCGCGCTCCAGGCCCGGGTGCGGGTCTCCTGCGGGTCGACCACGGTCTTGCCGCGCGGCGCATCGGCCACCGCGGGCACCCGCCCCAGCACCGGGAACAGCGTGGGCAGCAGCGCGGCGTCGCGCGGCAGCAGCGCCTGCGCGTCGATGGGGCTGAGCTGCATCCAGTGGCTGGACAGGTGATCGATCAGGCTGTCCATCGCCTTGTAGGGCACCGACTCGCGCTCGTAGCAACGCCCGGCCAGCACCACGGTCTCGGGCCGGCGCCGGCGCACCTCGCCCAGCCAGTGCGCGATCAGCGCGCTCTTGCCGATGCCCGAGGCGCCCGACACCAGCACCGCGGCGGCCTGCCCGCTGGTGATGCTGGTGAAGGCCTGCTCCAGCTTGCCGAGCTCGGCGCCGCGACCGGCGAACTGGTTGTCGGGCAGCGTGGTCGGGCGCGACGCCCCGCGCTCCTCGACCGGCGCCCCGACCCGGCGCAGCGCCGCCATGCCGGTGGGCCGCTCGCGCGGGTCGCGCGCCAGCAGCTCCACGCACAGCTCGTCGAGATCGCGCGGCACCTGCGGCACCAGCGCGCGCGGCGGGCGCGGCGAGTGCGTCTGCTTGTCCATCAAGACGCGCAGCGACGGCCCGGTGAAGGGCAGCCGCCCGGTCAGCGCCTGGTACACCAGCGCGCCCACCGAGTACCAGTCGGCCGCGCCGGTCAGGCGACTCTCGCCGCCGGCCTGCTCGGGCGCCATGTAGCCCACGGTGCCGACCACGTTGCCCGACGAGGATCCGGTGGGGCGCGCCTCGATGGGCTCGATCTCGGCGACCAGGCCGAAATCCAGCAGCACCACGCGGCCCTTGCGCGTGATCATGATGTTCGACGGCTTGATGTCGCGGTGCACCTTGCCGGCCGTGTGCAGCGCGTTCAGCCCCTGCCCGAGCTGCGGCAGCACCGCGCGCAGGCGCGCCTCGTCACAGGCCAGCCCGGTCGCGGGCGCCAGCAGGTGCGGCCCCGAGCGCGCGGCCCGGGTCGGACCCGGCCCCGGCCGCCGCCACCGGCGCGGGCACCGGCACCGGCGCCAGGGTGTCGACCTCGCGCTCGAGGTCGCCAGTCGAGATGGTCTCGGCGAAGGCCAGCCCGCCATCTTCCGGGCGCGGCGAGTGGCCCACGAAGGACAGGAAGTCCTGGCCGTAGACCAGCTCCATGGTGAAGAAGCAGCGCGCGTCGTCGACCACCAGGTCGTACAGCGCGGCCAGGTTGGGATGGCTGAGGTCGGCCAACGCGCGGAACTCGCGCTTGAGGCGGTACACGGTGTCCGACCCTGGGTGGCGGATGGTCTTCAGGGCGACGCGCTGGCCACGCTCGAGGTCCTCGGCCTCGTAGACCACACCCATGCCGCCGGCGCCGATGCGCCGCACCAGGCGGAACCGCGAGGTCCCCTGGAACTCCCCTGCCGCAGCCCCCACGGGCGGCATCGTAACATTCATGCTCACACGCCGCGCAGCCGGCGTGCCAGCCGCCCGACCGGGTACACGATGAGGCGGATGCCATGGATGACGCCGCACGGGGTCAGGCCGCGCCCGGCCCGGAATGGCGTCATGTACCAGCTCGGCATGTCGATCTCGGTCGGCCCGTCGAGCTCGATGCGCGCCACCGCCAGCCAGTCCGCCTCGCCGCGCGGCTGCACCTCGAGGCGAAACCAGGCCTCGCCGGCGGCGGCGGCCTGCTTCAGGCGCTCGCTGCGCGGGCCGGTGCGCGGCCCCAGGCGCGAGCCGACCAGGCGCACGCGCGCCTTGCCCACGCCGTCGACCAGGTAGGGCGCCACCGTGTAGTAGGTGTTGTTCAGGTAGTCGTGCTGATCGGTCTCGCGCTTGGCCTTCTGGGTCGACAAGAACGACTCCAGCGAGGCCAGCAGCACGTCCTGGTCACCCGGGCCGGCGACCGCGGTCGACGCGGCGTCGGCGCGGAAGCGGAAGCCGCCGCCCAGCCAGTCGGGCACCTCCTCGGGCCCGGCGTGCACCGACGCCGACAGGCGCGCCAGCACGAAGCCCGCCAGCCGCGCCGCGACGCGCTGCACGCGCGGATCGGCGGCCGGGGTGGCGATGACGCGGCCGCGGAAGAACTGCCCGTCGGGGTGAAACACGCGCGCGCGACGCAGCAGGCCGCCCAGGAAGACGAACGGAGCCAGCAGGACCCCGAACAACGCCCCCAGCACCCCCCACAGGTCCGTGCGCACGCCCTTTCATAACATGTAGAGTGGCGCAGATGTGCCGCAGCGGGCGCGCGCGCGTGGGCAGGGTCGTCGCAGTCGTGGTCGCGATGGCGACGGTGACCGCCGGGTGTGACGACGCCCGGCTGGCCCGCGGGGGGCGCGCGGGGGGGGGCCGGGTGGGGGCTGGGGGGGTGGGGTGGGCGCGGGTCCCCGCGGGGTGTGCCGCCGCCGGCCGACCGACGGCACCCGCCTGTGTCGTCGAGGCGCGCGACCCCGGCACGCTGGTCATCGCCGGCTCGGGCTCCGGGCTGGCGCTGCTGCGCGGCTTCGTGCGCCGCTACCAGGACGGCCACCCGGCGGCGCGCATCGAGGTGCCCGAGAGCATCGGCACCAGCGGCGGCCTGCGCGCGCTGCGCGACGGCGCCATCGACATCGCCCTGGTGTCGCGCCCGCTGAGCGCGGCCGAGCGCGCCGGCGTCACGGTGACGCCGCTGGCGCGCGTGCTGGCGGCGTTCGCGACCCGAGCCCGCGTCGACGGCCTCGATGCCGCCGCGCTGGCCGAGATCTATGCCGGCAAGCGCCCACGCTGGCCCGACGGCACCCGGGTGGTGCCCTTCGTGCGCCAGGCTGGCGACAGCGCCAACGCGCTGATCGCCACCCACC
>JBGASF010000211.1:0-10751 GCA_044229835.1 Polyangia bacterium | reverse complement strand
GCGCCTGCCACTTGTCAAACATTTCTTCTTTCCCGGCTTCACGGCGGATACCGGCGGCCTGTTGCGTGAGCGCAACCTGTCGGCTTGCCGCGAGCAGTTCGTCGCCAGCTCCGACCTGCAGCGCGCGTGCTGGCGTGCGCTGGGCTGTGCGGCGCCACCCGCCGGCAGCGCAGACCCGCTGGTGGTCATGACCTACAACGTCAACTTCGGCCTCGCCGGTGACGAGGACACCCTCGCGGCGCTGCGCTCGGCCCAGGCCGACCTGGTGGTGCTCGAGGAGGTGACGCCCGAGTGGCAGCGCTCGCTGGAGGATCGCGTCGCGGATCGCTATCCGCACCGGCTGTACCGCGCCGCGCGCGCCGCCGGCGGCCTGGCCGTGCTGTCACGCTGGCCGCTCGAGGACGGCGACCTCACGGCCTCGCCGGTGGGCTGGTTCCCGGGCTGGCGCGTGCTGGCCGAGACCCCCCTGGGCAAGCTGCAGCTGCTGGCGCTGCACCTGCGCCCGCCGCTGAGTGACCGGCGCGCCCCGTTCGGCGGCTACTTCAGCACCGCCAAGGATCGGCGCGCCGAGATCGAGGCCTACTGGAAGACCATCGATCCCGCGCTGCCGGTGCTGGCGCTGGGCGACTTCAACGAGGACCAGAGCGGCAGCGCGGTCGGCTTCCTGCACCAGCGCAAGCTGCGCGACGCGCTGCCCGCCGACACCATGACGTGGCGCTGGAACACCGGCGCGGGGCCCATCCAGTGGCAGCTCGATCACATCCTGTATGACGAGACCTTCACGCTGGTCAGCGCAGAGGTGGTGAACGCCGGCCGCAGCGACCACCTGCCGGTGATCGCGCGGCTGCGCCTGAAGTAGCCTGGAGAGACGGTGGCGCTACTCGATGCCGACGACCAGCATCTTGTTGCTGTCGCCGAGGCGGGTCGACTCGCCCAGGTTGGGGACGGTGCTGCACACGACGTCCTTGGCGCAGTTGGCGCTGGCCGGCACGTGACGCACGGTGAAGGCGAACATCTTGCTGGCGGTCATCTTGGTGATGGCGTCGGTGATCTTCATGCCGACCACGCCGACCATCGGGAACACCGCGGCAGCCGAGCCACCCTTGACCGCGATCAGGATCGGCACCCGGGTCGACTCGGTGCGGCCCGGGCCGTCGATGCCGAAGACGCGGATCTGCGCGCTCTCCTCGGCGATGGCCGAGAAGATGATGTCGCCGGTCACCCCCAGCGAGCGCAGCTTGAGGTAGGCGTCCTCGTAGGTGTAGTTGGTGCTGAGGTCGGGCACGATGAAGGTCGCCGGGCCGATGTTGGGCGGCACGTACGCGGGGCCTGACGCCGGCGGGCCTCCCGGGCCAGGACCAGCCGGGCGGCCATCGGGCGGCGGCCCGCTACGCACCACACAGGCCGTCAAGCCAATCATCAGTGCACCCATCAAGGTCAGTCTCGTCATCGCAGTGTCTCCCTCTCGCCCCGCTCGGCGGGGCCACGCATGATACCTTCGTCTCGCATGTCGCGTCCGCCTGGCGGCGAACCACTCGAACGGGCTGGGCCGTTCGCCGTGCTGGGCAACCGGAACTTCCGGCTGTACTGGTCCGGTCAGGCCATCTCCCTGATCGGGACCTGGATGCAGGTCGTGGCACAGAGCTTCGTCGTCGTCCACCTCAGCAACCGCAACGTCTCGCTGGGGCTCATCCACGTGGCGACGTCGGTGCCGATGATCCTCCTGTCGCTGAGCGGCGGCGCCTTCGCGGATCGCGCGGATCGTCGCAAGATCCTCATCGCCACCCAGTTCGTCCTGATGCTGCTGGCGTTCGCCTTCGCGGCGCTGGTGCACAGCGGACGGCTGACCATGGGCGCCATCATGGTGGTGGCGGTGCTGGCCGGGACCGCGGCGGCGTTCGACCTGCCAGCGTCGCAGGCGCTGACGCCCCAGCTGGTCGAGCCACGCCAGATCCCGCAGGCGGTCGCGCTGATGCAGGCCATCTTCCATGGCTCGCGGCTGATCGGACCGGCGCTGGCGGGCATGCTGATGGGACCGTTCGGACCCGAGGGGCTATTCATCGCCAATGGGGTCTCTTTCATCGCCGTCATCGCGACCCTGATGTGGATTCGCCCAGCTCCGCGGCCGCCGCGGCCCAAGGGCGAGAGCGCCGGCATCGGCCAGGGTGTGCGCTATGTCATGACCCGGCCCGACGTGCGCGCCCTGATGGCCATCACGGCGCTGGGCGCGGTCATGATCTTCCCCTTCATGGTCGTGCTGGGCGCCGGCTTCGCCAAGGCGTTCTATGGCGGGCGCGGTGACGCCCTGGGCATCATGATGGCGGGCTCGGGCGCGGGGGCGCTGACCGGGGCGCTGGTGCTCTTGACCGTCAGCGACGCCGAGCGCATGCGCCGCATCGGCATCTGCACCGTGGGCATGGGCGTCGCGCTGGGCGCCTATGCGCTGTCGCGCTCGCTGCCGCTGACGGTGATGGCCATCTTCGCGCTGACCTTCTGCGTCTCCAGCGCGATGGGGCTGGCGTCGACCATCCTGCAGCAGAGCGTGCCCGACCACCTGCGCGGGCGCGTCATGAGCATCAACACCCTGCTCTTCATCGGCCTGATGCCGTTCGCCGCGCTGGGGCTGGGCGCGCTGTCGGATCGCTTCGGGCTGCCGCGCGTGATGGGCGGCGCGGCGATCGCCCACGTCCTCGGCTCGCTGCTGCTGCTGCGCCGCGCGGCGGTCGCCCACCGCGTGGTATCGTCGGAGGGTTGACGGCGGAGGCAATCATGCAGTTCGGTCCGAAGGTGACGAAGTACCTGGAGCAGTACCGCGCCGAGCACACCAAGTTCTCGACCCGGCTGACCCACATGATCGGCATCCCGATGATCGTGGCCTCGCTGCCGCTGATCCCGACCGCGCCGCCGGTCGGCGTCGGCCTGTTCGCGGCGGGCTGGGCGCTGCAGTACCTCGGCCACTACTTCGAGGGCAACAAGCCCTCGTTCTACGGCGATCCCACCTACCTGGCGGTCGGCGCGCTGTGGGCCGGCCTGGAGTGGGCCGAGATCCTGACCGGCAAGAAGCTGCTTCCCGAAGCTGGCGAGGTCGCCGAAGTCGCCGCCGCCTGATGTCGCGCGTCGGCCTGGTCCTGTCGGGAGGTGGTTCACGCGGGGCCTATGAGGCCGGCGTGGTGCGCTACCTGCGCGAGGAGTTCCCGAAGCGGCTGGGCCGCCACGTGCCGCTGGACGTCATCACCGGCACCAGCGTGGGCGCCATCAACGCCTGCTTCCTGGCCGGCACGATGGAGAACCTGGACGTGCAGGCGCGGCGCATCTGCGACGCCTGGCGCTCGCTCGACCTCAGCGAGGTCTTCCACGTCAAGTGGCGCGACGTCTGGCGCGCGGGCCGCCTGCTGATGGGCGCCACCCCGCCGGACGCCGAGCCGGGCGAGATCCGGCGCTCGGGGCTGTTCAACACCAGCGGCCTGGAGCGCTTCGTGGTGCGCTCGATCCCGTGGCGGCAGATCGCCAAGAACCTGGAGGCCGGCCGGCTGCACGCGCTGACGGTGTCGGCCACGCAGGTGCTGACCGGGGCCACCGTGGTGTTCGTCGATCAGGCCGGTGACCAGCTGCCGCCGGCGTGGTCGCGGGATCCGCGCGTGCACGCGTTCCGGACCCGGATCGGGCCGTTTCACGCCATGGCGTCGGGGTCGATCCCGATGCTGTTCCCGCCGGTGCAGATCGACGGCCACTGGTACACCGACGGCGGGCTGCGCCAGAACACGCCGATGTCGCCGGCGCTGCGCCTGGGCGCCGACCGGCTGATCGTGATCTCGCTCAAGCACAAGCCGCCGCCGCGCGCCGAGGTCGAGGTCGCGCCCGAGAGCGATCCCTACCTGTCGCCCCTGTTCCTGTTCGGCAAGGCGCTCAACGCGCTGCTGCTCGACCACGCCGACTACGACCTCGACCGGCTGCGCCACATCAACTCGATCATCGAGGCCGGCGTGCGCGCCTATGGCGAGGACTTCGTCACCCGGATGAACGGCGAGATGACCGGCCACGCGCCGCTGCGCTACGTGCACACCATGCTGCTGCGCCCGTCGGTCGACATCGGCAAGATCGCGATGGACCACGCGCGCAGGGCCGCGCCGCGCCTGGGTGGGCTGGCGCGCTCGACGCTGATGCGCCTCGGCCGCGCCGAGTCCAAGCGCGAGGCCGACCTCTTGTCGTACCTGTTCTTCGATGGGGACTATGCGGCGGAGCTGATCGCGCTCGGCCACGAGGACGCGCGCAAGCTGGAGGGCGAGTTCGCGGCCTTCTTCAACGCCGAGTCGGGCGTGCGCAAGGTCGAGAAGTCGGCGTAGCCAGCATGGGCCTCATCTTCAAGCGCTGGCGGCCGCGCGCCGAGCTGCGTCCGAGCGGCGGCTCGGGGGCCGGGGCGGCGGTGAAGATCGAGTGGCTGGGCACCGCGGGGCACATCGTGCGCACGGCGACGACCACGCTGCTCATCGATCCGTTCCTGTCGCGCCCCGGCTTCGCGCGGCTGCTGTTCGGCAAGCTGCGGCCGCTGGCCCGTGACGAGGGCCGGCTGCCGGCGCGGGTGGACGCCATCCTGTGCGGCCACAGCCACTTCGATCACCTGCTCGACGCGCCCGAGATCGCGCGGCGCACCGGCGCGGTGCTGGTGGGCTCGGCGTCGACCTGCGCGTTCGGACGCGCCACCGGCCTGCCCGAGGCGCAGCTTCGCGAGGTGCCGCCCGAGGGGCGCACGCTGGCCATCGGCGACTGCGAGCTGCGCTTCGTGCCCAGCCTGCACGGCCGGCTGCTGCTGGGGCGGGTGCCCTTCCCCGGCGTGGTCGCGGCGCCGCCGACGTTGCCGGCGCGGATGTGGCACTACCGCATGGGCGGCGCCTATGGCGTCCTCATCAAGGCCCCGGGCGCGACCATCTACCACAACGGCAGCGCCGACCTGATCGACGCCGAGCTCGAGGGCGTGCGCGCCGACGTCCTGCTGGTCGGCCTGGCCGGGCGCAAGGCCACGCGCGACTACCTGGGCCGGTTGACCGCGGCGCTGCAGCCGGGATTGATCGTACCCACACATCACGACAGCTTCTTTGCGCCATTGTCGCGCGGCGTGCACCTCTTGCCCGGCATCGATCTCGACGGCTTCACCAGCGAGGCGCGCCGGGTCGCGCCCGGCGCCACCATCGTCACGCCGGACTACTTCGAGTCGCTGGCGGTCCCGGCCGGTGACGCCCGCGGCGCGCAGCTCCTCGCCTAAGCCGGGCGCCCGCGCTATCCTGCTCGAGGGGAGCCATGCTCGAGTGTCCCAGCTGCGGTAGTGCGGTCCACGAGTCGCTGACGCGCTGTCTGCGCTGCGGCAAGCCCATCTCCGAGGCCACCGCCAAGGCGCTGCCCAAGCAGCGCACCAAGTATCGCGAGGGCATCGGCTTCGGCATCGTGTCGGCCATCCTGGTGCTCGGCCTCATCGCGGGCATCGGCTATGGCAGCTACCGGGCCTACCTGTGGTGGACCTTCAAGAAGAACAGCGAGAAGGTCGCCAAGCTGCGCGTCGGCCGCCACGCCGGCAGCGAGTATCCGCTGCTCAAGCTCGACCTGTCGTTCAAGCTGCGCCAGGGCCAGGCCTTCCTGGTCGGCAGCGTGACCAACCAGGGCAAGCGCTACATCGGCGACGTGACCTATCGCTACAGCTGCAACGAGCCGCCGGCCGGCAACACCTTCAGCCTGGGCCCGTTCGGCCCCGGCGAGAAGCGCCGCTTCGAGCAGTTCCTGTTCCAGGCCCAGAAGCTGGAGACCTGTGACAGCCATGTCGACTTCGTGACCGTCTCGCAGTGATGCTGGTGTGCTTCTAAATTCGAAGCAGTCGTGCTTCAGAAATAGTAGCGCACGCCGGCCGCCAGATCGACGGTCAGCCCGCTGCGCGGCGTGTCGTCGTTGGCGACCAGGTCGACGCCGACGGCGACCTCGAGGAAGACGTCGATGGGCGCGTTGCGAAAGCCGAACAGGATGCCGACCACGCCGCGCGGCCCCAGCGCCAGGTGCTCGTCGCGGTTGTCGCGCTTGCCGTGCGACTGCAGGCGGCCGCCCAGGCCGACATACAGCGGCAGATCGAAGCTGGGCGTGCGCGTCAGCACCACCGGGTGCCACAGGTAGTCGGCGTGCACGTGGATGCCGCGCCCGTCGGCGAAGCCCAGGCCGATGGCGCCGTCGATGGCGTGCGAGCGCTTGATGTACAGCTTGCCCGACACCCCGGTGGGCTCGCCCACGATGAGGCCGAGGCCGAACGAGCCGCCGGTCTGCGCTGACGCCGTCCGCGCCCGCGCCGACAGCAGCACGAACGCCAGAGTCCCGGCCAGCGCGACGACCAGCAGCTTGCGCATGGCGCGATCCTACTCGACGCGCTGGATGATGTGGATGCCGAAGTCGGTCTTGACCACGCCGACCTCGCCGACCTTCAGGCGCAGCGACAGATCCTTGAACGGCTGCACCAGCCCCGCATTGGGATCGACGTCATAGCTGTCGCCGGTCTTGGCCGAGCCCGGATCCTCGGACAGCTCGGCCATCAGCGGCTCGATCTTGTCGCCCTTCTTGAGCGCGGCGACGGTCTTCTTGACCAGCGCCTCCAGGGTGGCGCGATCGCGCTTGGCGCCGCGCGGATCGCCGGCGTTGACCTCGGCCCAGCCCAGCAGGATGTGCTTGACCTTGCCCTTCTGGGTCACCGGCTCGCGCTTCATGATGTCGGTCGACTCCAGCTTGTCGGGCGGCGGCGGCGGCACCCGCTTGATGACGTGCCAGCCGAAGGGTGACTTGATCATGCCGGCCTCGCCGAGCTTGAGGCGCATCGACAGGTTCTTGAACGGCTCGACCATGGGGGCGCCGGCGTTGACCTCGTAGGCGCGCGCGCTGTCCTTGGAGCCGGGGTCCTCGGAGAACTCCTTCATCAGCTTGGCCATGTCGCCACCGGCGCGCACCTTGCCGAGGATCTCCTTGGCGAGCTTGTCGGCCGCGGCCTTGTCACGCTGCGCGGCGCGCGGATCGACCGGACGCTTGGCTGCGGCCGGGACGTCCTTCCAGCCGATGAGGACGTGCTGCACCAGCACGGTGCCCGGCTCGGCGGGACGCTTCAGGATGTCGGCCGACTCCAGCGGATCGGGCGGCGGCGGCGGCACGCGGATCATGACGTGGTAGCCGAAGGTGGTGCGGACGATGCCGACCTCCTTCTCCTTCAGGCGCAGCGCCAGGTTCTTGAACTCGGGCACGAACGGCGAGTCGGCCTTCACGGTGTAGGGCTCGCCGCCCAGCGAGCCGGGATCCTCGGAGTGCTCCTTGACCAGGGCGTCGATGGTGGTCGGGTCGGCCTTCAGCTTGGCGGCGATCTCCTCGGCCAGCTTGGCGGCGTCGTCGTTCGAGCGGTTGGCGGCGCGCTGATCGAGCTGGCCCTGGTAGGCCGGGGCGAGCTCCTTCCACGCCAGCAGCACGTGCTTGACCTGGGACTCGCTGGCGACCTCGGTGCGGGCCAGGATGTCCTTGCTGTCGAGGTCCTTGCCGGCCGGCGCCGGGGGGGCCGCCGGGGTCACCGACGGGCTGGGGCGATTGGAGTCCTCGGGCACCACGGTGACCGGGCTGGCGGGCGGGGTCTCGCTGGGGCGAGGCCCCATCTTGTCGCCCTTCTCCTTCTTGCAACCCGCCGTGAGCACTGTCACCAGCAGGGTCAGCGCCAGCGCGAAAGCACCGCGAGGAATCATTCGGGGACGCCGAACGTCAGTAGTCTTCGAATCTGAAAGGCCGCCCGTTTGCATGGTCGCGTATCCTAGTCCCGTGGTCGAGAATAGCAAGCCGAGCGCCGGTGCTCGGACGCCTGACGGACCGGAGGGCGGACAGCCTCGTGGGCTGAAGTCCACGAGGCTGGCGCTCGCGCTGGCCGCCTCGGCCATCGCGCATGTCGGCGTGTTCGCGATCAGCGTGGCCATGGGCAGCACCGACTGGTTCTCGCGCCCCAAGCGCTCGGGCGACGTCCTGCAGATGACCGAGTTCGAGTACAAGCCGGCCGCCGCGCCGCGCACGCTGACGCCCGACGACGACGACAAGAACAAGCCCAGCCCGTCAGCGTCGCCGTCGACACCACCGAGCGCGTCGCCCGCGGCGAGCAAGCCCAAGGCCCCGCGCAAGCCGCGCATCAAGGTGCCGCCGGTGTCGACCCAGGGTGTCACCCTGCCGGCGTCACAGGACGGCGGCGTCGGCAACGAACCCGACGCCGGCCCCGAGACCAGCGCCGACGCCGGCCCCGACGAGGCGCCCGCGGATCCCGATGCCCCGCCGCCCGCGGCCTCGGCCGATCTGGGCCCCTATGCGCCGGGCGACGCGCGCGTGATCGCGATCCTGCACGCCGACAAGCTGCGCGGCAACCCGCTGCGCGCGGGCGCCGAGGAGCTGCTGGCGGCGTTGCCCGACACCGAGATGATCCTGGCCGGCACCGGGCTGAACCCGTTCGACGACTTCGACACCATCATGGTCGCGACCGCGGATCCCGCCGACGTGTCGGAGACCTTCCTGGCCGGGCGCGGGATCCATGGCGCCGCCGCGCTGAAGAAGGCGCTGGCCGGCCCCGATGGCAAGCGCGTGCGCTGGGTCGACGCCGGCGAGCGCGCCATCGGCATGCGCGTCAAGGCGCCGAAATGGGATCCACGCCTGTATGTCGTGGCCGGCCCCGAGTGGATGGTGTTCGGCCGTCCCGAGCAGCTGGGGGCGCTGGCCGACCCGCCGGCGCCGGCACCCGCGCCGGGGACGCCGTCGGGCGACGGCGGTGTGGACGACGACTTCGCGTCAGACGCCGGCGCCGCGACCAGCCCGATCGGGACCGCGCCGGTGCCGCCCGCCTGGGCCAAGCGCCTGGGTCAGATCCGCACCGTCGCCGGCGAGGAGGCCGACGGCCCCGCCCTGGTGCTGTCGGTGGCCGACCTGCGCGGCGCGCTGCGCCTGCCGAAAAGTCTCCGCGCGCCCATCCCCAAGCAGGCCACCCTGGCGGTGCGCCTGGACGCCGAGGGCGCCATCGGCTGGGCCACCATCGTGTTCGACGATGACGCGGCGCTGCAGGCCTTCCTGGTCGAGTGGAAGGGCTGGCGCGATGCCGCCGCGCGCGACCAGTTCTCGGCCCTGCTGGGCGTGCCTGCACTGATGGACAGGGTCGAGCTGACCCCCGAGGGCGCGCGCCTGCACCTGCGCACGCGCATGAAGGCGCAGCAAGTTGGATCCCTGCTGCGGCTGGTGGCATCCCAGGTGAAGATGAGAGCGACCGAGCGCATCGAGCGACTGAACAAGGCGAGGGGCAAATGAGCACCGCGGCAGCCATGTGGATGGCGCAGCGTCAGGGCAAGCTGGCGGAAGTACAGGCCGAGATCCAGCAGGAGCGCGCCAACGCCCTGGGCCGGGTCGGCGAGGCCCTGGAGGCCCGCATCGAGGACCTGCACAAGCTGGCCATCACCCTGCAGCATCTGCTGCCCGGCAGCGAGCGCACGCAGGCCTTGCGCAAGTATGCCCGCCTGCGTGACACCGCCCAGGAGCTCAAGTGGTTCCTGGTGGTGCAGCGCGAGGCCATCGGCCTCACCGATCACAGCGCGGTCGAGCAGCACTACGTGGTGCCGCGCGCCATCACTGAGTAGCGCGTCTCAGTCGGTCGACGTGGAGTCGTCGTCGGCGCCCACGCCGTGCATGTACTTGGCGCGGTCGAGGTGGCCCTTGAGCTTCTCGGGCGTCAGCAGGCCGGCGTCGATCATGGCGCGGGCATAGCCTTCGGCGAAGCCCAGCGCGCGGCGGCGCTCGCGCTTGATCGGCCGCGGCAGCGACGGGTCGAAGACCTCTTCGAGAAACTTCTTCAGGCGCGCTTCCAGCTCGGGCGGCAGCATTGCGGCGATCGTAGGTCGCGGCGCCGGAGGGGGCAACAAATCAGCCGTAGCGCGTGGGATCCGGCACCCCGGCCTCGGCGAAGCCCTTCTTGCGCAAGAGGCACGAGTCGCAGCGCCCGCAGGCGGCGTCGCCGATGGGGTCGTAGCAGGAGTGGGTCAGCCCGTAGTCGACGCCGAGGCGCACGCCCTCGCGCACGATCTCGGCCTTGGTCAGCCGCAGCAGCGGGGCGTGGATGGTCAGCGCGGCGCCCTCGACGCCGGCGCGGGTGGCCAGCCGGGCCAGGTGCTCGAAGGCGGCCAGGAACTCGGGGCGGCAGTCGGGATAGCCCGAGTAGTCGTAGACGTTGACGCCGATGAAGATGTCGCGCGCGCCCAGCACCTCGGCCCAGGCCAGGGCATAGGACAGAAACAGCGTGTTGCGCGCCGGCACGTAGGTCACCGGGATGTCGGCCGTCATGGTGGCGAGGTCGCGATCCTTGGGCACCGCGATGTCGGCGGTCAGCGCCGAGCCGCCGATCCAGCCCAGGTCGACCTCGGCGGTGCGGTGCTGCACGGCGCCCAGCGCGCTGGCCACCCGGGCGGCGGCGGCCAGCTCGACGACGTGCCGCTGGCCGTAGCGGAAGCTGAGGGCGTGGCAGGCGAACTTTCGTTCGCGCGCGATGGCCAGCACGGTGGCGGAGTCGAGGCCGCCCGAGAGCAGCACCACGGCGGGCGGCGGGGAAATCGAGGCGGCGGCGGGTGCGGAGGTCGAGGTCACCGCGAGGTCGTATGCGCTGGCGGGCGCGCGGTCAAGCCGCGCGGCATGTAGAATGGTGCTGATGCGCAGCCTCTGTATCGTCCGGCTGGTGC
>JBGASF010000210.1:0-10799 GCA_044229835.1 Polyangia bacterium | reverse complement strand
GAAGACGTTCTCGGGCTTGAGGTCGCGGTGCACGACCCCCGCGCGGTGCGCCGCCGCGAGGGCGTGACCGAACTGGCGCGCGGCCTCCAGCACCTCGGCGTCGAGGAAGATGTCGGCGCGGCGCAGCGTCGCCAGGGCGCTCATCTCGATCTGGGGACCGCTGGGCACCGGTTCATCGGCGCCGG
The DNA here is from genome assembly GCA_044229835.1 of Polyangia bacterium. Classification (GTDB taxonomy): domain Bacteria; phylum Myxococcota_A; class Polyangia; order Haliangiales; family JADYYK01; genus JADYYK01. The sequence continues at coordinate 10,614 of JBGASF010000210.1, read as the reverse complement.
CGCCGCTGTGCGGGATGTCGAAGTTGCCCTCGATGAGGTGGGCTTCGACCGCCAGCGCCCGGATCAGCATGCGCGCCACGATGGCGGCCCGCTGCACCGACAGCTCGGTGTTGTTGGGCTCGACCGAGCGCCGTGGATCGGCGTGGCCCACGACGCGGCCCTTGATGCCCAGCTCGGCGTTGGGTTTGCCCAGGTTGCGCTTGGCATACGGCGCATAGGCGCGCGCCAGCTCCTGGATGCGCGCCAGATCCTGATCGTCGAGGTTGGACTCCTTGGTCCTGAAGTAGGTGACGCCGACCAAGGCCTGCGTGCCGGCCCTGCCGGCCCCCGGATTGACCCAGCTGACACCCTGGTGGGTCGGGCCCTCGAGCGACTTGCCCTGGTCGGCCCCGGCTCCGGCACCCTGCGGCGTGCGCGCCAGCGCCACCGGCTGCGCCGACAGGGTCGGGGGCGCGCCACCGAACACCACCGCATCGGCGAAGCTGTCGGCCTCGCGCTCGGCGCCCGCGCTGGCCGGGGCACCCCCATCGGCCTTGAGCTGCGCCACCGGTTCTGCGCCGCGCTGCTGCACCGTGTGCGCGACCTCGTGCGCGATCAGGTGCTGGCCGCTGGCGGTGTCAGGCTGATACTCGCCCGCGCCGAAATGGATGTCTTGCTGCACCGCTGCAGCGCGGGCGCCCACAGCGTCGACACCTCGAGCAGCGGCGTCACCGGTGTGCACACGCACCTCGCCGAGGTCGACCCCGGCGGTGTCCTCCAGCTTGCTGCGCAGCCCTTCGGGGAGCTGGACGCCATGCTCGGCCGTCGCGCCCGGCGTGGGCAGCCCGGGACCCGCCAGCGTGTCGGTCTGCGTGCGCCCGCCGACATGTGACGGCTGGGCCGCGAGGCCAGCTTCTCCGGCCGCGGCGTCTCGACCGTCGCTGCGCTGGCGCATGGCTCGATCTTACACGGTTTCGGCCCGCGCGCTCGCGGGGGCAGCCGAACTGGCCTCGCGCCTGCTGCGGCGCCGGCGCCGGGTCAGCTACTTCGACTTCGGCGCTGGCGGGATCTTGATCGGCTCCACGTCGGGCTCGCTCAGGCGCGGACGCACGGTGTCGTCGGCCTGTGCGCCAGCCTCGATGGGCGGGCGCTCGAAGCCGACGCGGATCAGCGTGCGCGTGACCGGCGCCTTGGGCTTCTCGCCCGGGCGCAGCTCGTGCGGCGGCACCGGATCCATCTCGCTCTGCTCGCTGCCCATGGTGTAGGCCGGCGCCGCCTTGGGCTTCATGATGATGGTGATGAGCAGCCCGGCCCCCGGCATCGACGGCCCGGCGACCTTCTTGCCCAGGCACGCGGTGCAGCCCTTCTTGCCGATCTTCTTCACGGTGACCGCGGCAACCGGGGTCTCGAACCAGCGCGTGTCGAGCGAGCGCGTGTTGTTGCGCTTGGCCGGCACCACCCCATCCAGCATCAAGTAGATCCGGTCGCCGATGACCTGCTCGCGCGGCTTGACCGGCTGGGTCACCAGCATGAACAGCTCCGAGGTGCCAGCCTCGCGCGGCCGGAACCCGATCCAGTCCAGCGCCGGCGGCCGGGGGCCCGCGTCCTTGGCCACAGCCTCGCCCGCCGCCAGCACGAGCAGCCCGAAGCCGAGGAGCCACTTCCCAGATCGCCTCATGCGTCCAGGATACCGGGCCCCGGGTCCGGGGCAAGTTCGTCGCGGTGGCGCCTCAGGGGGTGACGATGCCGAACGAGAACACGCCACCCTGGTAGACCCCGCCCAGAGTCGGCTCCGACGCGGTGGCCAGGCCGACGAACGATCCACGCAGGTAGGACGCCGCCACCCGCAGCGCCAGCCCCCAGCGCGCCGGCCACTCGTAGCTCACACCCAGCTCGCCCGCGAGGCCGACCATGGAGCCACCGCGCTGGTAGGGATCGGTCAGCTCCTGCTGCCGCGGACACTGCTCCGGCCCCTCTGCGCACAGCTCGACCCAGGAGTAGATCCAGCGCACCCCGCCGTGCAGCCGCAGCCTGCGCACGACCCGGTAGTGCAGCGTGAGCGGCACCTGCAGCGACAGCGACGGCACCGGCTGCGGGATGCCGACCGCGAACGCCACCTCCCAGCGCGGGCTCGGGCGCACAATCCCGCGCAGCTGGAACGACACCAGCCCGGCCAGGTCGCGGCGCTCGCCCTGGGCCTGGCTGACCAGCGCGCCATATTCGGCCTCGGCACCCCAGCGCACGCCGAGGTCGGCCCGCGCCGGCGCCGCGCCCAGCCCCAGCACCAGCCCGGCCACGACCACGACCACGCCCACACCGACGCGACCCCTCATGACCGGACGGTCGCACGCGCGCGGCCCCCGCGCCGTGCCCGCTGTCACGGCGGCGCGGCTGCGGGGTCCAGCCTGCAGGGTCGAGCCGACACCCTGCAGCCCGCGCCCGCGCCGGCCTTTTCAGGTCGCGGGGATGGCGTGGCATGATCCCTGCTGAGGCTTCGGTCAGCCCAGGGGGGATGACATGCGGATTGGCTTTCTGTGCTCGACGATGGTGCTGCTGGCTGCGACTGGCTGTGGGGGCGGCGACGGGCGTGGGCGTGGCGACGGCGGTGTGGACGACGACGCCAGCGTCGGCGTCGATGCCAGCGTGACCGTGGACGCCGCGCCGCTGGCGCAGGCCAACATCGATGACGTCGTGCAGTGCGGCGCCGCGCCCCCGGTGGGGCCGGGCAACGTCGCCGAGTTCCAGCGCCATGTCATCGATCAGGTCGTCTTCCCCGACGCGCTGTGCAACGACGGCACCCCGGCGGCGATCTACTTCCGGCCCTACACCGGCGCGGCCAACCGCAACAAGTGGGTGCTCAACCTGCACGGTGGCGGCGGCTGCGGCAGCGGCGCCTCGTGCATCGCGCGCTGGTGCGGGTGCAACAACACCACCGAGTGTCCCTACACCACGGCGCCGACCAACTTCACGCGCTCGACCATGACCAACGATGGGCCCGCGCAGAAGGCGGCCGACGGGATCTTCCTGCGCGGCGACACCGTGCGCGTGAACCCGCTGGGCGACTACAACCAGGTCGAGTTCTCGTACTGCACCTCCGACGGCTGGCACGGCAACCAGCGCGCGGTGTCGTTCACCACCGTCAACCCCAAGACCAACGCGCCGGTCACCTTCACCATCCACTTCCTGGGCGCCAAGGTGCTGGACGCCAACATCGCCACGCTGCGCCAGGCCGGCGTGCCCGCGCTGGTCTACACCCGCGGCGGCGCGCAGACCGCGCTGCCCGACCTCGACGAGGCCACCGAGATCGTGATCACCGGTGACTCCGCGGGTGGCGCCGGCGTCATCAGCAACCTCGACTTCTTGACCGACACGCTGCGCGCCAGCAACACCGCGTGCAGCGCCGGCGGCGCCTGTCCGCTCAAGACCTATGGCCTCATCGACGCCGTGGTCGGCCCCGATCGCAGCAAGCTCGACTATGGCACCCACGTGGTGCCCCAGATCCGCTCGTGGATGGACTACATCACGCTGGCCGCGCAGAACAGCCACAACGTCGGCGCGCGCAAGGACGCGAGCTGCGAGGCCTGGCACGCCGCCAACATGCCGGCCACCGCGGGCGCCTGCAGCGACGAGTCGCACGTGGTACGTCACCACATCACGACGCCCTTCTTCGTGCGCATGGCGCTGATCGACCAGCTCATCTCGGGCAACTACATCGAGGACGGCCTGCGCAACGCCGACATGTCGCCGATGACCGTGGCCACCTTCGCGCGCACCCTGCACGACGAGCTGGCCAGCTTCGGCAACCTGTCGGCCAGCGCCGAGGAGGGCAGCCTCATCACCAAGCAGCCGGGGGTGTTCGCCCCGCTGTGCTCCAAGCACGACACCATCCACTCCACCGCGGACACCTTCGGCACCACGATCACGCCGGCTGGCGGGACCGCCCAGCGCCTGCTCGGCGTGTTCACGAACTGGCAGGCCGGCCTGACCCCGAGCAACGTCCTGACCCAGAGCCCGACCGGCGCCGACACCGTGTGCCCGTAGCCGAGCACGAGCCCGAGCACGAGCCCGAGCCCGAGGCGGTGACCTATCGCTTGTGCAGCGCCTCGGCCACCGCGACCTCGTCCGCGGGCTCGCGCAGCAGTTGACCGCGCGCGCTCGCGACCAGGAACAGCGACCCCGCCACCAGGACCCAGCCGCCGTCCGCCGCCGCGTGGCGCTGGGCCGCCGCCAGGGCCGCGCCGGGCTGCTCGATGATGTCCGCCCCCGGCAGCGCCGCCGCCAGCAGCTCCGGCGCCAGCGCGCGCGGTGACGCCGGCCGGGTCACGATCACCCGCGCCGCCAGCGGCGCCAGCACGCGCGCGATCCCGGCGGCGTCCTTGTCATCCAGCGCGCCCAGCAGCAGCGTCAGCGGCCCGGTCCCGGCGTCTCCCGCGCGCACCGCCGCCGCCAGCGCCGCGGCACCGTCGGGGTTGTGCGCGGCGTCGACCCAGACCGGGGGCGCCTCGGCCACGCGCTCCAGCCGCCCCGGCCAGCGCACGTGCTCCAGCCCCTCGGCGCAGGCGTCCTCGTCGACCGCGAAGCCCATCACGCGCGCCAGCTCGCCCACCGCGGCCAGCGCCAGCGCGGCGTTGCCCCGCTGGTGCGCGCCCGCCAGCCCGAGGTCGCCGACCGGGAAGCGCGGCCGCGCCGTCATCTCCAGCTCGTCTTCAGGCGCTCCCGCCAGCAGCCCGTGATACAGCAGGCCGCCGTCGCCCCACGGACGCAGCCCGAAATCCTCGCCCAGCACCGCCAGCCGGGCACCCACCGCGCGCGCGGCCTCGGCCAGCGCGCCACGCACCTCGCCGCGCCCCGGCTCGGCGGCCGGCAGCGCCACCAGCGCGGTGCGGCCGGCCCTGAAGATGCCCGCCTTCTCGCGCGCGATCGCGCCCAGGGTGTGGCCCAGCTGCGCGGTGTGATCGAGCGCGATCCCGGTCACCACCTGCACCGCGCCATCGGCGGCGTTGGTGGCGTCGAGGCGCCCGCCCAGGCCGACCTCGATGACCATGCAGTCGACCCCGGCCTCGGCGAACAGCACGAAGCCGATGGCGGTCGCATACTCGAAGAAGGTCAGCGTCTCGCCCAGCGCGCGCACGCGGTCGGCCGCCGCCACCACGGCCTCGCGCGAGGCCTCGACCCCGCCGATGCGGAAGCGCTCGGTGAAGCGCAAGAGGTGCGGTGAGGTGAACAGGCCGGGCCGCCGTCCCAGCGCGCACAGCACGCTCTCGGTGAAGGCCGCCGTCGAGCCCTTGCCGTTGGTGCCCGCGACATGCACGAAGGGCGCGCAGCGCTGCGGGTCGCCCAGCCGGCCCAGCACGCGCTGCATGCGCGAGAGGCCGAGCTCCATGCCGAAACGGCGCAGCCCGAACAGCTCGGCGAGCAGGGCGGGGTAGTCCACCGTCAGCGCGGGGTGCTGGGCGACGCTGGCTTGATCGCGACGTCACCGCTCGCGGCGGTGGTCTCGCCGTTGCCGGAGCTGCTGGCCGCCTCGAGCTTCACCGCCGGCGCAGGTGTCGCCGCCGCCGCCGCTGCCGGGGCCGCCGCGACGACACCATGGCTGCCGCCGTTGACCGCCGCAGCCACCGCCGCCGGCGCCGCAGCCGCCGCCGCCGGTGCCGTGGTCGCCGCCAGCTCGGCCGCCGCCACCGCGACCGCCACGGTCACGGTCGCCGCCATCGCCTCGGCCATCTCGCTGCCCTCGGCCTCGGCATCCGCCGCCGCCGCGTCGTCCTCGATCTCGGGCTCGGCCCGCCGCATCGACGCCGAAGCCGACGCCGCCACCGGCACCGCGCGCGAGGTCTCCTCGGGCACCCGGGCGTCCGCCATCATCAGGGTGATGACCTGGATCAGCCAGGCGCGCAGCTCGTGCCGGTGCACGATGGCGTCCAGCATGCCGCGCTCGAGCAGGAACTCCGAGCGCTGGAAGCCCTCGGGCAGCTTCTGCCGGATGGTCTGCTCGATGACGCGCGGCCCGGCGAACCCGATCAGCGCCTTGGGCTCGGCCACCGCCAGGTCACCCAGCATGGCGAAGCTGGCCGCGACGCCGCCGGTGGTCGGGTTCAGCATCACCGAGATGTAGGGCAGGTTCTTGGCGCGCAGCCTGGCCAGCGCCGCCGAGGTCTTGGCCATCTGCATCAGCGACAGCACGCCCTCCTGCATGCGCGCGCCGCCCGACGCCGACAGCACGATGGCCGGGCACTTGCGCTCGATGGCACGCTCGAACTGGCGCGCGATCTTCTCGCCCACCACCGACCCCATCGACCCGCCCATGAACTCGAAGGCGAACAGCCCGAGCTCCACCGGGCGGCCACCCATCAGGGCGCGGCCGGCACGGTAGGCCTCGTTGTGGCCCGATACCTTGCGCGTGGTCTTGAGCCGGTCCTTGTACTTCTTGGAGTCCTTGAACTCGAGCGGATCGGTCGGGTCGAGGCCCTCGTCCTCCTCGACGAACGAGCCCTCGTCGACCAGCATGCGGATGCGCTCACCGGTGGGCAGCGCGAAGTGGTGCTGGCACTTGGGGCAGACCCGGAGGTTGGCCTCGAGGTCGGGCCCGAACAGGATCTCGTTGCAGCTATCGCAGCGCAGCCAGATCCCCTTGGGGACCGACTTCTTCTCGTCAGCCGGGGGCGCGGCCACGGGCGCAGGTGCGGCACCCTCTTGCGGGGTGCGCTCCAGCGCCTTCTTGGGTCGGCTCCACCAGGCCATCGTCGAGGGCACAAGTATCGCTTGCGCCCCCCCATCGTCAAGTGAAGCAAACTTCAATTGTTGTGACGCGTTGCGCCACCTGGGCCGGGCCAGCCAGCCACCCGGCCGGCCGCTCAGCCGCTTTGGCCGAAGCGCTCCTTCATCTCCAGGAACTCGAGGAAGTCCTGCAGCCGGCCCACCTCGGGGATGACATAGCCGCTCTGCTCCTCGCCCTCGAGCGCGTGCTCGGGGTCGACCATCATGATGAGCTTGGCCTGGGCCAGCCGCTCCAGCACCTCGGCGACCTCGTGATCCTGCAGGCCGACCCGCCCGGCCAGCTCGCCCAGGGTGATGGGGATGTACACGCCGCCGTCGCTCTGCCGCCCCAGCGACTCGGCGACCTTGCGCAGCACGTGCACCACGCGATGGTTGGCGTCGCGCAGCAGCAGGGTCTCGATCTGCTGGTTGCCCTGCTCGATGCGCCCGGCCAGCTTCTTGATCATGCGCACCGCGATCTCGGCGCTGCCGCGGATCATGGCCTCGAAGGTGCGCGGTCCGATCACCAGCAGGCGGGCGTCCTCGACCACGATGGCGGTCGCCGAGCGCGGCCGGTTGTTGAGGATGGCCATCTCGCCGAAGAACTCGCCCGGCGGCAGCACCGCCAGCACCGAGTCGCGGTCCTTGACCTTGCGCAGGAGCTCCACGCGCCCGGCCTGGATCACGTACATGTCATGGCCCGGCTCGCCCTCGCGGAACAGCACGGTGCCCGCGGGCGCCGCCCGCCCGAAGCGCTCGTAGAGCGTCCCCAGCTCCCCAATCACGCGCTCAGCCTAACATGCAGGCAGCAGCGCGGCGACTTTGCGTCGCTCAGCGCGCGGTGGCGTGGCGCAGGATGGTGAACAGGATCTTGCCGCCGGCGTAGACCTGCTGCCTGGCGCGCGCCAGCTTGCCGCCGCGCCCGGGGCTCGCGGCCGGCGGGGACACCGCGACCTCGGCCACGCGCAGGCCGGCGGTGATGGCCTTGACCTGCATCTCGACCAGCCAGCCCTCGTCCTCGTCGCGCATGCCCAGCGCCACCAGCGCCGGATAGCGGATGGCGCGGAACGGGCTGAGATCGGTGTAACGATGGCCGTACAGGGCGAAGATCAGGTTGACGGCGGCGAGCTTGCCGGCCTCCGCCGCGGTGAGCCGGGCGCCCCCGCTGCGCGAGCCGATCAGGAGGTCGAAGTGCCCGGACTTCATGGGCTCGATCAGCGTGCCCACGTTGGCGGCGTCCTCCACCGCGTCGCCGTTCAGGAACACCGCGACCTCGGGCGGCTGCGGCAGCGACATCAGATACATCAGCGCGCGCCGGCACGCCGCACCATAGCCACACTGCGGCTCGCGCAGGACCACCGCGCCGCCCAGCTCGGCGATGCGCCCGGTGCGATCGTGCGAGTCGTTGTCGACCACGATCACGTTGCGCAGCTGGCGCCGTGGCAGCCGGGCCAGCGTCTCCGCCAGCGTGGCCTCGTGATCGCGAGCGATCACGATCACGTCGACCTTGAAGCTCTTGCTGCTCGGCGGGATCATGCGGGGACGGCTCGATTGTAATTTTCCAGAGTCGTTGCGTCAAACTCCGCTCGAAGCCCACCTCGCTACCGTGATAGAAAACGCCATGTCCGCCGACTCGCGCCCTGTGACGTACGCCTCCGCCGGGGTCGATATCGACGCCGGGGATGCCCTGGTCGAGCGCATCAAGCCGCACGCCAGGCGCACCCAGCGCCCCGAGGTCCAGGGCGGGATCGGCGGCTTCGCCGCGCTGGTCGGGCTGCCGGCGCGCTACAAGCGCCCCCTGCTGGTGTCGGGCACCGACGGCGTCGGCACCAAGCTGGCGTGCGCCTTCGCCACCGGCCAGCACCACACCGTCGGCATCGATCTGGTCGCGATGTCGGTCAACGACATCCTGGTCACCGGCGCCGAGCCGCTGTTCTTCCTCGACTACTACGCCACCAGCAAGCTCGAGGTCGACGTCGCCGAGGCGGTCATCAAGGGCATCGCCGACGGCTGCCTGCAGGCTGGCTGCGCCCTGGTCGGCGGCGAGACCGCCGAGCTGCCCGGCTTCTACAAGCCCGGCGAGTACGATCTGGCCGGCTTCTGTGTCGGCGTGGTCGAGGCCGGCGAGAGCTGGGACGGCAGCACCATCCGACCCGGCCACGTCGCGCTCGGGCTGGCCTCGAGCGGCCTGCACTCCAACGGCTACTCGCTGACGCGCAAGGTGCTGCTCGAGCGCATGGGCCTCGGCTGGGACGCGCGACCGGCCGAGCTGGGCGGGCGCACGCTGACCGAGGTGCTGCTGGAGCCGACGCGGATCTATGCCCGTGCCCTGCGCTCGCTGGTGGAGGCGCGCGTGCCGGTGGGCGGCGCCGCACACATCACCGGCGGCGGTCTGCCCGGCAACGCGCCGCGCTGCCTGCCCGACGGCACCGCGCTGCGCATCGATCCGGCGGCCTGGGAGATTCCGGCCATTTTCAAGCTGATCCAGCGCGGGGGTGACGTCGCCGAGGACGAGATGCGGCGCACCTACAACCTCGGCATCGGCATGATCGTCATCGTGCCCGCGGCCGAGGTGGCGCGCACGCGCGGCCTGCTCGAGGCCGCCGGCGAGCAGGTCTCGGTCCTCGGTGAGGTCATCGCGGCCGCCGCGGGCGCCGAGCCCGAGGTGGTGTTCGCCAGCCCCGGCGGGGCGCGCCCGTGAAGCTGGGCGTCCTGGTCTCCGGGCGGGGCTCCAACCTGGAGGCCATCCTGGAGGCCGAGCGGCGCGGTGCGCTGGGGCCCGGCCAGGTCGTCGTGGTGGTGTCGAGCCGCCCCTTCGTGCGCGCGGTCGAGCTGGCGCGCGCCGCGGGCAAGCCTACCGTGGTGGTCGACCACCGCGGCTTCGACGGCCGCGACGCCTTCGAGGACGCCGTGCTGGCCGCGCTGCACGAGCACGGCGTCGAGGCCGTCGCGCTGGCCGGCTTCATGCGCATCCTGACCCCGCGCTTCCTGGGCGCCTTCGCGCCGGGCCGCGTGCTCAACATCCATCCCTCGCTGCTGCCCGCCTTCCCGGGCGCACATGCGCACCGCGACGTGCTGGCCGCCGGCGCCCGCGTCACCGGCGCCACCGTGCACCTGGTCAGCGCCGGCGTCGATCAGGGCGCCATCGTCGCGCAGGCCCCGGTGCCGGTGTATCCCGGCGACGACGAGGAGCGGCTGGCCAGGCGCGTGCTCACGGTCGAGCACCGCATCTACCCGCGCGCGCTGCGCTGGCTGGCCGAGGGCCGCCTGGAGCTGTTCGCGGGCGGCAGCCGCGTGCGCGTGCTGCCGCCGGAGCCCGAGCGCACCCTGGCCGATCGCTACGCCACGCTGCACGCCGGCTCGCCGCTGGCCGCGCGCGCCGAGGCCCGCGCCATCGCGCACGTGGCCGCCACGCTGGGGCGCCCGGTGGTCGCGGTGTCGGCCTGTCTGCTCGGGCAGCGCTGTCGCTGGGATGGCCAGGACCGTCGCGACGACGGCGTGCTGGCCAGCGTGGCCGGCGCCGAGGTGCTGCCCATCTGCCCCGAGGTGCTGGCCGGCTTCGGCATCCCGCGCCCCGCCATGGAGCTCGACGCCGAGGGCGTGATGCGCCGGCTCGACAGCGGCGCCGACGTCACCGCCAGCGCGCTCGCGGGCGCCGAGCTGGCCGCGCTGCTGGTGCGCGAGGCTGGGGCGCGTCGCGCGCTGCTCAAGCAGAAGAGTCCGTCGTGCGGCACCCGCATGCTGCGCAGGGGGGCTGACGGCGCGCTGGTGCCCGGGCAAGGCCTGCTGGCGCGCGCGCTGGGCGCCGCCGGCGTCACCCTGTCGGCCGAGGACGACGCCTGACGCGCGGCGCGCGGGCGCACAGCCATGGCGACGAAC
>JBGASF010000020.1:0-71723 GCA_044229835.1 Polyangia bacterium | reverse complement strand
CCGACGGCGGGCACGCGCGCCGGCATCACCTGCGTGGGCGGATGCTTGATGACCAGCGGGGGCAGCGGGGCGTACAGCTCCTCGGCGGTCAGGCGCTGGAAGTCGCTGGTCGGCAACTCGTCGATGGCCTCGGTCGACAGATCGATCTCGAACGAGTCGTCGACCTCGACGCTGGCGACCTGGCCCGACAGCAGCGGGTCACCGACCTGGCGCGCGGGCGCGGGGGCCGGGGTGGCCAGGCGCGGTGCCGGGCGCGAGGTCATGGGCACCGGCGTCAGCGGGCGCGCCGACAGCGGCGCGGGCACCGGTGTGACCGGGCGCGGCGTGCGCGTCGGCGCGGGCACCGGAGTCGGCGGGCGCGACAGCGCCGGGGTCGACGGCGGCGTCGCGCGTGGCATCACCGCGGGGGCCGGCCCCAGCTCGTCGGCGAACAGCGAGCGCAGCCAGCCGCGCAGCGAGGCGCCGCCCAGCGCGATCCCCATCGCGCCGGCCAGGCCCTCGAGGTCGAGCGCCAGCTCGTCGGCGCTGCCGTGGCGCTCGTCGGGCTGCCGCGACAGCGCGCGCATCAGGATGGCCTCCAGGGCGGCCGGGTAGCCGGGCAGACGCGACGACGGCGGCGGCACGGTGCCGGTGGTGATCTGGGTCAGCAGCTCGAAGTCGCTGCCGGTCTTGTACAGGCGGGTGCCGGTGGTCAGCTCGTACAGCAGCACGCCGAGGGCATAGATGTCGCTGCGGCGATCGACCGCCATGCCGCGCGCCTGCTCCGGCGACATGTACGCGATCTTGCCCTTGATGATGCCGGCGCGGGTCTCGGTCTGGCGCGTGCGCGCCTTGACCACGCCGAAGTCGATCAGCTTCACGCCGCCCTCGAAGTCGACCAGCACGTTGGCCGGGGTGACGTCGCGGTGCACGATCCCCAGCGGGGTGCCGGTCTCGTCGACCTGCTCGTGGGCGTGGTGCAGCGCGCGCGCGACGCCGATGACCAGCTCGAGCGCGTAGGGCAGCGGCAGGCCGGCGCCGCGACGGCGGGCGGCGATCTGCAGGGTGCGCAGATCCTTGCCGTGCACGTACTCCATGGTGAAGAAGGGGCTGCCCTCGTGCTCGCCGACGTCGAGGATGCGGGCGATGTTGCCGTGGCGGAGCAAGCTGGCGATGCGCGCCTCATCGACGAACATGCGCAGGTACTCGTCGTCGAGCAGGTACTGCGGCAGCGGGCGCTTGAGGACGACCGGGCCAGGTGCGCCGTCGCTGCTGGCGAGCAGCAGCTCTGCCATGCCACCGATGGCGAGGCGCCGGATGATGGTGTACTTGCCGATGCTGGTGGGGACCTGGGACATGGGGCTGGGCTCGCTTCCTTGTCTGGTCGCTAGTGCAACGGGTGCGCCACGCTGTTTGCGGTTCATCGGTCGGACCACGGCCGCACCAGAGTTCGCTCGTGCAGGCGGTCAGACCACCTGTGGGGTGATCCGTGGTGCCCTGCGAGGGAGAAAACGGGTCAAGACGACGTTGCCGTCACAGCTGACGGGCGTTCCACCCCGTGTTCCACCTGTCCCAGGGGGTTCCAGCCCCTCGGAGCGCGTCCGCCTGCTGGGACCGTGACAGGCCCATGTGTCAGAGACATGTCCCCTGGGCGGGGACCGGAGCCGGGGCTACGCGCGGGCTTCGATCAGGCGCACCAGGTGGCGTCGGCCCACGCCGGGGACGTCGACCATGGCGGCGAACTCGTCGGGGTCGTGCACGCGCGCCGCAGCGAAGCCGCACTCACGCAGGGCGCGCTCGGCGTCGGTCGGCTGCTCGAAGTGCAGGTGGGTCTTGCCACGCGCGAAGGTCTCGAGCAGGAACTTGAAGATGCGCGCGCCGCGCATGGCGGCCATGTCACCGGCCAGGTTGAGATCCGACAGGTACAGGCCGCCCGGGAAGCCGCGCAGGCAGCGCGCGAAGCGCTTCCACATGCCACGAACTGCCACCTCGTCGAAGTAGCCCAGCAGCCCCTCGGTGATGATGGCGGTGCCGCGGTCGGGATCGAGGTGGACCCCGGCCACGCCGGCCAAGCTGCTGGGGCCGTCCTCGGCCAGGGCGTCGATCACGACCACGCGGTGGTCCTCGCCGAGCAGGCCGGCGCCCTCGAGCAGGCGGCGCTTGTGGGCGGCCATCTCGGGCAGGTCGGCCTCGACATAGCGCAGCCCGATGCCGCGGTGGCGGCGCGCGAAGTGATAGCCGCGCGGCGACAGCCCGGCGGCGACCTCGATGACCTGGCGCACCTCGCCCGAGACGATGGCGCGCTCCAGCAGGTGATCGATGACGCGGTGGCGCGCCAGCAGCGACATGTCCAGGCTGGGGCGCTCGCTGAAGCGCTCGTACCACAGGTTCATCGGCTGCAAGGTGCGCCACAGGCCGGCGCCCAGGCGGGTCGCCAGCGCCTGGTGCGACAGGCCGTGCTTGAACCAGACATAGGACGTGTAGTGCGCGGTCGGGCTGATGCGGGAGCTCGGGTCTCCGGCCATGCGCGGCAGTGTACTCTGTCGCCATGGCAGTGGCGTTCGTGACCGATATCGAGGGCATGTGGGACAAGCTGGTCGACTTCGCGGCCGGCAATCCCCTGCTGTCGATCGACGTCGTGACCGGCGCGCTGACGGTGGCGCCAGGGGCGCTGTTCGTGTTCGGCGGCGACGCCGTCGACCGCGGGCCGTGGGGGCGGCGCGTGGTGCGCACCCTGCTGGAGGCCAAGCGGCGCCAGCCCGACCAGGTCGTGCTGCTGGCGGGCAACCGCGACATCAACAAGCTGCGCCTGCCGCGCGAGCTGGGTGGACAGCCGCTGCCGCGCACGCCGGCCGAGGTCGCCAGCGGGCCGCGCCCGGAGCTGCTGCGCTGGATCTTCGCCAACACCATGGGCGCGCGCGACGCCTTCGAGCATCGCCGGCGCGAGCTGGCGGCGGAGCGGCGCGGGGCCCCCGCGGAGGTGGTCGACGAAGAGGTCGTGGACAGCTTCGTGGCCGACTGCCGGCCCGGCGGCGAGCACGCCGAGCTGGTGGCGGCGTCGCAGCTGGCCTACCGGGTCGGGCCCACGCTGTTCGTGCACGGCGGCGTCACCGAGGACAGCCTGGGGCTGGTGCCGGGGCGCGCGCCGCTGCGCGACGTCGACGCCTGGGTGGCGGCGCTGAACGGCTGGTATCGCGAGCAGATCGGCCTGTTCCAGAGCGGCGCGCCCGATGTCGATGGGCAGCCGGCGTGGTGGCCGCTGGTGGCCTACCAGGCGCCGCTGCCGGGCACCCGCGGCAACCCGCAGAGCGTGGTCTACGGCCGCACCACCGATGCGCTGCAGAACCCCGAGCTGCCGCCGCCGGGGGTCATCGCGGCGCTGACCGCGCAGGGGGTGCGGCGCGTGGTGGTCGGCCACACCCCGATCGGCGACTGCCCGGCGCCGGTGCGCGATGATGGCTTCGAGCTGCTGTTCGCCGACAACTCGCACGCGCGCATCGCGGTGGCGTCGCAGGTCGCGATCGACGGCGATCAGCTGACGGTACGGGCGCGCAGCGCGATCGACGGCGGAAAAGTGGTCCCGATTGTGTACAGTCTGTCAACCCAGGAGACCTCGGCGATCGGGCGCCGGCGTCGCGACAGCGGCCACCTGGTGATGGGCCAGGTCGAGGGCGGCGACTTCCTGGAGTTCAAGTACCTGGAGGGCTTCCGCACCGAGCAGCGCATCGTCAGCGCGCAGGCGCTGGCCGGCGTGGCCCTCGAGCCGCCGCACCGCGGCCGCGGCTGAGTCAGCGCAGCAGCGGGAACTTCTCGATGCGGCCCTTGCCCTTGTTGGCGATGTAGACGCTGACGCCGTCGCTGGCGAGGCCGCTGGGCGAGTCGAGGTTCAGGGCCACGGCGATCGGCGTGCCGCCCGTCAGCGGCACCGCCATCAGGGCGTGCGAGCCGGCCGTGCCACCCCAGGTGGCCCAGTACACGTGGGTGGCGCTGAAGGCCATCGACTCCTGGTTGACCTGGCCCGAGGCCAGCTCGATCGGGGTGCCGCCCTGCTTGGGCATGCGCACGATGGTGCCGTCCTTCTCGCTGGCCCAGAACAGGTCGTCGCCGTGCAGCGCCAGGCCGAGCGGCCGGCGCAGCCCCTTGATGAGCGTGGTCGGGGTGCCGCCCGCCTTGGGCAGGCGGCGGATGGTGCCGCCGCGGTAGCTCGAGACATAGAGGTCGGTGGCGTCGACCGCGATGGTCTGGTGGCGCTCGCCGGCGAGCAGCTTCTCGGCCGGGCCGCCCGCGAGCGGGATGCGGCCGACCATGCTGCCGTCGAACATGGTGAAGTAGAGGTGGCTGCCGTCGGTCACCAGATCGAGCGGATCCTCGGGCAGCGTGACCAGCGTCTCGGGGGCGCGGCTGCCGTCGCGCGCCACGCGCTTGATGGCGCGCTGCGTGGTGTAGACGACGAAGTCGCCGATGGGGACGATGGTGATGGTGAACTCGGCCGAGAGATCCTGCGGCGGCCCGCCGGCCTTGGCGGCGCGGCGCAGGTGGGCGTCGCCGGTGTTCCAGTACACGTTGCGCTCGTCGAGCGCGACCATGAAGGGGAAGCTCTGGCCCTCGGCCACGGTGGCGGGGCCGGGGTCGATGAGCGCGGCGGCGTCGGGGCGGCCGGCGTCGGGGACGCGCTCGGCGATGGCGCGGGGGCCGACCGGGCCGCCGTTGCCGCGCGCGGGCATGCGCTCGCAGGCGCAAAGGGACAGGAGGGCCACCCACGCACACGCACGCGCCGGAGCTCGCATGCGCTGAGGATGCGGGATGGCGGCGCGCGGCGCCAGCGCGGCCGGGCTACTTGGCCGGCTTGGTCGCGAGGGCGAGACGGACCGCGGCGCGGAAGTTCTTGCGCTCCTCGGGGGTCAGCGTGATCCAGGCCCCGGTCGAGTAGCCAAACATCCAGAAGAAGAAGACGTCGAACACCAGGTCCGGGTAGAACACCAGGACGCCGATGGTGCTGAGCAGGAACAGGCTGATGGCCAGGCGCGTGTACCACTGGAACTTGCGCGCCATGTGGTGGTTGGGGAACGGCAGGTAGGTCAGGGTCGCGACGCCGAGCAGCGGGATGAGCACCACGCCGACCCACAGGCCGCCGGGCCCGGTGGTGAACAGCCGCGAGTTGGCATAAGCCAGCGCCATGAAGCCGAGCACCGAGCGCGGCAGCCCGGCCCAGATCCCCTTGAACTTGACGGGGTGGATGATGTTGCGCGCGTGGCGGATCGACGCCGCAACCATGATGGAGCTGCCCAGCGCGATGGCCAGCCAGTGCGTGACGCGCGGGCTGAGGCCGAGGTCGGCGCTGCGGTAGACGGTGTAGACGATGGCGCCGGGGGCGATGCAGTGCGCCAGGTGGTCGGCGATGGTGTCGTACTCGGCGCCGAACTCGTTCTGGGTGCCCAGCTTGCGCGCGACCATGCCGTCGATGGCGTCGCCGCACAGGTAGCCCAGCATGATGGCGATCCCGGCGGCGAAGGGGCGGTTGTCGATGCACAGGCAGATGGCGATGGCGCCGCCCATGACGTTGATGGTGGTGAAGATGTCCTTGATGCCGAACATGCGCAGCTGGCGCGCGGGAGCGGCGGGGGCGGCGGGCGCGGGCGCGGTTGCGGGGTCGGACGGGGCTGGGGCGTCGGGGGCGGACAAAGCGACGCGAGATTACCCGGAACGTGGATGTTGGCAAGCCGCCAGGCGGGCGGCCAGGGCGGCGCCGTCGAGGCCGCGGCCGAAGAAGACCAGGCGGCTCTCGCCATGGGCGGGCGCGGCGGCGTCGGTGTCGGTGTGCAGGCGGCCGCCGACGGCCTGGAAGGCGAGCCAGCCGGTGGCGGTGCGGGCGATCCCCTTGGCGCGGAAGACCTCGGGGGGCAGGGCCTCGAGCAGGTCCTCGAGGCGGCTTGCGTCGTAGCTGACCGGGGCGGGGTGCGAGAAGGCGAAGCTGCGGAAGTCGGAATGGCGGGCCAGGGGCAGGCCGGCGGGAGCTGCGGCGTGGCTGGAGTGATCGTGGCTGGGGTCGGTGCAGGTGGCGGCGTGGTCGTGGTCGTCGGGGTGAGCGTGGTCGTCGGGGTGAGCGTGGTCGGGGCCGCGGTCGGCGTCGGGGTCGGTGCCGTGGTCGGGGCCGGGGCCGGCGGGCGCCGGGGCCGCGATGACGTCGGGGGTGGGATCGAGGAGGAGGGTCGCGGGTGCGCTGGCGGCGTCGAGCAGGCGGGCGTGAGGCTGCAGCGCGAGCACGGCGTCGCGGGTGCGGGCGGCGACCTCGGGCGGCACCAGATCGAGCTTGGACAGCACGATGAGATCGGCGCTGGAGACCTGGGCGCGCCACTCCTCGACGTCAGTGAGGCCGAAGTTGGCGGCGTCGACCACGGTGATGACGCCGTCGAGGCGGACCAGGTGGGCCAGATCGGGGCGCTCCAGGGTCCAGGTCAGCGGCATCGGGTCGGCCAGGCCGGTGGTCTCGACCACGATGCGGTGCAGATCGCCGCGGGCCGACAGCTCGTGCAGGGCGGCGACCAGGTCGACGTTCTGCACGCAGCACACGCAGCCCTGACCGAGCTCGATGAGGCGCTCGTTGGCCATGGTGGGGTCGATCCCGGCCGGGCCCATCTCGTTGATGAGGAGGCCGATGCGGGCGTCGGGCAGCTCGCGCACGACGCGGCGGAGCAGGGTGGTCTTGCCGGCGCCCAGGAAGCCGGTCAGCACGGTGACCGGGAGAGGCGCGGTGGGGGAGGGCATGCAGGGACAATAGCGCGGCGGGCGGGGTGTGCCAGACTCGGGGCGTGAAGTGGGGGCTGATTGTGGTCGCGGGGGTGCTGGCCTCGTGTGGCAAGACGGGGGCGGGCAGCAAGGCGGTGCCGAGCCCGAGCCCGAGTACGAGTGGGAGCACGAGCACGGGCACGGGCACGGGCACGGGCACGAGTGGGAGTGGGAGCCCGATCGGGGCCGACACGCTGCAGCTGGTGGTGGGCATCGGGGCGGACTGGGACGCCACCCAGATCGAGCTGTCCTGGTACACCCGCGTCGCGGGCGGGCCATGGCGGCTGCGCGCGCACTGGCCCGGCGTGGTCGGCTATGCCGGGCTGGCGTGGGGGCGTGGGTTGCACGGAGTCGGGGCGCCGCCCGGCGCGCCGGTCAGCGATCCGCTCAAGGTCGAGGGTGACGGCCGTGCGCCCGCGGGCGCCTTCAGCATCCTGACTGGCTTCGGCACCACGGCGCCGCCGGCCGGGCTGCGCTGGTCGTGGCTGGCGGCGACGCCGACGCTGCGCTGTGTCGACGACCCGCGCTCCAGCCACTACAACCAGCTGGTCGACGAGAGCCGCGTCCCGGCCGACTGGAGCTCGGCCGAGGACATGCTGCGCAGCGACGAGCTGCACGCGCTGGGGCTGGTGGTCGGGCACAACACCAGCGCGACCACGCCGGGCGCGGGCAGCTGCATCTTCTTCCATGTGTGGACCGGCGCGGGCAGCGCCACCGTCGGCTGCACCGCGCTGGCGCACGACGCCCTGGCCGAGCTGCTGGCGGGGCTCGAGCCGGCGGCGCACCCGGTCTATGTGCTGCTGCCGCAGCGCAGCCATCAGGCCTTGCGTGCGGCCTGGGCCTTGCCCTGAGCTGCTGCGCGCAGGATGGCGTGGGCGCGCTCCAGCGCGACCTGGTGTGACGACCGCCCGCTGCTCCGCGCCGCGCGCAGGACCTCCTCGGCGGTGGCGCCCAGCTGATCGATCAGCGCCAGCCGCGCCGTCGCGTCGAGCCCCATCACGGTGTCGGCGATGCCCTCGATGACGGCGCCGGCCGAGGCCAGCTGATCGGGCACCACCAGCACGCCGCGCTCGGCCAGCAGCGCCGCGATGTCCGCCCCCGCGAGCACGTTGTTGGCCGCGCCGCAGATGGCGAAGGCGCGCACCGCGGCCGCCTCGGTCGGCCCGATGACGCCGCCCACGGCGCACGGCGCCAGCACGTCACACGCGGTCGCGAGCAGCGCGCCCGGCGCGACCACGCGGGCGCCCAGCTCGTCGGCCAGCGCGCCGACGCGCGCGGCATCGATGTCGGCCAGCGTGAGGCGGGCGCCGTGGGCCGCCAGCGCGCGCGCCACCGCGGCGCCGATCGCGCCCGCGCCCTGCACCGCCACGTGCAGCCCGGCGAGGTCGTGCGCTCCCGCGCCGTCACGCACCCGCACGCAGGCGCGCAGGCAGCCGACCAGGCCGCGCGCGACCGCACCGGCCAGCGCGCGCTCCTCGGTGTGCACGAAGCGCGTGCTGCGCGCCATGGCCGCCAGATCGGCCGCCCCGGTGCCCAGGTCGCCCGCCGTCCTGAACAGCCCGCCGAGCTCCTCGATGCGCGCGCCCAGGCGCTCGAAGGCCGCGCTGCGCAGCGCCGGGGGCGGCGGCCACAGCACCGCCTTGCCGCCGCCCGCGGCGAGGCCCGCCAGCGCACACTTCACCGTCATCGCGCGCGCCAGCGCCGCGGCGTCCGCCAGCGCGCTGACCTCGTCGGGATAGTCGCGCGTGCGCACGCCGCCCGCGGCCGGCCCCAGCGTGACGTCGTCGAGCACGATGAGCGCGCGCAGCCCGACCTCGGGCTCGGCCAGCGCCAGCACGCGCGGCGCGCCCAGCGCGGCCATCTGCTCGAGCAGGCTCATGCCACGGTCTCGACCGCGGTCGACTGTCCGCCCTGCGCCGCCGAGCGCAGGCAGGCCTCGACCACCAGCACGTTGCGTGCGCCCTCCAGGGCGTCGATGGGCGGCGGCGCGCCCGCGTCCAGCGCGCGCACGAAGTCGGCCAGCGCCGCGGCCACCGTGGCCACCGGCGGCCCGGGGTCCAGCTGCGCGGTGGCGCGGCCGCGCACCTCGGCCAGGGTGCCGCTGACATGGTCGCCGCACAGCTGGCCGGTCTCGCCCACCAGTTCGATGCGGCCGCTGCGGCCGGTGCTGACCCGCGAGGTGTTCAGCGTGGCCAGCCGGTCGCCGCCGAGGCGCAGCACCGCGGCGAAGACGTCCTCGGTGCGCCGGGTCACCCGCCGCGCGCTCTCGGCCGACACGCGCAGCACCTCGGCGCCGCTCAGCCAGCGCACCAGATCGATGAGGTGCACGCCGGTGTTCAGCACCGAGCCGCCACCCGCGGGGTCGTCGAGCCAGGCGTGGCTGCTGGGCTCGAAGTGCTGCGCCAGCGACAGCGAGTGCAGCGCGCCGATGGCGCCGGCGCGTGCCCGCGTGTAGAGCGCCCGCGCGACCTGGCTGTAGCGCAGCGTGTGCGCGACCCCCAGCGGCACCCCGGTGCTGCGCGTCTCGGCCAGCAGCGCGCGCGCATCGGCGCCGGTCGGGGCCAGCGGCTTCTCGACCAGCACCGGCTTGCCCGCGCGCAGGGCCGCGGTCACCAGCGCGCGGTGATGGCCGGGCTCGACGGCGAGCACGACGACGTCGACGGCGGGGTCGGCCACGAGGTCGGCCGCGGCCAGCCAGCGCACGCCCCACTCGGCGGCGGCGCGACGCCCGGCCGCCTCGTCGCGGCGCGACACCGCGACCAGGCGCGCACCCGCGACGTCACCGGCCAGCAGGTGGCGCGCATAGCGCGCACCGTGGACCCCGATCCCGATCAGGCCGACGCCGCGCACGGCTCAGGCAGCGACGCGCCGCTCCAGCGCCGCCTCGGCGGCGTCGAGGATCTCGAGGCAGCGGTCGAGCGAGTCCTCGACCAGCAGGGTGCGCCGCAGCGCCGCGGCGTCGGGCAGCCCGCGCAGGTAGCCGGCCAGGTGGCGCCGCGTCACGCGCACCCCGTAGGGCAGGCCGCGCTCGGCGACGTTGGCGCGCAGGTGGGCGCGGCACAGGGCGAAGCGCTCGGCCGGGGTCGGCCCGGGCAGATCGATGCCGCGGTCGAGGCGCGCGCGCGCCTCGCGGAAGACCCAGGGGTGATCGATGGCCTGGCGACCGACCATGACGCCGGCGCAGCCGGTCTCGGCCAGGGCGCGCTCGGCGTCGGCGCCCGAGCGCACGTCGCCGTTGACGATGACCGGGATGGAGACGACCTCGCGGGCGCGGCGCGCCCAGCTCCAGTCGGCGGGGCCGGAGTGGCCGACCTGCGCGACCCGGCAGTGGATGGTCAGCGCGGACACGCCGACGTCCTCCAGGCGGCGCGCCAGATCGATGATGGGCATCTCCGACTCGGGGCCCCAGCCGATGCGGGTCTTGACGGTGACCGGCAGGCCGACCATGCCCACGATGAGGCGGGCCATCTCGACCATCTTCTGCGGTTTGCGCAGCCAGCCGGCGCCGGCGCCGCGACCCGAGACCTTGGGCACCCAGCAGCCACAGTTGATGTCGATGAACGCGGGCTCGGAGGCCTCGGCCAGCGCGGCGGCCTCGGCGAGGCGCCCGGGGTCCGAGCCGTAGATCTGGATCGCGGTCGGGCGATCGTCGGCCTCGAGCACCATCTTGCGCCTGGCGGTGCGGCAGCCGCGCAGCAGCCCCTCGGCGTTGACGAACTCGGTCACGCACAGCTCGGCGCCCAGGGTGCGACACAGGGCGCGGAACACGCCGTCGGAGACGTCCTCCATCGGCGCCAGGATGACGGGACGCCGGGACATGAGGTCCCGCAGGCGGGTATGTGCTTCGGTGGCCATCGCGACCCACCCTGTTGCCATGAAATCGGCTGGAAGTCGAGCGGAGCTCGACTTCCAGCCGTCCGGCTCCGGTTCCGGTCGAGCGGAGCTCGACTTCCAGCCGTCCGGCTCCGGTTCCGGCGAGCGGAGCTCGACTTCCAGCCGTCCGTTCAGGCCAGCCAGGCCTCCAGCGCCGCCATCACCGCTCCGGGCAGCTCCATCTGCGGCACATGGCCGACATCGTCGATCTCGTGCAGCGTGAAGTCCGGCCGCGCCCGGGCCATGGCCCGGCTGGCCTCGACCGACACCAGCTTGTCCTGGCGACCCTGGATGAGCAGCGTCGGCACCCGCACCGCCGCCACCATCTCGGCATAGCGCCTGCGCTGCATCAGGGCGATGGCCACCGAGCGCGTCGCCTGCAGGAAGGCGACGCCCGACTCCGGGCGCGGGGCGCGCTCGGCCAGCAGGGTGCGCTGCGCCTCCAGCAGCGCGGCCGGCAGGCGCGACGGCTGGTGACACACCAGGCGCATGGTGGCCGCGAGCTGCTCCTCGGCCGGCCGCCGCATGGCGCCCCGCCACATCAGCTCGCCCACGCCGGGCAGCAGCGCCAGCAACCCGCGCGCGATCATCGCGGGCGGCGTGCGCCGCAGCGTGCCGCGCGGCGGCGGCTGCGCCGGCGCCAGCAGCACCAGCCGGTCCATGGCCACCTGCGCGGCCGCCACCCGCAGCGCGATCAGCCCGCCCATCGAGCTGCCCAGCAGCATGGCGGGCTGCCCGATCTGCCCCAGGAAGCGCGCCAGCACCCGGGCCTGATCGCCGATGCGGGTGCTGCGTCCCGCCAGCGGGCTGCGCCCGAACCCCGGCAGATCCAGCGCCACCACGCGCCCCAGCCGCCCCAGCAGCGGCGCCAGCACGGCCCAGTTCAGGATGTTGCCGCCCAGGCCATGCACACAGACGATGGGCCGGCCGCGGCCGCCGAGCTCCGCGTAGGTGACCGGGCCACCGAGATCGACGGTCCTCAGGTCGAGCTGCACCACCGCAGGGTACCATGCAGCCATGGCCGCGACCTTCCCGCCCGACGCCACCCTGTCCTCGCGCGTGACCATCGCCCCGGGCGTCGACATGCCCTGGCTCGGCTTCGGCGTCTACCAGGCCCGCCACGGCCGCGAGACCGAGGACGCCGTCGCCGCAGCCCTGCGTTTCGGCTATCGACATATTGACACTGCGTCAATATATGGCAACGAGGACAGCGTCGGCCGTGCCATCGCAGCCAGCGGCCTGCCGCGCGGCGACCTGTTCGTGACCACCAAGCTGTGGAACAGCGACCATGGCCACGCGCGCACCCTGGCCGCGTGCGAGAAGTCGCTGGGCCGCCTGGGCCTGGCCTACGTCGACCTCTACCTCGTGCACTGGCCGGTGCGCGGCCTGCGCCTCGAGACCTGGCGCGCCATGGAGGAGCTGCACCAGCGCAAGCTGGTGCGCGCCATCGGGGTCTCCAACTACATGGTGCCGCACCTCGAGGAGCTGCTGGCCGCCTGCCGCGTCCGCCCCGCCGTCAACCAGATCGAGGTGTCACCGTTCCTGCAGCAGCGCGCCGTGCGCGCCCTGTGCGCCCGCGAGGGCATCACCGTGGAGGCCTACAGCCCGCTGACCCAGGGGCTGCGCCTGGGCCACCCCGTCGTGGTCGCCGCCGCCCGTGCCCTCGGGCGCACGCCCGCGCAGGTCCTGCTGCGCTGGGCCCTGGAGCGCAACACCGTGCCGCTGCCCAAGTCGGTCACCGAGGCGCGCATCCGCGACAACGCCGCGCTGTTCGACTTCGCCCTCGGCCCCCACGCCGCCGCCCTCGATCAGCTGGAAGAGGACCTGCACACCGGCTGGGACCCGACTGACGCACCGTGAACGCACAGGCCGCCCCCGGTGGCCGTGAAGCCGCGCTATCGTCGTCGCCATGTCGACCATCGTGATGACCGGGACAGGCGGAGCGCTGGGTGGGGCCGTGGTGCGCGCGCTCATCGGCAGTGGGCACGCGGTGGCGGCGCTGGAGCCGGCGCGCGGCGCGGCGCGCATGGCCGCGCTCGAGACCGAGCTGGGGCCCAGCTTCAGCGCGCACACCGGGGACGCCGGCGACGACGCCGCCTGGGCCGCGGCGCTGCCGGCCATCGAGCAGCGCCATGGCGCGCCCACCGGCGCGGTGCTGATCGCCGGCGGCTGGCAGGGCGGCAAGCCGCTGCACGCCGGGGGCGGAGGCGAGTGGCGCGCCATGCTGGACTCCAACCTCGAGACCGTGCGCGCGGCGCTGGCGGCGCTGGTGCCGGGCATGGTCGCGCGCAAGGCGGGCAGCATCGTGGTCATCGGGTCGCGCGCCGCGGCGCAGCCGTGGACCAGCGCCAACGCCGCGGCCTACGCGGCGGCCAAGGCCGGCGCGGTGGCGCTGGCGCAGGCGGTCGCCGCCGAGACCACGCCGCACGGGGTGCGCATCAACGCGGTGCTGCCCAGCGTGATCGACACCGCCGCCAACCGCGCCGCCATGGGCGAGGCCGACGCCGCGCGCTGGGTCACCCCGGGCTCGCTGGCGGCGGTCATTGGCTTCCTGCTCTCGGACGCCGCGCGCGACGTCTCGGGCGCCGCGCTGCCGGTCTACGGTCGCGCCTGAGGCGTCGCCGCGCCCGCGGCCGCGGCCCGGCGGCCGCTGCTGCCTACCAGGGCACCGAGCGGTAGTCCTTGAAGAACACGCCGCTCGGCGGGGTGCCGGTGCGCTCGCCGTCGAAGATGGGATCCAGCACGCGCGCCGCGCCGTCCACGATGTCGAGCGGCGGGTGGAAGTCGTGGATGTGCTGCTTGCGCGCCACGTGCAGCAGCGGGTCCTCGTCGGTGACCCAGCCGGTGTCGACGCTGTTCATGTAGATCCCGGCCTCGAGATAGTCGGGCGCCGAGGTCCGCGTCATCATGTTGAGCGACGCCTTGGCCATGTTGGTGTGCGGGTGCTTGTCGGTCTTCTTGCGCCGCGAAAACTGCGCCTCCATGGCCGAGACGTTGACGACGTGGCGCCGCGGCAGCGGGCTCCTCTCCAGCAGCGGCCGCAGGCGCGCCGCCAGCACGAAGGGCGCCACCGCGTTGACCAGGTGGACCTCGAGCAGCTCGGGCACCGGCACCTCGGCCAGGGTCAGGCGCCAGGTGTTGTGCTGGCGCAGGTCGATCTGCTGCAGGTCCTGGTCGACCTCGCCGGCCGGGAAGGCGGCCACGCCCGGGGGCACCGCGGGCTCGTCGGCCTCGGCGCACGGCAGCTGGGTCAGCTCCGCCGAGTTCCACAGCCCGACGCCCGAGCCGCCGCCGCCGTGCCAGGCCACCACGCCGCCGCCGCCGCCGCCCGGCGCCGCGCCACCCGCACCCGCGACCAGCGCGTCGGCCCTCGCCGCGCCGCCCGCCGGCAGCGCCGCCGCGGCGCGCAGCTCCCCGGTCAGGCGCTCGTGCCCGGCCAGCAGCGCCGCCGCCCCGGCGCCCAGGGTCGCCGACTCGGCGCGCTCGCGCGGCAGCAGGTGGGCATAGAACGGCGGCGGCCGCCGCACCGTCTGCGCCGCGTTGTTGATGAGGTAGTCGACGTGGGGCAGCGTCGCCGCCAGGTGCGCCGCGAACAGCTCGACGCTGGGTGTGTGGCGCAGATCCAGCCCGTAGACCTGCAGCCGCGTGCGCCAGGCCTCGAAGTCGGCCTCGCGCGCGAAGCGCTCGGCGGCGTCGTGCGGGAACCGCGTCGTGACCACCACCCGGGCCCCCGCGCGCAGGAGCTTCAGCGCCACGTGATAGCCGATCTTCAGGCGTGCCCCGGTGACCACCGCGATGCGCCCCTCCAGCGCCGCGCTCTGGGTGCGCTTGGCATAGTTCAGCTCGGCGCAGGGCGGACACATCTGGTCATAGAAGAAGTGCAGGCGCCGGAACTCGCTCTTGCAGACGTAGCAATTGCGCGAGTATTTCAGCTCCTCCTGAGGCGCAGCCTGAGGAGGAGCTGTCCGGTCCTCTGCTGTCCGGCCCTCTGCTGTCTCATCTTCCGACCGGTCCTCCGCGACCGCGCGCTCCGCCGGCGCCGCGAACACCGGCTGCCGCTGCGCCGTCCGCATCTCGGTCGCGTCCACCAGCTGGGCATCGTGGGCGCGGCGCTGCTTGCGCCGCTTGCGACGCAGCGTCTTGGCCAGCTGCTTGAGCTCGTGGCGCGCCGGCCGGGTCAGCCGCCCGGCCGCCTCCAGCAGGCGCCGCCGGGTGTCGTCGTCGAGCTCGCCGAGCAGGCCGCGCTGCTCCAGCGCCAGCTCCAGCACGCGGATGCAGGTCGCGACCTCTTCAGCGCTCAGCTTCACGAGCGCGTCGTATCACCGCAGCGTGGCGGCCGCCACGGCGATGTGACCCCCGCCGCCCGGCTCGGTGGCGGCGGTGTAGGTCGCGGTCAGCACCTGCCCGACCGCGCCGCGGTACGTGATGTCGTAGACCCCGGCGAACGCGCTGTCGAAGTCGAACACCTCGTCCTGGTACGGCGGCACCGGGTTGCCGCTCAGCGTGACGCGCATGCGCCCGCGGGCGTTGTCACCCGCGACATAGATCTTGAGGTGGCGCGTCTCCGGCCCCGCCGGCGCCAGGATGGTGACGCCGCGGTCGACGCTCTCGTTGCCCACCGCGGCCTGGGTGCTGGCGCTGCCTCGCGGCGTGCCGTCGGTCCAGGTGAAGGTGACCTGCTGCATGACCCGCTTCTCGCCGCCGCCCACCAGCAGGGGCGTCAGCTGCAGGCCGCCCTGCTGCTTGTGGTTCTGGTCGCTCTTGTCGGCCAGCCCGAGGTGCAGCCAGTCCAGCGTGCCCTCGGCGGTCAGGTCGACCTCGCCGCCCGGCACCGTCGACGTCGTCACCACCAGGATCGGGCCGCTGGCCACATCGAGGCTGACGCCCATGTCGCGCGGCGCCCCGCCATCGCCAGCCTTGCCGTTGCCGCTGGAGTCGAAGCTGCATCCCGCCGCCGTGGCCACGGCCAGCAGCGCGCCGATCACGAGCCCCCTCATGGCGGCATCATGAACCCGAGCGAGCTGGCTCACAACAACATCACTCCAGCGTCATGTTTACGCTGCCGCTGTCGTCGTTCATGGTCACGCGCACGGTCTTGACCTCGCTGCCCACGGTGGCCGCGCAGGTGAAGCTGTCGCCCACGACGATGGCGCGCACCTTGGCCCCGCAGTCGACCTTGGTGGCCACCAGCTGGGCCTCCTCGAGCCGGCGCGCCACCGCTTTCTCCGCCGCGCTGCCCACCACGATGCCGCGGGTGGCCAGCTGGAAGTGGTTGTCACTGTCGAAGCTGACGTCGATGCTGAAGGGCACGCCCTCGGCCGTGGTCGTGCACACCATGGTGTCACCCTGCTTGCCGCTCGATTTCGGGCACACGATGGCCTCGACCGGGACGCCCAGCAGCTCCTCCAGCTTGGGCTCGAGCGCGCTCTGCACGCTCTCGCGCTTCTTGCCGCACGAGACCTCGGCCTTGCAGCTGCCCGCCAGCGCCAGCCCCGCCAGCAGGACCCCCATCACGATGCGTCGCATGAAGCGATGATATCCTGATCTCGATGCGTTCTGGCGCTCGTCTCTCCCTGTGCGCGCTGCTGGCGGTAGGGCTCGCCGGCTGCGTGGACGCCCAGAGCTATCGCTGCGGCGCCGCTGCCCAGTGCGTCCGTGGCGCCGTCACCGGCACCTGCGAGCCCGAGGGCTTCTGCAGCTTCCCCGATCCGGCCTGCCCGCGCGGGCGCTGGGCCCCGCTGTCGCCGCGCGGCGGCACCTGCGTGGGCGACGACCCCGGCATCGACGCCGCGCTGCCCGACGCCGCCGTCAGCGACGGCGACCTGGTCGACCGGCTCGAC
Source organism: Polyangia bacterium (assembly GCA_044229835.1). Taxonomy (GTDB): domain Bacteria; phylum Myxococcota_A; class Polyangia; order Haliangiales; family JADYYK01; genus JADYYK01. Next base: position 55,245 of record JBGASF010000020.1, on the reverse strand, counting down.
ATCGACGCCGCGACCCCGGTGCTCGATGGCGGCAACGCGGCCTGCTACTCGCGCCTGGCCTCACGCGTGACGCACAGCTGCGTCGTGCGGGACGACGGCAGCGCGTGGTGCTGGGGCCGTGACGGCTACAACCAGCTCGGCGGGCGCCCGTCGCTGGGGCCGGGGGTGCCGCTGCGCGGCGATCCCCCGACCACCGCGCGCATCATCGCCGGCGAGGTCGGCGCCGAGCACACCGTCCTGCTCGATGCCGACGGCCACATGTGGTGCGTGGGCGCCAACTTCAACGGCCAGTGCGGCGACGGCACCACGGCCAGCCACTTCGGCGACTACGCCGCGCCGCGCACCAGCACGCCCGCCGCCGAGCTGACCGGCATCACCATGATCGCGGCGGGCCGCTGGCACACCTGCATGCTCGCCAGCGGCCAGATCTACTGCACCGGCGCCAACGACGAGGCCCAGGTCGGCTACGCCACCCCGGTCACCGAGCCCAACCGGACCTGGAGCGTCAACGTCGCCCCGGTCGCGGTCACCGGGGCCACCGCGCTGGTCGCCGGCCAGTACCACACCTGCGCGCTCATCGCGGGCGGCGCGGTGACCTGCTGGGGCGACAACGACGGGCTGCAGCTCGGGCGCACGCCGGCCACCGACAGCCTGGTCCCGATGCAGGTCGCCGGCATCACCGGCGCGACCAGGCTGGCGCTGGGCGGCCAGCACAGCTGCGCCCTGGTGGGCACCGAGGTCTGGTGCTGGGGCGACAACGGGCGCGGTCAGCTGGGCGACTTCACGGCCTCACGCGCGACCCCGATGCGCATCAGCGCGCTGCCCCCGGTGGTCAGCCTGGCAGCGGGCGGCCAGCACACCTGCGCGGTCACCGACGCCGGCAAGGTGCTGTGCTGGGGCGACAACACGGCGTCGCAGCTCGGGCAGCCGCCCATCGCGGGCGACAACCGGTCGCGCACGCCGCTCGAGGTGCCCGCCATCGGCGACGCCGTCGAGGTCTCGGCGGGCGACGACTTCACCTGTGTGCTGCGCCGCGCCGGGGTGTCGTGCTGGGGTCGCAACGACTCCGCCCAGCTGGGCACCGCCAGCGTGGCCGAGAGCGCCATCCCGATCCCGGTGCAGCTGAGCTGCCCGTAGGACAGCCGGGCCTGGGGCCCGAGGTCAGGCCTGGCGGCGCGGGTGCGGGCGCGGGCGATGGCGGGCGTGCCAGCGCGTGTGCGCCTCGTGGTGACTGCCGGGCGGATGGCGCGGCAACCTGGCCAGCACCTTGCGCAGCGCACCCGCGGCCAGCACCACGTCGGCCTCGCGCTGCAGCAGCACGGCCAGGCCGTCGGCCAGCTCGCGCGCGGCGCCCTCGGGCGGATCCAGCAGGTGCTCGACGATGGCGCGGGCGTCGGCGGCCACGGTGTGATCGATGGGCTCGGGGTCGTCCAGCCCCTCGTCGATGGCGGCCATCAGCCCCGACAGCGGGCGCAGCCAGGCGAAGAAGGGGTCGTGCATGAGGAGCTCGAGCAGGCGCAGCCGCGTGCCCACGGCGCCGCGCTCCTGCTCGAACGCGGTCGTGGCGGCGTTCATCGCGGCGCGGTGCAGCTCGATGAGCGCCCCGGTCAGCTCCTGCACGGCGCCGCGCAGCTCGGTGTCGGAAGGGGAACCGCCTGACATGGCGACAACGATAGCCGATCGGGTACGCTGGCGCATGGCCGACGAACCCGCCAAGCCCAAGCGCCACCTGCCCGTGATCGACGACGGCTGGGCGCACGAGCTCGACCGCCAGCTCGATCGCAGCGCGCTGCACGCCCACGCCGCCGAGATCAACACCCTGGAGCGCGTCCACGACCTGGCCGCCTGGGTGTTCTCGGCCCTGGAACTCATGATGGAGAAGGGCCTGTGCACCCAGGCCGAGCTGCGCGAGATGAACACCCGGGTCAAGGAGTCGCTCAAGGACCGGCACTGGTCCAAGCAGGTCCAGCTGTCACTCAACGGCGACCCGCGCGACAAGTACGCCCAGACCATGACCCCGGTCGACTGCGACGCCCGCATGCACCTGTGCAAGGGCGTGTGCTGCTACCTCGAGCACGCCCTGCAGGTGAAGGACATCCAGGAGGGGATCGTGCGCTGGGATCACGGCCGCCCGTACTGGATCCGCAAGAACGCCGAGGGCCACTGCGTGCACCAGGAGCGCCCCTCGGGCCGCTGCGGCGTGTTCGAGGCGCGCCCGCTGATCTGTCGCCTGTACAGCTGCGAGAACGATCAGCGCGTCTGGCACGACTTCGCCGCGCGCATCCCCAACACCGAGATGATCGGCAAGCTGATGGACGGCACCTTCGGCGATCACCTCCCCGAGGAGCCGCCCCCGCCGCGCATGATCGAGGATCTCCCCGTCATCGCGTCGTCTACCCCCATCGATCCCGAGCCCCGCTAGAAGAAAGACAACAGGCTCTACTTCTTCTTCAGCGGCGCCAGCCCATCCGCGTCGAACTCCACCGCGTCTCCCAGCCCGAGCTTGCCCAGCCCCGGCCCCAGCAGCTTCAGGTCACCGACCAGCGCGACCTTCATGCCGCCCACCGGCAGCAGCGCGGCCGCCAGCTCCTGTACGTCCTTGGCGGTCACCTTGCGCACCGCCGCCACGTAGCTGGCGAACCAGCTGTCGGGCAGCCCGAAGATGGCCAGCTCGGCGTACGCGCTGGCGATGCCCTCGTTGGTCTCGAACTGCTGCGGGAACGCGCGCACGATGTTCAGCTTGGCCTTGTCGAGCTCGTCGGCCGGCACCGCGGTCTTGGCCAGCGCGTCCACGATCCCGGTGATCTCGCCCATGCCCTCGATGGTCTTGGGGCTGACCAGCGCGCTGGCGATGGTGAACGGCGACGGCGCCCGCCGCCAGTCGACCCGCGCCGCGATGCCGTAGGTGTAGCCCAGCTGCTCGCGCAGGCGCTGCACCAGGCGGCTGGTGAAGCCGTCGCCCAGGATGGTCCGCAGCACCTCGAACTTGGCGTAGCGCGCGTCGGTGCGCGGAAACACCGCCAGCCCCATGCGCAGATCGGTCTGCTCGGCACCCGGTCGATCGACCACCAGCAGGCGCGGGCCGCCGCTGACCGGTACCGGGACGGCGGCCTGGGCCGCGTCGCTCGCGCTGGCACCCTGCCACGCCGCCAGGCGCGTCAGGCGCGGCTCCAGCTGCTTGCGCGTGATGTCCCCGGCCACCACCAGGATGGCGTTGGCCGGCGTCCAGCGCGCCTGGTAGAACGCGCGCGCGTCGGCGGCGCCCAGCTTGCCGAGGTCGGCGGCCCAGCCCGCGCCCGGGTGGCCATACGCGCTGTCGGGCCCGAACAGCGCGCCTTGCAGCAAGAGCGACGCGATCTCGCGCGGGCGGTCGCGGCGCAGCGCCAGCGAGGTCATGCGGTCGGCGTGCACGCGCTTGACCTCGGCGTCGGCGAAGGCCGGCGCGGTGATCATGCGCGCCCACAGGTCGAAGCTGTCATCCAGCGTGCGCGTGAGCGACGACAGGCTGCCCCAGGCCGCCTCGCTGCTGGTGGCGAAGCCAGCCTCGGCGCCCAGCTGATCCAGCCGCTCCGAGATGGCCAGCGCGCCGAGATCACCGGTGCCCTCGTCGAGCAGATCGGCGGTGAACGACGCCAGCCCGGCCTTGCCGGCCGGATCGGCCGCGCTGCCGGCGTGGTTGACCACCAGCTCGAAGGCGACCACGGGCAGGCGGTGGTTCTCGATGACCACCACGCGCAGGCCATTCTTCAGCGTGAAGTGCTGCGCCTTGGGCGCCTGCCACTTCGGCTCGGCCCCCGGCGCGGGCACCGCGGCCCAGTCCTTGATGCCCGACTTGTCCCACGGCGCGTTGCGCGCGCTGGCTCCGGTCGCCGTCACCAGCAGCAGCGCCGCCGCCGTCGCACTGCTCAGGCTCACCAGGCTCATCCGCTTGCCGCTGCGCATCACTTGCCTCCCTTCACGGGCGTCGGCTTGACCACCGGCTTGGCCACCGGCTTCTTGACCGGCGGCGGCTTGACCGGCTTGGGCTCCGGCGAGATGGTCAGCACCACGCGCGCGGTCGGCGCCAGCCACTTGCTGACCGCCGCGCTGATCGCCTCGGGCGTCACCGCGCGATAGCGCGCCAGGTCCTTGCCGAGATAGTTCGCGTCGCCCGCCTGCACCGCATACTGCGCCAGCTGGATGGCGCGTGACATCACCGGCTCCAGGCCGCGCAGGAAGGCGGCCTCGTGGGCGTTCTGCGCGCGTGACAGCTCGTCGGCCGCGGGCGGGGTCTTGCCCAGGGTGGCCAGCTCCTCGGTGATGGCGGCGATCAGCTTGGCCGGCGCCACGCCCGGCTTGCAGGTGGCCACGACCTGGAAGTTGCCGCCCAGCTCCTCGCCCGAGAAGCCGGCCTCGACGTCCTGGGCCAGCCGCTCGCGATAGACCAGGCGCTCGTACAGGCGGCTCGACTTGCCCGCGGCCAGCACGTCGGCGGCCAGATCCAGCGCCGGCTCGTCGGCGCTGAAGCTGACCGGGCCGCGGAAGGTGATGAAGACGCGCGGCACCTGGACCTGATCGGTGTCGCTGATGCGGATCTCCTTGGTGATCGGCGCCGGCTCGGGGTAGCTCGGGCGCGCCGGCTCGGGGCCGCGCGGGATCCAGCCGAAATACTTGGTCACCAGCGCGCGCGCCGCCTTGGGCGTCACGTCGCCCGCGATCACCATGGTGGCGTTGTTGGGCACGTAGAAGTTGTCGAAGAACTGCTTCACGTCGTCGGTCGAGGCCGCGACCAGGTCCTCGTGATAGCCGATGGTGCTCCAGTGGTAGCCGAAGTCCTTGGGCCACAGCTGCTCCAGGTTGAGCAGCTCGGCCATGCCGTAGGGGGCGTTCTCGTAGCTCTGGCGGCGCTCGTTGCGCACCACGTCGCGCTGGTTGTCGAGCTTGGCCTGATCCAGCGTGTCGGTCAGCCCGGCCAGGCGGTCGGCGTCCAGCCACAGCGTCATGCCCAGGAAGTTCGACTGCGCGACGTTCTGGTACACCGTCATGTCGCTGGAGGTGAAGGCGTTCGACCAGCCGCCGGCGCCCTCGAGCAGCACGTCGAGCTTGCCGTCGGGCACGTGCGCCGAGCCCTTGAACATGATGTGCTCGAACAGGTGCGCGAAGCCGGTGCGCCCGGGCCGCTCGTCCTTGGAGCCGACGCGGAACCAGGTCACCACCGCGACCTGCGGGGTGGCGTGATCCTCGTGCACCAGCACGCGCAGGCCGTTGGGCAGCTCGAAGGCCTGGTACTTCAGGCTGGGCGCCGCTTCGGGTTTCGCCTTCGCGGGCGCCTTGGCCCACGCACCCTGTGTCAGCGCCGTCACGAGCAGCGCCGAGATCACCACGCGAGATCGCATGGCGCGGGGTGTAGCACCCGGCGGCGGCATCGCGCAAACCCTGCCGCCGGGGCCAACCGTCCACGGCGGAGTTTGCACCCTGGGACCTTTGTCCCCGGTCCGCGCACGCGAGATCAACCACTTCGCCGCGGCTCGGATCGTGCACAATCCCTCGCCGTGTCGATCCGTCCAGCGCTCGCCGTCCTCGTCGTCCTGCTCGTGCCCGCCTTGGTCGCGCTCGGCTGCGCCAGCGCCGGCAACAGCCTGCCCAGCCTGGAGCCCGACGCCGGCAAGGACCAGCCGGTCACCGACGCCGGCACCCGGGACACCAGCTTGACCCCCGAGGATCTCGACTCCGCGCTGGCGCCGCCCATCGACGCCGCCGTCGCGCTCCCCGCCGATGCCGCCGCCGCGATGCCCGACGCCCGGGTGCCCGACGCCCAGGTCGTGGGCGGCGCCGACGCCGCGCTGAACTGCACCCCGCTGCCGCAGACCGGTTCGATCACCGTGATGGGCGCCACCACCGCGGCGTCCGAGAAGTGGCTGCGCCCGCTGGCCACCACCTGCCCGGCCACCGACTACTCGTCGTTCGGCCTCGCCGTCCCCCGCGCGCAGCACGTGTTCTGCAACCTGGGCGCCGCCAGCAAGAACTACGACTTCGCGATGGAGGGCACCGACGAGGACGCCGCCCTGACCCACCCCGATCCGTACATCGTCATCTACACCAGCGTCGCCATCCCGGCCAACCCGCTGCAGTGCGCGGCCGGCAACGACGATCGCGCCGGCGGCGGCACCTCGGTCGGCGCCCTGGTCTCGAACTTCAACCTGAACGCCGGCGTGCGCATCAACCTGGTCGCCACCGGCTTCGGCGACACCGACTTCGGCACCTACCGGCTGCGCATCACCGCCAAGTGATACCCTCCCGGCATGGGAGTCCGCGTCGAGCGCCAGCCGCCGATCTACACCGTCATCCTCGATCGTCCCGCAGTGAAGAACGCGGTCGACGCCGGCACCGCCAGCGCGCTGGCCGACGCCTTTCGCGCCTTCGACGCTGACGACGCCTGTCACGTCGGCGTGCTGTGGGGCGATCATGGCAGCTTCTGCGCCGGCGCCGATCTCAAGGCGGTGTCGCGCGGCGAACCCAACCGGGTCGCGCCCGACGGCGATGGTCCGCTGGGCCCGACGCGCATGCTGCTCGGCAAGCCGGTCATCGCCGCCATCGCCGGCGCCGCCGTGGCCGGGGGGCTCGAGCTGGCGCTGTGGTGCGATCTGCGCATCGTCGAGGAGGACGCCGTGCTGGGCGTGTACTGCCGGCGCTGGGGCGTGCCGCTGATCGACGGCGGCACGGTGCGGCTGCCGCGCATCATCGGGCTGGGGCGCGCGCTCGACATGATCCTGACCGGGCGCGGGGTCGGCGCCGCCGAGGCGCTGGCCATCGGGCTGGCGACGCGCGTGGTGCCGCGCGGGCAGTCGCGCGCGGTCGCCGAGCAGCTGGCGCAGCAGCTGGCCGCGCTGCCGCAGGCCTGCATGCGCCACGATCGGCTGTCGGCCTACGAGCAGGACGGCCTCGAGCTCGGCGCCGCCCTGAAGAACGAGCTCGAGCACGGCATGGCATCGCTCGCGGTCGACGCCCTGGCGGGAGCGCAGCGCTTCGCGCGCGGCGCGGGCAGGCACGGCGCCGCCGACTGATGGCCGCTCCCGTCCCGCGCTGGGTCAGGGTCTTCAACCGGATCTCGCTGCTGGCCGGCCTCGGCGGCCTGGCCTGGCTGCTGACCCACGCCGGGCTGCGCACGCTGGGCGAGCGCCTGGGCAGCATCGGCGGCTGGTTCATCGCGGTGCTGGCGGTGCAGCTCGTCGCGCACGTGCTCGACGGGCGCATCATCCAGCTGCTGGTGCGCGCGCCCGACGCGCCGATGTCCTTCGCCAGCGGCCTGGTCGCGCAGCTGTCGGGCCACGCCATCAACCTGGTCACCCCGGGCGGCAACCTGGGCGAGGTCACCAAGGTCACGCTGCTGTACGAGGCCGGCGCGCCCCGCGGCCGCGCGGTGTCGGGCATCCTGCTCTTCAACCTGGCCGCGCTGTGGGTCAACGTGCTGGTGCTGGTGCTGGGCATCTTCGTGATCGCGGCGCGCGTCGACCTGCCGCGCAACCTGGTCATCGCGATGTGGGTCGGTGCCGGGGTCGCGGCCAGCGTCGGCCTCGGGCTGGCGCTGCTGATGGGGCGCGGGGCGCTGGCGGCGCTGGCGCGCGGCCTCGGGCGCCTGGGCCTCATCGGACCGGCGCGCAAGGCGTCGTGGGAGCAGCGCCTGGGCACCATCGACGCCCAGCTGGCCGAGTTTCGCGGGGCCCGGCGCGGGGACCTCGTGCACGCGATGGTGCTGTCGGCGCTGTCACACCTGGCCTCGCAGGGCGAGATCCTGCTGGTGCTGCACGCGCTGGGGGTGCCGCTGCCGCTGGGCTTCGCGCTGTCGATGATGGCGTCCAGCCTGGTCATCAAGTGGGTGTCGGCGGTGGTGCCGTTCGGGGTCGGGGTCTCGGAGGGCAGCAACTACGCGCTGTTCGATCTGCTGGGCATGGCGCCGGTGGCCGGGCTGGTGCTGGCGCTGGTGCAGCGGGCGCGGCAGCTGTGCTTCGCGGCGCTGGGCCTCCTGCTGCTGGCGCTGGCGCAAGCCCGCGGACGGAAAAGGCGGGGCGGCTCCGGCGTATAGTTCCGGGAGTGTGGGCCAGGGTTCCGCGGTTTCGCCGAGGGGCCTGTTTTACGGTGCCTTTACGGCACCGAGGCAGCACCTCAGGGAGGCTATGAGGGACATGAGGATCCTGGTCGTGGAGGACGAGGCGCTGCTCCGAGAAGGCATCAGTGATCTGCTGCGTGGCGACGGTCACGCCATCGAGGCCGTGGGGGACGGCGTCACCGCGGCCGAGCGCGGCCAGGCCGAGCCGTTCGATCTGGTGCTGCTCGACCTCATGCTGCCGCGCATGGACGGCATCGAGGTGTGCCGCCGCCTGCGCCTGGCACGGCCCGGGCTGCCCATCCTGATGCTGACCGCGCGCGGCGACGAGGACGACAAGGTGCGCGGCCTGGCCGAGGGCGCCGACGACTATGTGACCAAGCCGTTCTCCGCCAAGGAGCTGCTGGCGCGGGTGCGCGCGCTGGGGCGTCGCGCCGCCGGGGCGCCGGCCGCCGCCGAGCTGCTGGAGATGGACGGCTGCCAGCTCGATCTGGGTCGGCTGGTGGCGCGCCGCGAGGGCGCCGAGGTGACGCTGACCGCGCGCGAGGCCGGGATCCTGCGCTGGCTGCACCGCCATCGCGAGCGCGTGGTGGCGCGCGCCGAGCTGCTGGAGCAGGTCTGGGGCGCCTCGGCGTCGATGCAGACGCGCACCGTCGACATGACCATCGCCAACCTGCGCAAGAAGATCGAGCGCGACCCTGGGCGCCCGCGCCTCATCGTCTCGGTCAAGGGGCTGGGCTATGCGTGGGGAGAGCGCGAGGGCTGAACATGAAGGCCTCGGCGAACAGCGGTGGCAAGGCCGGCGCAGGCGCAGGCGCGGGCAAGCGCGCACGCCGGGCGCCCGGCAGCCCGCGTCGGCGCACCCTGCTGGCCGCGGCGCTGGTCACCGTCGGCCTGGGCGCGCCGCTGGCGGCCTGGTTCGTGACCGGCTGGGCGCGCACCCGGCAGGAGGTCGCGACCGTGCTGGCGGCGCCGGCCGAGCACGCCGCGGCCTCGGCCCAGGAGCTGTCGGCGCGCCTGAGCGCGCGCCTCGAGGAGCTGCGCGAGCGCGAGTCGCAGCGGCCCTACTACCACTATCAGAACCTCTACCATGACCCCCGCGGGGCCACCATCGGCTCCTCGGTCATCCCGTCACCGCTGGCCGGTGGTCCCGATGACGCGCTGGTGCGCGCGCACTTCCAGATCGACGCCAGCGGCCACATCACGCTGCCCACGCTGAACGACGAGGTCCCCGAGCTGTCGTCGCGCGACGCCCGCGTCGCCGCCGAGGCGCTGCGCGACGAGCTCGCGCCCCAGGTCGGGACCCTGCTGGCCGCCGCGCCGGCGGGCACCGACTTCAGCGTGGTCGCCGCGCTGACCCCGGGACTGGAGAGCGCCGAGGCGCCACCCGAGGGTGGCCCCGAGCGCTGGACCACGCCGCCCACCGGGCAGCAGGTCGAGGTCGCGCAGGTCGACAGCATCGGTACCAGCAGCATCGACAAGGTCGCCCGCATCGAGGCGCGCACGCGCGTGATCCAGGAGCTGGATCCCAACGCCTACTGGCAGAACAGCAACTCCAACTCGATCTACCAGACCTCGCGCCGGCTGCCGCTGCCGCGCCCGACCAGCCTGCCCGGCATGGCGCCGCCGGGCAGCGCGCCGCAGCCGGCCTCGGAGCGCACCGGCCCCGACGCGCTGATGCCGCTGGGTGAGGACGAGGAGGACGGCCGCACGACCGAGGTGGCGCCAGCGACCGTGGCGGCCGAGACCACCGCGACCACGCCGACGACGCCGCCGACGACGCTGCCGGTCAAGCCCAGGACCAGGACCAAGCCGCGCAAGAAGCCGCCGGTCGCCGAGGCGGCGCCGCGCATCCTCATCACGACCGATCCGCTGCAGTGGCACGCGGTCGACGTCGGCGGGGTCTCGATGCTGGTGGCGCTGCGCCAGGTCGGCACCCCCGACGGCGCGCTGACCCAGGGCTTCCTGGTCTCGCCGGCGGCGCTGACCGCGTGGCTGGCGGGGCAGGGCGCGCCGACCGCGCGCGTGGTGCGCGAGAGCGCCGACCTCCAGCCGGCGGCCGGCCACGTGGCGCTGGCCTTCGCGACCGGGGCCTTCGCGCTCGACGTGGCGCCGGCGCAGGCCGACGTCGCGGGCGCGCGCGCGCTGGCGCTGGCGACGCGGCGCCGCTTCCTGTGGCAGTTCACCCCGGTGGCGGCGCTGGCCGCGCTGCTGGGGGCGCTGCTGGTCGCGCTGGTGTCGCGCAGCGAGCACCACGCCCGGCAGCGCTCGCTGTTCGCGGCCTCGGCGGCGCACGAGCTGCGCACGCCGCTGGCCGGCCTGGCCATGTATGGCGAGATGCTGGCCGATGGCCTGGGTGATCCGAAGAAGTCGCGCGACTATGCCCGGCGCATCGCCGACGAGGCGGCACGCCTGGGTCGCGTGGTCGGCAACGTGCTCGGCTTCACCCAGCTGGAGCGCGGCGCGCTGGCGGTGCGGCCGCGGGTCGCCGATCTGGCCGAGTGTGTCGAGGCCGCGGTGGAGCGCGCCCGTCCGGCGCTGAGCGCGGCCGGCGCCAGCGTCAAGCTGACCATGCCCGAGGACGTCGCCGACGCCCGCTTCGATCCCGACGCGGTCGCGCAGATCGTGCACAACCTGCTCGACAACGCCGAGAAGTACAGCCGTGACAGCGCGGATCGCAGCATCGAGGTCAGCGTCGAGGTCGGCGCCGCGGGCGGTGTGGTGACCGTGGTCGACCACGGCCCCGGGCTGCCGCCGCGGGCGCGCCGGCTGTTTCGTCCATTCTCGCGCGCGGTGTCGAGTGACGGCCCGGCGGGGCTGGGGCTGGGGCTGGCGCTGAGTCGGGCGCTTGCGCGGGCGCAGGGGGGCGATCTGACGCTGGCGGAGGGGCCGGGGGCGCGGTTCGTGCTGAGGGTGCCGGTGGGGTAGTGGCGGAGGGAGAAAAAAACAGGCGACAGGCGACAGGCAACAGGCGACAGGCAACAGGGGAATGGGGAGTGGGGAATGGGGGAGGCTAGCGGGCGAGGAGGAGGGTCATCACGGCGGCGGCGAGGGCGCTGACGTCGAGCGGGACCTTCAGCTCCAGCATGGTCTGGGCGCCGATGACGGTGGCCAGCAGGACCTGGGCGATCACGGCGGCGTCGACGTCGGCGCGCAGGGCCTGGCTGCGCTGGCCGCTGGCGATGAGGGCGCCGACGCGCTCCAGGGTGGTCGCGATCAGCGCCAGGTAGCGGCGCCGGATGCGTGGCGAGCGCGCGCAGGCGTCGAGCAGCTGGTGCGGCTTGACGCCGCCCTCCTGCGTCAGCGGGTACTCGCCGCGCAGCATGGCGTCGATGAAGCGCTGCACCGTCAGCGCCAGCCCGCCGGGGGCGTCGCCGGGCGCGATGACGGCGTCGAGGAAGCGCTGGCCGGTGTGCTCGAGCACGGCGTCGATGAGGGCGTCGCGATCCTGGAAGTGCACATAGAAGGCGCCGCGGGTGCGCCCTGCGCGCGCGCAGATGGCGTCGAGGCTGGGCGCGTCGAGGCCCTGCTCGGCGAACAGCGCCCCCGCCGCGGCCAGCAGGGCGTCGCGGGTCTCCTGCATGCTCTCGGCGCGGGCGGCGGCGGCGTAGCGGCGTGGGCCGCGCTCGCGCTTGCGCTTGCGCGGCGCGGACTTGGCCTTGGGCGGGGGCTTGGCGACCATCTGCATATTGACATACGACATCGTATGTGAAATATCAAGAGCACATCGAGGAGGAACTCCATGGCCACCGCATCGCCCAGCACCGACACCGCCAGCACCGCCGGCGCCCGCAACAGCGGCCCCGTCCTGTTCACCGCGCCGCCCGCCATCCCGAGCAGCCTGGCCGAGCTGCTGCAGCTCGACGCCGCCACCCTGGGCCGCCTGTACGCCGGCGCGCGCGTGCCCGACCTGGCCGCCATCCACGGTGATCTGCGCGGCCGCATGCTGGCCTGGCCGGGCCTGGGCGCCACCGGCAACGGCCTGCTGCGCGCGCTGGCCTCGTCCGACAGCTTCCCGTGGCGCGGCAAGTCGTTCACCGCGCTGGGCGATGGCCACGGTGAGGGCCGAAATCGCGTGGTCTCGGATCGCTTCAAGGTGTTCCGCTTCGAGACCTCGGTGGGGCCGTCGCGCGCGGGCGCGTTCGACGCCGTGCAGCTCGACTACGACCTGCCCGAGAACCCGTTCTTCATCCGCGCCATCAAGGACGAGATCCGCGAGCTCGGCCCCGACCTCTACCTGGGTCAGGCCTGGCTGCGCGCCGGCGGCAAGGAGACCCTGGTGCTGTACTTCGCGCTGCAAGCCGCATGAAGGCGCTGGTGACCGGCGCCGCCGGCTTCATCGGCGCCCACGTCGCGCGCCAGCTGCTGGCGGCGGGGCACCAGGTGCGCGCGCTGCACCGCCCCGGCGAGGACGTCTCCAACCTCGCCGGGCTGGCGCTGGAGCCCGTGGCCGGCGACGTCACCGACCTCGCCGGCATGCGCGCCGCCATGGCCGGCTGCGACCAGGTCTTCCACCTGGCCGCGATCTACGCGCTGTGGCTGCCCGACCCGGGCCGCATGCGCGCGGTCAACGTGGACGGCACCGCCACCGTGCTGCGCGCCGCGCGCGAGGCCGGCGTGCGCCGCGTGGTGCACTGTAGCTCGATCGCGCGCTTCGGCGGCCAGGGCCCGGGCGTGCGCGCCACCGAGGCGAGCCGCTTCGCCCTCGGCCCCACCGGCGACGCCTATGCGCAGAGCAAGGCCGACGCCCACGAGGTCGCGGTGCGCGCCGCCGCCGCCGGCCAGGACGTCGTCATCGTGGCGCCGTGTGGCCCCATCGGACCGGGCGACATCGGCCCGACCCCGACCGGGCGCCTGCTGTGCGCGGTGCTGTCGCTGCCGGTGGTCACCGTGGTCGACAGCGTGACCAACTTCGCCGACGTGCGCGACATCGCCGCCGGCCACCTGCTGGCCGCCGAGCACGGCGTCAGCGGCCAGAGCTACCTGCTCGGCCACCGCGATCTGTCGATGGTCGAGCTGGCGCGCCTGGCCATGCAGGTCGCCGGGGTGCGCCGCCCGGTGCTCGGCGTGCCGCTGCCGGTCGCGGGCGCCGCCGCACGGGTGGCGCTGACCATCGCCGACCGGGTCACACACCGGCCGCCGTTGGTCACGCCCGCCGCGGTGGCCATCGCGCGCCTCGGCCTGGCCGCCGACTGCAGCCGCGCGGTGCGCGAGCTCGGCCTGCCGCAGACCCCGCTGGAGGTCGCGCTGCGCGATGCCCTGCGCTGGTTCGCCGCGCACGGCAAGCTCAGGCTGCCGGCGCGCGCCGCCCGTCGCCTCGCCACGGCGTGACTACAGATCCGTCCCGACCATGAAGCCGAAGGTCAGCATGCCGATGCTGCCCTTGATGTCCGCGCCGGTGCGCTTGAGGCGCACCACCTGGTGGTTGTAGTCGGCCCACACGCCGGCCGCGAAGCGCGGCGAGCGCCAGGCGTAGATCAGGCCGGCGCCATACTCGTACGACGGGCCGTCGCCGTCGGCCGCCGCGGTGGTCAGGCCGCTCATCCAGGTGTGGCCGAGGCCCGCGCGCAGATAGCCCTCGAGGTGCTCGGCCATCGGGACGAAGACCTTGAAGTCGCCGCCCAGCGACAGGGTCGACGACTTGGCGCTGTCACTGCCGCCGTCGGCGTGCAGGTCGGTGCCGAAGAAGGCGGCCTCGAAGGCCCAGATCCCGCTGCGCTGCCCGGCCACGATCCGCCCCGCGACCTCGCCGTCGCTGTCGTACACCTTGGCCAGGTCCCCTCCCAGGCGCGCGCCCAGGCCCATGCCCATGCCGCCATAGCCGCCATCGGCGCGCGCGACCCCGGCGCCCAGCAGCCATGTCAGCCCCAGCCCCAGCCCCGCGACCAGCGCCGCCGTCGTCGTCATCCGCATGGCCCGGCCTGCAGCAAGCCGGGTGCCACGGGCGGCGACGCGTGATTGCGCAGGTTTTGCCACCGCGTGTGCGCCAGCTCGCGTTGCGAGGCCTCACATCCCGGGCGCCGCTGCCACAGTCGCGCCGGCCAGTCCCTACCTGGCCTCGAACTCCCGCCGCGCCGCCGCGCGCAGGTCGCCATCGGTCAGCACCTGCTCCGCCGTCGCCGCCATCGCGCGCGCCGCCGCCAGCATGGCGTCCATGCCGCGGTCCGAGCGGGTGAAGCGCGCGAAGTCGTGCTGGTGGCACATCGACGCGCCCTTGTCGCACACCGCCAGGTAGGGGTGGATGGCCGGCACCACGTGCGAGACGTCGCCCATGTCGGTCGACCCCACGCCGACCTCGGGGTCGGTCTCGACCGCCTGGCGACCGGTGCCCTCGAGGTGGCGCCCGAAGGCGCGCGCCAGGGTCAGGTTGTTGCGCATGTCCTTGTAGCCGAGCTGGCGGTTGACGCTCAGCTCGGTGCGCGTCGCCATCGCGGCGGCGCGGGCGCAGTCGATGACGCGCTCGGCCAGCTTGGGCAGGTAGGTCGCGGTGGTCGCGCGCACGCTGAACTGGCAGGCCGCGTGCTCGGGGATGATGTTGACGGCCTGTCCACCATTGGTGACGAAGCCGTGCACGCGCGAGCCGTCGCGGAAGTGCACGCGCAGGCTGTCGATGAGGCCGAAGGTCTGGATCACCGCGGTCAGCGCCGAGTTGCCGTCCCAGGGCGCCGCCGAGGCGTGCGACGGCGAGCCCTTGAACGAGAAGGTGATCCACTCGCTGGCCAGCGCGGGCAGCGCCAGCACGTCGCGGTCATAGGGGTGAAACATGATGGCGGCGTCGAGCCCCGCGAAGGCGCCCGCCTCGATGAGCTTGATCTTGCCGCCGCCGCCCTCCTCGGCGGGGGTGCCCAGCAGGGTGACCTCGCCGGTCAGGCTGTCGGCCCGCCGCGCCAGCGCCAGGAAGGCGCCCAGCGCGCCGGTGGCGATGAGGTTGTGGCCGCAGGCGTGGCCGATCTCGGGCAGCGCGTCGTACTCGGCCAGGATGGCGACCCGGGCGCCGCCCTTGGGCCCCACGGTGGCGCGGAACGCCGTCGCCATGCCGGCGAGGTTGCGCTCGACCGCGACCCCGGCCGCCTCGACCGCGGCGGTCAGCCAGGCCGCGGCCTTCTCCTCCTGAAAGCGCAGCTCGGGATGGTCGTGGATGCGCCGTGACAGCTCGACGAGCGAGTCGCGCGAGGCGGCGACGGCAGCAGTGATCGACGCGGAGGAATCGGGGGCGGTCATCGCGGCGCAGTGTAGCCCAAGGCCGCTGCAGCCAGACAGCGACCTCAATAGGTGAGGATCAGCTCCAGGCTGGCGCCGCCGCGGGTCGGGGCGGGCACCAGGCGGGCGCTGGGCTCGCCCTCCGCCGAGCCGCCGTCGTCGCCGTCACCGTCAGCCGAGGCCTCGGCCTTGGGGTCGCCGCGCAGGAACAGCACGGTGGCCAGGATGGCGAAGCCGCCGGCGACGCCGAAGCTGATGTTGGTGTACAGGGCGTGATCCTCGGCGCGGTCCTGGATGGCGCGCGCCTCGGAGAAGCTGTGGTTCATGCTGTCCTTGTTGAGCGTCTCGAGATCGTCCTCGTCCTGCTTCACCTGCAGCGCGAAGTAGGTCCCGGCGCCGGCGGCGGCGAGCGCGACGCCGGCCCACAGCCAGCCCTTGCCGAAGAACGACCGCGACGCGCGGGCGCGCCTGCGGCCAGCACCCTTGCCGGCCACGGTGGCGACCGCGGGCACCGCCAGCGGCTCGCGCAACGAACCCAGCTCGGCGAGCCGGTTGCCGTGGGCGTCGAGCGCGGCCAGCGCGACCTTGTGTGGCACCGGCGCCGCCTCGTCGAGGACGATCTCGATGCGGAACTTGCCCTTCTTGACCTGGGTCCGCCGGCCACCCACGGCGTCGACATAGTCGACCGCGGCCCCGGTCACCAGATCGAGCGGATCGTCGCTGACCACCAGCGTGATCGTGCCTGGCGCGGTGGCGTACTCGAGGTGCAGCCGCTTGTCGCCCAGCGCGGCGGCGGCGGCCTCGAAGGCGGCCGTGATCTTGGGCGACACCCCGTCGCGCAGCTTGCTGTCGGGCGCGATCGCCAGCAGGCGCTGGAAGGCCTGCTCGGCGCCGTCGGGGTCACCGATCGCGACCGCGACCTCGCCGGTGAGGCGGTAGATCTCGGCCAGCTGGCTGGGGCCGCTGCTGCCGGCCAGCAGCGCGCGCTCCAGCGACTCGCGGGCCTTGTCGAACTCGACGGCGTCGATGTCGGCGCGGGCCTGGACCAGGAAGGCGTTGTCCTCGGCGCGCGCCACGGCGGGCAGGGCCACGGCGCCGAGCGCCAGGCACAGCCCGGAGAGGGCGCAGCGGCGGCGCGCGAGAGGCGTCACGTGGACATCATAGCCGGGCCGGCGCCCCAGGGCTATGGGCGCCGGGCGCGAGGGGGAAGGACAACAGGCGACAGGCGACAGCTACGGAGGCGCGGCGAAGCGCAGCTTGCGCGGGGGCAGGGCCTGACCGGGCTGCACCTCGATGCTGAAGTTCTGCGTGCCCGCGGCGGACACTGCACGCACCTTGTGCTTGCCGGCCGCCAGCGGCAGCTTGTAGAGAGGGGTGTCGCCGACCTTCTTGCCGTCGATGAAGATGGTCGCGTAGGGCTCCGAGTCGATGCTGAAGGTGCCCGGCGCGCCGGTGGGCGAGGCCCGGGGCGACTCGCTGGGCTCGCGATCGACCGGCGTCGGCGAGCGCTCGGGGCGGCGCTCGGGCTTCGGGCTGGGGCTGGGGTCGCGCGCGAGCGGCGACGACGACGGCCGCGGTGACGCCGACGCCGCGGGTGAGGGTGACGTGCTGGCCCGCGGCGACGCGCTGGCCACCGGTGACGCGCTGGCCACCGGTGACGCGCTGGCGGACGGTGATGGCGACGCGCTCGCAGACGGACGCACGCTGGCGACCGGCGACGGACTCGCCGCGGAGGATGGGCTGGCAACCGCGAGCGGGCTCACCAGGGGAGACGGGCTCGCGATCGGCGAGGCGCTCGCCTGCGCCGATGCACTGGCCACTGGCAGCGCGCTCGATGGCGACGGCAGCACCGCTGCCCCGCCCAGGCTGCCGCTGCCGCCGCCGGGTCGCGCTCCGGCGACCACCGTCGCGCCAGCGCCAGCGCCGGCGCCGCGCGCGCCGCTGCGGTCATGCGCCTGCACCGGTCGCGTGGCCTTGGGCCACAGCGCCCAGGCCGCCACCACCGCCAGCGCCAGGCCGCCCATCAGCGCATACACCCAGACCCGGCGTCGCGGCTCGGGGGCGACATCCACCACCGAGGGCTCGACCACGCTCTGGTCGCCATAGTCCTCGCCGCTGTCCTGGCGCACCGCGCGCAGCCGGGCCACGCCCAGCGGCGTCGTGGCCTTGAGCGAACTCGCGCTGACGCTGCTCGAGCCCACGGGCGCGCCATCGCCATCGCCATCGCCACCGCCGTTGCCATCGCCATCGTCGTCGCCGCCCAGCTCGGGATCGATCTGGATGTCGAAGCCCGCCGCGCTGCGCGCCGCGCTGTCCGAGACGTCGTCACCCACCGCGGTGTCGGGCGCCTCCACCGGCTCGCCCGCGTCGGTGCCACCAGGGCGGGTGTCGCGGCCGTGCACGCCGACGCCGGTGGGCGCGGTCGGATCGCGGGTGCCCGCGACGCTGTCCTCGGCGGTGTCGTCCTCGCTGGGGCGCCGCTTGCGCAGCCCCGAACCCACCGAGATCCCCGCGGGCAGCGCCAGCTGCAGGCTGATCTCGGCCAGCCGCACCGGCGGCGGCGTCAGCGGCGGCGCCGGCAGCGGCAGCTTGGCCGGGCGGGCCACCTCGCCCTCGACCGGTTGCGAGTGCACCACCGGGGCGCCATCGTCGGGCAGCGCCGACGCCGCGGCGATCTGCGCGCGCTCGGCCGCCATCTCCTCGCCCATCAGCGCGCGCACCACCTCGCCGATCTGGGCCGACCCCAGCACGCCGCCGATGCGTGACACCGCGCGGGTGATGGCGTCACCGTAGGCGCGCGCCGACGGGAAGCGCGCGTCCTTGGCCCGCGACAGCGCTCGCGCCACGGTGTCGTTGAGATCACCCGGCACGTCGGGCCGCACCGCGCGCACCTGCGGGATGTCCTCCTCGGCGATGGCCTTGAAGATGAGGAAGTCGGTCTCGCGATAGAACAGCCGCTTGACGGTGAGCGCCTCGTAGGTGACCACGCCCAGCGCGAACACGTCGGAGCGTCGATCCAGCGCCTCGCCCTTGAGCTGCTCGGGCGACATGTACGCGTACTTGCCCTTGACGGTGCCGGTGCGCGTCTTGGCCGACGCGCCCGCGGCCTTGGCGATGCCGAAGTCGAGCACCTTGACCACGCCGTCGCCGGTCAGGAACAGGTTCTGCGGCGACACGTCCCGGTGCACCACGCCGATTGACTCGCCCGCGTCGCCCTTGAGCTCGTGGGCGTGGTGCAGCCCCTCGCAGGCCTGCGCGACCACGCCGGCGACCAGCGCGGGATCCAGGTTCTGCTTGAGCCGGATCAGCTTCTTGAGCAGCACCATCAGCGAGGTGCCCTCGAGGTACTCCATGGCGATGAAGTACTGGCCGTCGACCTCGCCGAGCTCGTAGACCTGGCACACGTTGGGGTGCGAGATGCGCGCCGCGATGCGGGCCTCGTCGAGGAACATCTGGACGAAGCCGTCCTCGTCGACCAGGTGCGGCAAGATCCGCTTGATGACGACCTGCTTCTCGAAGCCGGCCACACCCTTGAGGCGCGCCACGAAGATCTCGGCCATGCCCCCCGTCGCGAGCCTCGTCAGCAAGGTGTACTTGCCAAAGCTCCTCAGGTGGGCGGGTACACGAGATCCTGACGCGCCCGCAGCCATCGCGGCCTCAGTATATCAGCGGCTCTGCAGGTGATCCCGCCCTGACTGCGGCGAGGCTGCGATGGCGTCAGGGTGGGAGATTGTAGTCATCCCAGTGCGCCACGCCTGGCGCCGCGAAGGCCGCGCCACTATAGGCTTCCATGGCCACGACCACGGCGCTGACCGCGAACGGGGTGGCCCGGGTCAGGCGGGGCGTGAAGGTGAGGCCGTCGGCCGAGGTCTCCCAGAACATCTGCCCGCCGCTCTCGCGCAGCCTGAGCCAGCGGTGCGTGGCCGGCGCGTAGGTCATGGTGGCCAGCGTCATGTCGTCATAGCCGACGCCGAGCTGGCCGTTCTGCACCGTGATGTCGGCGTAGTGGCCGGGCACCTCGATGCGCAGCGTGGCCAGCGCGCTGGTGGCGGCGTTGACCGACTGCGCCAGCCGCACCGTGAGCATCGAGCTCGTCAGATCGAAGGCCTGCCGCGAGTACAGCGTGGCGCCCCCGGCGGCGTTGAGCGGCACCGTCTCGACCACCACGCCGCCGGTCTCGCTGAGCGCGCCCGAGCCGTCGCGGTAGATCCCCCACGGCCGGCCGACCACGCCGTCGTCGAAGTTGTCGGTCAGCGCGCCCGGCTTGCACCACACCGCGCGCGTGGTCGGCGTGGGGCGCACGCCGATGTTGTCGAACACCACCGAGGAGGCGACCGGCTCGGCGCGGTAGGTGCCGCCGCCCAGGTTGGCCTTGAGCAGCGCCAGCGAGAACGGCGCCGCCGCGGAGCCCAGCTCGGTCCAGGTGGTGCCGTCGGACGAGGTCTCGAAGAACAGCCGGTTGGCCGCCTCGCGGAAGGCCCAGAAGCGGTGGTTGGTGGCGCTATAGGCGACCTGGCGCACCACGGTGCCGGTGCCATTGACCTGGTACTGCGCGTAGAGCTGGCCGCCCTCGACCAGCAGCTCGAGCACGTTCTGGCCGTCACCCAGGCCGATGTTGAAGTAGCCCTGCGCGGTGGTGGTGCCGGGCGGCATCTGCACCGCCTCGACCGCGAAGCGCTCGCCGCGCAGGTCATAGCTGCGCTGGGTGGCATAGCCAGCATAGGCGCCGTTGCCGGCGCCCGCGGCCAGGTTGACGGTCAGCCGGCCGCCGGTCTCGGCGATGGTGCTGGGCGCGTTGGCGTACGACTCGCCCCACTGCTCGCCGCGCGCGCCGTCGGTGAAGTCGTCGCTGAGCAGCGCGAAGGTGCCGCAGCGCGCCGGGGCCGCGTCGGGCATGACGCTGGCGTCGACGGCGACGCTGCTGTCGGGCAGCGCGGCGGCGTCGATGATGTTGCCGGCGTCGTCGACCGAGACGGTGGCGTCGGCGCTGCCGCCGTCGGGCGCCAGCGGCAGCTCGCACACCGCGGCGATGCACTGGTAGCCGGTGGGGCACTGCCCGTCGTCACAGCGGTAGTGGGTGCCGCCATAGTTGACCCGGACGGAGCAGCCAGCCAGCGCTGCGAAGACCAGGACAAACCGCCGCATGAAGGCAGGATACCACGGCAAACACAGCGGTCCGCTCGCGTAACTTCGGGGTTTGCCGCTACACACTCGGGCGGCAGGTGGGGCACGTCGGGCACGTGGGGCGCCGCGCAAGCGCGCAAGACTTTCGCGCGTTGCGTCGCGCGCGGGGCGAACTAAAGTGTCTGCGTGCGCGCGCGCGAGCTGGCGATGCAGGTGCTGGGTGAGACCCTGCGCGCGCCCATGCTGGATCCGCGCCGGCTGGCGGCGCGCGCGGCGCTCGAGCTCGGGGCAGGGGCAGGGCAGGGCATCGTGCTGCTGGGCGCCGGCAAGCCCGCTGCGGCGATGGCGGCCGGCGTGCTCGACGTGCTGGAGGATCGGGTGTCGACCGGCTTCGTGGTCGGCAAGCACGCTGCGCTGCTGCCGGCGCCGGTTGCGCACGTGGTGGCGGCGCACCCGTTCCCGGACGCGCGCTCCGAGGTGGCCGGGCGCGAGCTGCTGGGGCGGGCAGCGGCGGCGCGGCGCATCGTGCTGTGTCTCGGTGGCGGCGCCTCGGCGCTGGCCGCGGTGCCCGCGCCCGGGGTCAGGCTGGCCGAGAAGGTGGCGCTGACACGCGCGCTGGCCGCGACCGGGGCGGACATCGCGGCGCTGGCCCGGGTGCGGCGCGCGCTGTCGGCCTTCAAGGGCGGCCGGCTGGCGCTGGCGACGCGCGCGCACATCGACGCGCTGGTGCTGTCGGACGTGGTCGGGGACGCCCTGCACGTCATCGGCGGTGGCCCGGTCAGTCCGCCGCCCGACGAGGAGCCCGCGCGGGTGACGTTGCAGCGCGCCGGGATCGCGCTGGCGCCGGCGCTGGCGGCGGCGCTGCAGCCCGACGTGCGCGCGGGCGGCGGCCGCTTCGACCACGTGCAGGCGCGGGTGCTGGCCGGGCCCGACGCCCTGGTGACCGCCGCCGCCGCCGCGCTGGAGACGGCCGGGGTGCGCGTGGTGGCGCAGCGCCCGCGCGTCGAGGGTGACGTCGCGGCGCTGGCGCAGACGCTGTGCGCCCATGCGCGCGCCCTGCGAGCGGCGCGGCTGGCCGCCGGCCCGCGCGCCCCGGCGCTGGCCTATGTGGCCGGCGGCGAGCCGACGGTGCGCCTGCCGGCGTCGCCAGGGCGCGGCGGGCGCGCGCAGCACACCGCGCTGGCCTGTGCCCTCGGCCTCGCCGGCCTGGGCGACGTCGCCATCCTGTGCGCCGCCAGCGACGGCAGCGACGGCCCCACCAGCGATGCTGGCGGGCTGGTCGATGGCGGCAGCGCGGCCCGCGCCAGCGCGGCCGGCGAGGATCCTGCCAGCGCCCTCGAGCGCTGTGACTCGGGCAGCGCGCTGGCCAGCGCGGGCGACCTCATCAGCACCGGGCCGACCGGCAACAACCTGTGTGACCTGTTCATCGTGCTGGCGGCTTGACGCGACGCCGCTGTCCCGGTCGCGTCCGCGCGCGCGGGCCATGTGTGCGAGATCGCGTGCGGCATCACTCTTGCTGAAGCTGGCGGCGTGTCCCCTCGCCCGAGCCGCCTCGCCGCCGTGTCCCCTCGCGCCGCCGTCGTCATCGCCACCGTGGCGATGACCCTGGCCAGCGCCCGCACCGCGCAGGCACGGCGGCACACGCCCGCCGAGCGGCAGCACCACTTCCACGCCAGCAGCGCCAGCGTCGAGAGCTGGGCCAGCCGGGACGGCGACGGCGAGCTGCGCCTCGACACCTTCGCCTCGGTCGGCACCATCGCCGCCCCGCTCCAGCGCGGCGCCGCCTATCGCGCCGATGACGTGACGTCGATCGCGGTCACCTGCTTCAGCTTCCACAAGATCGACCTCGGCAACGAGCGCGAGAGCGCCGCGATCCAGTTCTACGGCGCCGAGCTGCGCGTGGATCGCCCCTGGTGGGGCCTGGCCGCCGGTGGCTACCTGGCCGGCATGACCCCGGGCGACGACTTCCAGCTGCTGACGCCGTCGGCCGGGCTGCGCCTGGGCCAGATCGATGGCCTGGTGCTGGCGCTGCACGCGCGCAGCACCAGCATGTACGCCCTGGCCTCGCACGGCCGCCCGCGCAGCCTGGGCGCCGACCACGAGCTTGCGCTGACCGCCAGCCTGCCGCTGACGCCGAGCTGGCACCTGCAGCTGCGCGCGCGCCGCAATGTCAGCAGCGCCGACCAGCGCACCCTGCGCGAGACCTCGGTCGCCATCGGCGTCGAGGGTGCGCTGTCGATCGGGCTGCGCGCGTTCCCGGTCTTCGCCGGCATCGGCACGCGCCGGGTCGAGGCCGATCAGGATGTGCGCTTCGACTCCAGCCTGGGCGGCCTCGGCGTGGTCGATGTGACGCCGCCGGGTGATCAGCTGCTGTTCGTGCTCGGCTTCGACTTCGGCGTGCACTCCACCACCACGGTGTATTGACAGCCTGTCACGGGCCCGGTGCGGCGCGCGACAGCATGTCCGCCCCGCCGCCGCGGTCGCACGCAAGCGCGCAGGATCACGGCCGCACGCGCTGGCGTGCGGCTTGCTGAAGCCTCCGGCCACAATGGAGGCTCACATGCGTTCTGCTTCACTCTGGTTGCTTCGCTTGCTGGTCGTGACGCCCGTGCTGCTGCTGCACCCGGTGGCCGACGCCGCCCCGCCCGCCGCGCCGGCCCCGCCAGCCGTGGCCGCGCCGGCCGCGACCCCGCTACCGGCGCAGACCCTCGAGCTCGACGTGCGTGACGTCGCCAGCGGGACCACACGCATCATCCGCATCGCCATCGCGGCCTCGACCCACGGCCAGCCTGCCGAGCTCAAGACCCGCATCGACGACGTCTACTACCGCTTCCAGGTCCGCGTGCTGCAGGGCGGCAGCTATGACTTCGAGGTCGAGCGCGTCGGCCTCGATCGCGGCCGCGACGTCAACATCCGCGCCAACCGCGTGCTGACCGGCGGGCAGCGCGGGTTGCTCGGCCGGGTCACCCGCGCCGACGGCTCCAGCACCGAGATCGGCGCCACCCTGCGCTGAACTCCCACCCGATGCGCCGCGCCGTCACCGACGGTTTGCCCATGCAGCACCGGAACGTCACACGGCCAGGTGACGCTGTGGCTTCACATGGAGCTCGGGGAAGATCTGGTGCCCAGCGCGCTGGCCGCGGTCGTGGTGCTGTCGGGTGACGACCCGCTGCCCGCGCTGGCGCGCGAGCTGGCGGTGGATCGCGCCGATCCCCTGCGCCTGCCCGAAACCCCTGCGGTCCTGCTGGTGTTCACCCAGCGCGGCGTCAGCGTGCACACCCTGGCGCCGTTCCTGCGCTGGCGCGACGCCCGCCCCGGGCGCGCCCTCATCGCCTGCGCGCCCGACGGCAGCAGCGAGGACTCCGAGCGTGCGCTGGCGGCCGGGGTCGATGACTTCGTGGCCGGCCACGGCTCGCCGCGCGAGCTGGCGGCGCGGGTGCGCGCCCTCATCCGCCGCACCCGGCGGCGCAGCAGCGAGCAGCTGCGCTGGGGGCGCATCTCGGTCGACGCCGAGCGTCACGAGGCCTGGGTCGATGGCCGCCGCATCGGCCTGACCACCATGGAGCTGGCCCTGCTGTCGCGCCTGGTCGAGGTGCGTGGCAAGGCACTTTCCCGTGTGGAATTGCTGGATCAGGTCTGGGGCAAGGACAACCTGGAGGTCGGGTTGCGCGCGGTCGACAACCTGGTGCTGCGCCTGCGCCGCAAGCTGGGCTCGCGCGTCATCGTGACCGTGCGCGGGGCCGGCTTCCGCGTCGCCGACCGCTGACCCCGGGGCCGGCCACGTGGCCGGCCTGACTCCCTCGGAAGGGCGGGGGCTGCTATGCGCGCGCGGGCAGCTGGCGCGGCACCGCGCCGTCGGCCAGATGTGCGCCCTGGCGTCCCGCCAGGATGAGCTGCACCACGACGATCACCGTCCCCACCGTGTAGTCGGCCAGGCGGCCGAATCCGAACCATCCCCTCATGACGTCCTCCTGTGTTTTCTGGAGACTCTAGCGGGGACGTGTTGCAAATCGATGTCGGCCCGGTGCCCATTGCGAATGCAACCGAGCCTTTTCCTCGTCGTCACAGGAGTGTCACCCGGGCCGGCTACTTCCCGGGACGATGACGCTGATCCTGGTGATCGAAGACGAGGCGGACCTGGCCCAGGTCGTCGAATACAACCTGCGCAAGGCCGGCCATGACGTGGTGACCGCGCCGCGCGGCCTGCGCGGCCTCGAGCTGGCGCGCGAGCGCCGCCCCGATCTGGTGCTGCTCGATCTCATGCTGCCCGACATCTCGGGCACCGAGGTGTGCAAGCAGCTGCGCGCCGACTCCAGCACGCGCGACACCCCCATCGTGATGCTGACCGCCAAGGGCGAGGAGATCGATCGCGTGGTCGGCTTCGAGGTCGGCGCCGACGACTACGTGGTCAAGCCGTTCAGCGTGCGCGAGCTGATGCTGCGCGTGCAGGCCATCCTGCGCCGCGGCGGCGAGCCCGCAGAGCCGGCCCAGCAGCGCATCGTCTTCGGCGCCCTCGAGGTCGACCGCGACGCGCACCGGGTCTGGGTCGAGGGCAGCGAGCGCGAGCTGACCGCGCTGGAGTTCAAGCTGCTGACCACGCTGTACGACCGCCGCAACCGCGTGCAGTCGCGCAGCGTGCTGCTGGCCGACGTGTGGGGCATCACCGCCGACATCACCACGCGCACCGTCGACACCCACGTCAAGCGCCTGCGCGAGAAGCTGGGCGCGGCCGGCGCCTACGTCGAGACCGTGCGCGGTGCCGGCTACCGCTTCACCGAGCGCCCCGACTCGCCCGGGGGCGATCCCGGCGATCCCGACGATCCCGATCCCTCCAACGCCTGACCCTCCGCCATTCCTGTTTCCTGTTTCCTGTCACCTGTGACCTGTTCCTCCGTCCTCCGAACGTCACACATCCCTCACCTTCCGCCGGCCACTTCGTGACGCGCTCGCCACTACGGTGCGCGCGTCCACCGAAGGAGACCCCGCATGAAGGCGAGCAAGCTGTATCTCGTGGTCGGCGCCCTGGCGCTGGCCAGCTGCACCGGCAGCGATGGCAACGATGGCGTCAACGGCCCGCAGGGCCCGGTCGGCCCCAGCGGCCCCAGCGGCCCCAGCGGCCAGAATGGCCAGGACGGCCGCGACGGCCAGAACGGCTCCAGCACCACCAGCCCCGGCCCCATCGGCGTGGCCGCCACCGACCCGCTGTCGTCGGTCGTCGCGCTCAGCCTCAACGACGCCGATCCGAACGCCACCATCCCGAGCATGGTCAAGGCCCGCGTCGCCATCCTGGCCAACGGCGCCGCGACGCCGCGCTTCCCCATCGACGCCGCCACCACCGACACCATGCGCGCCGCCTACGGGCTGCACCACAACGTGGTCGTCAAGTGGCTCGACCCGCTGACCACCGACATCTCGCCGGGCGCGCCGCGCTTCGGCGGCAATGCCGACTACATCGCCTTCTTCGGCGACGCCTGGAACGCGGTCGCCGGCGCCGCTCCACAGTGGAACGGCAGTGGCAGCGCGGGCTGGCTGTGGGTCAACCACGAGTACGTGTCGAACACGCTGCCGGCGCAGACCACGCCGCCGGCGGGCCAGCACCTGACCCTGGCCAAGTTCCTGCGCGGCATCGGCGCGCTGGCGGTGGCCGCCGACAGCTACCTGTGGACGCCGCAGGACATCGACAGCCACATCGCCAAGGTCAAGCAGCAAATCGGCGGCTCGTGGCTGCGCGTGGTCCAGGATCCGTCCAGCGGCGAGTGGGCCGTGGATCGCAGCGCCAAGGCGCAGCGCTATGACGCCACCTCGGGCACCCTGACCGCACTGGTCGGCGCCGCCACGCGCACGGCCGACCACGACGACACCGGCGGCGCGCTGCCGGCGGGTGTCATCGCCGGGATCGCGGGCGACTGCTCGGGCGCGCAGACGCCGTGGGGAACC
Source organism: Polyangia bacterium (assembly GCA_044229835.1). Taxonomy (GTDB): domain Bacteria; phylum Myxococcota_A; class Polyangia; order Haliangiales; family JADYYK01; genus JADYYK01. The sequence goes on along the minus strand of JBGASF010000020.1, from coordinate 28,901 downwards.
GTGATCTCGGCCGAGGAGAACGTGCAGGACTACTACGGCGATCTGGAGGCGTGCTGGGACGGCAACCAGAAGTTCGTGGCCGGCGCCGGCTTCGACAGCGGGGCGGACATCGCGCCGGTGATGGAGGCCAGCGTGGCGGGGCAGTTCGGGCGCATGTCGGTCTCCGGCGGGCGCCACGCGCGCGACGGCTACGGCTACCTGGTCGAGATCGATCCCGGCGTCGCCTCGGGCGAGTACCTGGGCCGCACCTCGAGCGCGGTGGGCCACAAGAAGCTGGGCGCCTTCGGGCGCGCGCGCTGGGAGAACGCCACCTTCGTCACCGACGGCAACTGGAAGCTGGTGCCCGGCAACCCGGTGGTGGTCTATGCGTCCGACGACCGCCGCGGCGGCCGCATCTTCAAGTTCGTGTCCAGCGCGCCCTACACCGCGGGCATGACGCGGGCGCAGACGCGCGCGCTGCTCGACAGCGGCACGCTGTACGCGGCGCACTTCGCGGGGCTCGACAACAGCAAGGGCGACCGGCTGCTCGGCAACGTCATCCCCACCGAGGCGGCCCCCGGCGCCGGGCGCTGGATCAAGCTGTCCACGACCAGCACCGACATCGCGCCCAACGCCAGCGCGCTGGGCATGCCGACGCGCACCGTGGGCGAGGCGCTGCGTGATCGCAGCTGGAACCGCCTGGGTGGCTTCCCCGACGACGCCGCGGTGCGCCTCGCGCTGTTCACCGCCGCCGCCAAGGTCGGCATCATGGAGCTGAACCGGCCCGAGGACGTGGAGTGGAACCCGCTCGATCTCAGCGGCACGCCGCGCCTGTACGTCGCGTTCACCAATCACACCGGCCAGGTCGCACTCGATCAGGAGGGGCGCGTGTTCGACCCCGCCATGCACGCCACCCTGTCGCCCAAGCGCGCCGACTCGACCGGCTCGGTGTTCGCGCTGCAGGAGGCCGACCCGGCGAACCCGGGCAGCTCGACCACGTTCAGCTTCTTCCGGGTCTGGGCCGGCACCAAGGCGGCCGGCGTGTATGACGCCGCCAACCCCGACAACCTCGTCATCGATCGCCAGGGCGGCGTGTGGTTCGGCACTGACGGCAACTTCGGCACCAACGGCCACTCCGACGCGGTCTACTACCTGGATCTCGATCCCGCGCACCGGACCACGCTGGTGCCGACCTACGGCAAGGCGTTCCGCGTCGCCGGCGTGCCCAGCGACGCCGAGGCCACCGGGCCGGCGTTCTCGGCCGACATGCGCACGCTGTTCCTGTCGGTGCAGCACCCCGGCGAGGATCGCGACTCGGTGTGGCCGCCGCGCTGATGCAGCTTCTGCGTCGCAACAGGTGGGTCGTGGCCGCCCTCCTCATCAGCGGGGGGGCGGCCGTGTTCGCTGCCGCTGTGCAGCGAAAGCGTCCGGCTCCGGATCTGTCCGCCGCCGCCGATCCACTCGCCTACGCGCGCGCCGCCGGCCCCGTGGTCAACCGCGAGGCCACGGTGCCACCCATGTGCTACACGAAGACCGCCGGCACCGCGAGCCCGTGCTGGACCTGCCACACCGTCGGCGCGGCGCCCAACCACCTCGACGACTCGCGCCTGCAGCAGGAGTACGCGTTCAGCGGCTTCGCGCTCGACAACCACTGGAAGAACCTGTTCGCCGATCCGCGCCCGGCCATCCGGCGCACCAGCGACGCCCAGATCATCGCGTGGATCCGCACCGACAACTACCGCGCGCTGCGTGACGCGCTGGCCACGCGCGCCGACTATGCCGGCTATCGCCCCGACATCGAGCTCATCGCGCCGCTGGGCGCGGCACCCGGCGCGGTGTTCGACGACGCCGGCTTCGCGCGTGACGGCTCGGACTGGCGCGCGCTGCGCTACCAGCCCTTTCCCGGCACCTTCTGGCCGAGCAATGGCAGCGCGGGGGACGTCCTCTTGCGCCTGCCGGCCGCGTTTCGCAGCGACGCCGACGGCCGGCCCTCGCGCGCGGTCTACCAGCTCAACCTGGCGCTGCTGGAGGCCGCCATGGCCGCGCCGCCCGGGGTGGCGCTGGCCGACCTCGAGCGCGAGGTCGAGCCGCTCGACGAGGGCCTCGCCGGCATCGATCTCGACGCCGACGGCCGCATCGGCGGCACCATCACGCGCATCCGCGGCCTGCCCGCGCACTACCTCGGCGGCGCCGCCGCCATCGCCCTCGAGCGCGCCCAGGCGCCCGCCGGCCTCGAGCTCCTGCACACCGTGCGCTACCTGGATCCCGACGCGCCCACGCTGCTGTCGCGCCGCCTCAAGGAGCTGCGCTACATGCGCAAAACGCGCAGCCTCGACAACTGGGGCCGCATCCGCCAGTACGAGCTGGCGCTCGACGAGAAGCAGGACGGCGTGCTGCCGCGCTTCGCGGGCGCGCCCGAGGTCGGCTTCGCCAACGAGTTCGGCTGGCAGCTGCAGGCCTTCATCGAGGACGCCCGCGGCAACCTGCGCCTGCAAACCGCCGAGGAGCACCTCGCCTGCATGGGCTGCCACACCAGCCTCGGGGTCACCGTCGACCAGACCTTCTCGCTGGCGCGCAAGGTCCCCGGCGCCGCCGGCTGGCGCCACCAGGATCTGCGCGGCCTGCACGATCGCCCGCAGCTCGGCCACTCGCGCCCCGAGGTCCTGACCTATCTCGAGCGCACCACCGGCGGCGACGAGCTGCGCGCCAACGACGAGCTGCTGGCGCGCTTCTTCGACGCCCGCGGTGCCGTGCGCGAGGCCGAGGTGCGCCGCGCCGCCCCCGGGGGCGACCGCGATCTTGCCTGGCTGCTGGCGCCGTCGCGGGCCCGCGCGCTGGCCCTCGACAAGGCCTACCTCGGGCTGGTGCGGCAGCAGCGCTTCGACCTCGGCCGCCTGCCGCTGCTCGGCCCGACCAGCAACGTGCACGCCCGGATCGACAACGGTTCCACGGATCTCGCGGCCACTGGCAAGACCTTCACCGACGGCCGCCTGCAGCTCGACTGGCGCTGAACCAGGGCGCGCTCCGCCGTCGTGCGTCACGGTTCAGTGCCGCGGACTTCCGCGCCTTTTCACTTTCGACGCAGACAAGTGACGGAGCCGTGACCCGGTTCTGCCCGAAGTGTCACCCGGCTCGCCTACACCAGTCTGCAGATGTTCGACGCATTCCACGGCCACGCCAACGGCGGGGCGGCCACACGCAAGCGGTTCCTGGGACCGGTCGCGATCGCGATCGCGGCCTACGCGCTCATCGGCGGGTCGGTCGCGCTGCTCGCCAGCGGCGGCAGCGAGAAGCCGCCCGAGGATGAACCCATCGACGTGGTGCTGGCCAAGAAGCCGCAGCCCAGCACCGCGCCGCCGCCGTCGCCGGTGGTCAAGCCGCCCGATCCCGCGCTGCCCAAGCGGCCGCGCTCGTCGGCGCCGCCGCCGCCCGCGCTGCAGGCGCCCAAGGTGATGCCGACGCAGGCGCCGCCCGAGGACGACGCCAGCAAGAACAAGGACCCCGGTCCGGTCGACCCCGGCGCCGAGTATGGCGATGGCGCCAGCGATGGCAGCGACGAGCCAGGCACCGGCAACGTCACCCCGACGCCGTCGCCCACGCCGTCGCCGACCCCCGTCGCGCCGCCCAAGCCCAAGAAGATGGAGCCGGTCGACCTGCCCGAGAACGCCACGCCGCCGGTCCCGGATCCCGACAACGCCGCGCCCAGCTACCCCGAGGCCGCGCGCGCCGCCGGCCAGGAGGGCCTGGTCATCCTCAAGCTGGCCATCAGCGAGAAGGGCAAGATCCGCAGCATCGAGGTCTTGAAGAGCGACCCCGCCTTCGACGACGCCGCCATCGACGCCGTGAAGCGCTGGAAGTTCACCCCCGCGATGGTCAGCGGCTCACCGATCGCGGTGTACCGCATCGTCAAGATTCCGTTCCGCCTCGGCGGCTAGCTCGGACGCAACACAAGGAGAACGCAACATGAGCTTCGATCTCGTCAAGATCTGGCACGACATGGACTGGATGGCGCGCGGCGTGGTGTTCGCGCTGCTGACCCTGGCCCTGGGTGCCGCCGTCGTCTTCGTGGAGCGGCTGATCGCGTTCGCGCGCTCGCGGCGCGAGTCGCGCGCCTTCGCCGCCGAGGCCGCGCGCCTGATGGACGAGGGCGATCATGACAAGGCCGCGCAGCGCACCAAGGCCTATCCGCACAGCCACCTGGCCCAGCTGCTGGGGCCGACGCTGGGGATCTACCTCAAGCACGAGGACGACCCCGCGGGTCGCGGCCTGGGCGCCGTCGAGCTGACGCGCCGCGAGCTGGCGCGCCGCCAGGAAGAGGTCGGCGCCGACGTCCGCCGCGGCTTCGGCGTGCTGGCGACGGTCGGGTCGATCGCGCCCTTCGTCGGTCTGCTCGGCACCGTGGTCGGCATCATCGCCGCCTTCACCAAGATCTCGGCCACCGGGTCGGGCGGCCTGGGCAGCGTGGCCGGCGGTATCTCCGAGGCCCTGGTCGTCACCGCGCTGGGCCTGGTGGTGGCCATCCCGGCGGTGCTCGCCTTCAACTTCCTGAACGCGCGCGCCGACAGCATCACGCTGGGGCTGCAGAGCTCGGCGGGGCAGTTCCTCGACCACCTGGAGCACCGCCACACCTCGCGGCTGCCGGTGCGCCAGGTCACCGCCGACAAGAAGGAGCACGGTCATGGGCGCGCCCTCGACGTTCCCGCTGCCTCGTAAGGCGCGGGCCCAGGTCCGGCCCGAGATCAACGTCACCCCGCTGGTCGACGTCGTGCTGGTGCTGCTGATCATCTTCATGGTCATCGCGCCCCAGCTGGAGAGCGGTGACCGGGTCGAGCTGCCCGCCATCGCCAACCCCGACAAGACCGCCAAGCTGGACGCCTTCACGCTGACGGTGACCGCCAGCGAGCGCTACCTGCTCGAGAAGGTGCCGGTGGAGGCCGCCGACCTCGGCAAGGAGCTGGCGCGCGCGCACCTGGAGGCGCCGCAGAAGCGCATCGTCATCAAGGGCGATCGCGGCCTGCCCTACGCGACCATGCGGCGCGTCTTCGGCCAGGCCCAGGACATCGGCTTTCCCGGCGTCGCGCTGATGGTGGATCAGAAGAAGGGCGCCCGCGCTCCAGTCGCGGGGGAGGAGTAGCCCATGGGCATGAACGCCGGAGGACCCGGCGGGCGGGTCAAGCCCGAGATGAACGTGACCCCGCTGGTCGACGTCGTCCTCGTCCTGCTCATCATCTTCATGGTCGTCACGCCGCTCCTGACCAAGAAGATGTGGCTGAACGTGCCCAAGAAGGACGACAAGGCCGACGCCGTGCAGCAGCCGCCGCCGCCCGAGAGCAGCCGCTCGGTGGTGGTGTCGCTCGATGACAAGTCGGTCATCCGCATCAACCAGGACATCGTCGCCGAGGCCGAGCTGGGCGACCGCCTGGGGCGCATCTTCGCGGCGCGCAATGACCGCGTCATCTTCTTCGACGCCGCCGATGGCGTCGAGTTCGGCGCCGCCGTCCACGTCATGGACGTCGCGCGCGGCGGCGGGGCGCAGACCATCGCGGTCCTGACCGAGAAGCTCACGCAGTAAACACCGCTCAGCCACACCCAGGCGACGGCGCCGTCACCTGCCCGTCGAAATCAGCTCACCGAAGTTCCTCACTCGTCACCGCGGCCTGCTTCGGGCCGCGATAAGGACACTCGCGTATGCGGCGTTTGCTCCCGTTCCTGTTCGCGCTGACGACGATCCTGCACGTGCTGCCCGCGCGCGCCGATGACGATGACGATGACGACGACGAGGAGCCCATCATCATCAGGAAGCCGCCGCCGGGCACCGGTGACAAGACGCCAGGCGGTGACAAGCCCTCCGGCGGTGACAAGCCGGCCGACGCCCCGGTGGCCGCCGACAAGGGTCGCATCAGCGGCCTCGTGGTCGACGCCAAGACTGGCGAGCCGGTCATCGAGGCCCAGGTCACCGTGGTCGGCAGCACCCTCAAGACGCTGTCCGACGTCGAGGGCCGCTACACCCTGACGCTGGCGCCCGGGACCTACACCCTGCGCGTCTGGTACGAGCTGTACCAGGCCCGCCGCATCACCCAGATCGAGGTCGTCGCCGGCCAGACCGTCACCATCGATGTGCAGCTGGGCAGCGATCAGTCTGCGGTCCAGGAGGTCGTGGTCGTCGCGCAGCCCGACACCGCCACCGCGGCCGTGCAGCTGGTGCGCCGCAAGAAGGCCTCCACCGTCTCCGACGCCGTCAGCGCCGAGCAGATCGCGCGCTCGCCCGACTCCAACGCCTCCGACGCCGTCAAGCGCGTGGTCGCGGCCACCGTCAGCGAGGGCAAGTACGTCACCATCCGCGGCCTGGGTGGGCGCTACTCGACCACGCTGCTCAACGGCGTGCAGATGCCGTCGGTCGATCCCGATCAGCCCTCGGTGCCGCTGGATCTGTTCCCGGCCGCGCTGCTGGCCAACCTCACCGTGGTCAAGACCTTCAGCCCCGACATCCCGGGCAACTTCGCCGGCGGCTCGCTCAACATCGAGACCCGCGACTTTCCCACCAAGTTTGGCCTCAAGCTCAAGCTCGGCGTCGGCGCCAACAGCGAGACGACGTTTCGCAACACGCGCACCTACGAGGGCGGTGGCCTCGACCTGCTCGGCTTCGACGACGGCACCCGCAAGCTGCCCAGCCTGGTGCCGACCAAGGCGCCGCTGCTCGACTCCAACTTCACGGCCGCCAACATCGAGCGCGTCGGCGAGTCGTTCCAGAACGTGTGGAGCACGCGGCGCAAGACCGCGATGCCCAACGCCAGCCTGGGCGCCACCATCGGCGACACCGTGCGCCTGGGCCGCCGCAAGCTGGGCTACCTGGCCACCGCGAGCTACGGCCACAAGGTCGAGCGCCGCCGGCCCACCATCCGCAAGCTGGCCGACGCCGGCCCCATCGAGGAGTTCACCTCCGAGGTCGGCATCGAGTCGACCAGCATCGGCGCCCTGGGCTCGGTCGGCCTCGAGCTCGATAAGTCGAACCGGCTGGGCATGATCTGGCTGTACAGCCACAGCCACGACGATCGCGCCCAGTTCGTGTCGGGCTTCTCCAACGAGGACAACAAGAACATCGAGGGCACCCGGCTGCAGTGGGTCGAGCGCCAGCTGCTGTTCGGCCAGCTCACCGGCGAGCACGCCCTGATGAAGAACCGCCTCAACCTGTCGTGGCAGGGCAACCTGTCGCTGGGCAGCCGCAGCGAGCCCGACACCCGCGACACCAACTACAACCAGGAGCTGGCGAACTTCCAGTTCGAGAACGGCCCCGGCTCGGGCGAGCGCTTCTTCTCCAAGCTGTCGGACCTCAACGGCGGCGGCGGCCTGCACGTCACGGTGCCCTTCAAGCCGCTGCGCGTGAAGCTGGGCGGCGCGGTGCAGGCCTCGACGCGCGGCTTCGACGCCCGCCGCTTCCGCTTCCGGGTCTTCGACGACAGCCTGCTGGCGCTGCGCCCGGCCGAGCAGCTGTTCACGCCGGGCAATATCGCCCCGAACCGCATCGAGGTCTCGGAGACCACGCTGGCCGCCGACTCCTATGACGCCACCCTGAAGGTCTTTGCCGGCTACGCGATGTTCGATGTCACCGCGCTGGAGCCATTCCGTCTCATCGCGGGGGTACGGTACGAGCACTCGCAGCAGACCCTGCAGGACGGCAGCAAGTTCGCGGTCGATCAGACCCGCGACGATGTCGACCGCAAGTATGACGACGTGCTGCCGGGCGCCAACCTGGTCTATGCGCTGTCCGACACCATCAACCTGCGCGGCGCCTACAGCATGACCGTCGCGCGCCCGCAGTTCCGCGAGATGGCGCCGTTCTCGTTCTTCGACTACAGCAAGCGCCGCTCGGTGTCGGGCAACACCGCGCTGACCGAGACGCGCATCCACAACGCCGACCTGCGCTTCGAGAAGTACCTGGCCGCGACCGAGCTCCTGGCCGGCAGCCTGTTCTACAAGCGCTTCTCCGACCCCATCGAGTCGGTCATCACCAGCGCCACCGGCGACATCCAGTTCAAGAACGCCGACGGCGCCGACACCTACGGCCTCGAGCTCGAGGGGCGCATCAACCTGCGCCACCTGCACAAGCAGCTGCGCGAGGTCGACCTCGGCGCCAACCTGAGCCTGATCCGCTCGCGCGTGGATCTCAGCGCGGAGCAGGCGGCGCAGTCCACCAACACCGAGCGCCCGCTGCAGGGCCAGTCGCCCTACGTGGTCAACGTCGAGCTGGGCTGGGCCCACGCCTGCACCGGCAGCCAGCTCAGCATCCTCTACAACGTGTTCGGACCGCGCATCACCGACGTCGGCGCGGTGCCGCTCGACGACGTCAAGGAGCAGCCGTTCCACCGCGTGGACGTCTCCTACAACCAGAAGCTGCCTGGCCGCCTCGGTCTCAAGCTGGCGGCCACCAATGTGCTGAACCAGGACGTGGTCAGGCGCCAGGGCGCGTTCGACATCGAGCGCTACGCCAGCGGGATCGGGCTCTCGGCCTCGCTGGAGTGGTCTCCCTACTAGGAAAGGAAGGACTCATGAAGTTCGCAATCAGAACCTTGCTTGGCCTCACGGTCGCGTTCGCAGCCGTGGGCTGCGGTGACGACGATGACGGTGGGGTCGATCCGATCGACGCCGCCATGATGCCGGTCGACTCCGGCAACACCACGATCGACTCGGGCAACCCGGGCACCGACGGCGGCCCCACCGGCTGCACCTCGTCGGTCGACGTGTCGGCGGAGATCACCGCCAACACCAGCTGGACCGCGGACAAGTGCTACGTGCTGCGCACCCACGTGTTCGTGCGCTCGCCCGCGGTGCTGACCATCGCGGCGGGCACCAAGATCTTCGGCGGACTGGGCACCTCGCTGGTGGTCACCCAGGGCGCCAAGCTGATGGCCATCGGCACCGCCACCAATCCCATCGTGTTCTCGTCGAGCAAGGCGCCCGGCATGCGGCGCGGCGGCGACTGGGGCGGCGTGGTGCTGCTGGGCCGCGCGCCCATCAACCCGCAGGGCGGCACCCAGTTCATCGAGGGTTTCCCGGCCACCGAGACGCGCACCGTCTACGGCGGCACCGACCCGGCCGACTCCAGCGGCGAGCTGCGCTATGTGCGCATCGAGTTCGCCGGCTTCGAGCTGGCGCCGACCAAGGAGCTGAACGGCCTGTCGTGCGGCGGCGTCGGCTCGGGCACCGTGATCGACTTCGTGCAGGTGCACATGGGCTCCGACGACGGCATCGAGATGTTCGGCGGCACCGGCAACCTGAAGCACATCGTGATCTCGTCGCCCGACGACGACGGCCTGGACTGGGACTTCGGCTGGACCGGCAAGGTGCAGTGGCTGATCATCCAGCAGAGCCCGTCGCTGGGTGACTCCGGCTACGAGGCCGACAACCACCCGACCGACTTCGACCGCACCCCGCGCTCGATGCCGACCATCTCGAACGTCACCATGGTCTCGAACCGCTCGACCACCAAGAACCAGCCCGGCATGGTCATCCGCCGTGGCGCGGCGGCGCGCCTGAGCAACCACATCGTGGCCTTCTTCTCGGGCCTGGCCGCCGACGTGCGTGACACCCAGATGCTGGCCGCCGGTGGCCGCGCCCAGGTCATCGCGGACACCTACATCAAGAACAGCATCTTCTTCAACAACGCGCCCAACATGGACAACTTCCCGGCCGAGGCCCAGACCGGGACGCCGCCGGCCGACAACGACGGCAACCTGTTCGACGAGGCGGGCGTGTTCGGCGTCAACGCCACCAGCATGAACCGCGTCACCGATCCGATGCTGACCGACGCGCGCAACCTGACCGCGCCGAACTTCAAGCCGATGGCCGGCTCGCCCGCGCTGACCGGCGCCGCGGTGCCGAGCGACAGCTTCTTCGACCAGACCGCGACCTATGTCGGCGCCATCGGCGCGACCGACTGGACCACGGGCTGGACGGCGTATCCCGCGAACTAGCCCTGAACGACGGACCCGGACAAACAGGGCACAGGGCACAGGTCACAGGTCACAGGCAACAGGCGATCGGTGCCTGTCGCCTGTGACCTGTAGCCGGTTCATCCGGGCCTCCCGTTCCGCTCCCACTTTCAGTTACGGATTCTTCGCAGCCTCGTCACCCCGATGTCACAAGACTCGCGCTATCTGGTCCTCGTCACATGAGAGGTGACCAGATGAAGCGAATCGGACACGTTGCAGTCGCCGCCAGCCTCGCCCTGACCCTGCTCCCGACCCTGGCCCAGGCCGAGGACGAGGCGCCCGTGGTGGTGGGTCGCAAGAAGGTCTTCACCCTGAAGACCGAGGACGGCCAGTTCAGCCTCGGCATCACCGGCCGCCTGCAGGGCCGCTGGGAGGCGGTCTACCTGCGTGGGGACGACAGCGAGCTGACCGACCGCTTCCTGCTGCCGGCCGCCCGCCTGGGCTTCGAGGGCAAGCTGCGCGGCACCACCGAGTTCAAGGCCCAGATCGACGTCGGCAAGGGCGTCGTCACCCTGAAGGACTACTACTTCGACCACCCGATCGGCGGTCCGGCGTGGGTCCGCGTCGGCCAGTACAAGAAGCCGTTCGCGCGCGAGCAGATCAACTCCTCGGGGAATCTCCAGATGGTGACCCGGTCGGCGGCCGACAAGTTCTCGGGCAGCGGTCGTGACCTCGGCGTCATCGTGCACAACGAATATGACAAGTCGCCCAATGGCCTGGAGTGGGCGGTCGGCGTCTTCAACGGCCTCGGCGAGGCGCCGGTGACCACGTGCAAGGACGCGACGATGCCGCAGACCTGCACGGCGTCCAACGTGCCGCACGACATCGGCCCGCAGGCGGTGGCGCGCGTGGGCTGGAACCACGGGGGGATCAAGGGCTACAGCGAGGCCGACCTCGAGGGCGGGCCGCTGCGCTTCGCGGTCGCCGCGGCCTACATGCTCGACTTCAAGGACGGCAAGTCGGAGCTGTTCGAGCACCGCGTCGGCCTCGACTTCATCGCCAAGGTCTGTGGCTTCTCGGCCGCCGGCGGCGCCTACCTGGTCGACAAGACCGACACTGACGGCAAGTTCGAGTTCGGCGACCAGTTCGCCGGCTTCCTGCAGGCCGGCTTCATGGTGACCAAGAAGATGGAGGTCAGCGCGCGCGGCTCGCAGGTGCCCATCGCGGGCGGCGAGCACTCGCACGAGATCCTGGTCGGCTACAGCTGGTATGGCGCCGGCCACGCCTGGAAGTGGCAGACCCAGGCCGGCGTCATCCATGACACCGGTTCAGCCGGCGGCACCGACAAGGTGCTGTCCACGCAGGCTCAGCTCGTTTTCTAGCACCGGCGTGGGTATCATCAGCGCCGCGTGAGCACCCTCTATCTCATCCGGCACGGCCAGGCCAGCTACACCAGCGACGAACCGCCGCTCAGCGATCTGGGCCACCAGCAGGCCCTGCACCTCGGGCGCTGGGCCGCCGAGCGCGCCTTCACGCTGGACGCGGTCTACCAGGGGCCGCGCCTGCGCCAGATCGACACCGCGCGCCACTACCTGACCGGCCTCGGCGAGGGCAGGGCGAAGGCCAAGGGCCACCCGGTCGCCGCGCCGCCACAGACCGGAGCCGGACAGGTCGGCCCCGAAGGGGCCTCCCTGATCCCCCAGCTCGACGAGTTCGACGAGTACCACGCCCAGGCCATCCTGCGCGCGTGCGGGCCGCGCCTGGTCAAGCCGGGCAGCGAGTTCGAGGGCCTCTTCAACAGTGACTCCACCGAGGACCGGGTGGCGCAGCGGCGTCGCTTCAACCGCTTCTTCGATCGCGCCATCGAGCTGTGGCTGGGCGGCGACCTCGGCGACGAGAAGGTCGAGCCGTTCCTCGACTTCGCGGCCCGGGTCGCGCGCGGCGTGCACGAGGTCATGCGGCGCACCGGCCGCGGCAAGCGCGTCGCGGTGTTCACCTCGGCGGGCTGCATCTCGGCCGCGCTGCGCCTGGCGCTGGGCCTCGACGACGCCACCACGCTGCGCATGGCCTCGGTCGTCCTCAACACGTCGATCACGGAGTTTCGCTTCCGCAGCGAGCGCGACCTCACCCTGGTCGGCTTCAACGCGGTGCCGCACCTGACCGATCCAGCGCAGATCACCTAGGAGGCAGCCCCCATGGACTTCTCGATCCCGGCCGCGACCAAGCAGCTGCTCGCCAAGATCGACGACTTCGTCGACCGCGAGGTCATCCCGCGCGAGGCCGAGGTCTTCAAGCTGGGCTACTTCAAGGCCGAGCCCATGCTGCGCGGGCTGCGCGGCAAGGTGAAGGAGCTCGGGCTGTGGGGGCCGCAGCTCCCGAAGGAGCTCGGCGGGCTGGGGCTCAGCCTGGTCGAGCACGGCCTGGTGTCGCAGTCGCTGGGGCGTTCGCCGCTGGGGCACTATGTCTTCGGCTGCAACGCGCCCGACGCCGGCAACATCGAGGTGCTGCACAAGTATGGCAACGCCGAGCAGCACAAGCGCTGGCTGGAGCCGCTCGCGCGCGGCGACATCCGGAGCTGCTTCTCGATGACCGAACCCGACAGTCCGGGGTCGAATCCCACCGAATTGACTTGTCAGGCTGTCAAGGACGGGGACGACTACGTGATCGACGGCGAGAAGTGGTTCACCACCTCGGCCGACGGCGCCGCCTTCGCCATCGTGATGGCGGTGACCGACCCCAAGGCGCCGCGCCACCTGCGCGCCAGCCAGATCATCGTGCCGACAGACACGCCCGGGTTCCAGCTGACCCGCAACATCTCCATCATGGGCCACCCCGGCGAGGGCTGGATGAGCCACGGCCAGATCAAGTACACCGGCGTGCGCGTGCCGCAGTCGAACCGGCTGGGCCCCGAGGGCTCCGGCTTCCTGATCGCACAGGAGCGCCTGGGCCCCGGGCGCATCCACCACTGCATGCGCTGGCTGGGCATCTGCGAGCGCGCCTTCGACCTCATGTGCAAGCGCGCGGTCAGCCGCAAGATCGACGGTGACAAGCCGCTGGGCACGCGCCAGCTGGTGCAGGGCTGGATCGCCGAGTGTCGCGCCCGCATCGACGCCGCGCGCCTGATGACGCTGCACGCGGCCTGGCGCATCGACGCCGAGGGCTTCCACGCCGCGCACGAGCAGGTGTCGACCATCAAGTTCTTCGTCGCCGACGTGCTGATGGAGGTGCTGGATCGCTCGATCCAGACCCACGGCGCGCTGGGCATCACCGACGATCTGCCGCTGGCCGGCTGGTGGGCGCACGAGCGCGGCGCGCGGATCTACGACGGCCCCGACGAGGTGCACAAGGTCTCGCTGGCCAAGCGCATCCTCAAGCGCTACGGGATGACCGGGCCGGCATGAGCGCCGACACCCGCGCGGTGCGCCCCGGCGAGGAGCTGGATGCCGAGCGGCTGGGCGCCTTCCTGGCCGACAAGGGGCTGTGCCCCGCGGGCACGCCGCTCGAGATCAGCCAGTTCCCTGGCGGCCACTCCAACCTGACCTACGAGGTGCGCGCCGGCGCCGAGGCCTGGGTGCTGCGCCGGCCGCCGTTCGGGACCCAGGTCGCCACCGCGCACGACATGGGGCGCGAGCTGCGCGTGCTGTCGCACCTGGCGCCGGTGTACCCGCGCGCGCCGCGCCCGGTGGCCTTCTGCGACGACCCCGCGGTGCTGGGCGCCCGGTTCTACCTGATGGAGCGCCGCCGCGGCGTCATCCTGCGCAAGGAGGTGCCGGCCAGCCTGGGCCTCGACGCGCCCACCGCGCGCCGGCTGTGCGAGTCCTTCGTCGACGCCCTGGCCGAGCTGCACGCCATCGACTACGCCGCCGTCGGCCTCGGCGAGCTCGGGAATCCGACTGGCTATGTCGAGCGCCAGGTCAGCGGCTGGAGCAAGCGCTACCGCGACGCCGCCACCGACGACATCCCCGCGGTCGAGGCGGCGGCGAGCTGGCTGGCCGCGCACATCCCGCAGTCGGGCGCGCCGGCGCTGATCCACAACGACTTCAAGTTCGACAACATGATGCTCGACCCGGGCGATCTGGCGCGCATCACCACGCTGCTCGACTGGGAGATGTCGACCATCGGGGATCCGCTGATGGATCTCGGCACCGCGCTCTGCTACTGGGTCGAGGCCGGTGACGCCCAGGCGGTGCGCATGTTCGCGTTCGGGCCGACCATGCGCGAGGGCATGATGACGCGGCGCGAGCTGGCTGAACGGTATGCCGCGAAGACCGGGCGCGACCTCGGCAACATCGGCTTTTACCACTGCTTCGGGCTGTTCAAGACCGCGGTGGTGGCGCAGCAGATCTACACGCGCTGGAAGCAGGGCAAGACCAAGGACGAGCGCTTCGGGGCGTTCATCCACGGTGTGCGCCTGCTCGCCGACAGCGCGGTCGAGGCGAGCCAGAAGCCGCTGCTGTGAGGCGGGGCAGGGCGGGGGCGACGGCGACCGCGGCGGCGGCGGCCATGCTGGGGCTGGCGACGCTGGCGCTCGCGGCCGCCGCGTGTCGCAAGGCGCCGCGGCGTGGTGACGGCCCGCCCGGCCCGGTGCCCGCGCTGGTCGCGCGCGACGCCGCGCTCGGCGGCGATCCCAACACCCTGGCGCTGGTGGCCGGCGTGCCGGTCGACCTGGCGCTGACTCCGAGCCATGTCTACTGGGTCGAGCTGGGCAGCCTGGGTGCCGAGGACGGCCGCCTGGTGCGGGTGCCCCGGCGTGGCGGCGCGGTCGAGCTGCTGGTCGATCACCTGGCCTCGCCGTCGGCGCTGGTCATCGATGGCGACGAGCTGCTGTGGACCAACCTGCATGACGGTGCGGTGCAGCGGCTGCGTCTCGGCCCTGGCCCGCTGCAGCCGCCGCAGACGCTGCTGGCGGGCGAGGAGGGCGGCGGCTCGGAGGCGCTGGCGGTGTCGGCCGAGCGCATCTTCGTCGCGCAGCGCAAGAGCGGCCTGGTGGGGTGGCTCCCGCGCGGTGGTGGTCCGCTGCGTCGCATCGTGTGGCGCGACGGCTCGCCGAACTCCATCGCGACCCATGGCGACACCGTGTACTGGCTGACGCGGACCTGGGCCACGCCGTCCGACGGTGCCTTGAGTCGCTGGAACGATCGCGTGGGGGGCGTGCTGGTGCGCACCAGCAGCAACCCCGCGGCGCTGCGCGTCGACGCCGGCGCGGCGTACTGGATCGACGACGTCGGGCTGCACATGCTGGGGCACGGCCAGGGCGACGCCGAGCTGCTGCTGGCGGGCGATCTGTACCGCGCGCTGGCCATCGATGGGGTCTATGCCTATGTGTTCCGGGCCGCCGGCGAGGGCGTCGACCTGCTGCGGGTGCCGACCCATGGCGGCGGCGACGTCAACCGCATCGCGGCCACCGACTGGCCCACCGCCATCGAGGTCGGTGACGACGCCATCTATGTCCTGAGCCAGCGCGATCCCCAGCATGGCCGCGTGCTCAGGCTGCCGCGCTGACCGGGCGGCCCGCCGTGCCCGATTGGTCGACCGCCTGGCGGGCGGGCCAGCCGTCGACCTGAAAAACGACATGTACGCCCGCGTGAAATCAGTGGGTTATATCGATTGAACCAGGGGCACAGGTCGTGCTATTCGCGGCCCTCAAACAACCCGAGTTCGAGGAGCCTGAAGAGATGAATCGCAAGGTCTGGATGGGCGCACTGGCACTGGCGGCACTGGCGACGGCGGCGGGCTGTGCCCAGGAGAAGGAGCCGGTGGGTGACGAGTTCGATCACCTGGCGGGGACCGAGGCGCCGGCCGATGGCGACGACGGCAAGGCCGATTCGTTCTACTCGACCGCGGGCTGGCGCATCGTGGGTTCGCTGGAGTACGGCCAGACCTCCTCGGTGGTCAGCTACACCAGCTCACCCAGGTACCGCGTCTTCAAGTTCGCCGGCGCGGCCGGTGACAAGGTCGACGTCTGGGTGCGCTCGACCAACGGCGGCGACGCCGTGGCCTGGGTGCTCGACGACAGCTTCCGCCAGCAGGGCTACAACGACGACGCCCCCGGCACGCTGGACTCGCACATCGTGACCACGCTGCGCGCCAATGTCCGCCCCGGCATCGTGACCTACTACATCGTGTTCCGCGACTACGACCTGGCGCGCGCCAACTTCAAGGTCTCGCTGGCCAAGCGCGGCTGCACCTACGGCGGCCAGAACTACTCGGAGGGCGCCTCGTTCCCCAGCACCGACGGCTGCAACACCTGCTCGTGCGGCCCCAATGGCTCGGTTGCGTGCACCAAGCGCGCGTGCATCAGCACCTGCCAGTATGACGGCCAGACCTACCACAACGGCGACTCGTTCCCGGCCACCGACGGCTGCAACACCTGCAACTGCGGCCCCGGCGGCGTGGTCGGCTGCACCAAGATCGCGTGCGCGACCACCTGCTCGTACGGCGGCCAGACCTACAGCGCCGGTGACTCGTTCCCGAGCACCGATGGCTGCAACACCTGCTCGTGCAGCACCGGTGGCCGCGTGGCCTGCACCGAGCGCGCCTGCGTGAACGACTGGAACAAGCGCTACGTCGGCACCCCGGCGACCTGCCCGCTGATCCGCTTCGTGTGCGAGCCGGGCACGCAGTACTTCTCGGACGCCCGCGGCTGCGGCTGCCAGCAGCCCTCGGACTGCCCGGAGTGGATCAACTGCCAGCCCCCGCGCGACTGCTCGGCCGAGCGCACCCGCTGCCCGCTGTCCCAGATCGCCTGGTAGCCCCTCGAAGCGCAGCTTCGAGGAGCTATTCCGACCAGCGCCCCGCTCCGGCGGGGCGTTCGTCGTTTCGGCCCCTTGACGTCAGCCCCGGCCGAGCACGCCGAGGGCGGAGGCCAGGTCGGGCACCACGTGGTCGGCCAGGGCGCGGAAGCGGTCGAGGCGCTGGGCGTCGTGGGGCAGGGCGGGCACGGCGATGACGTGGGCGCCGGCGGCGCGCGCGGCGCGGCAGCCGACCGGGGAGTCTTCCAGCACCACGCAGCGCTCGGGAGCGACGCCGAGGCGCTGCGCACAGGTCAGGTAGATCTCGGGGTCGGGCTTGAGGCGCGTGACGTCGCTGCCGCTCACGATGGTGGCAAAGCGTGGCAGCCAGCCGCGCGCGCCCAGGGCGGCGTCGACCACGCGGCGGGCGGATGACGAGCCCAGCGCGAGCGGGATGCCGCTGCCGGCCAGGGCCTCGAGCAGGGCGCTGGCGCCGGGGAGCTCGGGGGCGCTGGGCAGGTGTGTGACCAGCTCGTCCAGGACCTCGTCGACCTGGGCGTCGCGATCGAGCGGCCAGCCATAGGTGCGGCTGAGGTAGTCCATGGTGATGCCGATGCCGCTGCCGAGACAGGCGGCCTCGTCGGCGGCGGTGTAGCGCTGGCCGCGGCGCTGGCAGAAGGCGTCGGTGACCTGGGTCCAGATGGGCTCGGAGTCGACCAGGAGCCCGTCCATGTCGAAGAGGACGGCGTCGAAGTGCACGGCCCTCTATACCGCATTGGTCCCCGGCTTGCTGAAGCAGCCAGGCATGATGCGAGCAAATCTGGAAACGGCGCGAATTCACGGGACCATGCGGCGAGCCTTCACCGGCCGGGCGGCGGGTTTTCGACGCCTGGTGGTGGTGGTCGGCCTGGGCGGAGCGCTGGCGGCGGCCAGCGGATGTGCGCCCATGGCGGCGCCCCCACCGATGACCACGATGCAGCGCGGCCGGGCGCCGCCGCGGGGGGCGTCGGCGTTCGCCATGGGGGTCGGCCTGGGCGGTGGTGGCGTGGGCTGGGGTGAGGGCGCTGGTGGCCTGGCGCTGCAGCAGCGCAGCCCGCTGGGGGACGGCGAGCTGCAGCTGTCGGGACAGGCAGTCGCCTACGAGTGCAGCGGCTGCATCGAGGACAAGCGCGGCACCCACATCAGCGTGGGCGGGCGCGTCGGCCTGCGTGAGCAGCTGGGGCCCGGGCTGGCGCTGCTGGTCGGCGGCGGCCTGGCCGGCGGCGCGGGCGGCACCGCGGTGGGCGGCGACATCGGGGTGGTGACCGATCTCGGGCGCCTGCTGTATCTGGCGCCGCGGGCGGGGATCAGCCGACCGGTGACCAAGAACGACGTCTATAACCCGCGTGACGACGACGGCGACGGGGTCGAGGAGCGCGTCATGGATCCGACCACGGTGTACGGCATGATCGCGGGCGGGTTGCGCCTGGGACGACAGACTGGCTTCCTGGCCGAGATCGGCGTCGGGGTCATCCGCGCCGGCGAGGAGAACGGGGCCGCGGTGTATGGCCTGCTCGGGGTCGACGTCTTGAAGCTGGCGGGGAACTGACGCACAGTTCAGGGCATGACGTTCCTGAACAAGCCCGCCGGCGCCATCGAGGAAAAGAACCCGGACGTGGCCTCCGGTGGCAAGGCCACCGGAAGCCACGACACCACCCCTCCCCCGAAGCTGCTCGAGTTCATGACCTCGCGCTGGAAGCCGCGCAGCGGCAAGCTGCCGGTCAAGGTGCGCGGCCACCAGCGCTTCGCGGCGCGGCGGGCGGCGCTGTCGGCGCTGTTCCCGGGCGACACCCTGGTCATCCCGACCGGGCACGAGAAGGTGCGCGCCAACGACACCAGCTACCGCTTCCGCCCCGGCAGCGACTTCTACTACCTGACCGGCAACATGGAGCCCGACTGTGTGCTGGTGATGATGCCGCGCTCGGGCGGCGGCCACTCCAGCGTGCTCTACGTCGAGCCCAACCCGGGCAAGACCGACAGCACCTTCTTCACCGATCGGGTCAAGGGCGAGCTGTGGGTCGGTCCTCGGCTGGGAGTGCCCGAGAGCAAGGCGCGCTTCGCGGTCGACGAGGCGCGCGGCCTCGGGCAGCTGGCCGGGGACATGGCGGGCGCGGCGCCGGGCGCGACGCGCCTCTTGCGCGGGCTGAGCGCGGAGATCGATGGCGCGCTGGCGCCGGTCGGCGACGGCGCGCGTGACAAGGCCTTCGCGGCGGCGCTGTCGGAGATGCGGCTCATCAAGGACAGCCTGGAGCTGGCGGCGCTGGAGCGCGCCATCGACTCGACCCAGCGCGGCTTCGAGGACGTCATCGCGGCGCTGCCGCGGGCCAAGAGCGAGCGCGAGGTCGAGGGCGTCTTCAACCTGCGCGCGCGCGTCGAGGGCAACGACGTCGGCTACAACACCATCGCCGCCAGCGGCGAGCACGCCTGCATCCTGCACTGGACCCACAACGACGGCGAGGTCACGCGCGGCGATCTGCTGCTGCTCGACGCCGGCGTCGAGGGCACCGAGCTCTACACCGCCGACATCACGCGCACCCTGCCGGTGAGCGGCAAGTTCTCGCGCGAGCAGCGCGAGATCTACGACCTCGTGCTGGAGGCGCAGCGCCAGGCCTTCGCCGCGGTCAAGCCCGGCAACGACTTCATGCAGCCCAACCGCGTCGCCATGGACGTGCTGGCCCACGGGCTGGAGCGGCTGGGGATCCTGCCGATGTCCGCCCTCGAGGCGCTGCGCGACGAGCACCAGTTCTACAAGCGCTACTCGCTGCACAACGTGTCGCACATGCTGGGCATCGACGTGCACGACTGCGCCCAGGCCCGCCAGGAGGCCTACAAGTTCGGCCAGCTGCGCGTGGGCATGGTGCTGACCGTGGAGCCCGGGCTGTACTTCCAGCTCGACGATCTCACGGTGCCGGCGAAGTACCGCGGCATCGGCGTGCGCATCGAGGACGACGTGGTGGTGACGGCCAAGGGTTGCCGGGTGCTGTCGAGCAAGATCCCGCGCGAGACCGCGGCGGTCGAGGCCTGGATGAAGAAGGTCTGGGCCAAGGGCGGCGGCAAGAGCAAGCGCTGACCTGCGGCGATCCGCCTCACCGTCCTCCCTCCGACGCACGATTCCCACACCTGCCGCGGTCGCAAGCGCCCGACTTCATGCGCCTGCGCGCGGGCCCGTTGTTGCACTTCGAGTCAGCCATGAATGACTCATGCTGAACGTGTCCCTGTGCTCGCTTTCGCTGCTCCTGGTTGCCTGCTCGAGTGGCGGAGACGGTGACGCCGGCGGTGCTCCCACCGTCACGTCGACCCTGCCCGCCACCGCGAGCACCGGGGTCGCGACCAACCTGCCGCTCAGCGCGACCTTCAGCCGCGCCATGCAGCCGAGCATGCTCAACCTCGCCTCGGTGGTCGTCAAGAGCCGCACCGTGGTGGTGCCCGGCGCCGTCAGCTATGCCGGCAACACCGTCACCTTCAGGCCCGCGACCGCGCTGCTGCCCGGCGCGCTGCTGAGCGCCACCATCACGGTCGCCGCCACCGACCTCGCCGGGGTCGCGCTGGCCCGCGACTACAACTGGACCTTCACCACGGTCGCCGAGACCGCGCCGCCCAGCGTCACGGCCACCACGCCGAGGAACGCCTCCACCGGGGTGTGGAACGGCGAGAGGCCGACCGTGAGCTTCAACAAGGCGATGGATCCGGCCAGCCTGAAGGCGACCACGTTCACGCTGACGCAGGGCTCGGTCGCGGTCGCGGGTGCGGTCAGCTACGACGCGACCAGCAACACCGCGACGTTCACCCCGGGCGCGCCCCTCGGTGTCTCGCTACGGCGACCATCTCGACGCATCATCCTGTGCAAGACGGCCATCACGCTGCGCACCGGCGCGTCGATCAACGGTCGCCTGCTGGCCCAGTCGGCCATCAACATCGACAGCAGCACCATCGTGGCACCGGCCCAGTAGAGACACTCGGCTGAGCCGACACATCGGCCCTCAGCCGAGTGCCCGCTTCAACGGTGCCCGTCCCGATGCCGGATCCGCCTCGATGTCTACTCCCCCCGATGTCTACTCGCCTCGATGTCCGCTCCGCCTCGATGCCCGCCCCGCCTCGATGTCCGCCCCGCCTCGATGTCCGCCCCGCCTCGATGTCCGCCCCGCCTCGATGTCCGCCCCGCCTCGATGTCCGCCCCCCTCGATGTCGGCTCCCCTCGATGTCGGCTCCCCTCGATGTCGGCTCCCCTCGATGTCGGCTCCCCTCGATGTCCGCTCCCTGGTCGCGACCCCACCCTGTCAATGTCAGACCCCGCTCGTATGGTTTGTCCGCCCGAATCAAAGTCGGGCGGGAGGCCACGATGAGAGAGGTTCGCAGAGGTCGACGCAGGAAACGGTCGAAGGCGGCCGCGGCAGGACAGCTCGGCTTCGAGTGGCGCCAGCGCGGCGGCACTCGAAAGGGCGCCGGCCGGCCGGTCTCGAGTGGGCGGCGCAACGTCGCACACCGCACCCGCGTCCGGGTGCGGCGCTACCACGCCCAACACGTCACGCTACGCATCCGGCGCAGCATCGGCTGGCTGCGCAACCACCGCCTCGCAGGCGCCATCTTGCGCTCGTTGCGTGCGGGCGCTGAACGCTTCGGGACCCGGATCGTGCACTTCTCGGTGCAGTTCGATCACGTGCACCTGGTCGCGGAGGCCGACGACAACCTCGCGCTGACCCGGGCCATCAAGGGGCTCTCGGTGCGGATCGCTCGCGCCGTCAATCGCGTGCTCGAGCGCAGCGGCACGGTGTTCGCAGACCGCTACCACGCCCGCGGCCTGGCCTCGCCACGAGCCGCACGCCACGCCCTCGCGTATGTGCTGTGCAACTACCGGCACCACACCCGCGACCGGCTGCATCCCCGCTGGGTCGATCCCCTGTCGAGCAGCGGCAGCTTCGACGGCTGGGCGACACCACCGAGGATCAAGACGACCTTCAGCCTGGCGGCTCCGCGCTCCTGGCTCCTGCAGGGTGGATGGAAGAAGGCTGGCCTGATCTGCCCTGCGACGATCCCTGGCCCGCCATCTTGATTCGGGCGGACATCCCGGGCGCAGCAGCGCAGAGCTAGGGCTTCAGGAGGCTGCGGGTGCGGCGGGAGGCCGCGGGTGCGGCGGGAGGCTGCGGCAGGCTGCGGCAGGTGAGCTGGCGCGGCGGCTTGAATAGGGCGGACATGTGGCGAGCAGGAGGACGAGGACGAGCAGGAGGACGAGGACGAGCAGGAGGACGAGCAGGAGGACGAGCAGAGGACGAGGACGAGCAGGAGGACGCGCAGGAGGACGAGCAGGAGGACGAGCAGGAGGACGCGCAGGAGGACGAGCAGGAGGACGAGCACGAGCACGAGCAGAGGACGAGCACGAGGACGAGCACGAGCACGAGCACGAGCACGAGCACGAGCACGAGCACGAGCACGAGCACGAGCGCAAGCACGAGGACGAGCACGAGCAGGAGGACGAGCAGGAGGACGAGCAGAGGACGAGCACGAGCACGAGCACGAGGACGAGCACGAGCACGAGCACGAGCACGAGCACGAGCCCGAGCACGAGCCCGAGCCCGAGCCCGAGCACGAGCACCAGCCGGCGGGCTGGGATGGCGGCCTCGGGGTGTGGCCCGTGGGCCGGCCGGCGCTGCGGGCCGCTACTCCAGCGGCAGCACGATGACGCGGCAGGCGCCGCGGGCGGTCAGCAACACGCGCTGGCCGGCGGTATCCACGGCCATGCCGCGGGGCTGCCAGGGGCCGCGCCAGACCGCGCGACAGGCGCCGTCGAGGCGGACCTTGTAGACGTAGCCGGTCGAGCGCGCGGCGTCCCAGCAGGCCACGAACACTGCGTCGAGGCCGGCACGAGCGACGGCGCCGGGGCGGGGCAGGCCGCTGACCACGGGGCGGCGCTCGCCGCTGGCCAGGGCGATCGCGGTCAGCGTCCCGGTGGCGGCGTCGGAGACCAGCAGCTCGTAGCCGAGCTGGGCCAGACCGACCGGCTTCTCGAAGCCCTCGGCGACACGGGTGACGGCGTCCAGGCCGGCGAGCTCGATGCGCGCGATCCAGCCGTGGCAGGGCTGGCCTTCATTGGCTGGCCGCAGGTAGGCGGTCGAGAACAGGGCGCCGCCGCCGACCTCGGTGGCCAGGGCGTGACGCCAGATGTAGCCGTCGAGCTCGGGCAGCGTGGTCACGGTGCCGCCGGCGATGCGCAGGATGGTCCCGGTGCCGCGCGCGGACAGGCGGGGGACATACAGGCTGCCGTCTGCGCCCAGGGCGGGCGAGCCCAGCCGGGCCTCACCGAGCGGCAGCGTCGCGACCACCTCCTGCGCGCCATCCTCCTCGATGGCGATGACGCGGCCATGGTCGTCGCACACGTAGAGCAGGCGGCTCTGGGGATCGAAGGCCAGGCCGGCGGCGTCGGCGCGCACCGGGACGTCGAAGCGATCACGGGCGCCGCTCTCGGACTGGGCGCGGGTGCGGACCTCGTTGCGCACGAGCTCGACGTACTTCGCGCGCCGCGCGGGCGTGGGCGTCCTGAGCCGGGGCTGGGCCATATGGCAATGCAGTGCAGCCGCCGTGCCGCCCTACATGTGCATACCGTCGCGGAGTTTGCCACGGTGTGCCCCGAAAAGCGGGGCGCCCGCACCCCAGGTGGGGAGTGCGGGCGACCGGAGAGACGAGATGGAGACGGAGCGGAGACGGAGCATGTAGCTCCAGGTTCGCTGGAGCTACATGGTGACGGGCTTGATCAACCCCTGGTACACGGCGTTGGTGTGGTTCTTCACCGTGCGGTCGTCGCCGCGGGCCACCGCGTACAGGATGGCCGCGCCGGCCGCGGCCGCCTGGGTGGCGCGGTTCGCCGTCGCGACGGTGTTGCCGGTCGCGGGGTCGAACCCGGTGACCACGCTGGCGCGCGAGATGCCACCGAACCAGCCGGTCTTCAGGTACCCGGCGCCGAGCACGTAGACCCAGTTGGCGCCGCCCGGCGTGCCGTCGGGCCAGCCGCCCTGCTGCACCGGGCTCTTGGGCGTGTCGCCGTGCACGGTCAGCACCAGGTTGTCGGCCAGGGTGGAACCCGCGCAGCTCGGATCCGGCACCTTGAGGTCCTCGTAGAAGGCATCCAGCGCCTTGCCGATGCCCGCGATCGTCGTGTTGAGGTTCGCCATGTTGGCGAACGCGCCGTGCGGGTCGTCGTTGAAGGCCGGCATGACCATCGAGGTCGTGAGGCCCATCTTGAAGGCCTTCGCCGCCGTGGCCAGCGAGCGCGCGAACTCGCTGACGCGCGTCGCGGTCCCGGCATTGATGCCGTAGCGCATGTCGTCCGCGGTCTGCACCTGCAGCTGCGACGCCAGGTTCTTGCCCAGCAGGTTCGCCGCCGTCTTGCCGGTCACGTTGGTGCGCAGGTAGGTCGACCGACCCGCCGCCGCGTGCATGCCGAGGAAGGCCTTGTAGCCGGTCTCGAAGACCGCCGCGTCCTGGGCCTGCACCAGCGCGCCGTTGGCGCTCGAGGCCGCGCTGTTGAAGAGGCCGACGATGCCGGCCGCGTTGTTGACGCGCGCCGGGCGAGCCGCGCCGGTCGCGGTGCCGTAGGGCGTGTTGGCGCCGACCGCGATGACCGGGACCAGCGTCGGGCTGACCGCCTGCACCGCCGAGGTCGCCGCCATCAGATCCACGCCGGTGGCGATGGTGGTGATGGTGTTGGCGCTACCCGCGTGGGTCTGGTTGTTGCCGGCCATGATGGCCGTGACCTGGCGGTTGCCCGGCAGCGACTTCCACGGGGTGTCGGCGTTCACCGTCAGCGGGTTGGTGGTGCCCGCCGCCATGGTGTAGGCGCCGATCTTGTGCAGCGCGGCGTTGGCGTTGCCGCCCGCGGCGACGTCGTTGTGCGGCCACAGCAGCTGGAACCAGGCGAAGCCGCCGTTGCCGGCCTCGATGTGCACCGCCCGGTTGACCGGCAGGCAGGCCGCCTGCTGCGCCAGCGCGCTGCCACCCGAGGTCTCGAGGACCTCGAAGACCTTCCACCGCGGCAACCCCAGCGCGGCACCCACGAAGGTGCCCCACTTGATCAGGTCACGCCGCGCAATCGGAGAAAGAAACTTGTGCTTGGACATGAGCTGGTCTCCCTTACTCGCAGGTGTGGGTCGCAGCAGCGAGCGCAGCGACGGCAATGAGCTTGCCCTTGGCGGGCGTGGTGGCGTCCTTGACCAGGCGGCTGCACACGTCGATGTGCGCCTGCGTGGCCGGATACCCGATGAGGCACGAGATGCCGTCGGCGGTGCAGTTGTCAGCCGCGTCGAAGAACTGCGGCCCCGAGCCCGCCGCACCGGCCACCAGGCAGCCCGGCGCGTTGGGCATGTTGGCGATGATCTCCGGCGCCGCCGCGACCCAGATGTCGAACATCTTGACCGCGGTGGTGGTGGTCGACTCGGTCAGCTCGGCCGAGCGCGCCGCGTAGTTCGGACCACCCAGCGAGGCCTCCGAGGTGCGGAAGATCTGGCCCGCCGACAGGTTGGTCGCGTTGGCGACGTTGACGCCGCGCGAGGTCAGGATGCGACCGAAGGTCTGGTAGCGCATCTTGGGGCACGAGTGCAGCTTGGCGCTGTACTGCGGCGGCCCCTCCTTGGCCAGGCGCTCGAGGATCGAGAACGGATCCTCGTAGTCCAGCGCCTGCATGTGATCGAAGGTGTTGGCCTCGTCCTGGCCCACGGCCTCGTCGGGCGCGGTGGGGAGCGGGTTTTCCGGGGTCGGGGTGTACGGGTTCTGGTCAATCGGATCCAGGTCGCTCGCGCAGCCAGCGGCAGTGAACGCGAGGGCGGCCAGGCCGATCCAGAGTCCCTTCTTCATCTGATTCATCATCGACATTTGGGTATCTCCTTGGCCTTTCCGCCTAGAACTTGGTGAAGTCGTCGCTGGTGAAGATCTGCTTGAGCAGCGTCTTCATCTTGAAGCCGCCCGCCGTGAAGGCGGCGACCTGGGTGGCGATCACCTCGTGCGGCACCAGGGCCAGCGAGTTCACGATGTCGTTCTTGCCGAAGGCGAAGTTCCAGCCGCGCGCCACGAAGCACTCGGCGACATCCGGGTCGGCGGCCATCGCGGCGCCGAACGAGGCCAGATCCGGGGTCGGCTTGTCCTTGCGCCACGACAGCGGCTCACCCGCGGGCAGGTAGTCGAGCAGGGTCACCAGCGGCGTGCCGTTGGTGGGCAGGCGCACCTGCGGGGTGTTCTGGTAGGCACCGTTCATGTCGAAGTTGATGAACAGCGGCGTCTGGTGGTTCATGGTCGCGTGGCAGTTGGCGCACACCACGGCCTGGGTGTCGCGGAAGTCCACGCGGCCCATGTTCGCGGTGCCCGAGATCGAGGTGAACGGCCACGGCGCGGTGTACTTGGCGGCGCCACCGACATCCTGCGGCGCCACGACCTCGGCCGGGTACTTGGTGCACACGAAGGTCTCCTGCACCCAGCGCACGCGGCGGAAGCCCATGTTCGAGAACTGCTGGCGCAGCACCGAGGGATCCGTCAGCACGCCGGCCTTGGAGGGCGCCGCCTGGGTGCAGCTGGCCGCCGTGAAGGCGCCGGTCTGCGCGTTGAACGTCGGGCAGCTGTTGGTGGTCGCGGTGAACAGCTCGGTGATGTTGCGATCCTCGACCGTCAGCTGTGAGGCGAAGTTGGGCGCGGTGTCATAGTTGACGTTGTTGATGGTGCCGCCCTGCTTCATGGTGTCGCGCCAGAAGGCCTGGATCTGGCCGGCGAAGCGCGCATCGGCGAGGTACTTGTCGATCTGCGCCTCGTAGGCCGCCTTCTTGTCGGTCGCGGCGGCGAGATCCTTGATCTCGGCCAGCGTGGGCAGCGTGCCGACCAGCTTGAGCGCGGCGGTGCGCATCGCCGAGCCGTAGTCGGTGTTGCGCGCGGCCAGGTTGCGCTCCCACTCCGACAGCGTGGGCTGCGTCGGCTGCGTGGGGTTGGTCGGATTGGTCGGGTTCGTCGGATTCGTCGGGTCCGTGGGATCCGTCGGATTCGTCGGGTTGGTCGGATCCGTCGGGTTGGTCGGATTCGACGGGTCGCTAGGACCAGGGCTCTCCCCACCGATGCAGCCAATGGCGCTGGCGGCCAGCGCGGCGGCAAGGACGGGTCCGATGTATCGGCGATTCAGTCGCATGGCTTTCGCTCCTCCCTGGTTACGGCTCGAGAGTCGCCCAGATGGTGACCGCGTTACGGAACGTGGTGGCCTGGGCGGCCTGGAAAGTGAACGGGTGATTGGTCGCCTGGGGCGGCGTCACCCGCTGGAACAAGATCGAGTTGGCGATGTTGGCGAGGTTGATCTTGCCGCGCGTCTGCGCGCAGGCAGTGGCCTGGCTCGCGGCGGCCATGTCGTTGATGAGGCGCAGGTCGAAGGCGTTGGAGGCGCCGGCGTTGGCGCCGGCGTGGCACGAGGCGCAGCTGGTGGACAGCGGGCCGCGCGCGTTGGCGGTGAACGACGCCACGTTCTTGCAGCCACCGGCGAGCACGCCGGCGTCGGCGCCCGCGCCCGGGCTGGGGTCGAGGGTGACGAAGTTGATGCTGATCTGCGCGTTCATCCCGGCCGCCATGAAGACGGTGCCGCCGCCGATCAGCTTGGTGGTGTTGGGCGCCACCAGCAGGTCGAGCTTGTAGAAGGTGTCGACCGTGTCGGGCTGCTGCGCCGGCGCCCACACCGAGAACAGCGGGTGGAAGGCGTGCAGGCCGTTGGGGCCGGCCTTGAGCGAGATCTGGGTCAGGTACACGCCCGAGGTCAGGCGCTCGTACATGAAGGTCAGCTGCGCGCCGGTGAGCTGCGCGCCCAGCGGCGACAGGTCGATGGTGTTGAGGCCGACCACCGGGGTCATCGGGGTGGTGGTCGGGTTCTGGATGACGCCGCCGTCGCCGGACGGCGCCGCCAGCGGCTCGGCCTCGATCCAGGCCCGCACCACCGGGACCTGCGCCGCGGTCAGCGCGGTGCCGGCGTGGCCGGTGCCCTGCTGCGCGTAGGTCAGCAGGCGCGAGGCCTGGGGATCCTTGGGCTTGAAGAAGCTGACGCCCGCGTAGCTCTTGATGCTGGCGTACATGTCCGGGGCCAGGAAGCCGGGGCCGACGCCGCCGGTCGGGGTGGCGTGACACGCGGTGCAGCTGGCCACGAAGATGGGGCGCACGGTGTCATCGAAGAGCTGCTTGGCGATCAGGGCGGGGTCGGTGATGGCGGCGTCGGGGGTGATGACGTTGCCGGCGTCGTCGGTGACGATGGGGGTCGCGCTGTCGGGCGTGTCGTTGCCGGGGCCGAGGTTGCTGTCGATGCACCCGGCGGCGAACGGCACCGCGAGGGTGAGGAGAGCAGCCATCAGGGACTTGGTTCCGCGAGCCATGCTGGGTCTCTTTTCACCCGGCGTGCCATCGCTCGATGAGGGATAAGTCGCTGAAAGGACTGCTGCAGAGGTGGGGAGGGGTGGGGTCTGGATGGGACTGAGGTTCGCACCCCTGGCGAACCGATCCCCGGGTTACCAGGACCTACATGCCGTCGCGGACATCCGCGAAACGCTGGAGCTTTCCGGTACGTGTACGGTGGCCTACCAGGCGCGGAAGGGGCTCGGTACAGTCGGGGTCCAGGGTCAGGGGCGCTGGGGGAGGACTGACCCGAGAGACCCGCGACTGCTCCAGTGAGTGGAGGACGGACTCCAGGGTCGGCATCTCGAGCAGCGGGCTGAGGGCGGGCAGCACGGTCAGCTTGCTGGCATCGCGCGTGGACAGGAAGACCCGGGTGCCGTCGGTCGCGGCCCCCCGCGGCTCCCAGCTGCCGCGCGCCACCAGCTGCTGGCGACCGTCCAGCCACAGGCGGTGGACCTGACCCAGGTTCGTTGCCGGGTCATGCGAGGTGGCCAGGGCGGACAGGTCGTCGGCGCGGGTCAGGCTGATGAGGCCGGGCAGCTGCTCGTGCAGGCGGACCTTGACCGGGACCGACCAGCGCAGGTCGAGGATGAAGACCGACGCGGCGCGGCGATCGGCGACCAGGAGGGCGTGGCCGACCCGGGCCAGCCCTACCGGGTGCTGGAAGCCGGGGTAGACACGCTCGACCTCGCCGTCGAGGGCGCCGACAAGGGCGTCATCGCCGCGACCCCGTCGCGTCGCCGTCTCACGCGCGGCACGCAGGCCTTCGCGGCCCTCCCGCTCCTCGCCGTGAGCGCCGTGCTGGTCACCGGCTGCACCGCGGATGCCTGGC
>JBGASF010000209.1:0-11019 GCA_044229835.1 Polyangia bacterium | reverse complement strand
TTGCTCTTCGGAGTCGGTCTCGTGCCCCGCGAAGCCTTCGCACAGAAGATCACCTTCGGTGGCGGTGGTGGTGGAACGCCTCCCGCGCCGACGGCGACGACGCCGCCGGCCGGAACGACGACCGCCCCGAAGCCGCCGCCGTCGACTGCACCGACGGGCACCGGCGCCGCCGCACCGTCATCGCCCATCTCCAGCGGCGGCCCGTCGTCGTCGTCGCCTCCCCGCCTCGCTAGTTCCCGCTCAGCTTCCCCAGCAGCACCGCACACACCTCGGGCGCCAGCCCGAACGCGGCATCGTCTGCGCGCTGTCCGGTCCACCAGCCCAGGCAGGCCCCGTCCGCGCCGGGCTGCCCCAGCGCCAGCGTCAGCTGCTGGTGGCGCGACAGCTCCTCGACGGTGACCTCGAATTCCGCCACCGGCGTGCGCGGACGCGCCGGTGAGGGAGCCGCGGCTGGCAGGCGCGACCAGCCGGTCGCGCGCAGCCCGGCGAGGGTGTCGACCAGCGCGGCGGCGCCCGCCCCGGCCGGTCCGCCGTCGAGCTGGAGCGCGCCGTCGCCGGGCGCCCGCGTCAGCGTCGCGCTGCCGCCCCGCAGCCGGCGCACCACGGCGCGCACGTCGGTCGGGTTGACCGCCACCAGCTGGCGGTCCCGGAAGCGCAGCGGCTCGGGCGCGAACCACCCCGCGTCGCCGTCGACCTCGAGCGCGAAGGCCTCGTCGTCCCGCTGCACCAGCACGCGCTCGTGTGCCCCCACGCGCGCGCGTACACCGATGCTCGGTGCACGCGTGTACAGGCGCAGCGTGAGGCGGGCGCCGGAACGCAGGCTCAGCGTCAGCACGGCGGCAGGTGCACCGGCCGGCAGCGGGACCACGGAGGAGTCCGTGGCGGCGGCCAGGGCGCTCAGCCAGGACTCCAGCGCGGCGGCGTCGGGGGCGTAGGGGGGCGCCGGGCTCAGCCAGGAAAAGCCGCCACCTTTGCGCTGCAGGGCCAGGGTGTCGGGCCCCGCGGTGAGGTCGATGCGGGCGACCTCGGTGGCGGCCACGGGGAGCAGGCCGGGGTCGCTGTAGTCGGTCGCGGCGAGGTCGCGCAGGGCGTGAGCGGTCTCGCCGAGCAGACAGGCGGTGGTCCGGCTCGGTGGCGTTGTGTTGATTAGATTGATTGTGGTGTGTGCACGTAATCCATCGATGGTGGTGCAGGGCAGATCGAGGAGGTGCAGGGTGCGGGGGCCGATCTGGATGCCGAGGAGGCTGGTGACGGCGGTGGTGGTGTCCCCGGGGGCGGTGGCGTCGGGAGCCGTCTCCAGCAAAGACAGCACGGCCAGCAGGCGGGCGGCCGCGTCGGGGGCGGCGCGACGGCGGCCCAGCGGCGGCGAGGTCACCCAGGTGCGACCATCGGGGGCGCGCTCGAGGACCAGCTGCCCCGTCGGCGAGGTCACGGTGACGGACAGGGGCTGCGCGGGATCGAGGCTGAAGATGCGGGCGTCGCGCAGGTGCGCGAGCGGGATCAGGAAGGCGTCCGACAGTGTGCGGTCGACGACGAGGACGCCGCGGCGATCACGAGCGTAGCGACCGTCACCCAGCGGGGTCACGTTGCCGAGCGCGAGCGTGAGCGCGGGCGCGTCGGGGCGGGCGCTGGTGCGGACGACCAGCTCGGCTGCGGGCGGGGCCAGGCCGTACTCGGGGCGGGAGGTCTGCAGGCGGCGGCGCGGCTCGAGCGCGGTGAGGGCGGCGCGCAGGGCGACCTCGGCGTCGTGCGCCAGCGGCTCGGGGGTGCTGGCGGCGCGGCCGGTGCCGGCGTTCGCGATGGTCGGGCGCTGCGACAGCCCGGT
Source organism: Polyangia bacterium (assembly GCA_044229835.1). Lineage (GTDB taxonomy): Bacteria > Myxococcota_A > Polyangia > Haliangiales > JADYYK01 > JADYYK01. Next base: position 9,194 of record JBGASF010000209.1, on the reverse strand, counting down.
CAGCACGAGCGCCGGCTCGCCGGGGCGACGCAGCTCGAGGATGGCGCCAGGGTCGGCGGCGGCGCGCGGGAAGATCAGCCCCGACACCGGCGGTGGCGCCGCCGGCCACAGCAGGACGATGACGAGGAGGATGACATCGACCAGCCCGAGGAGGACGAGGCGACGCAGCCCGCGACTGGCGCCGCGCGGGTGTGGCGGGGCGGTCGCGGTGGCGCCAGGCGGCGCGGGCGCGGCGGCCCCCGGCGGCGCGGGCGCGGCGGCCTCCCGCGGCGCAGACGGGCCGCTCATGTGCGTCTGCGCCGGATCACGAGGGCACCGAGCACGAGCAGCGCCAGCGGCAACGCCAGCACGGTGGCCCACAGCACGCCGCGGACCTCGGACGGGGACATCACGAGGCGGAGCTGCTCGGGGGCGCGCGGGCCGGCGGCGACCAGCGCGTCGCGCTCGGTCAGCCAGGCCAGCCAGGCCACGCCGAGGTCGTCGTTGAAGCGGCCCGGGACGGCGAGCACGCGGGTGTCGAAGGCGCTGGGGTCACCGAGGACGATGAGGCGGCCACCGCCGGACAGCTCCGCGGCGGCAGCGAACGGCACCGGGCCCGCGCCGTCACCGGCATCGGGGTCGAAGCCCGGCATCCCGAGGCCGAGCACCGAGTCGCGGTCGGACTCGGCCCAGCCCGAGCGCGAGGTCGCCATCAGCACGGCGCTGGAGACACCCTCGAGGTCGACCAGACGCAGCTCGCGGGGGCGATCCCAGACCGTGGGGCGCCGGCCGCGGAAGGCACGGCTGGCGGGGTGAGCGCCGCGCCCGCCGAGCAGGCGGAAGTGACGCGGGCTGCCCAGCGGATCGGCTGGATCGAGGGCGATCCGGTCGCCGAGCGCGATCCCGCGCCGCTCGGTCAGCCCCTCCAGGCCGGTCGGCGCGAAGGCGGCAGTGGCGGACGCAGGCGCGGTCGCGTCGGTGCCGACGGCGATGAGAGCGCGGCCACCATGATCGAGCCAGGCGCCGAGCTGGTTGGCCTCCTCGGTCGACAGCGCGGTGGTGGGGCCGGCGACGACCAGGGCGCTGCAGGAGGTCGGGATGCTGGGCAGCAGCGCGATGGGCGCCAGGTCGAAGCCGTGCTCGCGCAGCCGGCTGGCGAGGAACAGCCAGTCCTCGCCCGCGGGAGCTGCGGATGGATCGGTGTCGCCTGCCGGCGCGGCGGCATCGCCCGCGCTGGGGCTCGTCCCTGCACCTGCACCCGTGCCCGTGCCCGTGCCCGTGCCCGTGCCCGCGACCAGGGGCCGTTCGCCGTGGCCAGTGCTGGCGCAGATGCGCGGGCGCGACTTGCTGGTGACATCGAGCAGGGCGCCGAGCAGCGCGGCCTCGGCGCGGAAGGCGGTGACGATCCCCGCGCCGCTGGCGTCCTGGCCGAGGTCGACCAGGTCGGACAGGCCGAGGGCGCGGGTGCGGCCGCCAGACTCGACCAGGATGGCGCCGCCGCGCTCGAGATCCGCGGGCAGAAAGCCGTGGCGGGCGGCCAGCTCGGCCAGCCGGCGCGGATCGTCGATGGGGTCGACATGGACCACGGTGATGCGGCCGCGCGAGGCGTGGGCCAGGCGCTCCAGCAGCTCGTCGATGTCGTCATGGAGGTCGGACAGCGCGGGCAGCCCCTCGAGCACCACGACCGAGACCGGCGCGGGCAGCCCGCGCGCGACCGCCAGGCTGCGCGGCGACAGGGTGTAGATCCGGGCGCTGGTGGCGTCGCCGCGCCGCGGGTGGCGCGCCGCCAGCAGGTTGGCCAGCACCAGCGCCAGCAGCGCGAGCGCGACGGCGGCGGGCAGCGCGCCGCGCCGCACGGCGCCCCGGCCGCGCTCCTTGCGGGTGATGGCCTGGGTGGCGCCCCACAGCGCGGCGATGCAGGTGGTCGCATACAGCGCCAGCCAGCGCGTATCCAGGATGCCGCGCGCGAAGTCGTCGAGGTGGCGGCGCAGATCCAGGTACGCCAGCACCCGGGTCAGCGCCGGCCGCGTGGCCGCGAAGCCGGCGGCCCCGGTCAGACGATCGAGCTCGGGCAGGCTGCCCAGCACCAGCAGCGCCGCCAGGCCCACATAGGTCAGCGCGGCGGCCAGCAGCTGGTGGCGCGTCAGCGACGAGGCCAGCACCCCGATGGCCAGGAAGGCAGCGCCCGAGATGGCGACACCGAGGTAGGCCGTCGCCACCGGACCGAGATCGAGGCTGGTCCCCGGCGGCGCGTAGCGCGCGAGCACGATCGGGTACAGCAGGGTCGGCAGCCACAGCAGCAGGTAGAAGGTGAAGGCGGCGAGGAACTTTCCGACGATGAGCAGCCCCGGCGCGCACGGCGCCGTCAGCGCGACCTCCAGGGTGCCCTCGCGCCGCTCCTCGGCGACCAGGCGCATGGTCAGCAGCGCGGGCAGGTTGAGCGCGAAGGCCCAGTACAGCGCGCCGCCCCCGAAGAAGCGCCGCAGCACCGCGCCATAGGCCGCCGGCGCCGCCGGGTCGGACAGCGCCCGCACCAGGGTGAAGAACGCGATCCCCTGCGCGACCAGGAACAGCGCGCCGACGCCATACGCCAGCGGCGACACGAAGGTCGACAGCAGCTCGCGACGATACAGCGCCCCCAGCTGCCGCAGCGGCCGCGGCGCCCTGCTCGTGCTCGTGCTCGTGCTCGTGCTCGTGCTCGTGCTCGTGCTCGTGCTCGTGCTCGTGCTCGTGCTCGTGCTCGTGCTGGTCAGCTTCTCGAACGCCTCTGCCACACTCCCGAACTGCTCCACCAGCTCTGCCGCCGTCGCGTTCGCGACCAGCCGGCCACCGCTCATCACCAGCAGCCGCGTGCACAGCGCCTCGGCCTCCGCCAGCGCGTGCGTCGACAGCACCACTGCCCTGCCCTGCGAAAGCTCGCCGAGCAGCTTGCGCATCTCGGCCACCTGGGTCGGATCCAGCCCCGCGGTCGGCTCGTCGAGCAGCAGCAGCGCGGGCTGCCCCAAAAGCGCCTCCGCGATCCCCACCCGCTGCCGCATGCCGCGCGACAGCTCGCCGCACAGCCGGCGCAGCACCCCGTCCACCCCCGCCGCCCGCGCAGCCTCCGCGATCCCCGCCGCCGCCACCCCCTTCAGCCGCGCGCGCAGGCGCAGATACTCGCCCACGCGCAGCTCCCCGGGCAGCGCCGAGCTCTCCACCAGCACGCCCAGCTGCCGGCGCGCCGCCGCGTCCTCCACCGAGCGCCCCCCGAGCTCGACCACCCCGGCGTCCGGGCGCAGCCAGCCCGCCAGCATGCGCAGCGTGGTCGACTTGCCGGCCCCGTTGGGCCCCAGCAGCCCGACCACTTCGCCGGGCGCCACCGCCAGGCTGACGCCATCGATCACCGTCCGCCCCGCAAACCGCTTGCACAGCCCGCGCGCCGCCAGCACGGCCGCGGCCCCGCCGTCGCCCGCGTCCATCAGCCGGTCTTGCGTGCCTCGGGCCGGAACGCCGGCACCTGGCCGGTGTCGCGCACGCCGGGCTGCCGCTCCGCCGGCATGCGGATGGTGAAGGTGGTGCCCTCGCCCGGCACCGACTTGTACGTGATCGTCCCGTGGTGCTCGTCGACGATCTTCTTCACGATGGCCAGGCCGAGGCCGGTGCCCTCCTTCTTGCCGCTGGTCGCGAACAGCTCGAACAGGCGGCCCTCCATCTCGGGCGGGATGCCGGGACCGGTGTCGCTGAACTGGAACTCCAGCTCGCTGCCGACCTTGCTGATACCCATGGTGAACTTGCCACCGGGCTTCATGGCCTGCGCGGCGTTGCGCGCCAGGTTGTGCACCACACGCAGGAACTTCAGCTCGTCGAAGTACGCCACCCCGGTCTCGCGCGCGTCGATGACCAGCTCGATCTGCTTGTCGGCGAACGCGTAGGTCAGGTACGAGCGCACGTCCTCCAGGAACTGGTGCAGGTAGACCTTGCGGATGAGGACGTTGGACTCGCCGCGCGCGAACGCCAGCACCTCGCGCGTCATCGCGCTCATGTGCTCGAACTGGCGCAGGATCTGCTCGACGTAGCCGGCGCGCTCCTCGGCGTCGTCGGTCTGCGCCATGATCTGCGCGTAGCCCGACACGATGGTCATCGGCGTCTTGAGGTCGTGCAGCACGCCCGACAGCATCTGGCCGATCGAGGCCAGGCGCTCCTCGCGCTGGCGCTCCTCCTTGGCGCGCGCCAGCTGGATGGCCTTGGAGGCCTGGCCCGCGATCAGGCCGAGCAGCTTGAGGTCGCCCTCGGTGAAGCCGCTCGGGTTGGCGGCATCGAGCAGCTCGATGACCCCGAGCACCTCGCCCTCGTCGGCGTTGAGCGGCACACAGATGATGCTGCGCGGCTGGTAGCCGATGCGCAGCGCCAGCGCCGCCTTGTGGCGCGGATCGCTGGGCGGATCGTTGACGATCAGCGGGCGGCGCTCCTTGGCGACCCAGCCCGCGATGCCCTCGCCCACCGGCAGCCGCATGCGCTTCAAAAACTCGCCCGCCGCGCCCGCCACCGATCGGAAGTACAGATCCGAGGTCGACCGCTCGCGCAGCAGGATCGACCCCGCGTGCGCCGCCACCAGCTCCATGGCGCGCTTGAGCAGGCGGTCGAGCAGCCCGTCGAGATCCAGCGCGGCGTTCATCTCCGCCTCGATCTCGAACAGCAGGTTGAGGTCCTCGGTCTTCTGCGCCAGCTGGCGGTGGGTCTCCTCCAGCTCGAGGTTCTTCTCGACCACCGAGTGGTACAGCTTGGAGTTGTCGATCGAGACCGCGGCCTGCGACGCCATCGCGGCCAGCAGGGTCTCGTCCTCGCGCGTGAACGGGCCGCCGCGCTTGTTCAGGACCTGGATGACCCCGATGGTCGAGCCCAGGTTGTTGACCATCGGCATGCACAAGATCGACCGCGTGCGATAGCCCGACTGGCGATCGAAGTCGGCGTTGAAGCGCGCGTCCTGGTAGGCGTCCGGGATGTTGACGACCTCGCCCGAGGCCGCCACCCAGCCCGCGATCCCCTCACCCAGGCCGAGCCGGATCTCCATCGACAGGTTGCCGGTGATCTTCGACCACAGCTCGCGCCCGTCGGGCGTGAACAGGTACAGCGTCGAGCGCTCGGCGTCCATCAGCACCGTGATCTTGTCCATGATCAGCGACAGCAGCCGATCCAGATCCAGCGTCGAGGACAGCGCGCGCGCGATCTCCTGCACCAGGTGGAACTTCTTCTCCTCGGTGCGCAGACGCGTGGTCAGGGCCTGCAGCGCGCTCTGCAGCCCTTCCAGCGTGCGGGTTTGCGGATTCGAGGACACCCCGCCCACACGTCATCACGAATGGCGCCGCGCGGCAAGCGCCCGCAGCCAGCGGCCGGCCGGGCCGCAGCGCGGTCACCGCCGCGACGGGGTCAATGCACGTCGGCCCAGGTCGGCCCCTTGGCGGCGTCGACCGCCAGCGGCACCGCCAGCTTCACGACGCCCGACATCTCCTCGCGGGCGGCCGCCACCAGGGCGTCGGCGCGCGCGGCCGGGACCTCGAACACCAGCTCGTCGTGCACCGTGAGCTGCATGCGCGCCCCGGCCAGCGGGCCGTTGCTGGCCGCGCCGGCCTCGGCGTCGAGGCGGCGCTGCATCGCGATCATGGCCAGCTTGAGGATGTCGGCGGCGCTGCCCTGGATCGGCGTGTTGCGCGCCATGCGCTCGGCGGCCGAGCGGGCCTGGAAGTTGGGTGAGCGCAGATCGGGCAGCGGGCGGCGCCGCCCCAGCAGCGTGGTCGACACCCCGGAGTCACGCGCCTCGGCGATGACGCGCTGCATGTAGTCGCGCACGCCCGAGAAGGTCTCGAAGTAGCGCTCGATGTAGCGTCGCGCCTCGGCGCGCTCCACGCCGATGACCTGGGCCAGGCCGAAGTCGCTCTGGCCGTACATGACGGCGTAGTTGACCGCCTTGGCGATGCGCCGCTGCTGGCTGGTGACGGCCGCCTCGGCGACCTGGAAGACCTCGGCGGCGGTGCGCGTGTGCACGTCGATCCCCCGGGCGTCATTGAAGGCGGCGATGAGCGCGGCGTCGGACGCCAGGTGCGCGACCACGCGCAGCTCGATCTGCGAATAGTCGGCCGAGACCAGCAGGTTTCCCGGGTCGGCCACGAAGGCGCGCCGGATGCTGCGGCCCAGCTCGGTGCGGATGGGGATGTTCTGGAGGTTGGGCGACTCCGACGACAGCCGGCCGGTGGCGGCCACGGCCTGGTTGAACACGGTGTGCACGCGGCCGCTGGCGCGGTCGACCAGGCGGGGCAGGATCTCGATGTAGGTGCTCTTGAGCTTGGTCAGGGCCCGGTGCTCGAGGATCTTGCCGACCACGGGGTTGTCGGGTGCCAGCGACTGCAAGGTGCTGGCGTCGGTCGAGAAGCCGGTCTTGATCTTGCGCTTCTTGTCGGGCTCGAGCCCCAGGGTGTTGAAGAGGAAGTCCTGCAGCTGCTTGGGCGAGCCCACGTTGAGGGGGTGGCCGGCGGCGGCGTCGAGCACGGTCTGCAGCTCGACGATCTCCTTGTCCATCGCGGCGCCCAGCCCCTCGAGCACGCCGATGTCGAGGCGGATACCGTGCAGCTCGATGCGCGCCAGCACCTCGGCCAGCGGCAGCTCGACGTCGCGCTCCAGGCGCGCGAGGTCGGGATCGCGCGCGATCTCCTCGGCCAGGCGCAGCCCCAGCGCCAGGGCGGCGTCGGCGCGCTCGGCGGCGTGCGGCATCGCAGCCTCGGGGGTCGCCGCGCTGAGCGGCAGCTCGGCCTTGCCCTTGCCGGTGACCTGCTCGCGCGGGAGCATGGCGTGCTGCAGCAGGCCCAGCGCGAGATCGGGCAGCTCGTGGCTGGTGCGCGAGGCGTCGCACAGGTACGACGCGATCATCGGATCGAGGCGCGGCCCGGCCAGGGTGACGCCCAGGGCGGCGGCGGCCTGCGACAGCCGCTTGATGTCGTGCGCGATCTTGGGCCGCCTGGCGTCGGCCAGCAGTGGGCCGAGCAGGCGCGCGACGTCGGCGGCGCCGGGCTGGGTCGGCGCCGCGGCGGGACTGAACAGATCGGCCGGTGCGCCGCGCTGGTGGCCCAGCGGCACATAGGCGGCGGCGACACCCGGGGCTGCCAGCGCCAGGCCGACCACGCCGGGGTGGCCGGGGCCACCGGGGCCGATCGACAGCAGCGGGCCGGGGCCGTCGGACAGCACGTCGACGGCGAGGCTGGGCGCGGCGGCGAGCTCGGCGACCAGCGCCTCCAGCGCGGCCGGCGTGGCCACCAGGCGGTAGCGCTTGCGGTCGAGCTCGACGCGCGGGGCCAGCTCCTTGAGGTGCTTGGTGAAGTCGAGCTCGCGCAGCAGGGGCTCCAGCTTGCCGAGGTCGGGGCTGGCGCGGCGCAGGGTCTCGATCTCGGGCACCGGCGCGTCCTCGGCCAGCGCCACCAGCTTGCGCGACAGCCGCGCGGCGTCGGCCTCGGCCAGCAGGGTCTCGCGCTTCTTGCCGGTCAGCTCGGCGGCGTGGCTGAGGACGCCCTCGACGTCGCCGAAGCGGGTGATGAGCTCGGCGGCGGTTTTCGGCCCGATCCCGGTCACCCCGGGCACGTTGTCGGAGCTGTCGCCCATCAGGGCCAGCACCTCGAGCACCTTGGTCGGGGGCACGCCGAACTTCTCGACGACCTCGGCGCTGCCGAAGACCTTGTCCTTGAGGGTGTCGAGCATGACGACGCTGCCGTCATCCTCGATGAGCTGCATGAGGTCCTTGTCGGACGACACGATGACCACGCGCAGCCCCTGTGCGCGGGCGCGCCGGGTCAGGGTGGCGATGACGTCGTCGGCCTCGAAGCCGGGCACGCCGAGGGCCGGGATGTTGAAGGCCTCGACCAGCTGGCGAAAGTACGGGAACTGCGGGATGAGGTCCTCGGGCGGCGCCTTGCGGTTGGCCTTGTACTCGGGGAAGACCTCGTCGCGGAAGGTGCGCTTGCTGTCGTCGAAGGCGACCGCCAGGTAGTCGGGGCGGTACTCCTTGGTCAGCTTGAGCAACATCTGGAGGTAGCCGTACAGCGCGTTGGTGGGCAGGCCGCGCTGGTTGGACAGGTATGGCAGCGCGTGGAACGCGCGGAAGATGAAGCCCGAGCCGTCGACCAGGAAGACGGTGCCTGCGCCGGAGATCGCCATCGCGGCGCACTGTAGGGGGCCGGCCCGGGGTGGGCAACCCCGATCCGGCGCGGGCTGGCGCGATGGTTGGGTCGCCTGGCGCCACTTTCGCGGCGGCGCTGTTAGAGTCCGCGCATGAACGAGCCCACCCCGGAGCAGGCGGCGTCGAGCTACATGGAGGAGGTGCGCCGCGAGGCCGCCGCGCGCGAGGCGGCGCAGCGCGCCGGCACCTGGCGCGAGCCGACCGACCCGCGACGCACGCAGCGCATGCTGGGGGTCGCGATGATGGTGGGCGGGGGCGTGCTGATCGTGCTCGGCGGTGTGCTGCTGGTGCTGTACCTGGCCGCGGTCAAGGTGGTGCACGGCCAGCCCACGCTGCGCTTCCCGAGCAACGCCGTGGTCGCGCTGGCCAGCGGGATCGGCCTGCTGGCGGGCGGACAGTGGCGCCGGTTTCAGAACCGCGACTCCGACGACTGACGACTGACGACTGGCGGTCAGGGGCAGTCGTCGTCGAAGCGCAGGGCGGGCTGGCCGGGCTGCTCGAAGCGCCAGCGCCGCGACAGCTGCAGCATGGCGGCGGGTTCGCGCGGGTGGCCGGCGGCGAGGGCGCGGCGCCACAGCGCGCGCGGCGAACAGGCCGGGCGCTGCGGCCGCGGAGTGTCGTCACAGCTGACCCCGCTGCCGGGGATGATGTGCACGCCGTCGCCGAGCGCCTGCACGGTGACGGGCGCGCCGGGACGGCTGCGTGAGCAAAACACATAGGCGACCTGCGAGCCGGGCGCGGTCAGATCGATCAGCCCATCGGCGCTGACGCCGACCGCGAGCAGGCTGTGCAGCTCGGCGTCGGCGCGCTCGCGGCTGGCGTGGTGCAGCGCGCTGGGCAGGAAGCGCACCAGATCGAAGCGGCCTCGGCCTGCGGGCGGCGGCAAGCTGCGCCCCCCGGCGACACCAGCATCAAGGCTCGGCTTCATGCTCGGACTCGGACTCGTGCTCGCCGTGCCCGTGCCCGTGCCCGTGCCCGTGCCCGTGCCCGTGCCCGTGCCCGTGCCCGTGCCCGT
>JBGASF010000208.1:0-11150 GCA_044229835.1 Polyangia bacterium | reverse complement strand
AGGTGACAGGTGACAGGTAACAGGCAATGAGCAATGCCGGAGTCGTCACCGATGTGACCGGTCTGTACCATCGACCTGATCGATCTGCCGTCCGCACACACAAATCCGCGTCCAGAACGCCATCGATCGGTGGGCTCATACCCGATCGGCCCAGGTCATCCGCCATTGCTCATTGCCTGTTTCCTGTGACCTGTGCCCTGTGACCTGTTCGTCCGGGCTCCGCCTCAAAACGACAGCACGCACCCCGGCACAACCGTCGTCTCGCCCAGCAGCTGGTTCCGCGCCAGCACGCGCTCGCGGTCCCAGTAGCACAGCAGATCCGCCTCGTAGAGATAGCCATACTGGTACAGCGTCGCGTTGGAGTTGCGGTCCACTAGCTCGGGGCGCATGTCGTGGCGGTCGCCGTGGCGGCGCAGCATCGCGGCGCGGCCGCGCTCCATGGCGGTGTCCGCGCGCGCCAGCCACGGCGCCACCGGCTGCCCGTCGGCCCCGGCCAGCACCGCGCGCAGCAGCGACTCGGCGAACTCGGCGCGCGCCTGGTCGACATCGATGCCGTCGATGACCTCGCGCCGCCACGGGCCGTCGGGCATGCCCGCCGCACGCGCCGCGCCCAGTTGCTCACGCAGCCGCGTCGCATACTCCGCCAGCGGCTCGACCACCGCGACCGCGAAGGCCGCGCGCTCCGCCGCCGGCAGCGCCGCGAGGTCGGCGTACGACGGCCGATCCGGCTGTGACAGGATGCCGGCCTCGTCGCCGATGTCGATGACCGCGTCGCGCGCCGCCAGCCAGGGCATCAGCCGCTTGATCATCAGATAGTCGTGCTGCAGGTCGCCGACCGCGATGATGGCCGCGGCCAGCCGCGCCCCCGCGGCCCCGAACGGCGCATACATGGCCTCGATCTCGGCGCCCCAGTGGTCGGGCAGCTCGAAGTTCTCGCGCAGCACGCTGTAGTCGTGCTGCCAGTAGCCCCACTCCCAGCCCGACGAGAACAGCACATGCTCGCCGAGATCCGCGAAGCCGCCCTCGCGCGCGCGCCGCGCGAGCTCGGCCTGATCGAACCAGCGCGAGCGCACATACAGCGGCAGGTACAGCGGCACCGAGTTGTCGAACGCGATCCAGTACGCCGACTCCGGGAAGTAGGCCACGCGCTGCCCGGCCGCCAGGCGCCCGAGCAGGAACTCGCGGTGCTCGTGGAAGTCGTCGTGGTGGTAGGCCCCGCCGGCGTCCTCGAACAGGTCGTAGAACATCACGGTGTGGATCCACGGCACGATCCGCATGTCGGCGAACTTGACCAGGAAGTAATAGAGCAGCGTCTCGCCTCGGTACATCACCTCCTGGGTCTTGCCGACGTGGATGACGGCGCTGACCTCGACCCCGGGCAGCACCTCCAGGATGATGCCGTGGGCCAGGTTGACCGCGGCCACGAAGGCGTCGGGATCGGCGCCGAAGAACTCGCCGAAACTCAGGTTGATCCGATCCAGCCCGAGCCCGGCCAGCACCTGCAGCCGCGCGCGGATGGCCGGCTCGGGGTTGGCCTCGTCGGCGCGGTCGACCAGGTCGAAGGCCTGCTGCAGGTTGCTGGCGCCGAACAGCTGGATGCCGATGCCGACCTTCAGCCCGCGCAGGTGCGCGTAGTCGATGATGGCGCGGGTGTGCTCGCGCCAGGCCGCCGCGACCGCGGGCTCGTCAGCGTCCTGGATGTCGTCGAGCGCGACCCACTGCAGGTAGTTGCCGCGGTTCTTGACCACCCAGTCGACCACGCGGCGCGCGCCCGCCAGGTGCTCGGCGCCGGGCACCCAGAAGTCATAGAAGCCCTCGATGGTGTGCAGCGTGTGCAGGTGCAGGCCGCGCAGTCCCATGCGCGCGCGGTGCTCGGCTGCGAAGCCGGGCGCCAGCGCGGGGTCGCCGAGGCGCGCCGGCAGGTACGGCCGCGCCGGTGTGAAGAAGCGAAACCCGGCGCCCTCCAGCGTCGCCGCCAGGCCATACTGCGCCCCCAGCACACCGCCCGCGTGCACCAGCACGCCGCTGCCGACGCGCTCCAGCCGGTAGCACTCGCCGCAGCCGAGATCGCTGACCACGCCCACGCGCAGCCCCGACCCGCGCGCGTTGGCCACGTCGGTGTAGGGATCCGCGCTGAGCTCGACCCGCACCGGGTAGGGCGTCTCGGCCGCGAACGCCGCCAGCGCCGGCTGCTCGCCGGTCGCCACGAACACGGTCACCGGGGTCTGCCCGTCGCCGCCGCACCCCACCAGCGTCGACGTCGCTGCCAGCATCACCAGCAGCTCTCTCTTCATCATTTCTCCAGCCTACCCCGCCCGGGTAGTATCGCGCCGATGAAGCGCACCCTGACCCCCGAGCTGACCGCCGCCGTCGACACCCGCCTGGCCCGCGCCAACGCCGAGGTCGCCCGGCAGTTCCCCGGCGACCCCGCCACCCGCCAGCCGGTGCACACCGTGTACGGCGGCGCGCACCTGTTCTCGGCCGACTCCGCCGCCAAGCTGGGCCAGCTGGCGCGCGCGTCGATGGACGAGTACGCCCCCGACGCCGTCACCCTGGCCCGGGCGCTGGCGCTGCCCGGCGCCGACACCCTGCCCGAGAGCCACGAGCGCATCGCCGAGCTGGCGGCCGCCTTCGAGGGCGGTGGCAGCGACACCGCGCGTCGCGTCAGCGAGCCCGCCTGGCTGGCGCACACCGTCCACGCCCTGGTCAAGCGCAAGCTCGTCAGCGAACCGGTCGAGGACTTCCGTATCGACTTCGAGGACGGCTATGGCAACCGCCCGAGCCCCGAGGAGGACGGCCACGCCGAGTCCGCCGCGCGCGAGGCCGGCAAGGGCCACGCCGCCGGCACGCTGCCGCCGTTCCTGGGCATCCGCATCAAGCCGCTGACCGAGGAGCTGCGCGGGCGCTCGATCCGCACCCTCGACATCTTCCTGACCACGCTGGTCGAGGCCTGCGGCGGCAAGCTGCCCGACAACTTCGTGGTCACGCTGCCCAAGATCACCCACGTCGACCAGGTCACCGCGCTGACCGACCTGCTCGAGCTGATGGAGCCGCGCCTGGGCCTGCCCGCCGGCGCCCTCAAGTTCGAGATCATGGTCGAGACCCCGCAGTCGATCCTCACGCCGCGCGGCGAGATGGCCATGCCGCTGCTCATCGCCGCCGGCCGCGGGCGCTGCATCTCGGCGCACTTCGGCACCTACGACTACACCGCGGGCATGAACATCACCGCCGTGTACCAGCACATGGCGCACCCGGTGTGCGACTTCGCCAAGCACATGATGCAGGTCGCGCTGGCCGGCACCGGCGTGACCATGTCCGACGGCGCCACCAACGTGATGCCGGTGCCCGCGCACCGCGCCGCCAAGGGCGGCCCGCCGCTGACCGCGCAGCAGATCGCCGAGAACCGCCGCATGGTCCACCGCGCCTGGAAGCTGCACTACGATCATGTGCGCCACTCGCTGGTGGGCGCCTTCTACCAGGGCTGGGACCTGCATCCCGCACAGCTGGTCACGCGCTATGCCGCGGTCTACACCTTCTTCCTGGAGAGCCAGGAGGCCGCCTCCGAGCGCCTCAAGAACTTCGTCGCCAAGGCCGCGCAGGCCACCCTGGTCGGTGACGTCTTCGACGACGCCGCCACCGGTCAGGGCCTGCTCAACTTCTTCCTGCGCGGCATCGGCTGCGGCGCCATCAGCGAAGACCAGGTGCTGGCCACCGGGATCTCGCTCGACGAGCTGCGCGGGCGCTCGTTCGTCAAGATCCTGGCCAACCGCAAGGCCGCCGTCAGCTGAGGCTGTGCGCCGCTGCCGCCCCGCTGGCCAGCCCTGGGGCCAGCGGCGGCACGATCACGCGCGCCCCCGGCTGCGCCGGCAGCCCCAGCAGCCGCGCCGCGTTGCCATACATGATCTTCTCGCGCACGTCGTACTGGCCCTCGGTCGCCAGCAGCAGCTTGGCCAGGCCGATGCCCTGGTGGTACCAGGGCCAGTCGGTGCCGTAGACCATGCGGTCGGTCGGCCCGCGCGCGATCATGCGCTGGATGCGCTCGACCGACTGGCCCGAGATCTCGAGGTAGACGTTGGGGTACTTGCGCGCCAGCTCGAGGGCGTCCTCGTTCTGCAGCGCGCCGGCGTGGCCCAGCACGAAGGTGCAGCCGGGCAGGTCGCGGATGGGCTGCTCGTAGCGCGCCACCTGGGTGCGGCGGTCGCCGGCCGCGGACGCGATCCCCACCGGGCCGCAGTGCCAGAACACGATCAGGCCGCGCTCTTCGCACATGCGGTACAGCGCCATCGAGCGCGGGTTCTCGGGCACCACCGACTGCACGTTGGGGTGCACCTTGATGCCGGTGGCGCCCTTGCCGACCTGGCGATCGAGGCGCTCCTCGCGGCGCGTCGCGTAGGGGTGCACCGAGCCGTAGCAGATGAAGCGCGGATCGCCGGCCACCGCGTCGAGCCAGGTGCCGGCGTTGTCCGACAGCACCGGGAAGTCGATGGGCAGCAGCACCGCATGGCGGATGTTGAGATCGTCCATGTCGCGGCCCAGGTTGGCCGCGGTGTGGGTCAGGCGCATGCCGCCCGCGGTCAGGCTGCCCAGGCTGAGATCCAGCTTGAGGCGGCGCAGATCGCGCTTGGTGAAGTCGAGGTTGCCGTAGTGGCCGATGTCGATGGCGTTGTCGCCCGGCATGTAGTGCCGCGTCTCGGGGTGCAGCTTGTGCAGGTCGACCTGGTTCGGGCGCACGTACGCCAGCGTCAGGTGGGTGTGAAAGTCGATCGACGCGCCCAGGCTGCGATCGGCCAGCTTGAGGCGGCCGTCCTCGACCTTGAAGTAGGGCAGGCGCGCGAGGTCGCGGACACCGGCGAAGCGCTGCGGATGATCATGGACGCACATCAGGCACCTCGAAGCATGAGCAGGACACCGGCCGCGCCCAGCAGGAGCGCGACCATCAGACGAAATGGACGTTCCGGCACCCGCGCGGCGACCCGCTCGCCGAGCAGGATGGCGGCCAGCGCGGCGGGCACCAGCATGGCGCTGCGCCCCAGCGACCAGCGGCCGATGTGGCCGTCGGCGATGAAGCCGATCAGCAGCACACAGTTGAGCAGCAGCCACAGCAGCGCCAGGGTGGCGCGAAAGGCGCGCTTGTCACCCAGCTCGCCACCAGCCGCCAGCACCACCAGCGGCCCGCCGGTGCCGTAGGCGCCATGCACGACGCCGCCCAGGAACAGGAGGCCGCCCGCCGCGACAGGCGCACGCCGCACCACCGCCACGCGCCGGGTCGCGATCTTGACCAGCTCGAACACCGCCAGCACCACCACCAGTCCGGCGAACACCGGGCGCAGCCCGCCGCCCGCCAGGCGATACGCCAGCAGGCCCAGCGGCATGCCCACGATCATCGCCGGCAAGATCCTCCGCCCGAGCAGGCGCACATCGATGACGTCGCGCCCTTGCAGCGCGATCCCGGCGCTGAGCAACAGGTTGACCGGGACCAGCACGGGCAACAGCAGGCTGAGCGGCATCAGCTGCGCCCCCAGCCCGAGGGCCAGGATGGTGCCGCCGAAACCCGCCACCGCCTCCGCGAGGAAGGCGGCGAAGACTGCCGCCGCCAGCCAGATCACCGCTGATCCAGGCTGTCCATGAAGCCGAGGATCATCTCCGACACCATGCTGCGATCGGGCGCCATCGCCATCGCGGCGTACATCGCGGCCGAGCCCGCCGGCGCCGGCGCGCCACCGCGCAGCTGATCCGCGGCCCGGTTCAGATCGGCCAGGAACGGCTCCACATAGGGCACGTGGCCAGGCGACACCATGAGGTGCGCCGCCGGCGGCAGCTGCTGGCGATCCAGCTTCCAGCCCACCACCTCGAGCGCGTCACACAGCGCATAGATGTCCATGTCGTCGCTGGTGAACGAGAACACGCTCATGGTCGGCGCGCCCAGGATGCGGAAGCCGGCGGCGCGGATGCCCTCCTGCAGGCGGCGCGTGGCGTCCATCGCGGCGCGGGTCAGGCGCTCGTAGCCGGCGCTGCCCAGGAAGCGCTGCACCGCCCAGGCCGCGGCGATGGGCCCGCCGGCGCGGCTGCCGGTCATGCTGGGCGAGCCATACAGGCCGCCCGGCCACTGCGTCTGCACGTGGAACTGGTGCCGGCGCAGCGCGCGGGTGCGGTACAGGATGGTGGAGGCGCCGCGCGCGGTGTAGCCGTACTTGTGCAGATCGGCCGAGATCGAGGTCACGCCGGGGACGCGGAAGTCCCACGCCGGCACCGGCTCGCCGATGCGCTCCAGGAAGGGCAGGAAGAAGCCGCCCACGCAGGCGTCGACGTGGCACAGCGCGCCGTGCTCCTCGGCCAGCGCGGCGATGGCCGGGATGTCGTCGATGACGCCCTGGGGGAACGACGGCGCCGAACCGACCAGCAGCACGGTGTTCGGGCCGACCGCCGCGCGCATCGCGGTGACGTCGGCGCGGAAGTCGTTGTCCCCGAGCACCGGGGTGTAGATCGCGCGCAGCCCCAGGTAGTGCGCCGCCTTGTCGAAGGCCGGGTGCACGCTGAGCGGCAGCACCACCTCGGGCGCGCTGATGCCGCGGGCGCGGCCCCAGTCGCGCGCGGTCTTGAGCGCCATCAGGATCGACTCGGTGCCGCCGGTGGTCATCGAGCCGACCGCCTCGGTGCCGTGCAGCAGCTGCGCGGCGTTCTCCAGCACCTCGGTCTCGAAGCGACGCAGGCTGGGGAACGCCATCGGGTTGAGCGCGTTCGACGAGAAGAAGGCCTGGTAGGCCGCCTTGCTGACCGCCTCGACCTCGGGGCCAGCGTTGTACACCAGCGACCAGGTCTTGCCCGAGCGCCAGTCGGCGTCACCGGTGGCGGCAGCGGCCATCTCGGCCAGAACGTCGTCGCGTGAGATCCCGTCGGTGGAGAGCGTCATGTCCACCGATCTATCAAATGCGAATGTCGTTCGCAATAGAAAAGCGAACGAAGTTCGCAAATATCGAAAACAGCTATTCCGGCAGCGTGAAACTGACCTCCGCGGTGCCCTGGGCGGTCACCGTGACGCGTCCCTTGCGGGTCCCCAGCGTCTCGTGCCAGGCCACGATCACATAGTCGCCGGGCGGCACCCCGGTCAGCTCGAAGGCGCCGCGCGCGTCGGTGACCGCGAACCACGGGTGCGCGAAGATGCCCACGCGCGCGCCCATCCAGGGGTGCACGTCGCACTGCAGGTTGAGGATCTCGGGGGTGGCGAAGTCGTAGCGCACGTCGGCGGCACCCGGGACCATGGCCTCGTTGAAGCCGTCGTTGGCCTCGGCCACGCCGTGCACGTTGTGCATCACGCCGTCGCTGTTGCGGATGGCCAGCGGTTGCCCGGTGCGCAGGCCGACCACGCGCGGGTGATACATGCAGCCGCGCTGGTCGATCACGACCGGTGTGGTCGCGGCCGCCGGCGGCAGCCAGCGCTCGGCGCCGTCGCTCAGGTAGACCAGCGCGTTCTCCAGCTTGCCGGCGCTGACCAGCACGCGGTTGTCGAGCGTGGGCTCGCTGCGGCCGGCGGTGCAGTCGCCCGGCAGCGCCAGCTCGCGCGGGACCACCGGCTCACCGCCATAGCTGACGGTGCCGCGCACGGTGCCGGCCTGGGCCGGGTCGATCGGGCGGGCGTCGGCGGCGGCCAGGTTGACCACCGGGCCGCTGCGCCGCGCGCGCGCCTTCGGCATGGTCGCGAAGTACAGGCCCACCACGACAGCGGCGGCCAGCACCACCAGCATGGCGGTGCGCTTGCCCGGCTCCAGCATGAAGTGGCGGATGCCAGCGCCGGCCGCGATCAGCGCCAGCAGCGCGACCCAGTTGTACTCGTAGCCGACGATGGAGAAGTGGTTCGACAGCATCACGAAGATCACGCCCAGCGTCATGTAGCTGTTGTGCGTCGAGCGCTTCTTGGCCTGCAGCCCGGGGCCCGGGTCGACGGTGCGCCCGGCCTCCATCGCCTCCACCATGCGGCCCTGCTGCGGCAGGATGCGGATCCACACGTTGAGCACCATGATGGTGCCCAGCACCGCGCCGACGTGCATGAAGGCCGCGCGCGCGCTGAGCACCTGGGTCAGCCCCCACGCCAGCCCGCCCAGCAGCGCCAGCGACAGCGGCCCGGCGATGGCCATGCGCTTGCCGGCCGGCGAGATCCAGATCAGGTCATACAGCAGCCACGCCGCCGGCAGCGACCCCAGCCCGACCAGCGTCGCCTGCACCCGCGTCAGCCCCAGCGAGCGGTCCATCAGCAGCGCACCGCCGCTGGCGTAGTAGACCACCAGCAGCAGGAAGAAGCCCGAGATCCACGTGAAGGTGGCCTCCCAGCGGAACCAGTGCAGCATGGGCGGGATCTTCCCGGGCTCCAGCTTGCGACGCTCGACGAAGTAGTAGCCGCCGCCATGGATGAGGTAGGTCTCGCCGGTGACGCCGTCCTTGGGCTCCTTGGGCGGCTCGAAGGCGCGATCCAGCCACATGAAGAAGAACGAGTTCCCGATCCACATCACGCCGGCCACGATGTGGAACCAGCGCAGCAGCAGGTGCAGCCACTCTGTGGTGTGTGGCGACACTAGCTGCCTCGGTAGGTCGAGTAGCCGTAGGGGCTGAGCAGCAGCGGGATGTGGTAGTGGCCGCCGGCCTCGTGGACGTCGAAGTCGACGGTCACGCTGGGGTAGAACGGCTGGTGGGTGTGGCTGCGCGCGTAGGCGCCGGTGTCGAACACGATGCGGTAGCTGCCCAGCACCAGCGGGCCGGCGGACAGCAGCGTACGCAGGCGGCCGTCGGCGTCGGTGGCGCCGCGGCCGAGCTCGCGCCAGCTGTCGCCCTCGCGCAGCGACAGCGTGATGGGGACGCCGGCGGCGGGGCGGCCGGTCGAAGTGTCGAGGACGTGGGTGGTGATCGAGCTCATGGGGTCCTCAGCGGGCCTTACCGCTTGGCCAGGGTGTCGTCGAGCAGCTTGGGCAGGCGCAGGCGCGTGATGGCGCGCTGCTGCTCGGCCGCGATGGCGAGCTCGATGTCGGGTGGGTTGTGCTCGCGACCGCGCAGATCGGCCAGCATCTGCGCCGCCGACTTGCCGGTGGCGCACAGGATGAAGATGTGGCCGAAGCGGGCCTCGTAGTCGCGGTTGGCCTGCGCCAGCGCGTCGAGGGTGGCGTCGTCGGCGGCGGCGGCGCCGGCCTGCTCGCCGGCGGCCCAGGTCGCGGTGCTGGCGAATTTGGCGCGCAGCGCGTCACGATCGCCCAGGCGCGGGTGCGCGGCGAAGGCCTCCAGCCAGTCGTCGCGCTCGAGCTCGTCGAAGGCGCGCTCGGCGGCGTGCAGCAGCGCGGCCGGGCTGGCGAAGTGGCGCGCGTCGGCGACCGCCTCGGCCCAGCGTCGCGAGCCACACAGGCGCAGCAGCTCCTCGACGGCGTCGGCGATCTCGGCCTGGTTGAGGCGCACCAGCGCGGCCGGCGGCGGGCTGGGGTGGCCCCACAGGTGCAAGCGGCTGACGCCCCCGTCGGGGTAGATCCGCAGGCGCACATGGGTCGCCGGACCCGGCTTGCCGAGCTCGCGCGCGAAGCTGTGCAGGGTGTGCGCCTGGAGCTTGGTCTCGGGCAGCAGCGGCAGCCAGGCCGCGCGCGGATCGGTCAGCTGCTCCAGCGTGGCGCCGGGCGCGTCGAGCACTTCGAGGCTGCAGCGATCGGGGAAGTTGCCCTTGAAGTGGTTGGTGTCGACCTGGACGCTCTCGATGGCGCCGCGGGCGCCCAGCTGCAGGATGACCCAGTCATGGCCGGGGCGGCGCTTGCGCCGGGTCTCCCAGCCGTCCTTCATGCTGCCGGCGCGGCCGGGCAAGAGCAGGTTCTCGTGCGAGCCGAAAAAAGCGTCATTCGACGCGATGACGCGGCCGCCGTGCTGCAGCGCCACCAGGTCGACCAGCTCGTTGCGGGCGTGCAGCGCGTCCCAGTCGGGGATGACCTCGCCGTGCACGCGCAGGCGCGCCACGCCGCCGTCGGGGAAGATCTGCAGGCGCAGGTGGGTCCAGCGCTGGCCGCTGGAGACCGGCACCAGGTTGTGCGAGTCGCCCAGCAGCGGCGTCTTCGGGATCAGCGGGAACCAGGGCGCGTCCTTGCTGCCGAGCAGCTCCAGCGGCGCCTCGGCCGGCGCGGCGCAGGCGTCGATGGCGGCGAACTCGGGGAAGTTGCCCTTGAAGAAGGCGGTGTTGATGTCGACGCCGCGGATGACGCCGGGCAGGCCCAGGCGCAGCACGCAGAAGTCGTGGCCCGAGGTGCGGCGGCGGCGCGACTCCCAGCCGTCCATCCACTTGCCGCGGTCGGTGTAGCGATCACCGATCCAGATCGGCTCGGCGTGCTTGAGCAGGTTCTCCTTCTCGGCGAAGAAGTCGTCGTTGGCCATCAGCACGACGCCACCAGCGCGTTCGTCGGCGAGATCGGTCAGCTCGGTGAAGTGGGGCATCGGTCCTCAGCTGTGCTGGGGCAGCAGGCGCTGCCCGAGGGGTGCGGCCGGGAACTGGCCGTCATGAAACACGCGCTCGCCGCGCAGGAAGGTCATGCCGACCACACCGCGCAGGTCGCGCCCGGCGTAGGGGGTCAGCCGGTGGCGATGGTGGATGTGCCTGGGGTCGACGCGCTGGGTGCGCTCGGGGTGGAACACCACCAGGTCGGCGTCGGCGCCCACCGTGATGCTGCCCTTGCGGCCGCCCAGGCCGGCCAGGCGCGCCGGCGCGGCGCACATCCACTCGGTGAGCTGGCTGAGGTCGAAGCCGTGCGCGGCGGCGCCGGTCCAGACCACCGAGAGCGCCAGCTGCAGCCCCGAGATGCCGCCCCAGGCGGCGTGAAAGTCGCCCGACTCGAGCGCCTTCAGCGCGGGCGTGCACGGCGAGTGGTCCGAGACCACGAGATCGATGGTGCCGGCGCGCAGGCCTTGCCACAGCGCCTCGCGGTTGGCGCGCTCGCGGATGGGCGGGGCGCACTTGAACTGCGTGGCGCCATCGGGGATCTCCTCGGCGGCAAGCGTGAGGTAGTGCGGGCATGTCTCAACGGAGATGGGCAGGCCGCGCGCGCGGGCGGCGCGGAGCATGTTGATCGCCCCCGCTGAAGAGAGATGAACGACGTGGGTGGGGACGGAGAATCGCGAGGAGAAGTCGATGATGTGCG
>JBGASF010000207.1:0-11225 GCA_044229835.1 Polyangia bacterium | reverse complement strand
CGGCGTAGACGCCGCGGAACTTGTTGGCGGCGATCGACACGCCCATGCCGGTCGAGCAGATCAGGACGCCGACGTGGTCGGCGCGGTAGCGCATCTTCTGGCACACCTTCTCGGTCGAGGTCAGGTAGTGCGGGTTCTCGAAATCGACCGTCGGCACCGGCTGGCCATACAGCGACAGCGCTCGGGTGTAGACATCCAGCTCCGGCAGCAGATAGCGGTCGTAGCCGAACACGATGTTCTTGCCGATGTGCTTGCCGATCTGGCGGATCGACTTCAGGGCTGGGGACATGATGGACGCAGCATGTGCAAGGCCGGCGCCGTCACCTGTCTGTCACCTGTTCGTCGAGATTTCGATACCTTAGGCGGGAGTCAGCAACGGTGAAGTGTCGAACACCTGACACTTCGCCCAAGTTCTGACAGCTGGAGTGCGACAGATCTTACGCAGAGGGGCTGTGGATAACCCTGGAAGATCGCCCGGAGATCCTGGTCTTGCTAGCGCGCCAGGACCTTGGTCAGCGCCCGCTTGAGACCCGCCACGTGGTCGTCCGACAGGTCGCCGATGGTGCTGAGCTGGAAGTGGGTCGAGTCGCCCGGGATGCCGTAGAGCAGGTAGAAGCCCTCGGCCTCCATGGCCGCCGCGAAGGCCGGGTACTCCCAGCCGCTGGGCAGCCGGAAGTTGACCGCGATGTTCGACCGGTACTCGTTCGGCAGCGTGGCGGGGCAGCCCAGCGGGCTGAGGTGCGCCTCCAGCTCGGCCATGTGGCGGCGGATGCGCGCCATGTGGTTGTCGATGCCGATCTGCTTCATGTGAATGCAGGCGGCCCGCAGCGCGGCGTGCAGCGCGACCGGCTGCGCGAAGCGGGTCTGCATCTCCTTCTTCTGCTTCTCGGTCTCACCGACCAGGTCGAGGTAGTAGCCGCGCGGCTTGGCCGCCGCCACGAGCGCGGGCAGCGAGGCCAGCTTGACGAAGCAGATGGCCAGGCCGGGCACGCCCATGATGGCCTTGGCCGACGAGGTGATGCCGACGTCGAGCTGCGCCGCCTCGAGGTCGAGCTTGTAGGCGTAGGCCGACGACACGATGTCGGCGCCGACCATGAGGCCGCGCTTCTTGGCGACCTGCCCGATCTGGGTCAGCGGGTTGACCAGGCCGGCGCGGGTCTCGTGGCTGACCAGGTAGACCCACTTGAGGTCGGGGTTCGCGGCCAGCACGGCGTCGAGCTGCGCCGGATCGATGGGGCGATCGTGCGGCGACTCCATGACCATGTGCGGGATCTTGTTCTGCACCACCTGGTCGACCAGGCGCGACGCGAACCAGCCGTTGCGCAGGATGAGGCCCTTGCCGAGCCCCTCGAACGCCAGCAGCGCGGCCTCGTTGCCGCCGGTGCCGGTGCTGGTGATCATGGTGGCGAAGTAGGCGCCCGGCTCGCGGATGCCGATCAGCGCCTTCACGTCCGACTCGGTCTCCGCGAACATGGCGCGGAAGCCCTCCTGCCGGTGATAGTTGCAGGGCGGGTCGGCCATGTAGTCAGCCACGATCGGCGGGATGCGGACCGGGCCAGGGGTACACAGGATCAGCTTTGAACGCGGCACTCTCGCCTCCAGGGTTCGAAGCCCCTTACCACAAGTCTGGAGTGATTTTCGACAGAGACTTGGAGATTTGTGGCAACCTGCCGCCCCCATGAAGGCCGTCTTCCTCGCCGCCGGCATCGCGTCGCGGCTACGTCCCCTGACCGATCACACCCCCAAGGCCATCCTGCCGGTGCACGGCGTGCCGATGATGCGGCGCTCGATGCAGCACCTGTACAACGCGGGAATCCGTGACTTCGTCATCGTCACCGGCTACCTCGAGGACAAGCTCAAGGCGGCCGTGGCGGAGTGGTTCCCGGGGCTGCCGGTGGCCTACGTCACCAACCCCGACTACGCCACCAAGGGCAACGCCACCTCGCTGCTGGTGGCGCGCCACCTGGTCGAGGGCCACGACTTCCTCCTGCTCGACGGCGACCTCATCATCGAGGCTGGCGTCATCACCGACATCCTCGGCCACCCGGCCCCGACGTCGACCGCGATGCGGCCGTCGGACACCCTGGGCGAGGAGGAGATGAAGGTCATCCTGGACGCCGCCGGCAACGTGGCGCGCATCTCCAAGAAGCTGCCCCCGCGCGAGAGCGTCGGCGAGTCGATCGGCATCAACCGGTTTTCTGCGGCGAGCTCGCGCCCGCTGCTCGACATCATGCACGACCGGGTCAACAATCGAGGCCTGGTGCAGGACTACTACGAGGACTCGATCCAGGAGCTGGTGACCAGCGGGCGGGGCACCGTCGGCGTGGTCAACCTGGGCACGCGCTTCTGCGCCGAGATCGACACCGCCGCCGACCTCGGCCACGTCGAGGCCCAGCTGGCCGCGCTGGGCTGGCCGCGCGAGTAGTCGGGTGGCGCGCGCATGAGCTCGCGCAGCGATCTGCCGTCGTCGCACGTCAACCGGCAGATCGCGTGGATCGGCTTCGCCAGCACCGTCGTCTCGCTGCTCGACATCGTGGCCATCGCGCTGATCGTGAAGTTCTGGGTCAGCCCGGAGCAGTACGGCACTGCGACCCTGGCCATCTCGCTGTTTCCGGTGCTCGACCTGGCCACCGACATGGGGCTGTCGTCGGCGGTCATCCAGCGCGACGACAACACCCCCGAGGTGGTGTCGACGGTGTTCTGGCTCAACCTGGCCATGTCGGTGGTGATGTTCGGCATGCTGAGCGGCGCCGCGCCCGCGCTGGCGCGGCTGCAGGGCCAGACCGTCATCGGCACCATGCTGCTGGCCTACGGCAGCAAGCTCCTGTTCCAGAACGTCTACTTCATCCCGCACGCGATGATGAAGCGCGAGCTCCGGTTCAAGGAGCTGTCGGTCA
The DNA here is from genome assembly GCA_044229835.1 of Polyangia bacterium. Lineage (GTDB taxonomy): Bacteria > Myxococcota_A > Polyangia > Haliangiales > JADYYK01 > JADYYK01. Next base: position 8,328 of record JBGASF010000207.1, on the reverse strand, counting down.
TCCGCATCATCGCCAACCTGGTCGAGTTCGTGGCCAAGATCAGCTTCGCCTTCGCCGGCTTCGAGCTGTGGTGCTTCGTGCTGGGGCCGATGTGCCGCGTGCTGACCACCGGGATCGGGGTGCAGCTGCGCCACCCCTGGCGGCCCCGGGCGGCGCTCAAGCTGCGCGCCGCGGGCGACTACTTCAAGTTCGGGGTCAAGACCTCGCTCAGCCAGATCCTGTTCCAGGTCTACACCAACGTCGACTACCAGGTGGTGGCCTACTACTTCGGGGCCAAGGCCAACGGCCTGTACCGCCTGGCCTACGAGCTGGTGCTGGAGCCGGTGCGCATCATCTCGGACGTGGTCGCGCAGGTGGCGTTCCCGCTGTTCGCGCGGCTGCGCACCCGGCGCGCGGCGCTGGTCGAGCAGTTCATCGCCTTCACGCGCCAGAACCTGGTGGTGGTGATCCCGTTCCTGTCGCTGGTGATGCTGGTCGGCGAGGACCTGCTGTACCTGATCTTCGGGCCCAAGTGGACGGCGGCGGCCACCGCGGCGCGGGTGCTGTGCGCGGTCGGGGTGTTCCGCGCGCTGTCGTTCGTGGTGCCGCCGCTGCTCGACGGCATCGGCTACCCGGGCACCACGCTGATCTACACCGCGGTGGCCTCGGTGGTGTTGCCGGCGGCGTACATCGGCTTCGCCTGGACGCTGGGCGACCGCTTCGGCTTCCTGTCGGTGGCGATGGCGTGGGCGGTCGGCTATCCCATCGCGTTCGGCGTCCTGGTGTGGCTGGCGATGCGGCGCATCGGCCTGCATGGCATCGAGTACCTGCGCCGCATCATGGGCATCCCGCTGTGCGCCTTCGCGGCGCTGGCCGTCGGTGCCGGGGTGCGCTGGCTGGTGCCGTTCGCCAGCGTGGGGCACGCCGGGCGGCTGGCCATCGTGGGCGCGGCGACGCTGGGCGTGCTGGGGGTGCTGCTGGCGTACTTCCAGGGCATCAGCCCGCGGTCGATCCGGCGCTCGATGAGCGATGCGCCGCCGGTGATCGAGGACGACAAGCCCGTGGTGTGATCAGAAGCGGCCTGCGAGGGCGAGGCCGCCAGGCGCCGGGGCCAGCCGGGCCCCGAGCGGGAGCAGGCGGGCCGAGGCGATCCCGACGCCGAGGCCGGCGGCGGCGGCGACCAGGTCGAGGCGGGTCGGGACCGGGCGCTGGCCGGGGGCGGCGTGGGCCAGCGGGATGGCCGCGCCGAGCGCGCTGCCGACCAGCGCGCCGCACAGCACGTCGGAGTAGAAGTGCTTGCCGGCGCGGGTGCGCAGCGTGGCGGTGGCGCCGGCCAGGGCGAAGCCGGACGACCAGGCGGCGAAGCGGGCGCCGCGCTCGTCGGTGTGCAGCGTGGTGAGCAGGCCGCCAGCGACGGCGGCGGCGAAGCTGGTCGAGGCGTGGCCGGAGTAGAACGACTGCCGCGCGTCGCGCTGGCCGTGGCCCCAGCTGCGCACGGCGGGGTCGGGGCTGTAGAGGTAGGGGCGCGGGCGGCGCACCGCGACCTTGACCGCGGCGGCGAGCAGCATGTTGGCACCCAGTGTCTAGGCGTAGACCAGGGTGCGATCGCGGTCGTCGTCGCCGGCCAGCGCGGGCAGCAGCGGCGCGGCGACCGCGGTGACGAGGAGGACGTCGCTGACCCGGGCGGCGCGCAGCGAGAAGTCGTCCTCCAGGCGGCGGTCGAAGGGCAAGAGCTGGCGCCGCCAGGTGCCCTCGCTGGAGGTCGGGATGCGCGACAGCGCCAGGGCCCCGAGCAGCGCGCCGCTGGTGAGGACGACGTCGCGGGTCCGGGTGTCGACCTCCGCGCCGTCGGCGTGGGCGTGGGCGTGGGCGCCGGCGGGCGCCAGCGCGAGCAGCGCCGCGACGAGGCAGACCGCGGCGCGCATCAGCCCTTCACGTTGATCTGCAGGGCGTCGCCGATGAAGCGCTCGATGATGGTGCCGATCTCGCTGTCGTGGCTGGGCGTGGGGGCCGGCGCCGCGCCTGGGCTGGCGGGCGGCAACCCGAGGTCGAGCGAGCGGATGCGATCGAGCATGCCGTCGTAGCTGAGCTGCAGGTGCCGGATGCGCTCGTCGACCGCGGAGACGTCCTCCTGCATGTAGCCGGCGACCTGCAGCATGGTGCCCAGCGCCAGCGACCCCAGCGCGGTGACGCCGGCGACCTCGAGGTCGCGGCTGGAGCCGCTGTCGTCGTGGTTGCGCATCGCGGTGGTGCCGACCCCGGCAGCACCGCCAGCCAGCACCGCGAAGGAGCCGACGTTGAGCCAGCGCCGGCGCGAGCGCAGCTTGTTGCGGCGCTGCTTGAGCAGCATCAGCTGTCGGGCATAGACCTCGTTGGCCAGGGCCAGGTGCTCGGCCACCGCCTGCGAGCGCGCGGCGTCGGGCAGGAGGTTGCGCGCCGACACCCGGGAGCTCGGAGAGGGATCCAGGGTGCTGCGGTCCACGATGGTGTACTCGCTGCCGCAGCCGGCCATGGCCAGGGTGAGGCTGAACGACGCCGCGGTCAGGGTGCCGAGCAGGGTGCGCGTGACGGGTTTCATCGCAGGCTCCTCGTGAGGGTGTCTTCGGTCAGCTGGCGACGGAAGCTGGCCAGCCAGGCAGCGGTGACGTCGCGCACCAGGGCGGCCTCGGCGGCGGCGGCGCTGGTGTCGTGGGCGCGCTGCGAGAAGCGCGCGGTGGCGCGGCGGGTGAAGATGATGGCGCCGGCACGGTCGCGAATGGTGAGGGTCGCGGCCAGGGCGCCGTCGAGGTAGTGGCGGATGTGGTGGCGGCGGGTGCCCAGGGTGAGGCGGACATCGAGGATGTGGGCGGTGTGCGTGGGCGGGGGCGCGGCGGTGGCCGTGACCAGGGTGAGGTCGGTGGTCGTCGTGAGGGCGCTGGTCAGGGCGGAAGCCAGGGCGGCGGGCGTGGTGGCGGGATCGTGGATGAGGGCGAGGCGGGGTCGCGTGCCGGTGCCCGTGTTCGTGCCCGTGCCCGTGTTCGTGTTCGTACTCGTGCCCGTGCCCGTGCCCGTGCCCGTGCCCGTGCCCGTGCCCGTGCCCGTGCCCGTGTTCGTACTCGTGCTCGGACTCGTGCTCGCCCTCATGTTCCTGGGCGTGCCGCTGGCGAGCCAGCTCGCGATCGCCTTCGGGACATCGTCGGCCAGCGTGGCGGACTTGCCGGGCAGCTCGAGGCGGGCGGTGGCGATGCCGGTGGGCGACAGGACGGTCACGAAGGTGCTGCTGGTGGTCGCCGAGGTCGGCATGATCTGGAGCGAGAGCAGGCGGACGCCGGAGGTGCGACCGTTGGCGGGGCGTGCCGACAGCCCGGCGTTGGCCAGGGCGACCAGCAGGCGGGCCTCGAGCAGCGTCACGGTGGACGCCGGGATGCCCTGGGCGCGCACCGGCAGCACGGCGATGCGGGGATTCGGCGTGGCGCTGGCCACACCCGCCAGGCAGAGCAGCAGCGCCAGGGTTCGCATGCCTGGGCAACCGGCACCGCGGGGCTGACATTCTGGTAGAGGCTGGAAGAAGCCGGGCGAAACTGGCGTATCGTCGAAGAGATGCGCGCGGGACGCAGATGCGGGATGGGGTTTCTGGCCGCCCTGGGGCTAGCCGGGTGCAGCGGGGCGCGCGCCGACGACGCGGTGCCGGCGCGGTCGAAGGTGGGGGCGGCGGCGCCGGCGCCAGCGGCAGCGCCGAGCCCGGAGAGCACCGTCAACCAGAGCCGGGTGCGCGCCACCCCGACGCCGCTCAGCGCCAGCGACGTCGGGATCTATCCCGAGCTGGCGACCACCGTCGATCTGGTGCCGGCGCCGGGGCAGAGCACGCGGGTCACCGTCGATCTGGCGCGCGGCACCCTGGTGGTGTGGGCGGGCGCGGATCCCATCGCGGTGTACGGCCAGCGCGCCGAGGTCGGCGTCGGCAGCTACCGGGTCGGCGAGGTCGCCGCGAAGCTCGGGCTGGCGGCGGCCGATGCGCGCGCGCTGTCAGCGCTGACCACGGCGACGACGCCGCTCAGCGTCAGCGCGGGCGACGTCAAGAGGCGGCCCACCGCGGGCGACCGCGACGGTGACGGCATCCCGGATCCGCTCGACGTCCTCATCGGGGCGCGCAAGCTGCTGGCCAACGGCGCGGCGTACATCGAGACCTACCGCACCCTGAAGTACCCCAACGGCGACGTGCCGCGCACCGAGGGCGTGTGCACCGACACCATCATCCGCGCCATGCGCAACGCCGGCCTCGATCTGCAGCAGGCGGTGCACGAGGACATCGCCGCCGCGCCGCGCGCCTACCCCATGGTCAAGAAGGCCAACTCGCACATCGATCACCGGCGCGTGAAGACGCTGCTGCCATGGTTCAAGCGTCACTTGAAGTCTGTGCCGGTCGACGCGCCGTGGCTGCCGGGCGACATCGTGTTCCTCGACACCTTCCCGTCGCGCGCCGGGCCCGACCACGTCGGCATCCTGTCGGATCGCGTCAACGCCGAGGGCGTGCCGCTGGTCATCAACAACTGGACCGATGGCGCCACCGACGCCGAGATGGATCTGCTCGGCTTCGTGCCGGTGCTCAGCCGGTTTCGCCTGCAGCCGCGCTGACCCGGGCGCGCGCCCACGCCACCACGGTGCGCGCGGCGTCGGCCAGATCGGTCGGGCCGGGCCCCAGCGAGACCAGGTTGGTGGTCATCGGGGCGGACATCAGGCTTTCAGCGGCGGCGCGCACCTCGCCGGGGGCGCCGGCGTCGGCGGCCAGCGCGCGCAGGTGGTCGACATAGCTGCGGCCCCAGGCGTCGCTGGGCGCCGACCACAGCACGGCGTTGAGCGCCATGCCGCCGGCGCGGCGGGCATAGGTCAGCCCCTCGCGGCGGTGCTTGCCGGCCAGCGCGCTGTAGGCCAGCGCCAGCTCCTTGTCGGCGGCGCGCAGCCAGTCCTCGGGCGACAGCCGGTACAGCCAGTGCGCCGGATCGATGGTCGGCGGCCCGCTCACTCCGGGCGCCGCCCCCTGCCGCGGCGGCGCACCCGCAGCGCCACCGCCAGGGTGACGGCCAGCGCGAAGGCCAGCAGGAGCACGCCGCCAACCCCGTGCGCGCGGCCGCCGGCGACGCGGAACTGGCACTGGAAGCCGCTGTCGGTCGAGGTCGACAGCCGGACGTCGGGCTGGATGAGCACGCTCTCGCCCTCGCGCACCGACAGCGTGGCCAGGTAGATCAGGGCCGCCTCCGACGCGCTGGGGGTGCCCACGCGGGGCTGGTAGGCGTCGGTGCCGACGGCGGCCACGACCTCGCCGAAGTGGTGCGTGCTCGGGGTGCCCATGCCATCCGACAGGCGCATCATCCAGTCGCGCAGGCGGACCCGGTTGGCGGGCTCCTTGGAGTTGCCGCGGAACTCGTAGATCCCCAGCGCCAGCAGCGCGCGCGCCGGCGACTCCGCGGTCATGTGGGCGTCGTAGAGCGGCGCCACCAGCGCGGTCAGGGCCACCGCGGTGGCGCTGGTGCGGGTGTCGTCGATGGGGTGCAGCGCGGCCGGCCAGATGGCCAGGCTGCGCGCGGTCTGGTCGCCGTCATAGCCGCCCTCGGTCTTGAGGTAGCCCGACGGCGGCGGCCGATCCATCTGCTGGCGCAGGCTGAACATGCGCGACTGCCAGCGCCGCGCCTCGCCGCTGTGGCCGAGGACCGCGGCGATGCGCGAGGCCGCATACAGGCCGGTCCAGGCCGCCGCGCCGCCGCGCAGGGTCTGGCGCTTGTCGACACCGTCGCCCTCGTAGGCCGGGCACTGCAGCGCGCTCTTGCTGTCGGTGCAGCTGGTCAGGAGGTTGGCCGCCGAGCGGATGGCCGGGTACACGCTCTCGAGGTAGGTGCGCTGCCTGGTGGTGATGACGGCGTCGGCGCCGCCGATCCACTTGGCGTGCTCGCACAGCGTCCACAGCGCCAGGCCGGTGGCGTCCATGGCGAAGCCGTCGTCGACCCCGGCGCGGGTCGGGGGCTTGATGTTGGCGCCGCCGCTCGGAGGCAGGGAGTCGAGGAAGGTCGCGCCGGCCCAGCTGCCCTCGAGCTTGCTGTCGCTGACGGTGCCGGTGGTGCCCTGGCGCTGGGCGCGCACGTAGAACTGGTTGTGCGCCTCGACCCAGTCGGGGTGGCCGGCGGCGTCGAGGGCCAGGTTGATGAAGGCGCCCAGCGCGGGGCGATCCACGGCATACGCGGGCTGCGCGGCCAGCGAGCTGGCGATGGCGCCGCTCTGGGCGTCGCGCGCGACATAGATCGTCATCAGCGAGCGCAGCGCGGTGGACGCCAGCACCTCGACGGGCAGGCGGGTCTGCGGCGTGACCAGCTCGGCGGTGCGCAGATCCGACAGCTCGGCGATCCCGGTCAGCGGCGTCAGCACGCCCGCGCTGCGCGCCGGGCCGAGCAGCGCCTCGGCCTCGGCGTGCGTGCTGCCGAAGACGAAGTACAGCGTCACCGTGGCCTCGGTGGCCAGATCGAGATCCCACACCAGCGCGCCGTCGGCGTGCTCGCGCGCCAGCAGCGCGCCGCTCAGGGTGCCGTCGGCGGCGTCGAGCTGGGCGTCGAGCCCGCTGGGCAGGCCGGCCATGGGGGCGAAGTTCTTGTCATAGCCGCACTGGAAGCCCAGCGGGGTGCGGTCGCCGCCCATCATCATCCAGGTCCCGCGCGAGGCCGCGTTGCTGGCCAGGCCGGTGAGGAAGGCGTCGACGGTGGCCGCCCCGGGCGCGCTGCCCAGCGCGGCGATGCCCACGCCGGCCTCGTCGCCGGGCAGGAACGACACCAGGGCGCGGGCGCGCTCGCTGTACAGGCAGGCATAGTCGCGCTCGGCGTCGCCGCTGACCTCGGCCTCGGGGGCGCCCGGGACCGGCGCGATGGCGGGCGCGAAGTTGGCGAACGCCACCAGGCGCAGCACGGTGTAGGTGCGGTTCTGGTCGACCTCGACGTCGAAGCGGCGCGCCAGCACGTCGTGGGCGCCGGTGCCTCCGGAGGGCGCCACCGCGTCGGTGCCCGTGACGGTGATCCCGAGGCTGTTGTTGCGGTAGGTCGTGATCAGCACCAGCGACTCGTCGGCGCGGTACATCATGGTGCGCGTCCAGCCGGCGTCGCGCAGCCAGGTCAGGCCGCCCGGCTCGGTGTACAGGCCGACGAAGGCGCCGGCGTTGTCGCGCGCGCCCAGGCGCGGCAGGGTGCGCGCGTCGGCGCTCTTGGCGGTCTCGTACTCCAGCTGATCCATGTAGCCGGGCGACGGCCAGCGCAGCAGGGTCAGCTCACCCTCGGGCGAGAAGCCCGCGGTCAGGCCACCGTGGCCCATCACCGCGGCCACGTTGCTGACGCCCTGATCGCGCTCGGGCTGCTCGAGGTCCTGGGCCAGCGCGGGCGCCGCGACCGCGCACAGCGTCACGAGCAGGAGGAGGCGGCGGCGGCGGAACAGCCGGGTCATGGAGGTCGCGTTGGTCATCGAGAGGCCGGCGGGAAGCTTACCCGGAAGCGGGAAAAACGGTAGAGTCGGCGCGTGGGCGCCCTCTTCCGCTACCTGCGCCAGCGCCTGGTCTTCAAGATCGGCATGGTCACCCTGGTCGTGATCGCGGCCGGCTTCGCGGCGTCGTCGTACCTCAACAGCCGGCGCGCCGCCAGCGCGCTGCAGAGCTCGACCATCGACGCGTCGACCAACCTGGCCCAGGGCATGATCGCGGGCATCCGCGGCGCCATGCTGGCGGGCAACGGCATCCTGGTGCAGGACCTCATCACCGAGGCGCAGGGCAAGCTGCCCTCGGTGTCGATCCGGGTCTTCGATCAGGCCGGCGCGCAGGTCTTCACCGCGGCCGGGCCGGCGCCGGCGCCGGGCAGCCTGAGCCCCGAGCTGACCCAGGTCCTGGGCGGCACGGCGCGCGCGCAGAGCGGCGCCACCGTGCTGCGCGGGCTGCCCAACCAGGAGCGCTGTCAGGCTTGCCACCCTGCCCTGCCCGCGGTGCGCGGCGTGGTCTCGCTGGTGCCGACCCAGGCCGATGGCGCGGGCCGGCGCGCGGAGCTTCTGGGCACCATCGTGACCGACGCCTTCAAGCACATCATGACGGCGCGCAAGATCAAGCAGTCGGAGCTCGACGACTACTTCCGCGAGCTGGCCGCGGCGGCGCCCGGGCTGCACGTCGCGGTGTTCGATCACGAGGCCAGCGTGGCCTATGGCGAGCGGCCCCCGGGCGACGAGGAGGCCTGGCGCGCCGCGGTGCTGGCCGCCGCCGCCCCGGGCGCGGCGCCGCGCGATCTCGGCCAGGTAGGCTGACAGCTCGGCCTTGGCCACGCGGGCGCCGGGGCCGGCGATGGCGGCCAGCGGGTC
>JBGASF010000206.1:0-11346 GCA_044229835.1 Polyangia bacterium | reverse complement strand
GGATGCGCCAGTCGGCGAACGCCTTCAGCAGCTGCCCCGGCTTGAAGAGCGTCTCCTTCGGCGGGCCGCCGCCTTCGTGCTCGCTGCCTTGCCCTTCGATCACGATCACGCCGCCCGGCTTCACGGCGGCCTTCAGCTTCTCCGCGATCGTGAGCGCGGGGTTGAAGTAGATGACGCTCAAGAGGTCCCACTGCTCGACGCCGTAGTCGAAGGTGAAGAGGTCGGCCTCGCGCGCGTCGAGCGTGGCCGTGGAGGCCTCGGGCGCATCGCCGTCGCTGTCGAGGTCGAGCGCCTGCGCCCCCCACGAGATGAGCTGCTCGCCGCCGGGTGACAGGGCGGCGTCGAGGCCGAAGCGCGCCGCGGCCTCGCTGTAGCGCTGCTGCGCGCCGTCCCACAGCCACAGCTTGTTGGGCCCCCAGTCGGTCACGTAGAGGTCGAGGTCGCCGTCGGCGTCGAAGTCGGCGGGCGCGATCCCCATGCTGAGGTGCGAGCTCACGATGCCGCGCGCCGCCGCCACGTCGCGGTAGACCGGCACGCCCTCGGCGTCGAGGTCGCCGCCGTCGCGCCGGTACAGCGCGTCGACCGGGAAGGTGCCGCCGTCGTCGGCGCCCAGCGCGTCGTTGGCCAGGTACAGCTCCAGGACGCCGTCGCCATCGAGATCCGCCGCCAGCGCCGCGTGGGTCGCGCCCAGGCTGGCGCTGCCCGAGGCCGTGCTGACGTCGGCGAAGCTGCCGTCACCCAGGGCGAGGTACAGCCGGTTGGCGTCCACTGGGAGCGGCGTGCGGCCATCGCCGCGGTGGTAGTTGATGGCATACAGATCGAGCAGCCCGTCCTGGTTGACGTCGACGAACAGCGCGCCCGCGGTGGCGTCGCCAGCGAGCCCCGCGACCCCGGCGCGGGCGGTGACGTCGGTGAAGCCGCCGTGGCCGTCGTTCTCGAGCAGCAGGTCGGGCCCGTCGGCGCCCAGGAAGAGGTCGAGGTCGCCATCGCGATCGACATCGCCCAGCGCCACACCGTAGATGTTGCGCCGCGCGGTCAGCGCCGCGAACGCCTCGTCGCGCACGAAGCGGATGGCGCCGCCCGGCGGCGTCACGTTGCGCAGCAGCAGCGACGGCCCCTCCGAGGCGCCCGCGGGCGGGCTGGCGATGCGCGCCACCACCAGATCCAGATCACCGTCGCCATCGACATCGCCCAGCCCGGCGCCTGCGCCGACCGGAAAGAAGATCGACGGATGGCCCGCGGGCAGCCAGCCGCCGAACGCCGCGCGCGTGACGTCGACCAGGGTGATGCCGCCGGGGTTGGCGGGATCCGGCTGCGTCGCCGGCCCCCCACCACACCCCACCAGCAACACGACCAACACCACGACTGGCCAAGCCAACGGCATCGGTGCCCCCCAAAACCGGCACAGAAACAGGCTATCATGACGCCTGGCCGAGCACCCGTGGATCGCGCGAAGAAAACCGCCCGCCGCGTCTTCGTCGTCGCCTGGATCGTGCTCGGCGTGGCCGGCGCGCTGAACCACACCATCGCCGAGAAGACCGTGGGGCGCCGCTTCGACCTCGGGCTGCCGCACCTGCGCTACGGCCACGTCATGTTCAACAAGAACCTGCGGGTGGTGCAGACCTACCAGTACGCACGCAAGGACGGCGTCCGCCATGACGTCGCCGACCTGGTGCCCATCGCCGCACCCGGCTACAAGCGCGCCCGCCTGGCGGTCACCCTGCTGTTCCAGCCGCGCTACCTGCGCGAGCTGTGCTTCCGCTCGCTGCACACGCTGGACGACGAGATCACCTTCTTCATCGACGAGTACGACCTCGACGTGGCCCGGGGCCGCCCCACCCGCACCTTCACCTTGCGCTGTGACGTTCATGGCCTCGTCGACCGGTAGCAAGAAAGGGGCCTCCGCACAGACGCCCGAGCCTCGCGGGCTGCTGGAGCGCTGCCTGCGTCCGTTCGAGGTCATGCGAAGCCCGTACCCGATGGCGCTGTTCCGCATCATCTTCTTCGCCGCGCTGGCCCTGCACTTCGTGCCGTCGCTGCTGCGCCTCGACCAGGCCTACTCGCCGCGCCTGATGCGCACCGAGGAGTGGAGCCACTGGCTGTACATCCGCTTCTGGCGCGTGCCGCACGCCTGGCTGCGCGTACTGTCGGTGCTGACGATGCTCGGCTGTGCCATGGGCATCATCGGGTTGCGCCCGCGCATCGCGGCGGCGCTGGCGGGCGTCGGCTGCTACTGCTTCGCCAGCTTCAACGGCCTCTATGTGCAGACGCTGGCGCTGATCAGCACCTGGGCCATCCTGCTGCTGATGGTGCTGTGCGGCGGCGGCAGCGCGGTGTGGTCGGTCGACGCCGTGATCCGGCGCTGGCGGCAGCGCCGGGCGGCACCGGCCGGGACCTCCCCCGCGCCCGAGACGCCGACCGAGTCGGGCCTGTTGCCGGGCCTCATCTTGTTCCAGCTGCTGCTCGGGGTCTTCTTCGCCGGCGTCGAGAAGCTGCTGGCGGGCTGGCCGCGCAGCAACGAGATGGGCATCCTGCTCAACTATCCGCGCGGCTTCATGCTGCGTGACTGGGCGGTGGCCGCGACCTGGTTGCACGGCGACGTGGTGACCTCGCTGATGACCTGGTTCACCGTGCTGGTCGAGCTGGGCACGCCGCTCCTGCTCCTGCTGCGGCGCACGCGTCGCTGGGCGCTCGCGGCCTACCAGCTGCTCTTCCTCGGCATCATCGCGATGATGGCGGTGCCGCCGCTGTTCTACTTCATGTTCGCGGGGGGCGCGCTGCTGGCGCTCGGCGATGCCGAGGTGGAGTGGCTGCTGGCGCGGCTCAGGGTGAGGACGGCGACGGCAAGGGCGTGACGCCAGGGAAGCCGCCATCGACGGCGCCACCTGGGACCGAGGTCTCGAGATCCTCGGGATCTACCAGGTCGTCGCGCACCTCGAACAGCTGCTCCATGATCGCGGCGGGAGGCTTCAGCGGCGCGCAGGCGTCGTGGTTGGCGGCGAAGTAGCGCTGCGACATGCAGCGCTGGGTCTCGGGGGACAGCGACTCGCACACCTTGAAGAACTCCGGGCGCTCGGCGACACGCACGAAGATCGAGCGATGGCCCCCGGCGCTGGCGGCGGCGCGCTCGGCCTGGATGGCGTTCCAGTAGGACTCGCAGCCGGTGGCGCCCTCGGGCGCCTTGAGCATGGCCAGGACCTGCGCCATGCGACGGTCGATGCCGGTGGCGTGCTCCGAGATCTTGGTGGTGTCGACGTGGGTCTTGGGCTGCACCGGCCGCGGCGCCGGCGCCTTGCCGCTGCCTGGACCACCTGGCCCCGCGGCCTGCCCGCTCACGCCAGCCTGGCCACCCGCCTTCTTGCGCGCGCTGCCCCGATAGAGGAGGACGAGGACGATGAGGACGGCGGCTGCGGCCAGCGCGCCGATGGCGACGGTGAGCTTCATCGAGGTTGGGGAGAAGTTAGCACTGATGCGGTGGGCGGGCCGACGAGCAACAGCGAGCTACGGGCAGTTGGGACGCGTCCAGTCGCCGTCGCAGTCGTTGTTGTTGTTGCAGTTACAGGCGTAGTTGCCCGGGCCGTCCCAGGTGAAGCTGATGTTGCCGCCGCGCGACGTGTTCTGGGTGGCCTCCTTGCCCTGCCACAGCTCGTAGGCCGCGTCGGAGTTGCACAGGTGGTCGTAGCCGCCGCTGTTCCAGCTGTACGGGGTCTGGCAGCCGCCCTGGCCGTCGCTGCCACCGGTCGCGCCGCCCGCCGTGCTGCCGTTGATGGTGGTGCCGTACTGCCAGGCGGAGGCGCCCGAGTAGCAGCGATAGCCCATGCCGCTGCCGTTCCAGGCGCGGCCGTGGTTGTTGGCGCTGATGGCCTGGATCCAGTACCCGACGTTGGGGTTGACGTACATGATGGTCGCGCTGTGGTCGGCGACGCAGATCCAGGCGCTGCACACGCGGCCCGAGTACAGCGCGGTGTAGGTCTGCATCCAGCCCGACGCGGTGTACGAGCCCTTGGCGGCCTCCTCGGCCGGGATCGGGTGGTCCTTGGCGACCTCGACCAGGGCGCGGCGCAGCTCGGGATCGTTCGGCACCGAGGGGCGCGACGCGAACTCCTGGATGTCGTGGGTGTGATCGCGGAAGGCCGCCGGGGCCTGCGCCGCGAAGGCGAGCCCCGCCTCCTGCGCCAGCGCCCAGTCGAGGTTACGCTCGGCCGGGTCGACCGCGAGGGCCTCCTGGCTGCGCGCCTGGATATCCGCCGCCCAGGTCGGATCGACATAGGTGTCGCCGCCGCGCTGGACGAAGAAGCTGATGCCGTTCTGATCGATGAAGCGCAGGTCGATCTCGTTGGCCGGCTGATCGGGCGCGGTCAGGCGGAAGACCTCGGGCTTGAGGGCGCCCATGCGGGTCTCGATGTAGATCACGCGGCCGTCCTTGAGGTAGGCCGTGTTGGTGCCCCACGTCGGGTCGGTGACGTCGAGCATGTTGAGCCCCTCGTGCAGGGTTCCTACCGTGGGACGCTCGCTGGAGTTGGAGCAGCCCATCACGCCCGACACCAGGACCGCGCTCAGCAGCAAACCAGAGTAGACCTTCTGCATGTTGGCTCCCCTTTTGGTGAAACAGAAATCAGTGCAAGGGAGCACACTGCATTTGCCAGACCAGGAGCTGGTACCAAGGATCATCTCGGGTTGGGGAATACAGTTCAGTCATGAAATTGAACTGTTCAAGGTTTTGCCTAGATTTTGAACAAACCGGTGCCGAGGGCTGTGGATGGATCGGGCGCTGTTCAGAGCCTGAACGGCGGGCTCAATCGCGGGCGCCGGCGTCGGGTATGTCTGGGGCACACACGGCCTCGCAGTTGCCGAACGAGCGACAGTCGTGGCCCTGTTGCAGACAGCCGACGCTGGCGATGCGGCGTGGGTCGCCGCTGGCCTTGGCGGCGGCGCAGTCGCTGACGCAGCTCGACTGGTTGGCGCACGCGGTCGGGTTGCACATGGCGCCGAGCGCGCACGCGACGGCCAGCGCGGCGCAGCCCTTCTGACAGTCGACGCCGGCCGGGTTCGAGATGCACTGCCAGGGTGCGCACTGGAACGAGGTCTCGTCGCAGGCGTGGCTGGTCTGGCACAGCATGTCGGCGGGCTGGCCGCGGCCGTCGCTGCAGCTGCGGTAGCAGGCCATGCCGTCGTCGAAGGCGACGCAGGCGTAGCCGTCCTGGCAGTCGAGATCGCGCTGGCAGCGCGGGGCGGCGATGCAGGTGCGACTCTGCGCGTCACACAGCTCGTGCTCCAGGCAGGGCTGGCGATTGGCCGGGTCGCAGGTCAGGCCGATGTGGCTGCGGCAGCGGTCGACACAGGCCAGCAGCGTGGGGCAGTCGGTGAAGTCCTGCACGCAGCCGTAGGGCACCGTGCCCGGGCGCTGTGACGACTGCGCGCAGTCGGCCAGGCAGCTGGCACGATCGGGGGCGCTGCCGCCGGTGCAGGCGGCCGCCGCGGGCAGCCGATCGCAGGCGCGCTCGCAGTCGAGGTCGGCCGGGGCGCGGCAGCTGGCGGCGGCGTCGGCCAGCGCGCCGTCGCGGGCGCCCTCGTCGTCGTCGCCACAGCCCAGGCCCGCCAGCGCCAGGGTCAGCACGCCGAGCGCGCGCAGCAGAGCGGACACGGTGCCATCATACATGAGGCGTCTTTGCTATCCTGTGACCGGTGTCGTCGTCGTTTGGGGTCAGGCTGCGTGTTGCGAGGGTGCCGGCGCTGCTGGCGCTGCTGGCGCTGCCGGCGCTGCTGGCGCTGCCGGCGCTGGCGGGCTGCGCGGACGACGGCGCGGGCGGCGCGAGCGGAGCACGCACGCAGGCGCTGACCATGGCGACGCCCGATGACGGCCATCCCGCCGTGGTCGCCATCGTGAACCAGGCCGGGGCGGTGACCTGCTCGGGCACGCTGATCGCGCCGCACACGGTGCTGACCGCGGCGCACTGTCTGCTGCCGCCGTTCGACGCCGCCAAGAACCGCGTCCTGTTCGGGGCCACCCTGGCGGCGGGCGGCGTGCTGGCCGACATCACACGGGTGGCGGCGCACCCCGACTTCGAGCTGGCGACGTTTCGCAACGACCTCGGGCTGGTCACGCTGCGCCAGGCGGTGGCGACCGCGCCGCTGGCGCTCGACGCGCGCACCCTGGACGCCACGCTGGTCGGGACCTCGTTCGAGGTCGTCGGCTTCGGCATCACGGCGCCGGGCGCGACCGACGCGGTGGCCAGGCGCACCGGCAGCGCGCAGGTGTCGGCGGTCAGCGAGGTCGAGTTCACCAACACGCCGACCTCGGCGCAGGCCTGCACCTTCGACTCGGGCGGGCCGGCGCTGTTCACGGTGGGCGGGCAGGCCGTGGTCACCGGGGTGGCGACGCATGGCGACGCGGCGTGCGCGGACCACACCGCATATGCCCGCGTGGATGTCGCCATGGCGAGCTTCATCGCGCCCTACCTGGCCAGCACCGCGGCAGGCAGCGCCACGCTGGGGCAGCGCTGCTTTCACGACGAGCAGTGCAGCGGCGGGCCGTGTCTCGTCGCGGTCGACGAGCCGCGGCTGAGCTTCTGTGCCAAGCCGTGCACGGGCGCGGGCGACTGCGCGGCGACGCTGGAGTGCAGCGCCGAGTACTGTCGCCCCCGGACCCCGTCACCGGGCGCGCTCGGCTCGGCGTGCACGCTGCCCGGCGACTGTGTCAGCGCGACCTGCTACATCGAGGCCGGCGCCAGCACGGGCGTGTGCTCGCGGCGCTGTGTCGCGGTCGGCAATGACTGCCCGGCGACCTTCATGTGTCGCAACACGGCCAACACGGCGTTCTTCTGCCTGCGCCCGCCCGCGGACGAGGGCGACGGCTGCGCGGTCGCGCCGGGGCGTGCCGGCGGCGGCCGGCGCGAGCGGGGGCGCGGCGCTGCGCTGCTGCCGGCGCTGCTGCTGGGGGCGCTGCTGCTGGTCAGCGCCAGGCGGCGGGCAGCCAGCGCGTGGCGTCGGTCGGCCCGGGCTTGCGACCGCTCCGGCTGAGGCCATTGCGCAGCTGCGCCAGGTCCAGCGCGCGGCGGCTGTCCCTGGCCTCGTCATACGACGCCTGCAGCTTGTCCAGCAGCCAGTCGTCGGTGGGCTCGATGCGGCGCGCCTCCTCGAGCCAGCGGATGGCGGCCGCGCGCTGGCCAGCCTTCAGCGCCAGCACCGCGAGGGCCACGCGCGAGGCCGCGGCGCTGGGGCCCGCGGCCGCGGCCTGCTCGAACAGCGGGCGCGCGGCGGCGACGTCCCCATCGCGGAACAGCACCATGGCCTTGGTCTCCAGCGCCCCGGGATCGTCGGGGCTCAGCGCGAGCAGGCGATCCAGCGCGTGCAGCGCCTCGGCGTGGCCCGCCGGGGTGCCCAGATCGAGCTGGCCGCGGGCATAGCCGAGCAGCGCGCTGCGCCCGTCGGGCGCCACCCTGAGCAGCGCGGCCTGGGCGCGGGTGCGCGAGGTGCGTTCGCCGGTGCGGCCGAAGTAGCCGACCAGCCACTCGTACAGCTCGGGGGCGCGCGGCCAGGTCGCCAGCACCGCGGCGGCGCGCGCCAGCGCCTCGTCCTCGCGCCCGGCGTCGGCGTAGGCGGCCAGCTCGAGCGCGGCCAGGTCGTCCCCGCTGGCCGGATCGCCGAGCGCGGTCGACCACGGCACCAGGCGGCGCGGCGGCTCGCGGCGGCCCGGGCGCAGCGGCGGCGGCCGGCGCTGGATCCAGTGATCGGTGATCTCGACCAGCGGCACGTCGGCGGTGGCCAGCGGCCGCATGTGGCAGACGATGCAGTGATCCTGCTTGGCGGCGCGCGCGGCGGGGTCGCCGGTGCAGGTGTGGCCGGGGGCCTGGTGGCAGGCCGCGCAGCTGTCGTCCCAGTGCTTGGCGGGCTGCTCGAACGAGCTCTTGTGTGGATCGTGGCAGCTGGTGCAGGTCAGGCGGCCGGCGGACTCGAGGTAGCAGGCGCTCTGCACCAGGCGCTCGGGATGCGACAGCAGGTTCAGGCGATCGGGCTCGGCGGGCTGGGCCAGGTAGTTGACCCGGAAGTCGTCGGCGCGCTCGCCGGGGCGGAAGCTGAAGTCGTGGCGACCGGCGCGCTGCTTGGCGAACGACGACTGGTGACACTGGGTGCAGGTGTCGAGCTGGCGCAGCGCCGACAGCCGCGCCGGGTTGACGATGTCGGCGATGGCGCCGGTGCTGGAGTGGCGCTGGCCGGGGCCGTGACAGCGCTCGCAGCCGATCCCGGTCGGCAGTGGATCGTAGAAGACGTCGCCGGCGCCGGCCGAGCGCAGCGGATAGTCGGCGTGGCACGAGATGCACTGGTCGCCGAGGCGGGTCTGGAAGCGCGGGTTGCTGCGCGAGGCCGCGGGATCGAGGC
The DNA here is from genome assembly GCA_044229835.1 of Polyangia bacterium. Taxonomy (GTDB): domain Bacteria; phylum Myxococcota_A; class Polyangia; order Haliangiales; family JADYYK01; genus JADYYK01. The sequence continues at coordinate 2,967 of JBGASF010000206.1, read as the reverse complement.
CCCAGCGCCGCGCCTTGGCGAAGTAGTCGAGCGGCGTGTGGTGCAGGCGGTTGCCGTGGCGGAAGTAGAACGCCAGGCCATAGCCGCCGGCGCTCAGGGTGTGCGTCACCGGCTGCAGCCAGCTGTGCAGCACCACGCCGTAGTCGCCCAGCAGCTGCTCCTCGATGAAGTAGGCGGTGCCGCGGCGCACCGGGCGGTAGCTGTAGCGGCTGGCCTCGTGGCGCACCGGGCTCTTCATGCCGGCGTCGAAGATCTCGGCCAGCCAGCGCTGGTCGAGGCTGGCCAGCGGGCGCAGGCCGCTCTGCGCCATCGAGTGGCGCGCATAGCTGGCGGTCAGCTCGGCGTGGCAAGGCGCGCACGCGGCGGAGCCGACATAGCCGACCTCGGCGAGGCCGCCGGGCGGCGTGGACGGGATGGGGCGCGTCCAGTCGAGCGGGCGCGGATCCCAGGCCAGCGCGCGCAGGGCGTCGGCGGGGTTGCTGGTGCTGGCGCCGGCGCCCGCGTCGGCGGCGGCCGCCGGCGGCGCCGAGGTGCCCGGCGGTCGCGCGCCGCGCCGTCGACACGCGGGCGTCAGCGCGACGAGGCCAACCAGCGCCACAGTGGCCAGCGCGCGCGGGCAGGGCCGTGGTGGCAGCGGCGCGGTCACGACTCACGATATCACGTGGCCGCACGGGCCCGGCCGCGCCCCCTGTGCCATGCTGGGGCCATGACAGTGCAAGCGTTCGCGCGGGTCGTCATCGTGCTGGTGGCGGGGACCGTCGGGGTGTCGTGCAAGGACAAGTCGGCACCGCGCACCGGGGCCGCCGTGCAGCCGGCCGCGAATCAAGCGCCCGACGAGACACCACGGGCAGCGGCGCACCGCCTGGTCGAGGCGGGGGCCACCCTGCTCGACGTGCGGCTGCCCGAGGAGTACCAGGAGAGCCACATCAAGGGCGCCATCAACATCCCGGTGCACGAGCTGGACAAGCGCATGTCCGAGCTCGGTGCCAGGGACAAGCCCATCGTCGTCTACTGCCACAGCGGCGGTCGCAGCGCCAAGGCCGCCGCGCTGCTGAAGAGCGCCAGCTTCACCACCGTGTTCGACCTCGGGCCGATGGACGCCTGGTAGGCGTGCACGGCGCGCGGCGCGGCTACCAGGACAGCTGCATCTCCTCGGCGAAGCCGCGCACGCCCTGCAGCTGCACGGTCTGGCCGTCGTCGAGCTCGATGCTGCCGGCGAAGGTGCCGTAGGCCTTGTGCAGGAGGTTGTACTTGTCGCCGAGGTCGAGGCCGCCGGTCTCGGGCGCCACCGGCGTCAACACCAGGTAGATCCGGCCGTCGCTGGAGCGCAGCGTCCACGGCCGCAGCGGATCGGTGCGATCGAAGTTCCAGCGCACGGCGCCGTACTTGCTCACGGCGTCGCCGAGGCTGACGAAGTTCTCGCTGCCATGGCTGGGGTCGCCGAAGCCCTCGCCGAAGTTGAAGCTGAGCGGCACGCCATTGACGCTGGTGGCCCCCGCGGCCCAGCGCCAGGTCACCTCGGCGGGCCACTGGCCGCGGCCCCAGTCCATGGTCGCGATGGTCGTGCTGGGATCGAAGGCGAAGCTCCTGCCGTCGACGGTCACGAAGCCGCCGGCGCCCAGGCCGGGCAGCTTCTGCTCGTAGAAGAAGTTGGTCGGGTCGTCGGCGAACGGCGTGGCCAGCGACAGGTAGGGCATGCCGGGGCGGCGCGCGATGGTGATCTGGCCGCTGGCGGCGGGGCCGAACAGCGCCGGCAGCGCGATCTGGACCGTGGTGGTGCCCTCGGGGGTGGTGCTGAAGGCGAGCTGGGCCGGGGCGGCGGCGTCGGCGCGGTAGCTGGCCACGGTGCTGCCCTCGACGCCGGTCGACAGCGACAGCACTCCGCCCAGGTTGCGTGACTCGAACTTCTGGCCGGTCGCGAAGTCGACCACGGTGACCGAGGCCAGCTGGATGAAGCCGAGATCGAACAGGGTGAAGTTGGCGGCGTACTGGTCGTTCTGCAGGGCGAAGAAGTCCCACGCGCGCAGGCGGCTGCGATCGTGCACGCGCGCCTCGTCCCAGTGCAGGAGCTCGCGCCGCGACCAGCCCGGCTCACGCAGTCGACCCGCGGGGGTCAAGAGCTCGCCGGCGCTGGTGATCTCGTGCTGCTGGGCGGCGTCCTCGCACCCCAGCAGCGTGGCGAGGCTGGTGGCAACCAGCGCCAGGGCGGCGGCGAGGCGGCAGCCGCGCATGGTCAATTGCCGAGCGGCGTGCGCAGCCCGAGGGTGACCGTCCACGGCGTACCGCCGATGTCGTCGCTGCTGCTGTCGAAGGTGACGCCGCCGCTGCCGGCGGGATCGGGGCCGGTCGGCACCACGTAGGGTTGCGACGGGTTCTCCCAGAACAGGTAGCCGGCGCGGACCTCGAGGCTGGCCATGACCAGACGATAGATCGGAAAGCCGATGGCCACACCTGCCAGGCCACCGACGCCCACCGCCGAGCTGGTGTGGACCCCGGGCGAGTCGATGTTGCCCGGCACCAGCAGCGGCACCGAGGCGCGCGCGGCGCCCAGGTAGACCTCCAGCAGCGGGCGCGGGCCGAACAGGCGCTGGCGGATGCCGGCGCTCGACAGCTCCATGTTGCCGGCGGTGCTGGTGCCCTCGAGCGCGGTCTCCTTGGCGCGCAGCGAGTAGGTCTGCGCGAAGTGCCACTCCAGCGTGGTGTTGCCGATGAAGTAGCCGATGACCAGGTTCTTGCCGAAGCCGAAGTCGTACACGTGCGCGGGCGCGCCGGTGACGCCGCCGACGCCGAGCTCGAGCCCGATGATGAGGCCACGCGGCTTGGGGCGGCCGGGGCCGCCTCCGTCGGAGTCGGAGTCGGGAGACGGTGACGCCGACGGCTCCGGGCTGGCATCGGGCGAGGCCGACGGCGTGGGATTGAACACCGGCTGCGGCGGCAGCTCGTCGGGCGGCAGCTCCTCGGGCTCGT
>JBGASF010000205.1:0-11378 GCA_044229835.1 Polyangia bacterium | reverse complement strand
ACCGTCTGCGCCGCCAGCAGCAGCGCGCGCGCCTCGGCCGCGCAGGCCGCGCCGACGCCGGTGGCGCAGGCGCGGCGCGACAGCTGGGTCGCGCGCTCGGCGTCGACCGGGCCGCCGAGGCCCTCGCGCAGCGCGCGCGCGGCGTCGTGGCAGGCGGCGCCACCGCTCTGCGCGCAGTGCGCCAGCCACAGCCCGCGCGCCCGCGCATACAGCAGGCGGCGCCCGACCCGGCGGGCCGGGGTGCCGGGCTCGTTCTCGTAGTCCAGCGCGACGCGCTCGCAGGCGCCGGCCTCACCGGCGTCACAGCGCCCGGTCAGCGCCGCGCGCGTCCGCCGCCGCAGCACCTCGCCGTGGTAGCGCAGCGAGGCCGAGGTGCGGCGCGCCGCGCCGGGCACCACCGCGCCGGGGCCCGCGGCCTCCAGCTTCTGCGCGGCCTCCTCGCAGCTCCACGGATCACCGGCGTCGCAGCCGGCCACGAAGGCGCGCAGCGCGGCGGCAGGTCGGCCCAGGTGCTGGTGCATGCGGCCCACGAAGCCGCAGTCGTCGGCCACGCCCAGCTCGCAGGCGCGCTGGAAGGCCGACACCAGGGAGCTCAGGTCGGCGCCGCGCCGGCGCACCAGCCCCAGCTCGTGACAGGCCGCGCCGTCGCCGGCGTCGCAGCCCAGCTCGTACAGCCAGCGCGCGCGCCGGGTCAGCTCGGCGGCGCGCCGCGCGCTGGGCGCGACCTCGCGCCCGACCTCGTACCAGTGTGAAAGCTCCGCGCACGACGGGGCGTCACCACCGTCGCAGCCGCGCGCGAACAGCTCGGCGGCGCGCGCGACGTCGAAGCTGTCGGCGCCGGCGCGGGCATGCAGCACTGCGGCGGCACCACAGGCGGCGGCGTCGCCCAGCTCGCAGGCGCGCCGGAAGCGCAGCGCGGCAGGCACCGCGCGTCCGGCGGCCTCGAACATCCGCGCCAGCGACACACAGGCGGGCGCGACACCATCGCTGCAGGCCTGGTGACAGGCGGCGGCGTCGCCACACGCGGGCAGCGCCGCGGGGCCACTGGCGGCGAGCTCGTCGCCGGTCGCCGGCCCCGGCGTCTCCAGGGTGCGGGGCGCCGACGGCGCACGCGCGCGGCCGCTGGTGCCGCAGCCAGCGAGCAGTGCGAGCCAAAGTCCTGCGAGCAGCCCGCCGCGCATCGGACCCCCGTGGATGTCGGAAAGCATGCAGGAGGTGGTGCACCCCGGCCAGCCGATTGATGAAAATCGTCCAAAACGTTCAGGGCTCGGTCATAATCCAAGGGTTCATGAAGCCGCTGCTGTCCCCCCGCGAGCTCGCGCAGGCAATTGGTGTCAGCGAGTCGTCGCTCAAGCGCTGGGCCGACGCCGGCCAGATCCGCGTGGCGCGCACCGCGGGCGGACATCGTCGCATCAGCATCGCCGACGCGGTGCGCTTCATCCGCGAGTCGCGCGTCCCGCTGGTGGCGCCCGAGCGGCTCGGGCTGCCCGGCCCGGGCGGCCGCGCCACCCCGGCGCTGGCGGACGCCGGCGAGCTGCTGTTTCGCCACCTGGCCGAGGGCCACGGCGGGCGCGCCAGCGGCCTGGTGATGTCGCTGTACCTGGCCGGCCACAGCGTGGCCGAGATCTGTGACGGCCCGATCCAGCAGGCCATGGCGCGCATCGGCGAGCTGTGGCGCCACGGCGAGTCGGGGATCTACATCGAGCACCGCGCCACCGATCTGTGCATCCAGGCCGCCGCGCAGCTGCGCGCGACCTTCCAGGCCGAGTCGGCGACGGCGCCCTGTGCGCTCGGCGCGGCGCCCAGTGGTGATCCCTACCTGCTGCCCTCGGTGTTCGTGGCCAGCGTGGCCGCCGAGGCCGGGCTGCGCAGCATCAACCTGGGGCCCGACCTGCCGGTGTCGGCGCTGGCCATCGCGGTGCGCGAGCAGGCGCCGGCGCTGATCTGGCTCAGCCTGTCGTCGCAGCAGGCCGCCGAGCGCGCCGCGCCCGCGCTGCTGGAGGCCGCCGCGGGCTGGACCGCGCGCGGGCTGCGCGTGGTCGCGGGCGGTCACCATCGTGACGTGGTGGTGGGGCAGGGCGGGATCGAGGGCGCCGCGTCGATGCGCGAGCTGGAGGCGGTGGCGCGCGCGGTCGTCGCGGCGGCGTCGTCGTCGGGACAGACCGGGTGAGCCCGCCGCGCCGGCGCTTCCCGGGCGGGCGGCGCGCCCGCGTGGTGGTCGGCAGCGCGCTGCCCATCGACGTGGCCGAGCGGCTGCCCGGCTGTGACGTCGTCGTGCCCGCCGATGGCCAGCGCGTGATGGCGCAGCGCGACCTCGACGCCGCGGTGGTCTCGGCCGACGCCGTCATCTGCCTGCTGCAGCACCGCATCGACGACGGCTTGCTGGCCCGCGCGCCGCACCTCGGCGTGGTCGCCAACAACGCGGTCGGCTACGACAACGTCGAGGTGCCCGCCGCCAGCGCGCGCGGCATCCTGGTCGCCAACACCCCCGACGTGCTGACCGACGCCACCGCGGATCTGGCCTTCGCGCTGCTGCTGGCGACCGCACGCCGCCTCGGCGAGGGCGAGGCGCTGCTGCGCCAGGGCCGCTGGCTGGGCTTCGATCCGGCCCAGCTGCTGGGCGCGGAGCTCAGCGGGCGCACGCTGGGCCTGGTCGGCTTCGGTCGCATCGGCCGCGCGGTCGCCGCCCGCGCCCGCGGCTTCGGCCTGCGCATCCTCTATGCGGCGCCGCACCCGGCCCCGGCGGCCGTCGAGGCCCAGCTGGGCGCCACCCGCGTCGAGCTGTCCGAGCTGCTGGCGAGCAGCGACTTCGTGTCGCTGCACTGTGCGCTGACCCCGGCGACGCGTGGCCTCATCGACGCCGCCGCGCTGGCGCGCATGCGCCCGCACGCCATCCTGATCAACACCGCCCGCGGCGCCGTGGTCGACGAGGCCGCCCTGGCCGCCGCTCTGCACGCCGGCCAGCTCGGCGGCGCCGGCCTCGACGTCTTCGCCGACGAGCCGCGGGTGACGCCAGCGCTGCTGACCGCGCCGCGCACCGTGCTGCTGCCACACATCGGCTCGGCCACGGTGGCGGCACGCACCCGCATGGCCGAGCTGTGCGTGAGCGCGGTCGCCGGCTGGCTCGCCAACCAGCGACCGGACAACCTGGTCAACGCGGAGCTGTGGCCGGCGCAGGAGTGAGAGGCCGTGGGCCGTGGACCGTGGGTCGTGACCGTGACCGTGACCGTGACCGTGGGACTAGGTTTTGAGGGCAGCCTTCAGGGCGGCCACGCGGTCGCCCACCGCCGTCGCGGGATCGCGGCCGGCGGCGACCGCGTGCTCGATCTCGCGGACCAGCGCGCTGCCGACCACCACGGCGTCGGCGAACCTGCCGACCGTGCGTGCGTCGTCCGGGGTCGCCACCCCGAAGCCGACCGCGATGGGCTGGCGCAGCACGCTGCGCAGCTCGGCCACCTTGGTCTCGGCCTCGGCCAGGGCTGGCGCCAGGGCCGCGCCGGTGACCCCGGTCATGGACACGTAGTAAACAAAACCATCCGCGACTTCCGCGGCGCGGGCGATGCGCGCCGGGGTGCTCGTGGGCGCCAGCAGGGGCACCCAGTCGAGCCCGGCAGCGCGCGCCGGCAGGCGCAGCTCGTCGGCCTCGTCGAGCGGCAGGTCGACCACCAGCAGGCCGTCGACCCCTGCCGCCCGCGCGTCGCGGGCCAGCTTGTCGCAGCCATAGCTCAGGATCGGGTTGAAGTACCCGAACAGCACCAGCGGCACGTCGCTCTCGCGCCGGAACGCCCGCGCCAGCTCCAGCGCGCCCCCGAGGCGCATGCCGCCGGCCAGCGCGCGCAGCATGCCGCCCTGGATGGCCACGCCGTCGGCCGACGGGTCGCTCCACGGCACGCCCAGCTCGATGATGTCCGCCCCGCGCCGCGCCGCCTCCAGCAGCACGCGCAGGCTGACCTCGAACGACGGATCGCCCGCGGTCAGGTAGGCCACCAACGCGCGCTCGCCGCGCGCCCGCGCCGCCTCGATCACCTCACGCAGGCGGCTCACAGCGCGATCCCCCGGCGCGCGGCCACGGTCGGGATGTCCTTGTCGCCGCGCCCCGACAGCGACACCACCACCACGTCGTCCTTGCTCAGCGTGGGCGCCAGCGCGGCCAGGTGCGCGATGGCGTGCGAGCTCTCCAGCGCCGGGATGATGCCCTCGCAGCGCGCCAGGAGGTCGAAGGCCTCCAGCGCCTCGTCGTCGGTCACGCTGACATAGCGCGCGCGCCCGCTGTCCTTGAGCCAGGCGTGCTCGGGCCCGACCCCGGGATAGTCGAGGCCGGCGCTGATCGAGTGCGCCTCCGCGATCTGCCCGTCGGCGTCCTGCAGCACGTACGACTTGGCGCCGTGCAGCACGCCGACGCGGCCCCCGCCCAGCGTCGCGGCATGGCGCGGCGTGTCGACGCCCTCGCCCGCGGCCTCGACCCCGATCAGCGCCACCCCGGGGTCGTCCACGAAGGCGTCGAAGATCCCCATCGCGTTCGACCCGCCGCCCACACAGGCGACCACCGCGGCGGGCAGCTTGCCGGTCTTGGCCAGCACCTGCTCGCGCGCCTCGCGCCCGATGATGGCCTGCAGCTCGCGCACCAGGGACGGGTAGGGGTGCGGCCCGGCCACGCTGCCGATGAGGTAGTAGGTGTCACGCACATGGGTGACCCAGGCGCGCAGCGCCTCGTTCATGGCGTCCTTCAGCGTCGCGCTGCCGCTGTCGACCGCGTGCACCGTGGTGCCGAGCAGGCGCATGCGGAACACGTTGAGCGACTGCCGCGCCACGTCCTCGCGCCCCATGTACACGGTGCAGGTGAAGCCCATCAGCGCCGCCACCGTCGCGGTGGCCACGCCATGCTGCCCGGCGCCGGTCTCGGCGATGAGGTTCCGCTTGCCCATGCGCTTGGCCAGCAGCGCCTGCCCGATGCAGTTGTTGATCTTGTGCGCGCCGGTGTGGTTGAGGTCCTCGCGCTTGAGGTAGATCCGCGGCCCGCCCAGGCGCGCGGTCAGGTTGGCGGCGAAGGTCAGCGGCGACGGCCGGCCGACATACTCGGTCATCAGCTCGTTGTAGGCGGCCCAGAAGCTGGCGTCGTCACGCGCGGCGCGCCACGCGGTCTCCAGCTCGTCGAGCGCTGGCATCAGCGTCTCCGCCACATAGCGCCCACCGAAGGGGCCGAACCGTCCGCTGTCACCTCTGTGTGCCGTGATCACGAGAAGTCCTCCGCGCGCGCCGCCTGGATGAAGCGCGCCATCAGTGCCTGATCCTTGAGCCCGGGTGCGCTCTCGACGCCGCCGGCGACATCGACGCCCCAGGGCCGCGCCGCGCGCACCGCCGCGGCCACGTTGTCCGGCCCCAGCCCGCCGGCCACCAGCACGCGCACCCGCGTCGCCACCGTGCGCGCCAGCGTCCAGTCGAAGGCCTGCCCGCTGCCGCCATAGCCGGCGCTGGCGCTGTCGAGCAGGAAGGCCTCGGCGCCGGGCCAGGCCTCGATCTCGTCCAGCGAGGCCGCGCTCGCGACGCGCACCGCGCGCCACAGCGGCCGGGTCAGCTGCGCCGCCAGCGCGGGCGCCTCGTCGCCGGGCCGCTGCACCACGTCGAGGTCGACCGCCGCCGCCACGGCGTTGATCTCGGCGGCGTCGGCGTTGACGAAGACGCCGACCACGCGGGCGCGCCCGCGCGCCAGCGCCGCCAGCGGCGCCGCCGCCCCGGGGCTGACATGGCGCTTCGAGCGCGGCCAGAAGTTGAGCCCGATGGCGTCGGCGCCTGCGGCCAGGGCCGCCTCGACGTCGCCGGCCCGGGTCAGCCCGCAGATCTTCACGAACATCAGGCCACCAGCTCGGCCAGCGCGGCGCCGGGATCGGGCGCCCGCATCAGCGCCTCGCCGACCAGCACGGCGTCGGCCCCGTGGGCGCCCATCAGCGCCACGTCGGCCGGGGTGCGGATGCCGCTCTCGGCGACATAGACACAGCGCGCCGGCACCAGCGGGCGCAGCCGCTCGGTCAGCGAGGTGTCGACCACGAAGGTCGCCAGGTTGCGGTGGTTGACGCCGACCACGTCGGCACCGGCGGCCAGCGCGCGCTCGATCTCGCGCGCGTCGTGCGCCTCGACCAGCACACCGAGGCCGGCGCCACGCGCACACGCCAGCAGATCGGTCAGGCGGGCGTCGTCCAGCGCGGCCACGATGAGCAGCACGGCGTCGGCGCCCGCCGCGCGCGCCCGCCACAGCTCCCACTCGTCGATGAGGAAGTCCTTGCGCAGCACCGGGATGCCGACCGCCGCGCGCGCCGCGGTCAGATCGTCGAGCGTGCCCCCGAAGAACGGGCCATCGGTCAGCACCGACAGCGCCCGCGCGCCCGCCGCCGCGTAGCTGCGTGCGATGGCGACCACGTCCGCGCCGGGGCGGATCGGCCCCAGCGATGGCGAGGCCCGCTTGATCTCGGCGATGACGCGCACCGCGGTGTCGTCGGGCCCGCGCCGCAGCGCGCTGGCGAAGGGCCGCGCCGGCGCCTCGCGGGTGACCGCCTCGGCGCGCGCACGCACCGCCGCCAGCGACTCCTCGGCCCGCCCCGCGGCCAGCTCGGCGCGCTTGCTGTCGAGGATGCGCGCCAGGATCGAAGGCGTCGGTGACGGCGTCTCGCTCACGCGTCGCCTCGCGCCGTGACCCGCGGTGCCGGCCCGTGCACCACGCCGCTCACGCGCCGCCTCGCGACACCGTGACCAGCCGCTCCAGCACGGCGCGCGCCGCCCCGCTGTCGAGCGCCGCCTCGGCGCGCCGCGCCGCGGTCGCCAGATCGGGCGCCACCTCGGCCGCCAGCAGGGTGGCCGCCGCCGCCATCACCACCGCCGCCCGCGGCGCCCCCGCGCGCCCGGCGCCGCCCGCCAGCACCTCGCGCGCGATCTCGGCGTTGTCGGCCGCCGCGCCGCCCGCCAGCCCGGCTGGATCGGTCTCGGCCAGCCCGAAGTCGGCCGGCGTCACCACATACTCGCGCACCTCGCCGTGGCGCAGCTCGGCGACCTGGGTCGCGCCCGCGACCGCGATCTCGTCGAGCCCGCCCGCGCCATGCACCACCAGCACGCGCTGCGACCCCAGCTGGCCCAGCGCGCGCGCCACCGCCGCCGCGAAGCCGGCGTCGAACACCCCGATGACCTGGCGCCGCGCCCCCGCCGGGTTGGTCATCGGCCCCAGCAGGTTGAACAGCGTGCGCGTGCCCAGCTCCTTGCGCGGCCCGCCGACATGCCGGGTCGCGGCGTGGAACGCCGGCGCGAACATGAAGCCCAGCTTGACCTCGCGCAGGCAGCGCTCGATCACGGCCACCGGCGCCGCGACGTCGACCCCCAGCGCCTCCAGCACGTCCGCGCTGCCACAGCGCGACGACAGCGCGCGGTTGCCATGCTTGGCCACGGTGACCCCGGTCGCCGCCACCACGAAGGCCGCGATGGTCGACACGTTGATGGTGGCCGCGCCGTCGCCGCCGGTGCCGCAGGTGTCGACCACCACGGCGGCCTCGCACTGGATCGGCGTCGCCCGCGCGCGCATGGCCCGCGCCGCGCCGGCCAGCTCGTCGGGCGTCTCGCCCTTCATGCGCAGCGCGATCAGCAGGCCGCCGATCTGCGCCGGCGTGGCCTCGCCCTCCATGATGCGGCCGATGACCTCGGCGGTCTCGGCCTGGCTGAGGTCCTTGCGCTGGGTGACGCGCGCGATGGCCTCCTGCAGCGTCATGCCGGCACGCGACGCAGGAAGTTGGCCAGGAGCTGCTTGCCGTCGGGCGTCATGATCGACTCGGGGTGGAACTGCACACCCTCGACGGCGTGCTCGCGGTGGCGCAGCCCCATGATCTCGCCCTCGGCGGTCTCGGCCGTGATCTCCAGGCAGGCCGGCAGGGTGGCGCGCTCCACGATCAGCGAGTGATAGCGCGTGGCCTGCATCGGCTGCGGCAGCCCGGCGAAGACGCCGAGGCCGCCGTGCTGGATGGCCGAGATCTTCCCGTGCATCGGCGCGCGCGCGCGGATGACCTTGCCCCCGAAGGCCTGCCCGATGGCCTGGTGGCCCAGGCACACGCCCAGGATGGGCAACCGCCCGCTCAGCTCGCGGATGACCTGGAGCGAGACCCCGGCCTCGTTGGGCGTGCACGGCCCCGGCGACAGCACCACCGCGCTGGCCCAGCCCGGGATGGCCGCGACGTCGCGCACCGCGGGCGCGTCGTTGCGCTCCACGCGCACCGTGGCTCCCAGCTCGCCGAGGTACTGCACCAGGTTGAAGGTGAAGCTGTCGTAGTTGTCGATCACCAGGAGCATCAGAGAACCACCCGAGCTGAACCCTGGCGCGCGAGTGACGCGCGGTGGGGGGAGGCTCGGCCTGGCTTTGCCAGGCCGAGGGGGGACGGGGAGGTCCCCCTTGGATCGATCACGAGAAGCATCAGAAGCCCCCTCGTGCGGCGGCGACCGCGCGCAGCACCGCGCGGGCCTTGCTCATGCACTCCTCGTGTTCGGCCGCCGGGACCGAGTCGTGCACGATCCCGGCGCCCGCCTGCACGAAGATCTTGTCACCCTGTGTGACCAGGGTGCGGATGGCGATGGCGAAGTCCATGTTGCCGGCATACGACAGGTAGCCCACCGCGCCGCCATACAGGCCGCGCCGGGTCGGCTCCAGCTCCTCGATGATCTCCATGGCGCGGATCTTGGGCGCCCCGCTCAGGGTCCCGGTCGGGAACGACGCCCGCAGCACGTCGAGCGGCCCCAGGCCGTCGGCCAGATCGCCGGTCACGTGCGACACCATGTGCATGACGTGGGAGTAGCGCTCGACCACCATGGTCTCGTCGACGTGCACGCTGCCGACCTTGCTGACGCGGCCGACGTCGTTGCGCCCGAGGTCGATCAGCATGATGTGCTCGGCGCGCTCCTTCGGATCGGCGAGCAGCTCCGCCTCCAGGCGGGCGTCCTCGGCCTCGCTGGCGCCGCGGCGCCGGGTGCCCGCGATGGGGCGCACCGTGACCCGGCCGGCCTCCAGGCGCGCGACCACCTCGGGCGATGCCCCGGTGACCGCGGCGCCCGGGAAGTCGAGGTGGAACATGTACGGCGACGGGTTGATGACGCGCAGCGCCCGGTAGACGTCGAACGGGTCGAGCTCGCCGCGCGCGACCTCGAAGCGCTGCGACAGCACGACCTGGAAGGCGTCGCCGGCCAGGATGTACTCCTTGGCGCGGACGACGGCGGCCATGTACTCCTCGGGCGTGCTGCGCCGCTCGAGCTCGACGTCGGCCGAGGGCGCTGCCGCGGCGTCGACCACACGCAGCGCTGGGGCTGGCCCGCGCAGCCGCGCGATCACCGCGTCGATGCGCGCACACGCCGCGGCGTGGGCGGCGTCGCCGCCGTCGGCGCGCGCGGTCGCGACCACCTTCAGGGTCTGGCGCAGGTTGTCGAACACCACCACGGTGTCGGTCAGCACGAACACCGCGTCATCGAGGCCGAGCTCGTCGGGCGCGCGCGCGGGCAGCTTCTCGAACGCGCGCACGGCGTCATAGGCCAGACAGCCGACCGCGCCACCGTAGAAGCGCGGCAGCCCGGGCGGCGCCCACACGCGGAAGCGGGCCAGCACCGCGGCCACCGCCGCGGCGGGGTCGGGCGCGGCCAGCTGCTCCTCGCGCGCGGGCGACTCCGGCTCGCGCCACTCGACGCGGGCCTGGCCGGCGCGGGCGCGCACCACCGCGCGCGGCGCCACGCCGACGAACGAGTAGGTCGCCCACTTCTCGGCACCGACCACGCTCTCGAGCAGGAAGCTCCACTCCGAGGCGCGCAGCTTGGCGAACGCCGACACCGGCGTGTCGGCGTCATCGACGATCTCGCGGTACACGACGATCAGATCGTGGCCCTGCGAACGTGAGCGAAATTCAGCTAGATCCGGCACATATTGCATGGACCCGCAGACCTTAGCACATGGCTCTTGACGCGCGTGGTCCTGGCCAACACAGTTCGCTCGTGACGACTTCGACCAATACTCCGACGACAGCCGCGCTGGGCCACACTGATCCCGAGATCGCCGACCTCATCGCCCGCGAAGAGCGGCGCGAGGCGGCCAAGATCCGCCTCATCCCGTCGGAGAACTATGTCTCGCGCGCGGTGCTGGCCGCCACCGGGTCGATCCTGACCAACAAGTACAGCGAGGGCTACGCCGGCAAGCGCTACTACGAGGGCCAGCAGTTCATCGACCCCATCGAGACGCTGGCGGTCGATCGCGCCAGGAAGCTGTTCGGCGCCGAGCACGCCAACGTGCAGCCGTACTCCGGTTCACCGGCCAACCTGGCGGTCTACCTGGCCTTCTGCCAGCCTGGCGACACCGTGATGGGCCTCGGCCTGCCCATGGGCGGCCACCTCACGCACGGCTGGAACGTGTCGATCACCGGCAAGTACTTCAAGGCGGTGCAGTACGGCGTCGATCCGGTGCACCACCTCATCGACATGGATCAGGTGCGCAGCCTGGCGCGCGAGCACCGCCCCAAGGTGATCTGGGCCGGCGGCACCGCCTACCCGCGGCTGTGGGACTGGGAGGCCTTCGCCAGCATCGCGCGCGAGGTCGGCGCCAAGTTCGTGGCCGACATGGCGCACATCGCCGGCCTCATCGCGGGCGGCGCGCACCCCAGCCCGGTGCCGCACGCCGACGTGGTGACATCGACCACGCACAAGACCCTGCGCGGCCCGCGCGGCGGCATGATCCTGTGCAAGGACGAGCACAAGTCGGCCATCGACAAGGCCATCTTCCCCGGCCTGCAGGGCGGCCCGCACAACCACACCACGGCAGGGATCGCGGTCGCGCTGCGCGAGGCCGCCGAGCCCAGCTTCACCGACTACGCGCACCAGGTGGTCAAGAACGCGCGCGCCCTGGCCGACGAGCTGGCCTCGCGCGGCTTCCGCGTCATCTCGGGCGGCACCGACAACCACCTGGTGCTGATCGATCTGACCGCCAAGGGGATCGCCGGCAAGCCGGCGGCCAAGGCCATGGATCGCGCCGGCCTCGAGGCCAACTACAACACGGTGCCCTACGACCCGCGCAAGCCGTTCGACCCCAGCGGCGTGCGCCTGGGCACCCCGGCGATGACCTCGCGCGGCATGAAGGAGGCCGAGGCGCGCAAGGTCGCGGCCTGGATCGACGAGGCCGTGCAGGGGGCCGCCGACGAGGCCAAGCTGGACAAGATCGCGGCCGAGGTCGCCGAGCTGTGCAAGGGCTTCCCGGCGCCGGGCATCGACTGCTAGCGAGCACGAGCACGAGCACGAGCACGAGCACGAGCACGAGCACGAGCACGAGCACGAGCACGAGCACGAGCACCAGCCGGGCAGGGTAGAGTCCCCTCGTGGAC
>JBGASF010000204.1:0-11615 GCA_044229835.1 Polyangia bacterium | reverse complement strand
GGCAGCCTGCGCCTGCCGCGCGCCACCGAGGACGGCCGCCTGCGCAGCGCCGACGGCGCCATCCGCACCGCCGCCGGCTCCGACCCCGGCCCGGCTCCGTTCGACTGGCGCAACATCACGCCGCCCCGCCCGGTCATGGGTCCGAGCGCGCTGCCCGCGCTGCCCGTGCTCGACGACGCTCCCCGCCTGACGCCCTCGATGGGGCGCCTGCGCTGGTACCTGCTCGCGGCGCTGCTCGCCGCCAGCATCGGCATCCTGCTGGCGCGCCACTTCGGCTGAACCCGCCACCTCGGCTGAACCAGGTTCGCCAGCCGCTGCGGCGCGGGCGGCCAGTGCGCGCACCGTGCTACCATGTCTCCATCGGAGACATCCAACCACCACATGGACACCACCCTCATCAAGCAGATGCTGTCGGCCGGCATCCCCTTCAACCAGACCCTCGGCCTCGAGGTGGTCGACATCGGTGACGGCGTCGGCACCGTCCGCCTCCCCGACGACCCACGCCTGCGCAACCATGTGCAGTCGCAGCACGCGGGGGCGCTGTTCACCGTCGCCGAGGCGGCCTCGGGCGCCGCCATCGCGGGCGCGCTGCTGGCGGCCAACCTGATGGGCGCGGTGACGCCGCTGGCCAAGGGCGCCGAGATCGCCTATCGCAAGCTCGCGCGCGGATCCCCCCCGCCCCCCCCGCGCCGCTGACCGCCGATCGCGCCGCGCTCGCCGCCGACCTGGCCAGCGGCAAGGCCGAGTGCAGCGTCGAGGTCACGCTGACCGATGCCGCCGGGGTCGAGGTCGCCACCGTCAAGGTGCGCTGGCACCTGCGCAAGCTGTGATCTGTGACCGGCAGCCACGCCGGGCCGCGCGGCTGACTACAGCGTCAGCAGCTCCTCGAGGAAGCCGCCGAAGGCGCCGCCCGGGTGCACCAGGTGGATCTCCAGGATCCAGTGCCGGCGCTGGCCCTGCGCATCGGGCGCGTCCATGGCCAGACCGTTGCCGGGGCCGATGTAGCTCTCGGGGATCTCGGTGAAGGCGTTCTCGTGCGGGAACTCGCCGACCAGGTGGCCGGCGTGCGGGCCGCCGTAGCGCCAGCCGCGCGCCTCCACCGCGCGACAGACCTCGGCGAAGTAGTCACGCCCGGTCAGCCCCGGGTGGGCGTGCCAGTAGGCCTTGCATTCGGCGTGCAGCGGCGCCAGATCGGCCGCCAGGCGCAGCATCTCGGGGTCCTTGCCGACCACGAAGGTGCGCCCCACGTCGGCCTCGAACTGGCCGAACACCGGGCCGAGATCCAGGAACACGATGTCGTTGTCGGCGACCACCAGGTCGGGCGGGTTTTCCGCGTAGGGCAACAGCGTGTTGGCGCCGGCGCGCACGATGCGCTTGTGCCAGTGGCTGCGCACGCCGAAGCGCTCGGCGGCCAGGCGGTGGACGTCGTCGTTGATGGCGCGCTCGCTGCGGCCGGCGCGGATGAGCTGCTGGTCCGTGATGGCGGCGAACAGGGCCTCCGCCTGGGCCTGGGCCTCGAGCAACCGGGCTTCGATCATGGCCGCTTGTAGCTTGCCAACCTCCGTGCTTGCAACCGGGGCGGAAGTCCGCCGACACTGGCGGTCTACCTCGGGAGTTCACATGCGGGCACTGTTCCTGGTTGCGATGGGCTGTGTGGCGGGTTGCGGCGGCGGTGACGGCACGATGGGCGGCGACGGCGGCATGGTCACCGTGGACGCCATGGTCAACACCGGGACGGTCACCGAGGCCGAGGGCGCGACGCGCAGCAACGACAGCACCAGCACCGCGGAGAGCATCAAGCTCGGCGACACCGTGAACGGCACCATCGGCGCCATGGTCGCCGGCATGGGCACCGACCAGGACTTCTACAAGTTCTCGATCACGGCGCCGACGCTGGTGCGCATCACCCTGCAGACCCGCGACAGCGGCGACTACCAGGCCCTGGGCGTCCTGGTGCACTCGACCGGGCAGACCATCGAGAACATCGTGCGCCCGGGCAGCGGCACCAGCATGGCCTCGCGTGAGGCCTTCCTGTCGCGCACCGGCAACTACCACGTCCGCGTGGTCGACCTGCGCAACGAGGGGCAGACCCCCGCCAACGTGGGCGGCCCGACGTCGACCTACACGTTCAAGGTCGAGGCGGTGACCCCGACCCCGACTGTGGTCACGCTGCCGCTGCCCGCAGGTTCGCAGATGGTCACGGTGCCCGGGGACGGCAAGGTCACCATCTTCGAGTTCACCACCCCGGCGGCCAACCACACCATCAAGGCCGAGACCCGCGCCGCGCGCCTGTCGCCGGCCTCCAACGTCGACACCCTGATCTACCTGATGGATCAGACCCAGGCCACGGCCAGCCAGGTCGACTACAGCGACGACATCTCGACCGGCGCCATGAACTACGACTCGCTGATCTCGATCAAGGCGCCGCGCGCGGGCAAGCACTGGGTGGTGGCCGACTTCACCGACATCACCGGCGCCGCCCGCAACCTCACCATCACCATCGAGGATCTCGGGCCGTAGGCCCCGTCACCGCGTCGACGCGGCCACGCCGTCCTCGCAGCCGCTGAGGGCGAAGCGCGAGCCGCGGGCGCGGCGCAGGGCGTTGGCGCTGGCGGGGCCGACCTCGCCGGCGAGGGCGTGCTCGAACTCGTCGGCGGAGGCGATCAGCCGGCGCAGGAAGCGCTCGTAGACCGGGCGCGAGCCGAGCTGTGCGGGCGTCGGGGGCGTGGCCTGACCGGCGCGCTCGGCGGCGATGCGGCGCTGGGCCTCGATGCGATCGGCGGGCAGCGCCTTGGCCACGATCTCCTGGCGCAGCGCCCACAGATCGAGGTCGTCGGCGCCGGCGCGATCGCCGGTCAGCTCGACGTACAGCGCGCGGACGTCGTCGCGCACGCTGCGGTTGAGCGCGGTCAGCAGCCGATCGTGGCTCTCGCGCTCGGAGAAGCTGAGGCCGAGCTTGGCGACCTCGCTGTCGCTGAGCAGCTGCGGCTCCTGCCCGAACGGCGGCACGTCGTAGCGCAGCGCGCAGTCGGCGGCCATCGCGGTCAGCTCCTCGGGGGTCTGGTCGAAGACGTCGCCGACGTCACGCACGCGCGGGGCGCTCAGCGCACGCGTCAGGTTGACCAGGGCCTCGCGCTGGGCCTGCTCGCGCGCGCGCAACTCGGCGAGGCTGGCGCCGGCGGGCGGCGGCAGCAGCAGGGCGGGCGCGACCGCGCTGGCGGCGCTGCCCGGGCGCGCGGCCGGGGGCGGTGCACCCGGCGGCTGGGCCACCGGCGCCTGAGCGGCCGGTGCCTGCGCGATCTGCGCGGCGGGTCCCGGTGCCGCAGCCTCGGCGGGCGCCACCGGGCCCGGCGCCTCGACCCGCGCCGTCCGCGCCGGCGGTCCACCGCGCAGCGCCTGCACACCCAGCACGGCCCCGGCCCCCAGCAGCGCGCCCAGCATCGCGGCGATCACCGTCTGTCTCGACATGGCAGGACTATGGCCCAGGGTCGCCGCAGATCCAGTACCATCGCGGCGTGCGTGTGCTCGTCGCGGTCGTGCTCGGGTTCGTCGGCGTCGGTGCCGGCGTCGGCGCTCTCGGAGGTGGTTGTGTCAAGCCGGGGCGCTTCGAGTGTCAGAGCAGCGCGCAGTGCCAGAATGGCAACACCCCGGGCGTGTGCGAGCCGACCGGCGCGTGCAGCTTCGCCGATCCGGGCTGCAGTGGCGGGCGGCGCTATGGTGGCTTCGCGCCCGACGGCCTGGCCAACCAGTGCATCGGCGACGCCGCCGGGGACGGCGGCATGCGCGACGCGCAGGGCCCCGACGCCTCGGCGGGCAGCGTGACGGTGACCCCGGGGACGACGTCGCTGCTGGCCACCGCCAGCCTGCAGTTCAGCGCCGCGGTTGCGGCCACCGACATGCGCGTGACCTGGACCGTGATGGAGGCCGGCGGCGGCAGCATCAGCGCGACCGGCCTGTACACCGCGCCGCTCACCGAGGGCGTCTATCACGTGCGCGCCACCAGCATGGTCGACAGCGCGCGCCACGGCGACGCCGAGATCACGGTGCGCCGCGTGCTGACCCCGGTGGTGCTGGCCTCCGCGGGCACGCTGGCCAACGCCACCGGCGCGGGCCACCAGACCCACCTGGTGTATGCGCGCGGCGTGGGCGCGTGGTGGCTGCTGTACAACTCGGGGGCGGCGCTGCGGCGCCTGAAGACCGCGCACTCGCTCGACTTCGTCAGCTGGAACGCCGGCGACGAGCTGTCGCTGGCCAAGGATCACAGCGGCGACGGGCGCGACCTCGCGGTGGCCTACAAGCAGCTCGGCGGCAAGGACGTGCTGCACATCTCGCAGGGCTACACCGGTCCGCTCGGGCGCTACCACGTGCGCGCGGTGATCAGCGGCGCCAGCATCTCTTTCGGGGTGCCCAATGACGTCAACTCGGGCGCCGGCGCGACGCCCGACGGCACCGCGGTCCTCATCATGGACGACGGCACCGTCATCGACAGCACCGGCTACCTGCCCACGCCGGCCACGCCGCCGCTGTCGCCGTGCGGCTATGGCGACATCGTGATCTACACGGCGGATCTGAAGGACACCGGGACCACCAACTTCGACGTCATGACCTACGCGCGCCGGGTGCTGTGGTGCGTGCCGAACACGGTCAATGCGCGCGCCCTGGTGCAGCTGGGGCCGCGGGTGCACCACCTGTATGAACCCGGCGACGCCGAGCCCGCGCCCAACCTGATCATGAACGTGCGCGAGCCCTCCGGGTCGTGGCTGCCCGACGAGTCGGGCGGCTCGGCGGTGATGCCGCCCCCGGTGTTCCCGGTCGATGCCCCGACGCCGATCGAGGACTGGTCGGTGGTCACGCTGGGCAGCACCATGCACGTGGTGCGACGCGCCGGCGCCAGCCACGACACCTTCGAGCACCGGTTCTACACCGCGGCGGGCGGCTGGATGACCAGCGCGGCGCCGCCGTCCGAGGCGGGCAAGACCGACACCGGGATCTTCCTGGCCCGCTACGCCGGCGGGCTGGTCGCGGTGGCGCTGCGCGATGACGGCGCGGTGCGCTACTCGACATGGAACGGCAGCACCTGGGCGGCGTGGGCGACCCTGGTCGGGACCACGGCGAACCGGCTCGCCATCGCGGGCGGCAGCGCCGATGACGACAGCGTGCGCCCCGCGGTGATCTGGACGCAACAGAACGGCGCCAGCTACGACATCATGGGCGTGCAGTTGCCGTAGCTCGGCCGGCGCGGGCGCGCCCCGCTACTCGGCGATCATGTACTCGCGGCGGCGCGGCTTCTTCTCCCAGCGGTGCGTGATGCTGAAGACGAAGTCGCGCTGGTCGAAGCCGCCGCTCAGGATGGGCAGCGTGGTCTCGGGGGCGCCCTTGTCACCGCGATCGACCACGGTGTAGGCCACGCTGAGATCCCAGTCGGGCACGACCGCATAGACGGTGCCGACGGTGAAGCCGAGGCGGGTCTGCGGATCCAGGTAGTAGGCCGCGCCGTCGGCCTCGTCGGGCGACCAGGCCACCGGGATGCGCAGCGCGCTGCCGACATACATGCCGAACATGCCGTTGGGCACGCGCAGCAGGGTGGTCGCGCCGATGGTGGTCTCGGCGAACCAGGCGTCATCGGTGCCGTCGAGCGCCAGGTGGGTGTAGCCGCCGCCGACCTGGCCCTGGAAGACCAGGGTCTCGTGGATGGTCTTCTTGCTCTGGAATGCGAGATCGACGCCGCCCCACAGCCCCTTGTCACCGGTCAGCGGGCCACCGCTGAGCAGCAGCGCGCCGGCGACCTGGTTGCGCAGCCCGACGCGCAGGTCGACCGAGCCGCCCTGGTACACCGGCTCGTTGAAGAAGCTGGGCTGCTTGATCAGCAGATCGGCGGCGACGCCGATCTCGGCGCGGCCGAACGAGTAGCGCCCGTGCAGGGTCAGGATGCCGAAGTCGCTGAACAGGATGGGCTCGGGCGTGGCCTCGCTGGTGATGAAGGTGAGATCGCCGCCGATCTCGAGGCTGCCCTTGGGCAGGAGCAGCCAGTCCTTGACGGTGGAGCGCGCGCTGCCGTGGCTGGACCCGCCGTCGCTGAAGGACTCGCGCGACAGGGCGACCGAGCCGGCGGTGACCTCGATGTCCTCGTCGGTGTGGACGGCGGGCTCGGGCTTGGGCTCGGGCTCCGCCGCGGGCGCGGGGCTGGCGGCGGGCGCGGCCTCGGGCGCGGGGGCCGGCTCGACCGGGCCGGCCGGCGCGGGGGCCGGGCTGGGCGCGGGTTCGGCCTGCGCGAGCACCGGCAGGGACAGCACGACCCAGGTGACGAGGCGCATGGTCTTCATGGCGCCAGCATAACGCGCCGGGCCGGCCGGGCTTACTCGGCGGCGAGGGCCTCGCGCAGCGCGCCGGCCAGCTGCTCGTACTGGGCGTGCCGGTTGTACAGGTGCGCCGACACCCGGAGCAGGCGGCGCGGCCAGGCCGGCCACAGCACCACCGGGACCTCGATCCCGCGCGCCCACAGCGCGTCCTGCAGCGGATCGATGCCGCCCCTCGGGGGCTGCTTGCCGTCGGGCAGCGGCAGCGACGCCATCGAGCCGATGAGGTCGTCGGGCACCGGCGCGGGTACCCCCAGCGCCTCGGCCACCAGGTCGCGCGCCGCCAGCGCCAGCGCATGGTTGTGCGCGCGCACCGCGGGCCAGCCGCCCGGGAGCAGGCCGCCGACGTGGCGGATGGCCTCGGGCGCGCACAGCGCCGCGGTGGGATCCCAGGTCCCGCACCAGTCGAGCTCGAGCTGGAAGCGCGCGCGATCGGTGCGCGGCGAGCGTGCGCCATGGCTGATGGCCAGCGGTCGCACGCGGTCCTGGCGATCGCGCCGCACCCACAGGAAGGCGGCCGCCTTGGGCCCGCACACCCACTTGTGCAGGTTGCCGGTGTAATACGCGGCGCCCAGCGCGGGCACCGCCAGGTCGAGCATGCCGGGCCCGTGTGCGCCGTCGACCAGGACGTCGATCCCGCGCGGCGCCAGCGCGGCGCACAGCGCGGCCACCGGCATGATGACGCCGGTCTGGCTGGTGACGTGATCGATGAGGAGGAGGCGCGTGCGCGGGGTGACCGCGGCCAGCACGGCGTCCACGATGGCCTCGGCGCTGGCGACCGGGAAGGGCACGCTGGCGACCACGACCTTGGCCACGCTGCCGCCGGCGTCGGCCACGAAGTCGAGCGCATTGCGCGAGGCCGGGTACTCGTGATCGGTGACCAGCAGCTCGTCGCCGGGGGCGAAGCGCAGCGAGCGCAGCACGGTGCTGACGCCGGTGGTGGCGTTGGCCACGAAGGCCAGGTCGGCGGGGTCGGCGCCGAGGAAGCCCGCCAGCTCGGCGCGCGCGGCGTCGAGCAGCCCCTCGTAGTCGCGCGCGAAGAAGCGCACCGGCTCGGCCTCCAGGCGGTCCCGCAGCGCGCTCTGCGCCGCCAGCACCGCGCGCGGGCAGGCGCCGAACGAGCCGTGGTTGAGGAAGCTGACCGCGGGATCCAGCGCGAAGGCCTGCGCGAGCTCGTGCACGCACGCAGCCTACCCGATCCGGGCTTGCGCGGCGGGCCGACCTGGGCTGTGCTGCTGGCATGGCGCGCAGTCTGTGGGGATGGGGCCTGACCGAACGTCGACCCGCGCTGGACACGGTGGCAGCGCGCGCGCTGCCCATGTTCGGCAGCCTGACGCCCGAGGAGCCGGTGCCCGACGAGGTCGCGCTGGCCGCGCTGCAGGCGCCGCGCGTGCCGGTGCCCGCCGACCTGGCCGGCTTCGCCAGCGCCGACGCGCACGAGCGCGCCAGCCACGCCCGCGGCAAGGCCTACCCCGATCGGGTGCGCGGCTTCCAGGGCGATCACGGCAGCGCGCCCGACCTGGTGGCGCGCCCGCGCGACGAGGCCGAGCTCGTGCGCGTGCTGGCCGCCTGCGAGGCGCACAAGCTGGCGGCCATCCCGTTCGGCGGCGGCTCCAGCGTGGTCGGCGGCGTCGAGCCGCGCCTGGGCCCCGGCCACAACGGCGCGGTGTCGATCGATCTCGCGGCCCTGGGTAGCGTCCTGGAGATCGACGATGTGTCGAGATCCGCGCGCATCCAGGGCGGCATTTTCGGCCCCGCGCTGGAGCAGCAGCTGGGGGCGCAGGGCTACTCGCTGCGCCACTTCCCGCAGTCGTTCGAGTTTTCCACCCTGGGCGGCTGGATCGCGACCCGCGCCGGCGGGCACTACGCCACCCTGCACACGCACATCGACGACCTGGTGCAGTCGGTGCGCATGCTGACGCCGCGCGGGCTGTGGCAGAGCGCGCGGGTGCCCGCCTCGGGCGCCGGGCCCGATCCCAACCGGCTGGTGTGCGGCAGCGAGGGCATCCTCGGCGTCATCACCGAGGCCTGGATGCGCATCGTGCCGCGCCCGGTGTACCGCGCCAGCGCCAGCCTGCACTTCGCCGACTTCGACGCCGCGGTGGCCGCCACCCGCGAGGTCGCGCAGTCGGGCCTGCACCCGGCCAACTGCCGCCTGCTCGACGCGCGCGAGGCCATGATCACCGGGGTCGCCGCCGACAACGTGCTGCTGCTCGGCTTCGAGTCGGCCGATCACCCGCTGGGGCCGTGGCTGGAGCGCGCGCTGGCCATCGCCGCCAGCCACGGCGGCAGCTGTCCGCGCGGGCCGCAGCTGCGCGACGACCGCGACAAGGCGCGAGCGGGCGACGCGGCGGAGAGCTGGCGCAAGACCTTCCTCGACGGGCCCTACCTGCAGGATGGCCTGCTGTGCCTGGGCATCATCGCCGACACCTTCGAGACCGCCTGCACCTGGCGCGCCTTCCCCGAGCTGTTTCGCGCCGTGACCGCGGCGATGAACGACACCCTGCAGCGGGTCTGCGGAGGCGGCGTCGTGAGCTGTCGCTTCACCCACGTCTACCCCGATGGACCGGCGCCCTACTTCACCTTCCTGGGCCGCGCGCGCCGCGGCGCCGAGCTCGAGCAGTGGGCCGAGCTCAAGCAAGCCGCGGGCGACGCCCTCAGCGCGGCCGGCGGCACCATCACGCACCACCACGCGGTCGGGCGCACGCACCGGCCCTGGTACGATCGCGAGCGCCCGCAGCCCTTCGCCGAGGCGCTGCGCGCGGCCAAGCGGGCGCTGGATCCGGCGGGCGTCCTGAACCCTGGGGTGCTCGTCGACTGACCAGGGGGCCGCGTCTCTCCGCAGGTCACACCCGCTGTCCCGAGTAACCCTGCGTGATACTGTCCGCCGCGAGACGGCTGGAATCATCGCCCCTCACGCCGGAACGGTTGTTGCTAAACGGCCGCCCAAGGAGAGTCGCCATGGCCAGCAAGCATCGCTTCAAGTTCTATCGCGCCGGTGGGGTGGACCAGGTCGTGCTGGAGCGTGGCGCGGACCTGGCGCACCTCGGCGAGCTCGACCGCAAGCTGTGGGCCGCGCTGTCGATGCCGGTCAAGGGCGTGCACCTCGAGGCGCGCACGCTGGAGCTGCTCGACACCGACAAGGACGGCTGGGTCCGCGTGGCCGAGATCCTGGGCGCGCTGAGCTGGCTGGGCGAGCACCTGGTCGATCTGGGTACGCTGCTCGAGCCCGCCGACAAGCTGGCGCTCGACAAGCTGAAGGACGGCCCGCTGCGCGCCAGCGCGCGCCGGGTGCTGACCGACCTCGCGCGCAAGGACACCGGCACGCTGGCACTGGCCGACGTCGCCGACGCGCAGAAGAACCTGGCCGCCACGCCCTTCAACGGCGACGGCGTGGTCACGCCCGACGTCGGCGACGCCGCGCTGGCCAAGGTGGTCGAGGACATCCTGGCCACCGTGGGCGGGGTGCCCGATCGGGGCGGCAAGGCCGGCGCCAACGCCGACAAGGTCAAGGCGTTCTTCGCCGACGTGGCCGCGCTGGTGGCCTGGGACGACAAGGGCGCCGCCGCCGGCACGCGGGTCGTCGGAGCCGCCACCGATGCGGCGTTCGCCGCGGTGCAGGCAGTGCGCGCCAAGGTCGATGACTACTTCGCGCGCTGCCGGCTGTGCGCCTACGACGCCAAGGCGGCCGCCGCGCTGGGGCCGTCCGAGGCCGAGCTGACCGCGCTGTCGAGCAAGGAGCTGGCGGCGGGCTCGCCCGAGATCGCCAGGCTGCCGCTGGCGCGCGTCGACGCCGGCCGGCCGCTGCCGCTGGAGGGGCCGGTCAACCCGGCCTGGGCCGGCGCGCTGGCCGACCTGGCCAGCAAGGCCGTGGCCCCGGTGCTGGGCGCGGCGCGCACCACGCTGACCGAGGTCGACTGGAAGGACCTGTGCGCCAAGCTGGCCGCCTTCGAGGCCTGGCAGGCGGCGCGCCCGACCAGCGCGGTGGCCAAGCTGCCCGACGCGGTGGCGCGCGCGCGCACGCTGGCGGGCGGTGATCTGCAGGCGCAGCTCGAGGCCACCATCGCCAAGGATCTGGCCGCCAAGGACGACTACGACCGCCTGACCGATCTCGAGAAGTTGCTACGCTGTCAACGAGATCTCAGGAAGATCCTGCACAACTTCGTCAACTTTGCCGACTTCTATGCGCGCAAGGGGGCGGTCTTCCAGGCCGGCACGCTGTACCTCGACGCCCGCGCCTGCGAGCTGACCGTCGAGGTCATCGATGCCGGCAAGCATGGCACCCTGGCGCCGATGGCGGGCGCCTGCCTGGTGTACTGCGACTGTGTGCGCGCCAGCGGCGAGAAGAAGACCATCGCCGCCGCGGTCACCGCGGGCGACTCCGACAACCTGTTCGTCGGCCGCAACGGCGTGTTCTACGACCGCGACGGCAAGGACTACCAGGCCACCATCACCAAGATCATCGACGCCCCCATCAGCGTGCGCCAGGCCTTCTGGTCGCCCTACAAGAAGTTCGCGCGCATGATCGAGGAGCAGGTCAACAAGCGCGCCAGCGCCGCCGACGCCGCCGCGCAGTCCAAGCTGGCCAGCGGCGCCGAGGCCGTCGCCAACGTCGACAAGAAGCCCGACAAGCCGGCCGAGCCCAAGAAGATCGACGTCGGCACGGTGGCCGCCATCGGCGTCGCCATCGGCGGCATCGGCGCGCTGATCACCGGTGTGCTGGCGGCGTTCCTCGGCCTCGGCATGTGGATGCCGATCGGGATCGTGGCCCTGCTGCTGATGATCTCGGGGCCGTCGATGCTGCTGGCGTGGCTCAAGCTGCGCCGGCGCAACCTGGGGCCGCTGCTGGACGCTGGCGGCTGGGCGGTCAACGGCCGCGCGCGCATCAACGTCGCCTTCGGCGGCGCGCTGACCTCCGTGGCGACGCTGCCCGAGGGCTCGGAGCACATGAAGTACGACCCCTACCGCGACAAGGGCAAGCCCTGGAAGCTGTACCTCTTCCTGCTCGTGCTGCTGGCGCTCGGCGCCGGCTGGTACCTCGGCAAGCTCGACAAGTACCTGCCCAAGGCGGCCAAGAGCATCACCGTCCTCGGCAAGAACGCGCCGGCCTACAAGGCCCCCGCGCCGCTGCCGCCCCTGCCCGGCGCCCCCACGCCCACGCCGACGCCCACGTTGCGGCCGACGCCGACCCCCACACCGAGCCCGACGCCGACGCCGACGCCGACGCCGACGCCGACGGTGGCACCGGGTGGTGCCTAT